>NZ_CP065424.1:2725000-3330000 GCF_017809215.1 Heyndrickxia oleronia
ACCTTACCTCCACCGTGTCCTACCTCAACATAAGTACCTGTTTGAGTTGCGGTTTCCCCTGATTTTAATGTCGCCATTAAAACAACTCCTCCTTTACATATATTTGGTTACCTTTCTATTATAAGGAATATAACAAGATGATTGTATAGGCAATTAGTAACATTCTGATAACTTAACATTTAGGGACGCGGGGTCAGACCCTGTGTCCCACTAAAAAAACTCATCCATTAATTGATAAAAGTTAATTTTCGCTTTGTCATAACTTTGCATTCCATATTCATTTAAAAAATACGGGATCATATCTTTACCAAAATTATACGTAATACTTCTTACTGCAAGTGCTAAATCTTGATATCTATCAGATATTCCTGCTCTTCCCATATCAATAAATCCATTTATTTTCCCGTTATGCAAAATAATATTGGGTAAACAATAGTCTCCATGGGCAAATACTAAGTCTTCATCCTTGGGAACCGAATCCTTCAAATGTTATAAAAGGACATCGGAGGGAATACCTTTTCTTTCCTCATCAAAATCATCCTCATTCACTAAACCTTTTTCAACTCTTAACCTTGCCTCTTCTAATTTTTTTTGTACTGTCTGATCAAAAGGACATTGATCGATTTTTATTGAATGGATCATTTTCAATCCTAATGCTAATTGTTTCATTAAATCGGGTACAGACGTTGTTTTATCTATTTCAACTGAGGCATCTTTTCCTGCTATTTCAGAAATCAATAAGTACTCATTTATATCATCTTGTTCATAATAAAGTACTTTAGGAACTGGTAGTTTTCCTTGAAGCCATTCCAAACGTTCCTTTTCATTCAACAATTTCTCTTTTGCATTTATGGATTGAATTTTTAAGAATTGATGATAATTATCACCTTTTACACGAAATGTATTTGACTCTGAACAGCCAATAGTGATTTCTTCCCAGCTGCAACCTTTTAAAAGGCTCTCGAGATTTTTAGGTAATCTATCCATAGCCCTCCACCTTTTATGTCATCCTATTGTTTTTCAACATGGTCTAAAAAACTTCTTACTCTACCAATATACTCAGCTGGTTCTTCCAAATACGGTAAATGTGCACTTTGTTCATATACATGAAAAATTGATCCCGGTAAACAGTGACTATATCCTTCAACTGTTTGCGGTGTTGCTTCATCATAACGACCACATGTAAACATAGCAGGTAATTGAATTTCTTTTAAGCGTTCTGTAACATCATATCCCTTTAAATTTCCAGTAGTGCAAAACTCTGAAGGCCCCCACATTGTATTATAAACAATCGAATTCGATTTCGCGTAAGGTGATTCCATTTCCTTCGGTTTTGAATCTAGACGATACACAAACCGCTTATTAAATTCCTTCATCGCAGTTTTATACTCCTCTGTATCTGTGGTCCCTTCACGTTCACATCTAGATAAAATCTCTTGAACCTCTTCAGGCAATTGTTTCAAATGCAATGCTTGATCCTTTTCCCATTGTGGTACGCTTAAGCAAGGGCTAGAAAAGATAATACTTTGTACCCCCTCAGGCTGGTTCAGTAAATAGCTTGCTGCTAGCATGGTTCCCCATGAATGTCCTAGTATGTGAAGTTTCGAGAGACCAAGCGCTTCTCTAATTTGCCCTAATTCTTCGACAAAACGATCAATATTCCATAATGAATGATCGTTTGGCCGATCCGACTTTCCTGACCCTAATTGGTCATAAAAAATTACTTGTCGATCATTCCCCAAATTTTCAAGATGCATAAAAGGAACATGTGTCCCTCCTGGTCCACCGTGTAACAGGATGATTGGAGTCTTGCTTCCATCACCAACTATTTTATAATATACATTCCCGCCTGTAACAGCTATGTATCCTTCTTTCACATTTCTCTTCCTTTCTAATCTAAGACTAGATCAAAGTCTTTCAAATGATATAAAGCTTTTTCAATTGATGTTTCAATATAGCCAATGATTTGATTAAAGGTAAATACATTTAGATTTTCATCAAGAACTGCTTCTTCATATTGTATATCTTCATAAAGGAAAGGCAAAAATGCTTTTATATCTTCAATATGTACTTCATTTAGATCACAAATTTCATCAATTGTATCCGTATTATGTATTTGTACATCATTAATATGATAAAAGTTTAATAGCTTCCCATTTAATAAACGAAAATCATTATGATATAGCTCTAATATGCTTTCGTCATTTTCCATTCTGTTCTTTAGCCACGGCATGTAAAATCCTTTTAACCAAAGGTCATCTGCAATAAGATGTATATAATAGCCTAATAGATAGTCCGAGGGAAACATCTCTTTATAATTTTCGAAAAATCCATTAAAATCAATACTTCTTGTAAAGTCGCTTAAATTTCCGATATAAAAATGGGAGATTTCCTTTGATGTTACAGCATCTGGGGCTACTCCACCTAATATAAATGCTTCCTTATTCGAGATGGAGATTTTATTTGCTATTTGTTCAGCTATAATTAGATGCATGATTCTAGATCCCATCGGTCATCCTCCTTGGATAAGATCAATTGTCTGAATTAGATATAGTTATTTGCCTTTGTAAGCTTTACTACCAGATTTTTACACCTACCGAATAAGTATTTAAACGTTTTGATCCATTATTTACCTCTCTCCTCAGCCCTATAAGGAGAATTGCAGTTCTTCAACCTATTATTAGTAAAACATTATTGAGATAAGATTCTTTCAATTAAACAATCTATGAATCTTTTTAGCCATTTCTTTCGGCCTGACATCCAATGAGGCTAATCGACTTATGTTAACCCAAATAGGCTCATAGACCCCTCTGCTCTTATCGGTATATTCCAATCCTTTACCTGTTCCAAATACTCCATCACGTATTTCCGCTAAATAAAAATATTGTATTCCATTAAAGTAAGCACGACCAAAATCGTCTATAATCGATATCCGTACCCCTAATTCTTCGTATGCTTCTCTGATGGTCGCTTCCTCAGGAGTTTCCGAACTCTCAATACCACCACCTGGAAAAACATAATAAGTGCACCCATCTTTTATCCGTTTAACTAAAGCGACTTCATGATCTTTTATAAGAACCGCAGATCCTCTATGACGCATTAAATAACGCTCTCCTTTTTAAAACATTGTTGCTATTTAAGTAAAGTTTTAACAAATAACTATCAGTTGAAGACAGCTACACCTTTCATTTCAATGAGAAAAGAGCTACTTACTATATAAGAATCGCTGAAATCTTTTATTCGGTGTAAAAGCCGGAAATTGGACTTTTACAAAAACAACAAACTACAAACAGCCTAAAAAAACAACCTTATATTTACCTTCCAAAATTGTTAGTAGCAAGGTTTAATATTTCTTGATAGATTGGGTTCCAATCCGAATAGAATTTTTTTACATCTTGAGGCTGAATGAATACCCTTTGTAATGATTCATAATCACCTAAAAAAGGGTGAATATGCTCTACTTCCATCCGATAAAACACTTGGTATCCTATTTTAGGATACGGACTGTTCTCATTCCAAAATGGGTTATAACAATGATTTACTTCAATATAACCAAGAAGTTCAACCATTCCTTCAACATATCCCTCTTCCATCGCTTCACGTTTAAAACAATCAATCACTTCCTCATTTCTCTCTCTGTGGCCACCAGGAAAGTCCCACCCTCTATGATTTAAATCAACTAGTAACAGCTTTCCTTTAAAAAAGCAAAAACCATGCACACTCGTAATTAATTGTAGTTTTGCGAGCTCCTTACTAGTAATCCAAGTAAGTTGAACTGTTGAATCTCCCCAATTTACAAGGATAGAAGCCATTATATTTCCTCCTAACACTCAACATATAAACTGCTTTTCAGTATGAGGAAAATTATTTATGGGTGCTCATCCACCATTTTAATGCTTTCTTTTCCAGCTCCAATACAAGACTTTCTTTACCATCTATATATGAATCAATATTGAATGGAAAACGTTTAGCTAATTCCATTTTCAAGTCACCGTACATTTTTACTGCATCGGGATGTTCACGCAGATAATCTCGAAACGCAAGATGTCTAATAATCTGTTTATTGTCTTTTTCATAGATGTGAACATGATGGGTTCGCTGGTCTCCACCCTTTTGAAAATATCTTCGTTCAGGTATCCCGTTTTCTCCCTTTGGCACATAACCAAGTGATCTCATTTCTCCATTAAACTTATTCACCAATTGAATATCCTTTACCACAAGCAGCATATCAATAATAGGCTTTGCTTTTAAACCTTTTACAGATGTACTACCAAAATGATGGATCTCAAGAAGCTCTGTGCCAAAGATTTCTGTTAATTTTCGTGCTTCTTCCTGAAATAATACAATCCAATTTTCATTGTATTTAGTAACCTCTACTTTTCTCATCGACATTCATCCTCATATACTTTATGGAAAAAATATACTATTTTATATAACAGTTGATGTTAATACTTCGTTTCTTACTTCTACTATGTAATTGCGATATACTTGTTCTCTACCACCATTTTGTTCATACCAATTAGCTATTCGTTTTAAATGAGAGGAATCACTTTTAATTTTCGCTTCAATCCTTTGATAATCATCATAGCTGTCATATGCCCATATGGCGAATATTTCCATCGTATCGTCTTCATTTGGCTTCATCCATCTTCCGATCAAACGCGAACCATGTTTTAATTGGTTCGGTAAATTCGTTTCATTAAAATGCTTATTAAAAATATCTACAAACTCCTTTTTTACTATATAAAACTTTCGTCGATAAAACATTTTGATCCTCCTAATCAAATTTTATTTAATTGTTTCTCGAAACAACTTATTGAAAGAGATTCATCCACGACTATTTCTTCAATCTTCTGAAAACCATTTTTATAATAAAACTGTACAGCTGGTGTATTTTTGGATCCGGTTGATACTTTCATGGCAACATAATCTTTACTTCCCAAAATGTGATCAAGTAGATGTTGGGCAATTCCTTTTCTAAAATGATTTGGGTGTACAATTAATCGATGTATATCAACTACTCCCTTATTCACTTTAAATGAAATCACACCGCATAATTCTTCTTCAATAATATAACCATAGAAGGTTTCTTGGCATTTTTGGATATGTTCCACTGTGTCCTTTAATGGTGGGATATCATAGTAACCGATAATATCTGCCTCAACACGATATGAGGGAATTTGAACCTTCAAGATTTTCTGAGCAATATCCCGATGTTTATTTTCTAATTTTATTATCATATTAAACCCCCACGTTAATTTCCAACGATTCTTGTAAAAGTTCCTAATAAACACTAATTCTCCAATGTACATAATTCATTATAAAAATAAAGTCTATCATTTTGTTCCTTCAAAAGTATAATTATACTTAATTATTATTTAAGGAGTGGTTTACTTGTTTATTAAACTTACTAAAGAACAAAAACAACTTATGATATCAGATATTCAATACTTTTTCTCTCAAGAAAGAGATGAAGAAATATCGGAATTTGCTGCTGAAAGAGTATTTGATTTTATTAAAGAATCACTAGCTCCTCACTTTTACAACGCAGCAGTAAACGATGTAAAAACGGTCGTTGAACAGCAATATGCCTCACTAGAAGATGAAATTCTAACTCTTGAGCGCCCGATCAAATAATAATGTTTAAACTTAAACAGAGTGAATGGAAATCATTCACTCTATCATGATTTAATTAGGGAAATATTCCATTGGTTCTGTACATTGAACATAACCATTTTTTTGATAAAAATTTACACTATCATCACTTGGCCAAACAATAACAAATTCATAATTATTTTCCTTTACCCATTCATTTATTCTTGATAGTAATCTGCTTCCAATCCCTTTATTTCTATACTCTTTAACGGTATAAACATTAGTCATATAGGCAAAAGGTTTTGTAATCCTACCAGGTCTCGGAACTTTTTGTATTATTTCTATATATATATGGGAAACAATTATCCCCTCGTCTTCAGCAATCCAGATAAACCATTGATCACCATCTAAATATTTCTCCAAAAATGTTCGGCATTCTTGCTTAAAATCTTCAAAGGCAGATGGTTGAATCTTATTCTCATAATCTTCTTCAATAGTAAAATCCCATCTCATTTTTATTAATTGATCAATGTCTTTTTCTTCAGCAAGTCGAATCTCCATAAGGTATCCTCCCGATTAAAAACTTGTAGTTTATCATGTTCCAGTATTATGTTTTTCTAATGAATACTTCACCTTCAGTATTTTTTTGATTATCCCATTTAACATGGATTTCGAAGGTTCCTTCCTGAAAAAATAACGGAAATCTTCTCCGAATGGACTGCTGCATAGGTAACTGATCGATTTCATCTATATTAACCCATACTGGCTTTCCTTCAGATGAATTTTGCAGTAATTGCCCTTCAAATTCATTGGTTATATAATTAAAAATAATGTATCGATCATTTTTTTCTGGATTAACATACTCATATATGCCTTTATACTTTAGGTTTTTAACATCCAATCCGGTTTCTTCTTTTACTTCTCTGATTGCACATTCAACAAAGCTTTCTGGAAATTCTACTTTTCCACCAGGAGGTATAAAGCCATTGAAATGATCATGCTGTCGATCTAGTAATAGAACTTTATCCTGATTCTGTATCATACATACAGTCCAAAACTTATAATTAATTTCCTCTTTCAATCACTTTTCCTCCATATTCTTTCTTCAGTAAACTTATAAAACTAAACCCATTCAAATTCAAATTGTAGTTTCTATAAGCAAACTTTCGACAATTACTGTAAAAATTCCTGCAAGGACACCTATCCACATATGACATTATCTATAGAATAGCCTTCAAATAATTTCTACTGATTGATAATTAAATAAATTTTAAAGGAAAATTTCTATCTTTGTCGAATAATTAAATAGTTTACTATGAGGAGGAATATATGGATGAATCAACGTCATGAGGTTTTGTTTAACCAACTAAAGAGCTATCGTAGTTATATTCTACATGTACTCGAAAATGTAACAAAGGAAGAAGCAGACATCGTTCCAAATGGATTTAATAATAACATTCGTTGGAACATGGGGCATATCTATCTTGATCAGTATTTATGGATTCATGCATTAACAAAGGATAAAATGGTAGAAAAAGAAACACTTCAAACTTGGTTTGGCTTTGGAACATCACCTACTCAATTCACCTCTGAAACCCCTTCCTATGAAGAATTAAAGTGTTTATTAAAGAAACAACCTTCTGATATTAAAGAAACATATGGAGAGAGATTAGAAGAGGAATTTCCACCAACTGAAATGGGTATGCATACAATTGAACAAGTGCTTATCCGAACCATCTTTCACGAAGGAATGCACCTGCAAGCCATTCTTGATTTAAAAAAATGTATATTATAGAAACACCTGTGAGTTGTCTTATAAAATGACTTCCCTTTAAAGACAACTCTTTTATTCAAATAACTTTCTACATTACTAGATAAATATTGATATAGCAACATATACCAATAGTAAGGCCATTACTATATTAAATTGGTTTTTGTATTTTGAAAGAAATTTCTGAAAAACAGAACCGAACATTCCCCAACAAAAAGTACTTAAAAAACCTATAAATCCTAGAAATATTGAATAGAGAGTAATACTAATAGTTGATGATTGAAAAGGAAGAATAAACGTTGCTACTACAGTTAAACCGTATAATATCCCCTTTGGATTGATAAATTGTAGAAGCATTCCTGTAGTAAAGCTATTATTTTTTTTATCACCTTCAGAATTACTATCTTTACTCGTTATAATTTTCACAGCAAGATAAATCATATAAACAGCGCCAATCACTGACATGGCAAGTTCAATTTTGGGAATATAGTTTTTTAAAAGCAAATTAAAATAACTGCATAACATCATAATGATAAAAAAACCTGTACCAACACTAAAATGTACCCTATAAGATGGACACTTAAAAAAAGTCCTCCTTATGGGGTACTTTTATTTATAATGAAAGAAATAGTTAATGGGGCGGATGAAAATGTCGAAAATATTATTTACAGATCAAGAACAGAAATTATTGATGAAACATCCTTATGTAAAAGCTGTTAGTGAAAAAGCAATTACTTACACTGATGAATTTAAAGCATTAGCTATTAAAGAGTATGAAGAAGGAAAATTTCCACGTCAAATATTTGAAGATGCAGGATTTGATATTGAAATCGTTGGGACTGAACGAGCGAGTTCATCTTTAAAGAGATGGCGTAAAGCTTATAAAGAAAATGGTGTAGCTGGGCTTGAAGACACTCGAAAATACCATTCTGGACGACCACTTGAACGTGAATTAAGTTTAGAAGAAAAATATGCACGATTAGAAGCACAAAACGCCTTATTACGTGCAGAAAATGAACTGCTAAAAAAGATCGATCTAGCAGAAAGGATGTTGGTGAAGAAAAGGAAAAACTAACAGCTGAACAGAAATTTGAATTGATCCAATTGGTCATTAAAAAATATAACTTAAAGCGGATGGTGAGCTATCTTTGTGAACTAGTTGGTGTCTCTCGATCAGGTTATTATCGTTATTTTTCAGAAGAAGCACAACTTAATAGACAGGCTCGTGATGAGGCAGACGAAAAAGTAAAGAAAATCATTTTAAAAGCTTATAATTTTCGTCGTCGTAAGAAAGGCGCACGTCAAATCAAGATGACCTTAGAAAATCAGTATCAAATTACATATAACCTAAAACGAATTCGTCGTATCATGAAAAATTCCAAATCATTTGCCCAATTCGAAAAGCAAACCCATATCGAAGAATGGCAAAAGCAACAAAAGAACATAGAACTTTACCGAACCTATTAAACCGCGAATTTAAGCAAGGAACCGCTAGAAAAGTATTATTAACAGACATTACATATTTAAGTTATGGAAAAGGAAAACGTGCCTACTTGTCCACTATAAAAGATGCCGAAACCAATGAAATCTTAGCATATGAGACATCAGATAAAATCACACTAGATATTGCGTTAAATACATTAAAGAAGTTGAAAAAGACTGGGATAAAGCTGGCCGAAGGCGCATTCATTCACTCAGATCAAGGGTTCCACTATACCAACCCCCAATTTCAAAAGATGGTAAAGAAAATGGGACTAGGGCAATCTATGTCACGTCGTGGAAACTGTTGGGATAATGCCCCACAAGAATCGTTCTTTGGACATTTTAAAGATGAAACGGATTTTAAAACGTGTGAATCATTAGAAGAAGTAAAAAGAGAGGTTCAGAGTTATATGACATATTACAATCATTACCGAGGTCAATGGAACTTAAAAAAGATGACACCTGCACAATACAGTCATCATCTTCTTCAAGTTGCCTAGTCTTTTTTTAAATGTCCTTTACAAAGGGTACACTTTACACCTAAGCAAAAACGAATGGTCTTTTTCAGTCCATAATTATGTGCAAATACCATCGCCATTATATTATTGGGACCAGGAGTAAAGCTGGCTACAAAAACATATAGTAAAAACGACATGATCGGCATTTCCTTCCCACCTTTCAAGAGGTATGTTATAATGACTAAAAAAGTCAATATAACGACTTTCTAATTTATTGTATATGAACATCATTATAATGTACAGAAAATTCGGAGGTAACTATGGAAGAAATTCATCAAATACTTGCTAAAAATTTAAAAGGAATAAGGGAAAGGAAAAAATTAAGCTTAGAAAAAGTATCCGAACTTACTGGAGTAAGTAAAACCATGATCGGTCAAATAGAAAGAGGTGAATCAAGTCCTACACTTACAACGATATGGAAAATCGCAAATGGGTTAAAAACATCTTTTACCTCATTAATTAATGAACCACAACCTCAGGCAAAAGTTGTTTTTCGTCATGAAATTCAACCATTAATCGAAGATAATGGCAAATATAAAGTATACCCTTATTTTCCTTTCCAAGAAAATAGGAGATTTGAAATATATACAGTAGAAATCGAAGAAAATGGGTTCCTACAAGCTGAAGCACATCCAGAAGGAACAGAGGAATTTATTACTGTTTATGATGGAATACTAACTTTATATGTAAATGATTTAATATATACAATAAAAACTGGGGATTCTATTCGTTTCAAAGCTGATAGGGCACATACATATCAAAATACTGGTGATTCAATAACACGTCTTAGCATGACTATATATTATCCCTCCTAGGAGCAATCAAAAAACGTCTAGCAATTTTTTAGTTTGCTCCTTGTTTTCCTTGTCCCAAAATGGGTTATTGATCCCATTAATAATTAATATTTTATTTTTCCTCGTTACTAATCATAAAAGATCTATTTTCAAATTTTTAAATATTACTATTCTTAGGTCTTAAAAATGCTGATTGATTTATAAATCTGGACAAATCCATTTGAGGATATTCCCTTTGAACGATTTCATATGGTTCTTGAATAATCTCTTCAAGTATTTGAACACTTTTTTTGGGAGGTTCTAGTAGTATAGAAGATAATCATTTTGCACTATCCTTTGGTGTGATTTTCATAGCCTCTAATGAATATCTTTGCCATTTAAAAGCAGGATGGTGGACATAATGCCGATTTAATCCAAACAACACGCCCATCACATTTGAATGTACCGATACAATAACTTGATGAAGCATCAACCAATCTTCACGTGCAAGTAATGCCTCACGATTATTCCATCGATTCCCCATATGTAAGTAATGCTTAATCATGGCTTTACTCAGCTCATTTGGATAATGTGTCACCTTCTTTTTAAGTTCATTTATCACGTTATTACCAAATAGAACATGACCGTTCTGAACAGTTGCTACAAGACATTGTTTAGCTAATTCAATATCAAAATTTTTGATTACATCATTAATGATTCTTTTAACTGTAGAGGTTAAAAAGTTACTAATTTCCAATTTTACTCCTCTAGTAATATAAGTTTCTGACCATTCTTCCTCTTCATATGGGTAAAATTCAATGATACTACCATTTGTAACCTTTATAGGGGATAATCGATCTTCATCCAAGGGAGCTTCCTTCCAAAAAATAAATAACTCTATGTCCGAATATTCATCATCCCAATTACGCGAAACGGAGCCTCCAAGTAATACAGCATCTACTTTTTTATTTTTGCTATAAATTTTTGATAAATCAGACGCCAATAATTTTAAATTCAAAGTTTCTCACCCTTTTGTTCGTTTCTTTCCTATATAATTGTTTTAAATTGAAAACCATAAATAATCATATAACACCTATATTTTTTTGATCTTTAAGTACGATCATACCATTTTCATTTTGTAAGCGGTATAAGGCAATATAAAACATATAAATTTTTATTATTTACTTCTACTCTTTCAATAAGAGTAAATAAAAAAGCAAAACTTAAAAAATAAGCTTTGCTTTTCTTACGTTTACACTAATAGTAACTTTTTAATTAGACTAAATGACATGCAACAAAATGATTGCTCTGCACCTCTCGATATTCCGGTATCTTTTGTGCACAAATATCTGTAGCCAAAGGACATCTTGTTCGAAATTTACATCCAGATGGTGGATTGACCGGACTAGGTATATCTCCTTTTAATATAATCCGCTCACGCTTGATGGTTGGATCCGGTATAGGAACAGCGGAAAGTAGTGCCTTCGTATATGGATGTAAAGGATGATCAAACAACTCTTCTTTTGTTGAAAATTCAACGATGTTCCCTAAATACATAATCGCAATCTTTGTACATAAGTGCTCTACTACACTTAAATCATGCGAAATAAATAAGTATGATAACCCATGTTCACGTTGTAAATCACTAAATAGATTAATGATTTGAGCTTGAATAGAAACATCAAGTGCAGCAACAGGTTCATCCATCACAATAAATTCAGGGTTTAATGCCATTGCTCGAGCAATGACAATTCTCTGTCTCTGACCGCCAGAAAATTCATGCGGATAACGGTCAATATGATATGAAGAAAGGCCACATTTCTCTAGAACTTCTAATACCTTCGTTCTTACTTCTTTTTTAGATACTAATCCATGCTCAATCATTGCTTCACCAATTGCGTCACCTACGCGAAGGCGGGGATTCAAAGAGCTGAAAGGATCTTGAAAAACAAGCTGTGTCTGTGTCCGAAGCTCTCTCAATTCTTTTTTTGATAACGCAAAAACATCCCTACCCTTAAATGAAACTTCACCATCTGTTTTATCATGAAGTCTTAAAATCGTTTTTCCAATGGTTGATTTACCGCTTCCGGATTCACCGACAAGACCGAAAACATCTCCTTTTTCGATTGTAAAGCTAACATCGTCAACAGCTTTTACCGAATCTCCAAATTTTTTAAACATTCCTTTGGATACAGGGAAATATTTTTTTAAATTTTTCACTTCTAATAATGCTTCACCCATTTGTGACACCTTCCTCGAAAAGCCAACAAGCAACATGATGTTCGTCTGATACTGTTGAGAATGACGGTTGTTTGATGCGACAATGATCCATGGCATATTCACAACGATCTGCAAAATAACAGGATTCCTTTAGATCAACGAGATTAGGGACTTGACCTGCAATCGTATAAAGACGATCTTTCCTCTCTCCTATAACTGGTTTTGCTTTTAATAAGCCTTTTGTATAAGGGTGTTGGGGGTTGGAAAACAACTCCAGAACAGGACCTTCCTCCACAACCTTTCCAGCATACATGACGACTACATAATCAGCCATTTCAGCAACAACTCCAAGGTCATGGGTAATCAATAAAATTGATGTATTTAAATTCTTCTTAATCTCTCTTAAAATATCTAAAATCTGTGCTTGGATAGTTACATCCAATGCTGTTGTTGGTTCATCTGCAATAATTAATTTAGGATCACAGCTTATCGCAAGTGCAATCATAATCCTTTGAAGCATTCCACCGCTTAATTCATGTGGATATTGATTTATAATCTTCTCAGCATTTGGAATTCCCATCATCGTGATAAGCTCCATTGCTTTTTTATATGCATCCTTTTTACTTAGTAATAAATGTTCTTGAAGCGGTTCTATCATTTGCTCTCCTATGGTAAAAACAGGATTTAAAGATGTCATTGGTTCTTGAAAAATCATGCCAATATCATTTCCACGTAAACGCCGAATATCTTTTTTATTTAAATTCAAAAGATTTTTTCCAGAGAAATATACCTCTCCGCCATCTATCTTCCCATTTTCCGGAATAAGCTGCATTAATGATAATGCTGTAATACTCTTGCCACACCCTGATTCACCAACAATACAAACCGTTTGACCCTTATGTATCGAAAAGCTAACATCATTCACTGCTTTTACAACACCATTTTCTGTGTAAAAATTAGTTTGTAAATGATTTACCTCTAATAGCACCTCGCCCATTATACTATCCCTACCTTCTCATTTTCGGATCAAGAGCATCCCTCAGTCCGTCTCCAAGTAAATTTATCGATACGACCGTTAGAAAAATAACTGTTCCAGGTGGAATCCATAGCCATGGTCGTTTTCTAAAATCCATGAAATTATTCGCTGCATCCATCATATTTCCCCAAGATGGTGTCGGTGGAACAACTCCAAGTCCAAGGAAGCTTAATGCAGATTCACTTAATATCGCCCCTGCAACATTTAATGTTGCAACAACTAGTAAAAGTGGCACTGTATTCGGAATTAAATGATGTAAAATTTTTCGCTTATCACTTAAGCCTAGTACTTCCGTTGCCATCATAAATGACTGTTCCTTCAGAGACAAAATTTGCCCGCGAACTAAACGTGCAAGACCTGGCCAACCAACAAAACTAAGCATAATCATTATGATATAAAGACGATATTCAGATGGAACCTTCCACTCAGATAAAATGGCAGCAAGAATTAGGAGTAGCGGTAAACCTGGAATAGACATTAAAATATCTGCTAAGCGCATAATTACCATATCAACTATCCCACGATAGTAGCCAGATATTGCACCAAGTAATGATCCGATAACAATCGATAAAAACATGGAAGCTAAACCAATCGTCAAAGAGATTTGTCCTGCCATCATCAAACGAGTCAATACATCCCGTCCATAATTGTCCGTACCTAGCCAATGGGCACTACTTGGAGGCTGATTAATATCCGCAACATTTGTCCGATCAAGAATATAAGGTGAAAAATGTGGGCCAATAAAACTTACTAAAAACATAAATATTAAAAAGAATAAGCTGCACATCGCCCATTTATTTTTTTTCAACCGACGGTATGTTTGCTTCCACAAGGAAGGAGATTTCACTACACGTTCTGTTATGGGTTTCTTTATTAATGAGGTTTCTGATTGCAATTGACTTCCCTCCTTATTTTAATCTGATTCTAGGATCAACCGCCGCATAGGTGATATCAGCCAAGAAATTCCCAATGATCGTTAAACTTGATAGAAATAATGTAAATGCCATCAACACAGGATAATCTCGAAAACTTACAGACTCTAATTGAATTCTTCCAACACCAGGCCAATTGAATATTTGTTCCATAATAATTGCTCCGGAAAAAAGTCCTGGCAGTTCAAATGCTAGTAATGTAATAGCTGGAAGAATTGCATTTTTTAGCGCATGTTTAAAAATCACCGTACGTTCCTTCAATCCTTTCGCACGTGCAGTACGTATAAAATCTTGTCGAATAACCTCAAGCATTCCAGTACGAAAATATCTTGTTAACGATCCAACACTAAGAAGGGTAAGAATAATTACCGGTAGTATCATATGTTTACCTACTTCAAGAATATAAGCAAATCCTGTACTATGACTTCCTGTATCAATCATTCCACCGATTGGTAATATTTGTAGATCTACACCAAACCATTTTATGAACAAAAGACTTATAAAAAAAGATGGAAAGGACATCGCTGCAAAAACCAAAAATGTAACACATCCATCAAACCATGAATATTGCTTGATTGCCGAAAAAACTCCTGTTAGAAGTGCAATAGTCCAAGTTAAAAATAAAGCGATAATAGCTACGATGAATGAATTCCAAACATACTTATTTAACAGGGATATGACATTTTCCTGATGTTTTAAAGAATAGCCAAAATCACCATGTAGTGCATTTCCGAGCCAAGTAAAATATCTTTGTAAAATCGGTTGATCTAGTCCATATAATGCCTTCAATTCCTGGGCTCTTTCTGGAGATAAATTAATATTGGAATCAATATAATCACCCGGAAGCATCGCGAACAGGAAGAAAATAATAAACGAGGTTCCAAATAAAATGATGATCATCTGTAAAAATCTATGTAAAATATACCTCTTCATCTTCTATCCCCCATAGAATAAGTTAGTTTAAAAAGTAGGCTGTTTTCGTATAGCTTGTTGCTATTGTAAAAGCCAAACTGCCGGATTTTACTTCCAATAAAGGATTCTAGCGGTTCTAATGGAGATTGCTGCTCTTTCTCAGTAAAATGATACGTGTTGCGTTCCTCAGTCGATAGTTAATCGTTATAACTTTACTTAAATAGCAACAATGTGTGAGAAAAGAGCCAAAAAGTAATGGGGCTGCTCCCTTTGCAAATATCTTGGAGAAAACGTCATTTTCACTAAAATAATATTGCAAAGGGTCAGATCCCATATTTGACAACCCATTATATTCATTATTTTTTAATCGATATATTTGGCAAACTAGAGCTTATACCAGTGTAATTATCTGGATTTAAACCTTCAATTTGACCACTAATCGCTTTAGCACTTTGGCGGTAATGAACAAGAATGAAGGCAGGGTCTTTCCCCAACTCTTTATAAAGCTCATGATAAATCTCTTTTCGTTTCTCAATATCCAAGGTTGATAAGCCTTTTTGAATCAATTCATCTACCTTCGGATTTGAATAACCCGCTGAATTATTTGGATGATTTGTTGCTAATTCTTCAACGGGATCACTTGGATCGAGAATTTGTGAAGTTGAAACCGTTGCAAGGTCATAATCTTTATCAGATAACTTTGAAACTAATGCATTAAAGTCCATAATTTCCGGCTCAAATTTAATTCCAATATCTTGATAGTTTTCCTTTGCAATTGGTATGACTGGATCATCCGCCTTTGATGTTAAGTAATGTATAATTAGTTTTTTTCCATCTTTTTCACGAATACCATTTAATCCTACTTTCCATCCAGCTTTTTCTAATAAATCTTTTGCCTTATCCGCATTAAACTCGTATTTATTTACTCCCTCATCATTGTATGCCCATGAGACCGGAGAAACTGGAATATTTGCTACCTGACCGAAGCCTTTGAATTTTACATCAACAATTTTTTGGCGATCCAAACCATAAATTAGTGCTTGCCTCACTTCCTTGTCTTTGAACTGTGGACGTGTATTGTTGATATAAATAAATCCGAAGTCATTCACAGGTCCGGTTTGGATTGAAGCGAATCCTAAGCTTTTTAATTGTTCCACTGTATCTTCATCTGCTGAGAAACCAGCATAGTCAAGTTCTCCTGTTTCAAACAACTGCAAAGAGGTGGTTGAATCAATAATTTTATAGATTAAATGCTTTGTTTTCGGTTTACCAGCATAATAGTTTTCATTAGCTTCATAACGAATCTCTTGACCAGGTACATATTTTTCAAATTTATAAGGCCCTGCACCCATTGGTTTAGAATAAAGATCTTTTAAATAATCAAGTTTGCCATATTGATAGTCTTTCCCGTAGTATGCTTTTGATAATATCTGTCCTCCAAGTAGTAGCAAGGATTTCGCATTTACTTTTTCGGTTGTAATTTCAATTGTGGTTGGATCAATTACTTTAATCCCTTCGATTGATTTAGCTTTCCCCTCCTTGTAATCCTTCCCACCTTTTATTGCAGCTAACGATATATCCTGATATCCGGCATAAGCTGGATCATGTAAAAGTGTTAATGTAAAAGCAACATCATCTGCTGTTAGCGGGGTTCCGTCGCTAAATTTCAAATTCTTTCTTAGATGAAATGTGTAGGTTAACTGATCATCTGATACATCCCAATTCTCAGCTAAAATGCCAACTGGCTTCCCTTCCTCATCTAAATTCACTAAAGGAGCAAAAATTGGATCAGTTGCATTTCCGTCCCAACCATTCTCATAAAAGTAAGGAAGGAACACCCCTCCTGGAGCTGAAATACCTGCAATAAATGTATCTTTTCTCGCTTTTGTCTTGTCAGGTAATGCTGATAGATCGGTAGCTTCATATTTTTTACTTTCAGTACTTACTACACCTGCAGCATTATCTACTTTCTTACTTTTTGATTCCGATGTTTCCTTACTGCTTGAGCTATTCAATGCACATGCGGAAAGTACCATCCCTAGTAATATTATACTGATAAAACTGATAATTCCCCTTTTCAATCTAATCACCCCTGTTTACTTGGTTTTAAACCTATCAGAATCCATTTGATTTAAACTGTTATGTATAATCATTCCTTTTAAAACCAACCAATCCGATAGGTTTTTACAAAATTAAATTGTACATACGAACTGCTCATATGTCAATTAGTATTTTTCTAAAAAATACTATTTTTGAAAAATATATAAGGAATACAGCTTGACCACTAGGTTGTTCGTTACTTGTCATACTATATCTATTTAAATCTTCTGATTGCAAAACTATTAAAAACAAAAGAAACAACCCAATCGAAACCATTATCGATGGGTTGTTTCTTTTTATATTAGACTCTATACTCAAATATGTTTGCAGTTTTAACAAATAACTATCGGCTAAAGATCGTTACACCTTTCATTTCACTTAGAAATGATCTACAAACTTCATAAGAATCGTAGAATCTTTTATAGGTGTAAAAGCCTTCAGTTGCGCTTTTTTTAAAGCAACAAGTATACGAAAGCATTAAATATTAATGATTAACTTCAGTTGACTCAACCTTTGTTTCTAATGCAGAAGAAAATCCATTTAACATATAGGCCATATGAACGATACCATCCTCAAAATCCTTTATGCGAATAGATTCATTTGGTGCATGTGCCTTTGATCCAACCCAACCAACACCTGTACTAACTATTGGTAGCTTTAAGTGCTCACCGAAGATATACATTGGCCCTGTTCCTGCAGCATTTGGAGAAAGGATTACATCATTTTCATAAACTTCCTTTGCCGATTCTAGAACATGGTCAATAAATGGGTGGTTATAGTTGGAACGGTAGGCTTTTTGTCCGTTTATCATTTGTACTTCAATATCATTAAATCCATGCTTTTCTAAGTGTTTTTTCACACTTAATAAAATATGATTTGGATCCTGACCAGGTACCAAACGACAATCCAGCTTCGCTTTCGCTATTTTTGGTAAGACTGTTTTAGCTCCTTCCCCAGTATAGCCACTGTCTAATCCACATATAGTCATTGTAGGATGAAATACCATTGCTGTTCTAGGATCGATCCCTTTTGCCTTCGTTATAAGTGGACGTTTTAATCCATATAAGTCAATTACAGCTTCTTCATTAAAAGGCAGTTCTGAAACAACTTTTTTCTCTTCCTCTGTAGGTTCTATAATCCCATCATAGAAACCTTCAACTAATATATCATTTTGTTCGTTCTTCATTGTAGCTAAAGCCTGAACTAGTCTCCAAGCAGCATTGTCGACATAGGCACCTACTGAAGAATGCATATCAATATCTGCCCCAACACATGTCAATTCGAGATACGCCATTCCTTTAATTCCTGCTACCATACTGATACGTTCCTTTTCGTCCTTGCCACCAAATTCCCAAATACAGGCATCTGCTTGAAATAGTTCTTGATATTTTTCAAGATAAGGTGCTAAATTGGGGCTACCAATCTCCTCTTCACCTTCGATTAGAAATTTCACATTGCAAGGTAAGCCACCATCTTGATTTTGTAATAGTTTAATTGCTGTTAAACGGGCCATTAAATCCCCTTTATTGTCAGAGGCACCTCTGGCAAATAATTTCCCATCAATAATCGTTGGTTCAAAAGGTTCAGTATCCCATTCTTCAAGTGGTTCTGGTGGCTGGACATCGTAATGATTATAAAACAACAGGGTTTTCGTTGAGTCGCCATTTTCCCCTGCTGCAAAATAACCATAAATGACAGGATTCCCTCCTAGCTCATCTAATACTATGGTTTCCCCATTGATATCCTCAATCTGTTTAACTACATATGCCACCGTTTCAGGAATAGCCTTGCTTTGTGCAGAAACAGTTTGTAGGCTTAAATATTTCTGTAAATTTGTTACAGCATCGGTCATATACTCCTTCACCGATTCTTTATAACGTTTCAAATCCTGTTGCCCCATATCCTTTTCTCTCCTTCCATAATAGATTAACTATTTATTTCGGCATTCGAAGGAAAAACCCTTTAAAATTTAATAAATTTTATTTATAAGAATATGAGAATAGTACCTATCAACTGTTTGATGACAAGTGAAGGATAAGGATAATATTATGTTATTAAAAAATTTATTTCTTCATCATTTCTTTTACAAGCACTTTATTTCGCTCTTTAAATAATTCATTATGCGAAGAGACCATTCCAAATTTATTCGCTTCAGGCTGAATAAACTGTTTCGCCTTGTTAACTGCATTTGCAGCATCTTGGAATGCACCAGCTATTAGATGAACCTTGCCATCGTGCATAAGTATATCCCCAGCCCCATATAAACCCTCTACTGATGATTCACTCATTGCATTTCCAGAAATATAATAATTATCAACCAGTTCAATATGTAAATCACTATTTTCAAGTAATGTTGCATCACGCTGATAGCCATGATTAATAATGACTTCATCTACAGATAACTTCGAAATCTCACCTGTTTCATGATTCTCAAGTTCGACTCCTTCAATAACTTCATGATTACGACTAGCTATTAGTTTTTTTATTGTTGTATTTAAATAACAAACTGCACAACTGTTTAATAACTGTGTAGCTTGTGCTTCATGACCCGCCAGGTTATTCTTTCTGTATGTCAAATAAACATTTTTAGCAACGGACTCCAATTCATTTGCCCAATCAATAGCAGAATTTCCACCGCCTGAAATAAGGACATTTTTATCTTTAAATTGTTTTAGTGACTTAACCGTATAATGTAAATTAGATACCTCAAACCTCTCTGCCCCATCTATTTCAAGCTTTTGCGGATTTAATATTCCACTACCAATAGCAACGATAATTGTTTTTGAATAATGCTTTTCTCCACTTGAACCTTCTAAAACAAATATCCCCTCTTCATTCCTTGAAATGGACTCAACTTTTTCTTTTAAAACGACGGTTGGATTAAAAGTTAATCCTTGAGCAACTAGTTGTTCAATTAATTTTTCCCCTGGAATAGGAGTTTGGCCGCCTACATCCCATATCATTTTCTCTGGATATACATGCAGCTTTCCACCAAGGTATGGTTGAAATTCAATAATTTTTGTTTTCATTTCTCTTAATCCACTATAGAATGCCGAATATAATCCTGCCGGCCCTCCACCAATGATTGTTACATCAAATAAATCCTGCCGTTCCATATTTGAACACTCCTCAGCAATGAATTCATCAAAATTATTTATCTTATATCCTCAATTTCATTTTCACTAAATCTAGTGTAACTGATAACGATTATCAATTTCAATCGTTTTTTTCTCATTTATAGAAACTTTTTTTATCTTCCGCAACCCCTACCTTCCGCAAAAATGATCATTTATAAGTGATTAGGTTAAGTTTGAAATAGATAAAAAAAGTGATTGACAATAAAAATAATACACTCTATAGTTATTGATGAAAATGAGAATCATTATCATACATATTTATCATTTACACTTTCGAAAGGAGGTTTTTAACATGGGACGCCTTTTTACAAATAATTTAAACATTGGATATGGTGAACAAATCATCGTTAATGATCTCAGTGTCAGCATTCCTGATAAACAAATTACAACGATTATCGGTTCAAATGGATGTGGGAAATCTACCCTCTTAAAAGCGATTACTCGAATAATCAATCATCATTCTGGAAACGTTCTTTTGGATGGGAAAGATATTCTTAAAGAAAATACGAAAGCTTTAGCTAAAAAAATGGCGATTCTTCCACAGTCACCAGAAAGTGCAAGTGGATTAACTGTTGGTGAACTTGTTTCATATGGTCGTTTCCCCTATCAAAAGGGTTTCGGTCGTTTAACAAAAAAAGATCTTGAAGTTATAGATTGGGCACTAGATGTAACAGGTACCTTTGATTATAAATTTCGCCCTGTCGACGCATTGTCTGGTGGTCAACGTCAACGTGTATGGATTGCGATGGCTCTCGCACAAGAGACCGATATCATCTTTCTTGATGAACCTACTACATATTTAGATATGGCCCATCAACTTGAAGTTTTAGAGCTTCTACAAACACTAAATATTGAACAGCAACGAACCATTATTATGGTGTTGCATGATCTAAACCAAGCAGCCCGTTTTGCAGATTATTTGATCGCGATGAAAGACGGCAAAATTGTAAAAGCTGGTAATTGTGAGGAAGTCATGAATCATCAAGTATTGAAGAAAGTTTTTCAAATTGATGCTGAAATTGGCAGAGATCCACGGACAAACAAACCAATGTGTATTACTTATAACCTTCTAAAAGGAGAAAATAAACATGAAGAAAATTCTATTCCCTCTCATTTTGCTCTTAGTGCTCATAGTTAGTGCATGCAGTAATGGGACAACCGAAAAAGATAAAGGCAATGCTACGAAAGAAAAAGAACAAAAAACAATAACCTATCAATCTGAAAATGGTCCTATAAAAGTACCTGCCCATCCAAAACGTGTAGTTTTATTATCAGGATTTACAGGTAATGTCTTATCATTAGGTGTGAATGTTGTAGGTGCTGATACTTGGTCAAAAAACAGCCCTGCTTTTAAAGACCAATTAAAAGATGCCCAAGAGGTTTCTGAAGATAATATAGAAAAAATTATTGAATTAAAACCAGACCTCATTATCGGATTATCGACGACAAAAAATCTTGATAAACTGAAGAAAATAGCTCCAACAGTTACTTATACTTGGGGAAAAGTGGATTATTTAACCCAACATATCGAAATTGGTAAACTATTAAACAAAGAAAAAGAAGCAAAAGATTGGGTAGAAGATTTCCAAAAACGTGCTCAAGCTGCCGGAGATGAAATCCGTGCAAAGATAGGTGAAAATGCCACTGTATCCGTTATAGAGAGTTTTGGAAAAGAACTGTACGTTTACGGTGATAACTGGGCTCGCGGAACAGAAATATTATATCAATCAATGAAGCTAAAAATGCCTGAAAAAGTAAAAGAAAAAGCCTTAAAGTCAGGTTATTATACTTTATCTACAGAAGTTCTTCCAGAATATGCAGGTGATTATGTGATTTTAAGTAAATATTCTGATGCCGATGACTCATTCCAAAAAACAGAATCCTATAAAAATATTCCTGCTGTCAAAAACAACCATGTCTTTGAAATGGAAGGAAATGGCGCTTCTTTTAATGATCCAATTACATTAGAAAAGCAGCTTAAATTTTTTGAGGAATCATTTTTAGGTAAGACTCTTTTCTAAAACTTTTGTTTACTTCAATGCAATTATTAATGCGAAGTAGCCTTAGGTAAATAAATTTGAAAAGGAGTTGTCCATATTAAATTAGGGCAACTCCTTCTTTTCCATTGGCTCTTTTCGTATATGACATAATGCATGACTATTTAAACTACTGGTACTTACCTACTTTTCTACTTAGTAGTGAAAAAAATTGGTATAAATCCTAATAGGAATGCTACGAAATTGCACAGGTAGTCAGAAAATTGCTTTTATATTCTATGTATGAAAGATGGGAAAATAATGAAAAAAAAGACTAAAAACTCCATCCCCTTCGTATTTAAGCTTTTCATTGGAATTGTTGTTCTTATCGGGATGTTTGTAGTTGCCATGATATTTGGTGCAGCGGAAACAACCTTAAAAGATGTTTGGCTGGCTCTTACCTCAAATAGAAAAAGTGACACTATTTTAATGCTACGTGAAATACGTTTCCCTCGGGAAATTGCTGCGATTATTGTAGGTGCTGCCCTTTCAGTTTCAGGTGCTATCATGCAGGGCTTAACAAGGAACCCATTAGCCGACCCCGGTTTACTAGGTTTATCTGCTGGAGCCAATGCAGCTCTTGCACTCACCCTTGCCTTTATTCCATCTGCTAATTATATTTGGATTACCATTAGCTGCTTTATTGGGGCAGCAATTGGAACTGGCATGGTGTTTGGGCTAGGTGCACTTCAAAAAGGAGGCTTCTCCCCTCTTCGAATTGTTTTAGCTGGAGCAGCAGTCTCTACGTTTTTATATGCTGTCGCTGATGGAATTGGCATTTTTTTTAAGCTATCTAAAAATGTATCCATGTGGACCTCTGGAGGTGTTATTGGAACGTCATGGGAGCAGCTTAGACTAATGATTCCTATAATTATCATTGGTATCATAATTTCACTATTGCTATCAAGGCAACTAACGATTTTAAGTTTAAATGAAGAAGTAGCAGTTGGATTAGGACAAAAAACGATCCAAATAAAGACTATTCTATTTTTTGTCGTTATCTTACTTGCAGGAACATCTGTAGCACTCGTTGGAAATATGGCTTTTATCGGTCTAATGATCCCTCATATCGTCCGGGCGTTAGTGGGTACTGATTATCGCTATATCATACCATCCAGTGCAATTGTCGGTGGCATCTTTATGCTTTTTGCCGATACTCTCGGCCGTACAATCAATGCCCCTTACGAAACACCTGTCGCAGCTATAGTTGCAGCAGTAGGCTTACCTTTCTTCTTAATTATTATTCGTAAAGGAGGTAAGATGTTCTCATGATTCATCCAGCATTGGTTAAAAAACAGCGAATCATCTTATGCATTTTACTAGTGTTAATTATAATGACAATTGTACTCGGGATGGGGATTGGTGATGCCAGCTTGTCCTATGATCGTCTCCTTCCAACCTTATTTGGAAAAGGGTCATTTACTGAGGAATTCGTTTTGTTTTCCATTCGTCTTCCCAGAATTATTATTACTTTTTTGGCAGGAATTGCACTCGCCCTATCCGGAGCCATTTTACAAGGAATTACCCGCAATGATTTAGCTGATCCAGGTATTATTGGAATTAACTCCGGTGCCGGTGTAGCAATTTCTATCTTCTTTTTATTTTTTCCAATAGAAGTCGGATCGTTTGTATATATGTTGCCGCTTCTAGCTTTTGCAGGTGCATTAGTCACGGCGATTCTTATTTATATATTCTCGTATCAAAAAAACATTGGATTGCAACCGGTTAGATTAGTTTTAGTTGGGATTGGCTTTTCCATGGCACTATCAGGAGTGATGATTCTCCTAATTTCATCCGCTGAGCGCGAAAAAGTTGATTTCATCTCTAAGTGGTTAGTGGGAAATATATGGGGCGATGATTGGCCATTCATTTGGGCATTCCTTCCTTGGTTACTTATTCTCATCCCATACACCTTATTCAAGGCTAATCGATTAAACATTTTGAGTTTAAGTGAACCAGTAGCGATTGGAGTTGGAGTATCCCTTGAAAAAGAAAGGATCTCCCTTTTATTAACAGCTGTGGCACTTGCAGCATCTGCTGTTTCAGTTACGGGGGGCATTTCATTTATTGGATTAATGGCACCACATATAGCTAAATCTTTAGTCGGTCCACGTAATCAATTATTCATACCTGTAGCCATTATGATTGGCGGTTGGCTTTTATTAGTTGCTGACACGATTGGTAGAAATATTATTGACCCTAGTGGAATTCCAGCTGGGATCATGGTCGCCTTAATTGGTGCACCTTATTTTATGTATTTGTTATTAAAAAAACAAGCATAAGGTCACTGCCGACCAAAATTTCTATATAAAAACCGCTAATTGCGCACTCATTCAATCAACAATTAGCGGTTTTTTACTTTATTTTTTATTTTCACTTTTTATAGGTAGGGATCATCAATCCCCTTCCTATTATTAAGAAAAGATAGGTAAACTTGCAAATACACTTTTATTAAATAATAAAAACAAAATAGGCTAAAAATGCGATACTTAAAATATAGATTAGCGGATGTACTGCTTTCCACTTTCCTAAAGCAATCATTGTAATTGGGTATAAAATAAACCCAAGTGCAATACCTGTTGCGACACTTGAAGTAAGGGGCATCATAATAATTGTTACAAATGCTGGGAATGTAATCTCAATTTTATTCCAATTAATATGTTTGATTTCTGCTGCCATCAATGCGCCTACAATGATTAAAGCTGGTGCCGTTACCTCAGGTGTTATAATAGATAATAACGGAGAAAAAAATAAGGCAATAACGAAACAACCAGAAATGATAATGGAAGTAAAGCCTGTTCGACCACCTGCACCAATTCCAGCACTTGATTCTACCATTGATGCTGTTGTCGAAGTACCTAAAATAGAACCGACAACAATGGAAGTTGAATCAGCAAGAAGCGCTCTTCCGATATTAGGAATTTTATTATCCTTAATCAAACCAGCTTGACTTGCTATCGCAATCAATGCTCCGGCAGTATCAAAAAAGGCAACAAATAGGAATGTAAATATTACCGCTAATACATCTGGAGTAAACACTTGATCCAAGTGGTGGAACACTACACCAAATGTTGGTGACATACTCGGTATTGCTCCAATAATATGGGTTGGTTTATCAATCACATTCCATATTATCCCGATGATTGTTGTTATGACCATTCCATAAAAGATTGCTCCCCCAATTCGTCTAACCATCATCATAACCGTGATGACAAAACCAATAATAGCTAAAATAGTTGTTGGCTTAGAAAGATCCCCTATTGATACAACTGTATCAGAATTCGCGACGATTAAACCCGCATTTTTTAAACCGACGAATGCAACGAAAAAGCCAATCCCACCTGAAATTGCATACTTCAAATCTTCTGGAATAATATTAATAATCATTTCTCGAATTTTAAACAAGCTTAATAATATAAAGAGAATTCCTGCAATGAATACACCTGTTAATGTTGTTTGCCATGGAATCCCCATCCCTATACAAACTGAGAATGTAAAAAATGAGTTTAGCCCCATACTTGGTGCAATTCCTATTGGAAAATTGGCTAAAAGACCAATTAATAATGATCCAATAATTGCTGATACAGCCGTTGCAGTAAATACTGCGCCCTGATCCATCCCAGACTGACTTAGTATCATAGGATTTACTACTAAAATATAGGCCATAGATAAAAATGTAGTAATTCCCGCAAGCGTTTCCTGCTTATATGAGGTTCTACGTTGAGTAAATTGAAAAAAATCTTTCACTATATGTCCTCCCATTCTTTAGAACAAACCAAATGGACTACTCTTCTACCAACTAGAATAGCCTCAATTTCAAAAATATAGTATGAATAGTTCTAATAAAGTAATTAAAACTAGGTATAATAAAACGCCTTGATCCACTCCAACAAACAATTTGCGAGGCAATCAAACTATTTGCTTCATTTGTATAAGATTACACAATCTTTGAAGGGTCAGGTGCTTTAGATGGATGGATACAACTTTAAATATGTAATAGTCGATATTCGCATCCTTAATAAATAGAATCCTAAATATCAAAAAAAGCCTCCACCACTGTGGAAGCTGCCATAATATTATGCAAGAAGAAATTGATTGAATAAATGAATGCATTTATCAAAAAACTCCTTGTAGTCAAGCTATTTACGGCAGCTTGGTAGAAACAATCAGGCCTTATTCCTGATCATATACAAGACATGTTGTATATTATACTATAAGTATTATCCATTACAATAGCTCGACAAAAAGCGTAATTAATCTAATAATTGCACCTTTTCAGGGTCTTATAATATATTGATATAATGATAACTTCTAATTTTCTTATCTATCACTAAATGGTTTATTCATTTTATATAAATCTGTATAATCATAATCGAGTTTTCTGAAGAAATAAATAAGAATACGCTACTATTAATAATTTGGGATATGTTAAAAGGAAAGGAACATTCGGATGGATCAAAGACATTTATATATTATTCAACGATTAAATAAATCAGATCTTCCAGTGAGTGGAACTATCTTATCAAATGAATTGAATGTTTCTTCACGATCGATTCGAACATTTATTAAACAAATTAATGAACAACTAAATAAAGACATAGCACAGATTGTATCATTGCCAGGAAGTGGTTATCAACTGAATATTTTTAACTTTATAGACTTCTCTAAGTGGATGGAGGAGGAAAATAGAAAAACTGAACAAGTTTATGAAATCAATAGACAACGATGGATTATGGAATATCTGTGTTATGAATATGATTATTTAAAAATTGATCAGGCATCTCAAGAATTATATGTCAGTCGATCTACCATTTCTCAAGATATTAAAGAGCTTAAATTGATATTGAAAACCTATCATATCACTCTCGAATCAAGACCAAATTATGGAATCTATTTAAGTGGTGAGGAATATAATATTCGCCGTTGTATGCTTCAAGTATTTCCTAATATGGGATTTAGTCAATCATGGAGCCAATTAATAAAAGACATATCGAACACATATAACATTTTACTGCGACCAGAAGCCATCCACTCAATTTTGCAGTATATTCAGATCGCTCAAGCGCGGAATACGAAAGGAAAATGGTTAAAAGAGCTCCCTATAAATATAGAGTTCCTTCAAGAAGAAATAGAATATCAAATAAGTG
This sequence comes from Heyndrickxia oleronia, assembly GCF_017809215.1. Taxonomy (GTDB): domain Bacteria; phylum Bacillota; class Bacilli; order Bacillales; family Bacillaceae_C; genus Heyndrickxia; species Heyndrickxia oleronia. Next base: position 2,752,660 of record NZ_CP065424.1, read on the forward strand.
AAGAACTTAGTAGACATTTAAGCGGAAATGGCCTATCACTCTCAGGACTGGATTCAGCTTTTCTCGCTCTACTGTTTATTAAATACAGAGTAACGAGCATTGAAAACGATCGGTTACCAAAACATGATCATTCACTTTATACCTTAACTGTAGAGATCGTCAGTTTCTTAGAGAAGGAATTTGATTTAGATATTAATCAGGACTGGAGAAATCGCTTTATTCGTCATCTACTCCCTGGTTTAAAACGAGCTAAATACGGAATATCCATTCAAAACGAATTACTTCAGGAGATCAAGAAGCAATATTCACTAGCATTTGATTTAGCATTAAAAGCAATGCTTTTAATTAAAAAGAAATTCGGATTTGACCTTTCAGAAGATGACGGAGGTTATCTTGCTTTGCATTTTCAAGATGCAAAAACGCAACAGCCTTTCAGTAAATTATCAGTTGCAATAGTGTGTGCATCAGGTATTGGTTCTGCACAAATTTTAAAAAGAAAGATTGAAACTATTTTTAATAATGAAATTGAAATAATCGGTGTCTTTGACATGAATGAATTACAGAGCAAAATAAAACAAGCATGTCATTTAATTTTATCAACAATACCTATTCTGGAGGAGATCTGCTATCCTGTAATAACTGTCAACCCTCTCCTACCAGATCAGGATCAAAAGAAAATAAAAGCATTTATTCAACAAAATAATCATTCTTTATTAAGACCTAATTTGTTTTTCCGAAATGTGGAAATTGAATCAGATATTGAATTAATTACTTTTTTAGCACAGTCGATTATTCAGCAAGGTTATGCACCAGATGAATTTTTACCACTAACAATAAAAAGGGAAAAAATCTCTTCTACTGCTTTTGGCGGAATGATTGCATTGCCACATCCCTTTAATCCCTGTGGTTATGAAAATGTAATTGCTATTGCTCTTCTAAAAAAACCGATACTATGGGGCGAAACAAAGGAAAAAGTCCAAGCAGTTTTTCTACTATCATTAAAAAAAGACAATGAACAGGAAATACAAGATTTGTATGACCGTTTACTTCTTATTATGGATCAACCTTCACTGCAAACACAAATAAACAAGCAAGAATCATTTACAGATTTTGTTGAATTTTGGAATAAGCTAAACACTTTCCATACACCTCCTTCCGCTACATAGCGGAAGAATATCAAACTGTAGTTTTCTAAAGCGTTTTCATATAATAAAAGTGTGCTAGAGAAGGGAATGACAGTGGTGAATATAATCTTATGTTGTTCATCTGGAATGTCTACAAGTATTTTATCTAAGCGAACTAAGCTTGCTGCCGATCAACAATCCATTTCTTTACATATTGAAGCAGTGGACAGTACATTAGTTGAACGTAAACTTGAACAGGCAGAACTTATTTTATTAGGACCTCATTTAAAATATAAATTAGAGATTCTTCGAAACTTAGCTCCCCTATCTACAAGGATAGAAATGATTGATAAGGCGATATATCAATCATTTGATGGTAATCAACTATTGAAATTTATTTTATCGCTAGATTTAAAAACAAAAAAAGAAATAGAAAAATCAACAAAAGAAGAAAGCGAGGAAAAAGGATGGACGAATCAATCGCCTTTCAAATCATACTTTACGCCGGAAATGCTCGAAGCACTGCGATGGAAGCGTTAGGCTTAGCACGTCAAAAAAACTTTCAATTAGCAAAGGAAAAAATCGAAGAAAGTAATCAGGAATTATTAAAAGCTCATAAATTTCAAACAGAGTTAATTCAATCTGAAGCTCGTGGAGAACTTCAAGGTCAAATTTCAATTCTGCTAATTCATGCTCAGGATCATTTGATGAATGCGATGACAGTAAGAGATTTAGCTAATGAATTAATCGATCTACGACAAGAATTAGAATCAAAGGAGAGTAAATAAAATGAAAAATATTATGTTATGTTGTGCAGCAGGTATGTCTACTAGTCTACTAGTAACAAAGATGGAAAAGGCAGCAAAGGAACAGAATATAGCGGCGAAAATTTGGGCTGTACCCGTGGAAGAAGCAAAAAAAGAGATTAATCAAGCAGATGTTTTATTAATGGGTCCTCAAATTCGTTATCTTTTTTCTGATATGAAAGCGTTAGCAAATCAAAACGGAATAGAGGCAGAAGTGATTAATCCGATGCATTACGGCATGTGTGATGGTGAGTCTGTGCTTAGTCAGGCTTTACAACTAATATCCAATGGTTAATGAGAGGAGGAAACATCGTCACTGGCGGTGGTCGATATGAATAAATTAATGAACTTCTTAGAACGCTATATTACACCATTTGCTGCAAAAGTCGGCAATCAACGTCATTTAATTTCGATTCGTGATGGGATCATTATGGCCATGCCATTAATCATTGTCGGTTCTTTATTTTTAATAATTGCTAATCTACCCATACATGGATACACCGAATTTATGGCACATTTATTTGGAACAAGTTGGCAGGAAAAATTAACTTATCCAGTTGGGGCTACTTTTGATATTTTAGGGCTTGTCATTAGTTTTGGAATTGCATATAGATTAGCTGAAAGATATAAGGTGGAACCAGTTTCAGCAGGGATTATTTCACTAGCTGCATTCGTTCTAACAACACCACATCAAACATTATTTACGAATTCCACTGGAAAAACAGAAATAATTAGTGGTGTGTTACCTATTAATCTATTAGGTAGTCAAGGGATATTTATCGCAATGATTTTCGCCTTATTATCAACAGAAATATATCGAATAATTATTCAAAAGAATATTACTATAAAGATGCCTTCTTCGGTACCTCCTGCAGTTGCTAAATCTTTTTCAGCTCTAGTTCCTGCTTTTACAGTTATTGTTCTAGTATGGATTATTCGATTAATTGTTGGTATGACACCATGGGAAGATATTCCTAACATGATCTCTACATGGATTGGAATGCCGCTTAAACATCTTGGTGGTAGTCTTGGCGGAACATTAGTTATAGTCTTTTGTATATCTTTATTATGGATGATTGGGTTGCACGGCGACAATATTGTTGGCGCGGTAATGAGTTCAATATGGTTGGCCCTAATGGATGAGAATCGCATTGCTTTTCAGGATGGGAAGCCCCTTCCCCATGTTATTACCCAACAATTTTTCGATAACTTTCTTAATCTTGGAGGCACAGGAGCAACATTAGCAATTGTTCTCCTTATGCTTATAGTCGCTAAAAGTAAACAAATGAAGCAGCTCGGTAAATTATCTATTGGTGCTAGTGTGTTTAATATTAGTGAACCAACCGTATTTGGAACACCGATTGTTTTGAATCCTTTTTTTATGATTCCATTTATCTTAACACCGCTTGTTCTAACAATCATTAACTATGTGACGATGTCACTCGGTCTTGTTGCAGCTCCAAGTGGTGTCGCAGTACCTTGGACAATGCCAATCGTATTAAGTGGATTTTTAGCTACAGGACATTTATCCGGCGCGATTATTCAAATTATTGATTTATTAGTCGCCATGTTCATTTACTATCCATTCTTCCGTATGTGGGACAAGCAGCGATTACGGGAAGAAACAAAGGCAGAACAAAAAGACAAAGTAAGTGCGTTATCATAATTAAAATTTATAAGGAAGTGGGTTTTTGACCTTGTCATTCTCCCCTTCCCTAATTATCAACATTTTACAAAGGAGAGAATGAAAAATGCTTAAGATTGTAACTATTGGTGGAGGTTCAAGCTATACTCCTGAGCTTATTGAAGGATTTATTAAACGATATGACGAATTACCCGTTACCGATATTTGGTTAGTAGATATTGAGGAAGGTCGCGAAAAACTAGAAATTGTTGGTTCACTTGCAAAACGCATGGTGGAAAAGTCTGGACTTCCTATCAAAATCCATCTATCACTTAATCGACGAGAAGCATTAAAAAATGCCGACTTTGTTACAACACAAATTAGAGTCGGTTTACTGGATGCCCGCATAAAAGATGAAAGAATCCCATTAAAGTATGGTGTAATTGGTCAAGAAACAAATGGTCCTGGTGGTTTATTTAAAGCTTTAAGAACAATACCTGTTATATTAGAGATTTGTAAGGATATGGAGGAACTTTGTCCGAATGCATGGTTAATAAATTTCACTAATCCTGCTGGTATCGTAACTGAAGCGGTTCTACGCCATACCTCAATTAAGAAAGTAATTGGACTTTGTAATCTACCAATTCATACAAAGATTAACATTGCCGAAATGCTGGGTGTTGAAAGAGAACGTGTGCAAGTACAATTTGCAGGCTTAAATCACATGGTTTATGGATTAAATGTATACCTTGACGGCGCAAATGTGACAAAAAAAGTACTAGATATTTTAACTGGGGATACAAAGGGTGCTATTGATATGAATAATATTCCCGATCTTGACTGGGAACCTGAGTTCATACGTGCATTAGGAGTTCTACCTTGTTCGTACCACAGATATTATTATCAAACACAAAAAATGTTAGAAGAAGAATTAGAGGCTTACAAAAAAAATGGCGTCCGTGCGGAGGTAGTAAAACAGCTTGAAGGTGATTTATTCGAGCTTTATAAGGATCCAAATTTGGATATCAAGCCGCCACAACTCGAAAAAAGAGGTGGAGCCTACTATAGTGATGCAGCTTGTAGTTTAATTGACTCAATTTATAATGATCGTGGTGATATACAAACCGTTAACACTCAAAATAATGGCGCTATCGCAGGTATACCTAATGAATCCGCAGTTGAAGTGAATTGCGTTATTACGAAAAATGGCCCAATTCCATTGACTGTAGGTGAATTACCTATTGCGGTCAACGGATTAATTCAACAAATCAAATCCTTTGAAAGAACGACAATCGAGGCTGCTGTTACAGGTGATTATCATAAAGCCCTACTTGCAATGTCCATTAATCCACTCGTTCCATCAGACACAGTAGCAAAACAAATCTTAGATGAAATGCTAGAGGCACATAAAGAATACTTACCACAATTTCAACATTAATTTTGGCATTATTGTTCGAAATGGCCACTTGTTTTGAGGAACCCTCTTTACAAAGTGGTCTTTTTAGCTTGACTTAGATATCAATTAATAGGCGGTTTTTCATTTGCAAAATTCACGTATGGAGACTATTCTATAATATAAATACTTTAGGAATCATAAGATTTTGGAGGATATTATGAAACTGCTACCTGACCATTTAAAAAATAACTTGGACATCTTATTTGTTGGTTTTAATCCAAGTATCCGATCGGCAGAAACAGGACATCATTACGCAAATCCCAATAATCGCTTTTGGAAAATACTATTTGAATCCGGGCTAACTCCATGTAAACTGCGAGCAGAGGACGACTACAAACTACTTGAAATCGGATATGGATTAACAAATATTGTATCAAGACCTACAAAATCAGCTGAAGAGATTACAAAGGAAGAATATCAATACGGTAGAGAACAATTAAAAAGGATTATTCTTAACTATCATCCTAAAATCATATGTTTCGTAGGAAAAGGTGTTTATCAAGAATACAGCAAAAAAAGATCGGTTCACTGGGGTCTCCAGGATGAACCAGTCGTTAAAGGAACATTAGACTTTGTTGCTCCTTCTTCTAGTGGGCTTGTACGAATGAATTTTAATGAAATCACTGAAATTTATAGTGAATTAACAAGACTTTTAGAACAATTCAAATAGAACGTTATCATATAATTAAGTCGTGACCTCTTTTCAATAATCTATTAATATTACGTTAAGTAATTTTCATCAAGAGTGCCTGTTTGAAGTATTATTGGTATGGAATATCACCTTCGTCTGCCGTCCTCCTACTCCTTTTTCTAGCAATTAATAATGGTTTGGCAGTTATCATATATTTTTTACTATGTATTAACTTTCTACCTGTATCGATATCCCCATACTTTGTAATTGCTCAAATTCTTCTTCCCTATTTAAATAATCTCTATTCTTTGAATCTAAACGAATATACTGGTCAGAAGTCACTTCCTTTTTTATTACTGTCCCACCACATATGTTCGCGATATACATAGCTGTTGCTTCATCAATAAAAACATTTGCTACTTCTTCATCTATCGCAAAGGTAAAACTGAAAGAATCCTCATCATTCGGTATTCCAAATATTTCACCTGTAAAAACTAATTTCCCTAATTTTACTATCCATAATTTAAATGTATTATCCAAGTTGTTTCATCTCCTTTATGCCAATTTTACCATATCTAGTGGGTTTACTTATTTTTAACTAACTTTTTAAAAATATTTTCCACAAATTACCACCTTGGTATAACATCAATATTATAATAGATTAATAGTCCACCGTGAATATTATATAGCATATGAAATATGATTGATGGAATAATAGACTTAGTAACAAACCAAAGAAAAAATGATAATAATGCAAATAGTATAATTAACAATGGTTTGTCCATATGCAAGAGTCCAAAAATAATAGCTTGTAATATAACACAGATCCATAATGGAAATAATCTTGATAAAAAAACAACTGTACAAACTCGTTGAACTAACTCTTCCCATATTGGAAACAAAATTCCTGATGTAAAGATATACAAGATAAATTCATGATTGAACCGGAGTGGAAATCGAATAGGACTATAATAATTATCAAGCAGCCCTGTATTCATTAGGAAGCCAGATTTAAAAAATAAGTGATTTAGATAAAAAAACATCATATATATAAATACAATCCAAAAATATGTAGAGAGTTTTTTTAATATAGAAAAATTCAACACATTCATATATAAATTTCTAATTGGTAAGTAAACAAAACTAATGATTAAAATAAGAACTCCCGATATTATCTTAAAAATATATGGATACAAATAATGGGAATGATTTAAAATATCCCCTATCGAAAAGATAATATAAATAATAACTAAATATATAAATAATGATCTAGTTTCTATTCTCTCGCCAATCTTATCTATATACTCCATGTCTCACTTCATTCCTTTATACTTATCTAGTCTTCAACACTTTATAAAATTCGACAAAAGGAGATATTTTCCTTCTATAACTTTTAACCACTGTATTATTTTATAAGAATACTAAAATTACTGTGATTTGTTCTATAATGCATCTAACATGGTTTCAACAAATATAGTTCACATAAGTCAGCTGATGAATGGAACTGGAGCATTTATATGAGGTGAAATTTAAAGCTTTCATTCAATTTCAATTTATGTATGTTGAACTGCAATAACACAACTTATGTTTCATCGTCTAAAAATAATTAAATAATAGACGTTCTAATATCCAAAGATAAATCAACAAACACCAATATAACTTAAATAACTATATGACAAACTAATTTGATAAAGTAAAACACTGGAATTTTTTAATAACTAGTTTAAAATAGATAAAAAGTACATAATTTTAGGAGGGTCCTATAATGAAACTTACCGTTTATTTAGCTGGTCAAATACATGATAATTGGCGAGAAAAATTAATTCAAATGGCTGAAGAAAAAGAACTACCATTAGAGTTTGTGTCTCCACAAACAGACCATGATTTATCGGATTCTATCGGGGAAAACATTTTAGGAAAACAGCCTGGCCCACTTTATAAGGACGATGCTGCATCTAGTATTAATAACTTTCGCACACAGGTTCTTATGCAAAAATCTGATGTAGTGATTGCTTTATTTGGTGAAAAGTATAAACAGTGGAACACAGCAATGGATGCTAGTACTGCAATTGCTTTAAATAAACCAACAATTATTGTCCGTCCAGAGTCTTTAATCCATCCATTAAAGGAGCTTTCAAATAAAGCTAATGTAACTGTCGAAACAATTGAACAGGCTTTAGAAGTGTTAGCATATATATATGAATAATGTTGGTAACGGATTCGATTTTCATCGGATCCGTTTTTCTTTCTCCACCTAAAATTACAAATCACCAAAACGTCTTATTTTTAATTTTAAGCCCCTCTCAACACTCATTAATACCCCGATATGCAATTCCGATTTAAACACCATCAGAAAGCCTGTAAAGCTTCTTAAAATCGCTGTAAAAAGTTAATAAATAGCCGTTTTTACTATGAATTATATGTTATAATTAATAGTGTAATAGCTCTTTATAAATCGAATAATTTTATGAACCGAATTGTTTAAATACAAGTAAAGGAGTTGGAATTTTTGTATTTTTATTTTACCATTATTTTACATTAATGGTAAAATAATTATATTTTTAGACTTTAAAAGGATGAGTATATGAATAATCGTATGAACGAACGTTTCTCTAATGAAAGTATTCCTAAATTATTGCTTTCATTAGCTACTCCTGCAATTGCGGCACAATTAATTAATGCGTTATATAATATTGTTGATCGAATGTTTATTGGAAGAATGCCTGAAACTGGTACTCTAGCATTAACTGGTCTTGGTGTTGTATTTCCGATTACAATGATCATTTCAGCATTTGCAGCACTAGTTGGCTATGGTGGAGCTCCACTTGCTTCAATTAAGTTAGGAGAAGGAAAGCCTAAAAAGGCTGAAGAGCTACTTGGAAGCTGTTTCCTTATGCTTTTACTCCTATCAATGATTTTAACCACCATTTTCTTAATCTTTAAATCACAAATATTAGTATTATTTGGAGCGAGCCCTGATACATTACCTTTCGCCAATTCTTATTTAGGAATATATTTGATTGGAACAATTAGTGTCTTGATCTCATTAGGCTTAAACCAATTCATTGCTGCACAAGGGTTTGCCAAAACCGCAATGATTACTGTGTGTGTCGGTGCAGTCCTTAATACAATCCTTGATCCTCTATTTATATTTTGTATGAACATGGGAGTTAAGGGCGCTGCAATTGCTACAATTATTTCACAAACTATGTCAGCTGTATGGGTCATTTGCTTTCTCACATCGAAACGCAGTTATTTGCGACTTCGATTTAAAAATTTGTTTCTTAGACCAAAAGTAATAACTAGTATTCTCGCATTAGGACTATCTCCTTTCATTATGCAATTTACCGAAGGATTAATTCAGATAATATTCAACACTTCTCTTTCTCGTTTTGGTGGAGATTTATATGTTGGCTCAATCGGGATCATGAGTAGTCTTATGCAACTTTTCTCACTTCCATTATCTAGCTTTGCACAAGGTGCGCAACCGATAATTGGCTATAACTATGGAGCTGGTAACTATTCACGAGTAAAAGCTACGATTAAGTATTGTGTTATCTTTTGCGCCTCTCTAGGCTTACTTATGTGGAGTATTGCTATTTTTCTCCCACAGCTTCCAATAAGAATTTTCACAAACGATATAAACTTAATCAATCTAACGATGCACCTTATGCGAATCTTCTTTTTAGGTACTTGTATTTACGGAATTCAATTAGCATTACAACAGGTATTTATTGCTCTTGGTCAAGCTAAGGTTTCAATATTCATTGCTGTTTTTCGTAAGATGATCTTGCTTATACCACTAGTATTTATCCTTCCAACATTCATTAGTCCAAAAACAGATGCGGTAATTATTGCGGAGCCTATTTCAGACTTTTGTGCTGCACTTACTTGTTGTGTATTGTTTTCGTTAAAGATAAAAAAGCTACTGAAGTAAAAGCAATATATAAAACGATAATAAAAAAATCACAACCATTTTTTTTTTAAAAAATTGGTTGTGATTATCTCCTTAAAATATTCATGAACCAACAAAAAATAACTAAATCTTTCCCTTGCTTATATTATTATCTAATTAATTTTTACTCCATAGAAAATATAAATAACTTAAACTACTTAAAAAAATTCTTAATTGCTTCTAATCGTATTTTATGACTACAATCATCGCAACAATATTTACTCTTTCTATTTATCTTAAACCTCTTATAAGCATTGGTTCCCTCATATACTTTAAAGTCCTTTTTACAACTAAAACAATTAACTTCATAATAGTTCATATCATTCTTTGATTACCTCCTTTCAATTAATATTACCTGAATTGCTTTTATTTCTTAACTTAAGTAAATTATCTCAATTTGACACTATAATGTCTCATCGATTTTGGTATTCCCTTTAATTCTAACGTACCGCTATAGACAAGATGTCTAATTCTATATTCTAAAAATATTGGATAAATGGACGGATTGAGATCAAATAGGTGACCGATTAATTCTCCAGTTACTATAAATTCCTTTTGGCCACGCTTCTCATGAAGATCCTTTAATGTGTTTAGAATAAAGGAATCGTAATAATCCTCAGGAACCTCTTTGATTTCTTGTTTAGTATATATTCGTAATACATTTTTCGAACGCAAAAGGTTTTCCCATTCTTTTACAAATTGGATTCTATCTTGGATTGACAAAATTTGATCGAAAGTATGTTTTTCATAAATGTCTTTCAAATCCTCTGGCGTTAATTGGCTAGAGTACGTTAATTTTTGATTTTTATCTACAGATTTATGCAGTGCATTCGTGTTCAATAGATAGATCTTATTGGGTTTATTTTTTAAAAGATGTAGAATGAAACGAAGACAAATTTGTTCATCTGCATTGTCTCCATACCAAAGATAAATCGGTGATTGTTCAGGAATGTCATTAATTTCTCTAATTGAGTTCTTGAATGTAACTTGATAGGCATAATCATCGCTTTCAAAGTTAATATGCTCAAATAGCCATTCATTCCGATAATTGATTCCAGCTTCTTCATTAATTTTCCACAGTGGTCCGATCGATAATAAACCGGGAAAACCAATAACTCGTTTTGGTTGATCTAAACCTACCCGTATGCAACCAGCTGCCGATTCTGAACAAGCTATATGAATCGGAATTGTTTTATCATATAGCATTTTTTTATACTTGTGTATTTGGTGATTAATTTTATCAAGCATAATCAAATATCTCTCCTGCGCTATTAAATAGCTCCTTCCCTCAAGAGGCTTACTTTCCGTATGAAGAAATGTATCAAATACATCTCCTTCTTCAAGTATATACGTTTCCCATTGGCCACTACTATGTAATTCATCTATCTGTAAATAGCTGTTAGATTCAATTTTATAAACAAATACTATATTTGAATCAACTAAAAAATAAATGTAAGGATGATAATCTTTTGTTTTCAAAATATTCACTTCCTCGTATAGATTCACAAGATATACTATTCGCTATGAATAAGTATTTTCCCTCTACTTTTGTAGTTTTATCATGAAGAACGAGGCTCTATATGTTTAGCAACTAGATAAATAAAAAAATCCTCTCTAAAAAATAGTTTTTCTACTACTTTATAGAAAGGATTATTATAGTTTTTTCTTATTATTCTTTAATAAATTCTTTTGTACTTCTTACAGTATCAATTGGTCGAACTAAACTTTCGATTTCTTTTCTTTTTGGTTCTAGAAAAGGTGGTAAAGATAGTTTTTCCCCTAAGGTTTCATAAGGTTCGTCACCCATAAAACCTGGTCCATCGGTTGCAAATTCAAATAAAATTTGTGGTGCTACATTTGCATATAAAGATTCAAAGAAATGTCTGTCCACATAGCCAGAAGTTGGGAAACGGAAGGATTGCATTCTTTGAATCCATTCTTCTAGCACGGAACGATCTTCAACACGAAAGGCAGCATGATGTACAGTTCCGAACCCTTGTTGGGCACGCGGAAGGATAACATTGTGCTCTACTATTACTTGCGCACCATTTCCACCTTCTCCGACTTCAAATAAATGAAAAGAGCCTTCATGTGCAATCTCTTTAAATAAAAGAACCTTTTCCAGTACTTCTTTGAAGTAATCAAATTCAGCAATGCGGACAAAAATTGGTCCTAAGCCTGTAATAGCATACTCTAATGGTATCGGTCCTTTTTGCCATGGTGTACCTGAAGCAACCCCTTTATTATTTTCATCAGAAATTAACTGATATTGTTGATCATCAAAATCGACAAATGAAAGAGTTTTTTTACCGAATTGCTCAGAGATGCCTGTATGTTTAACTTCTAAACGATCAAATCGTTTCACCCAATATTCTAATGCAGCATCTGTTGGTACACGGAAAGAAGTTTTTGATATTTCATTCGTTCCATGTTTCCCTTTTGGAATACCAGGAAAATCAAAAAATGTCATATCTGTACCTGCACTACCGATATCATCTGCAAAGAAAAGATGGTAGGTTTGTATATCATCTTGGTTTACAGTTTTCTTAATTAAACGCATCCCTAGTACATAGGTGAAAAATTCATAATTCTTTTCTGCACTACTTGTAATTGCTGTTACATGATGGATTCCTTTTAAATGATTCATGTCTATTTCCTCCCTATTTTCCTCTGTTTCTATAGTAAAGTCCTATTGATTATTCTAGTTTACCCACAAGCTAAAAAAAATTATCTTTATTTAACATATCTCGAATTCAAGATAAATATTATCATAAACTCTGTTTTCTGTCAAAAAAATGACTTAGACAAAGGAGCATCAAGTAATTAGCTATCCTTTGCCTAAATTTCATATAGTCATTTGCTTCTGAAAAAGGACAATTACTGGCTTTTAATATTTAGCGGTTCTTATGAACGGTTTTAGACCGATTTATTAGTTAACACCCTACTTAAAAAGGCAGCAATGTTTGAGAAAAAACTAATAAAAAAATACTAATCATGTGGATTTATTATTGCTAATACTTGATGATCTTCCCAGTTTCCATTAATTTTAACATTTTTCTTAGCAATTCCTTCTTTATGAAATCCGCCCTTCTCCAATACTCTAATGGAGGGAATATTATGAGGCATTACTCCCGCTTCAATTCTATGTAATTTTAAATGATGGAACCCATACTCGACGATTAATTTAACAGCTTCTGTTGTATACCCCTTACCATTATGCTTTCGATCTAAGAAATATCCGATAAATGCACTTTGAAGTGAACCTCGAAGTACTTGAAAAAGATTTATCGTCCCTATTAATTTCTGATTATCTGTTAAAAATATTCCAAAATAATATTGTTGATCCTCTTCTGCTTCCTTTTCTAATTTTTTAATCCATTCTATTTGTCCATCAAGTGTATAGAAATGATTAGAACGAATCATAGAGAACTTTTCAAAAAACTCGCGATTCTCCAATTGTAGGTTTAGAGATGCCTGAGCATCAGTAGATTTTAATGGCTTTAAAAAAATAGATTTGCCCACCAACAAATGAATCACTCCCACGTCTTTTTATAGTAAAAACAAAACCCATTCCAACAATGAGCAATCTGGAATGGGTCTCCGTTTATTTATTCATAAATGCTTCGATTTCCTCTACAGTTCGGATAATATCCTTCGAAAGAATTTCATTTCCATCCTCGGTCACAAGGACATCGTCTTCAATTCGAATTCCAATCGCTTCTTCTTCAATATACAATCCTGGTTCAACTGTTAGAACCATTCCAGGTTGTAGGATTAAATCCTTATAAGTACCTACATCATGAGTGTCTAAGCCAAGGAAATGGCTAACACCATGATAATAATATTTACTGATTTCACTTTCTTCTTTAATCAGTCCCACTTTTATACATTCTTCAGCAAGAACCTTTTTGGTATGCTCATTTAATTTAGCAAATGCTACACCTGGCTTTATTAATGCTGTCGTTTCCTTAAGTGCTTTTAAAACAATATTATAGTAAGTTTTTTGCTTTTCAGTGAACTTCCCATTAACAGGGAAAGTAAAACTAATATCTGCACTATAGTAACCGTATTGAGCACCTAAATCTAATAATACTAAGCTTGCATCCTCCGTTTTTGAATTATTTTTATCATAATGCAAAATCGTCCCATTTTTCCCACTTGCACAGATTGTTGGAAAGGCATAATCTATAACCCCATTAGACTTTAATATAAAGTCAAAATATGCTTCAAGCTGGTATTCCATCATACCTGGCTTTGCATGTGCCATCATATGTTTAATGCCTTCATATGTAATATCAATTGCCTTTTTAATATTTTCGATTTCCTCAGGCTTTTTAAATACGCGTAGTTCAGAAATTATTGGATAAACATTTTTGATTTGCACATATGGGTAGTTTGCTTGTATTTTGCTCACAAATTGTTGAGCTTTCGTTGTATATGTATCCCATTCTCTTCTTTCAAGATCGAGATATAGATGATTTGACGAATCTGATAATAATGTCTGAGACAAAAATGAATCAAATTGATCAATATAACGAATGTCTGTTATACCTGATACTTCCGTCGCCTCAATTTCTGAAATTGTCTTCCCTACCCATTTTTCCATAAAAGGATCGGCTTTTTTTATAAAAAGATATTCCTCTACCTTGTTATTCATCTTCTTCGCGAGAAACATAATATTCTGTTCATTGATTCCTGTTAAGTAATAAAAATGACGATTAGGAACAAATTTATAGGCCTCATCTGCTGATTTTTGTGGAGCAGATCCAGCAAATAAAATAAGTAAGGATTGATCTTCTAGATTATTATATAAATGTTGACGGTTTTGGACAAAGAAACTACTATTCATTGTATTTCCTCTCTTCTAAATAACTTTTATTTTAATATTCTCTAATTATATCATAATTTCTGAAATTTCAAGAGAACAGTAAATTTCATTGCCAACGTTTTCAAATCTTCTCAAACTAGCTCAATTTCATTTGTACGCCCTTGATACCATTTATATACCATCCTAGCTATATCTGCTGGGACATCGCAAATTTCATTATGATGAACTGGCTTCGCCCGATTTATAGTTGTAAAGGATGCCAGACCAAAAAATTTTTGAAAAAAGCTATATTTCACTTGCATTTCAATAATTTTATTTCGTTTTGAAATAAATAAAGAAGTATGGAAACTCCCCTTCTTTAATTGAATAAACTGTTCGTTTAGTGTGTATTGTGTATGATAAAAGTCAAAAACTCTTAAGGTATATATCCATATTAAGAGAATAAATGAGAGTACCCACCAAATTTGTTCAAAGCCAAATACAATTGGTTTAAAATAATACAATGCGAATGTGACCACCACCCAAAACCAACTAGGTCGTAGCAAACGTACACATAAGGATCGTTTGGGTAAGCCTTTCATTTGTTTCGTTATTTCATAGGAAGGCAATATTTCCGTAATGATATCATAGGCTCGACTAACCGGTAAAAACGGAAAAAGTGAATTGACTTCATGCTTATCGTCTTCAATATTTGTATTGCCTGCACTAATCAATCGCACCTCCGCAAGACCAAGAATACGTTTTAAAAGGGATTGTTTTATTTCAACTGCTTGGACTCTACTCTTTGTAATGGTAAATATCGTTTCCTCTAAGTATCCTTTTTTAATATAAATTTGATTGTCATCTGAAGAGATTTCATAATTGCCAAATTGAATAGAAGTTTTAACTATTCCGAAGATAAATGACAAAATTGTAAGGATAATAATTACCAGACCTAGTACCCATCTTGAATGAAGAATCAATGAAAGTACACCTTTTGCTTGAGCTTCCACATGAAAAATATCATCAATGTTTGAATAAATCGAAATAATAAGTGGAATAAGCAAAAGAAAACTAAATGATGTGAGTGAAGCCTTTAATATATCTTTCTTCGTCGAACGAAAATGAATATGTTTTCCCTCATGACCGTCATTTTCTACATTAGAAGAGGTTAATGGCTTTATCTCAATTATTTCTTCTTTTCCTGATGCTACTTGATTTTTGATGTAATTTTCTATTTGATCTGCCTTAACCGGTGTAATCACTTTAAATTCAACAGTGCTATCATCACTCGACATTCCCGTCTCAAAACGAATCGATGTGACTTGAAAAATCTTGTGTAAAAAGGAAGTTCTTCGATTAATATTTTGAATCTTAGAAAACGGTATTGTTTGAACCGTTTTAAGAAATATCCCTTTAGTGATATAAAAGGATGTTTCAGCAAGTTTATATTTATGTGTATACCACTTTAGTAAAATATAAATAACGGAATATCCAAACAAAATAATAAAGACGAATCTCCCATACTTAAAAAATAGAGAATCAGACCCATGCTTTATAACAAATAAAAAGATAATAAAGAAAAAGGAATTTTTTATGAGTTGAAATAGATCAAAAATGATAATAAGTGGATGATATCGTTTAGTCGTATTCATGATTCCACTTCCTTTATTTTTGCGAAATATGCTATTTGGTTTCTTAACTCAATCGCTGTTGCTTTGGGCAAGGCAGGTATTGAATGTGAAGATCCCATTGTATTAATTGATATAGAGTAAAAATCATATTTTCTTAATAGTGGTCCTTGATTAGTAGAGATTGATTGTATTTTTGTCATTGGAATAATTTGATGTTTTTCGTTGATTGCTCCAAACTTCAATTGTAAAAACTCTTCATTCGCCTCATATCGCCAATTTTTATATAATAAAAAAGGCTCAATAAAAATAGACCAAATCGTAAAGAATAGTGAAATAATCATTATGGTAAATAGTAAATACCCTATCCACTCTTTCCATGAAAATAAATGGTCTAGATAAAATAAAACTCCTAGTATGAACCACCCACATAGGTTCGCCATAACTTCTCTGATAATCCAAATTTTTATTATAGCTTTTGATAATTTTCCATGAGGCGTATCTATATTAGTATACATTCCATCACTCCTGTTTGATCTTGGTTGTTGTTTATTGTGTTTAAACCTTTCATCCTCCTAAAATATAACAGGTGATTTTATCCTTTTCAATGAAACTCGGTTATTTTTCTTGATATACTCTCAATTGTTATGTTATTTATTAAACGCATTAATCTATTTCACAAAAAAACGTAAAAATCCTAATCTAGGTTTTTACGTTTAATTATCCATTTTATAGCTCTATCCAATACCTTTTGACAATATTGCCATTCGGTTCAATAAAATCTGTATCCGGAATTCCGACATTATTTATGATCGTTTTTTCTGAACCGATATTCGATTGATCACAAACTACTAGAGCCTTTTGAATCCCTAATGCTGTTGCCTTTTCTAGAGCAAGAACTAAAAGTTTAGTTGCATATCCCTTTCTTCTTTCCGTTGGTCTAATCCCATAACCGATATGTCCACCATTTTTCATTAATGCCTCTGTTAATCCATGGCGAATATTAACAGCTCAAAGCACCTTTTTATCTTTATTAACTAACCAAAAGGTGGAATCAGGGACCCATTTTTCCGGAAGGTTTTCCCCTTTTTCGGCGTCAGTTAAAGATTGTAGCATCCCAATAAAATTTGAAGGATCCTTACTTATCACCCATGGTACCATATCCTCTCCACTATCTTTCCATTCTTGATAAAATGATAAATATTGAGTTTTTAATTCAATAGTTGGTGAAATCAAGTATACATCTAACATCGAATAGTCTCCTTCTTTCATTCAGTAGATTCTAGAATATATTTTCTTCCCATTCATTCAGAACGAAATCTGTAAGAGCACCAGCTTCAATATAACTACGCACTAATTTCCAATCGTTATTTATTTCCCGTCTAAATGTTTGAAAGAATAAATTACCATTATCTAACCGTTCTCCATTAATAACCAATGCCGCAAAAATAATTGCTAATACTTCTCTTTTATTTAACTGAATAATAGATAACTTATTTAATTCCCACTCAGCTCCATTCTCAACGACAAAGCGAAAACCTTGTTCCCAACCTTCAATCGATTCATTAAATCCAAAATCAATAATTTCTTTTCCTGATATTTCCCGAGCCCGATAATCTTCGGATATCAATTCCTTTAATTCCTGTAGCGATGACTTGCCCCAAATCGCCAAATATTTGTTTAAGAAGGGGTGAAAAGTAGAGTCCATAATATTACCTCCAAATACTCACATAATTTATAGAAAGTAATTTAGCGATACCTTGGAACTGATCTAGATAAATTTTCCATTTGCACTAAATCGCCAAGATGTGAAATATCGTTCATACAGATTACTGTTCTTTCATTAGTCTCCATATTTAAATAAAGTCTAGTTATCCCACAATTGAACATTCTAAAATAATATTTTGCTTCTTCAGGTATTTGTAATAAATGCTTTAATAGCTCTGTTCCAGATTTTCCATGTATGACTACTACTAGTTTTTTTAATCGTTTTGAGGCTGCAACTTTGGTAATTTGATCGGCTATATATCCCATTCTCCTATATAAGTCTGACCTGCTTTCATGATTCCAATGTCTTGCCCAACCATCTTCATCAATTTCCGAAGGTAACCGAATCAAAGGGTATTGATTTTCTATACAAGAACGACTTAATCCATTTTCTTCCCATCCGTGGCCATGTTCAGATAGATGAACAAACGCCCTTGCTGAAGCTTGCGTTTTACTAGAAAGTATTTGTGCTGTTTCTAATGCTCGTTGCATAGGGCTACACCAAATCTCATCAACCTGTTCATTCAGTAAAACTTCTCCCACTAATCGCACTTGTTCTTTTCCAATAATAGATAATTCACTATCCCATGATGTGACAGCTTTAACATTATGAAGGGATTCACCATGTCTAACTAAGATCAATTCCATTTGATTCACACCCCAACCATTATTTATAAAATTACTTTTCCTAATTAAAATAAAGACAACTCAAACACCAGTTAATGTATTAATTATTCTACATTATTAAATTACTTCCTTTTTAAATATGGAAATATTAAAAAAAATAGGAATTCCCTCCAATTTAAGAAATAGTTCATGTAAAAATTTATGTATGGTAAGAAAAACAGTCTATTAATGTAATAAAGAGACAATAAGGAGGAATGGATGATGGAAATGATGTGGATTGCGATAGGTCTAATTGGTGCTGCCAATTTTAGGGGAAGGCTTAAAGAACTTTAAAAATCCCAATTTGAAAGGATTACTAGAAAGACTTGATGAAAATGACGAACATGAGCTACTTAATGAAAAAAGATGTTCACTATTTTATCGGTATTTCTAAAGAAGATGCTCAAGATTTACTTAAAGAACATCCATCTATCCCACATATATATAAGGTGATTTTCGTATTATTGTTGCATTTGTAAAAGCCCTACTGCCGGCTTTTACACCTAAAATCAGGGTACAGCGTTCTTACAAAGCGATCAGCTTTTTCTCTGTTAAATAAAGGACTAATTGATTCTCAACCTATTTTTATAAAGTTAAAACATTACCTAAACAGCAACAATGTTTGAGAAAAAGCATATTGAATTAATGGAAACATATATTATCCAAAAAACAAACTACGTAAGCGGCTAATGAATATTGGGTAGTAACATAATTGTACAGACTAAGCCTGTTCTGAGGACAAGGATGGTAAGGTATGAACTTTTTACCATCCTACAAATTTGTTATTAGCAAAGAGTTATTAGTCATTTATGTTAACTATCCAAATCATGTGGTCTGTTCCATTTCCCCAGTAATTCCGCAAGACATATTGAGGAATTCCAAATTTTTTCTTCCAAACCTTTTGCGCATTTGAATACCCACTATCCAAGCAAATTTTTTCTTTTCCACTTCGTTTGAGAGTTAGAACCATATTTTTTAAGAGTTTAGTTCCTATACCTTGCCTTTGATATTCAGGAAGGACAAATACTGTTCCAATTTCAACAAAATCCTTTAGCTCTCCATTTGTACATGCATTTATTAAGCTACTAGAAGGGCCATATTCGATAGATCCAATAATACAATCTTTACTTTCATCAATGGCAATTAAAAAATATCGATTTTCACCATTACTTTCAAGATCACTTTTTAAGTAATTTTTCTTACTTTCGATTTCACTTTTTATCTCTTCATGAAGATGAGATAACCCTTCTTTGGAAAAAGTATCGACAATGACGGTTTTAAAAAATTCATTGAGTTCTTCACTATCAGAAATAGTTGGTCTTCTTATATAAATATTATTATGTAAAGTCATACCTACCTCCACTAATGTTTTTCCAATTTAATTTATACTGTTCCATACAAAAATTCTTTCTCTAACCAATCACTCTTACGAATCTGATAATGATAATAAGATTGATTTTTGATTTCAATCCTATCAACTTGTTTAAAGCCACATTTTTGAATAACCCGATTAGATCCAATATTAAGGCGACTGCATTCAGTATCTCAACATTCGTATTCTTGAACAAAAAGTTTATTAAACCTCTGGCAGCTTCCGTTGTATATCCCTTATTCCGAAAATGTTTGGATATAGCATAGACAATCTCTCGATTAGGTGGAGGGAGCTCTTCCTTGAGTCCAGTTATACAAAAACCTATCAACTGATCAGTCTCCTTCAATATGATTCCAAGTCTCAAATATGTTTGATCATCAATAGCAGGAATTGCTTTCAAAAATGATTTGCCGGAATTTCATAGTTTATAAGCCAATCTAAACGCTGCTCTCTAGTTGTTCTGAAATCAGGTAAAAATGTATAAACTTCAGGTTGTGATGTAATTTCAACTATCGCATCAACGTCATCAATTGTATATTCACGTAGCAATATTTCACCACAGTCAATTGTTAATAACTTTTTCACTTTAATTTTTCTCCTATAGTTTTTTATCTCTTTTGGATTCTATCCCTATGAAGAAAGTTCCTGCTAAACTATTCAATTTCATGTCCATTATTTTCTGTTCAAAGTTTTTTATTTCATTCGTTAACTTTTTTCTTATTTAGTTAACAAAGCTTGGAATCTTGCATCTTTATGATAAAATATACTCAAAGTTGATGAATGGGAATTTTCTGATAATTACAGAGAAGCTATTTATATGAAAAATGAGAATTAGTAAACCCATACTTTAATAAGAATACAACTAAACTATTATATATTTTACTTTCATGCAATGGATCTAATGATTTAAATGATATGTGTAATCATAAATAAAAAACTCTATCTCAATACATGAAGGAGCTATATTTATGAAAAAACCAGAAATCATTTTAAATGTCTTCTCTTCACTGGACGGAAGAATTACTACTGCACCCGATAGAAACGTAACAGAATGGACAGCGGTTGGTATAGATGGTGATGCACATGAAGTAACTAACCAACTGTATGATGAGTTAGAATGTGATGGGTTGATATCAGCAGTGAAACACAAATGGTATATGGGAAGCATTGGATTGAACTTACGCAACCACTATATGAACCAAAGAATTCAAAAGCATATATCGTATTTGATGGCAAGGTAGAATTAATTGGTATCAAACAGAGGGTCTAATCGTCGTTACTAAAGAGAATGTAGCAGATGAATATATCCAACAATTAGACAAGAAAGGCATCACCTATATAAAAGCAGGCAATGGTCAACATGTCGATATAGAACTTGCTTTACAAATCTTATATAATATGGGTTTTCGAAAGCTTGGACTTAGTGGTGGAGGAACTTTTAATGGAGCATTTTTACGTCAAGGATTAATAGATGAAATCAGTTTAGTGATTGCACCTTTAGCAATTGGTGGAAAACATACACCAACCTTATTCGATTGTGAAGATCTTCAGAGATTGGATGATGTCACTAAATTAGAATTACAGAACATGAAGCCTATTGGAAAAGGATCAGTTTGGCTTCATTATAAGGTTCGATAAAATCTAGTATAGGTTTGTTCATTTCACGTAAGATTAATATACAATTTGTATCATACGTTTACAAAGCCTACTAAGAAGGCGGATTTCTTATAGGAAAAACTCGCCTTCCTTCCTTTTTTCTCTATATTAACTCCTTATTAATTTGATTAACATTTTTTCTTATTTCTAGTTTGTACATATTTTTGTGTCAAAATCCCCGCATTAAATACAGATAATATCATAATAAAGAAAAAGAGTACTCGAGTAAATAACGACTCATTATTACCTACAAAATCTATATGTGAAAAGTTAAAATATATAAAGCCAATAGCAGTACATAAGGATAAAACAAATTGTCCTTTGATTGACTTTATCATCGAACCCCTCCGTTTCGTTTTTCAATA
This sequence comes from Heyndrickxia oleronia, assembly GCF_017809215.1. GTDB lineage: Bacteria > Bacillota > Bacilli > Bacillales > Bacillaceae_C > Heyndrickxia > Heyndrickxia oleronia. The sequence continues at coordinate 2,774,520 of NZ_CP065424.1, forward strand.
AAATAACAAATTTAACGATCATTGATAAGTTTCATAAACCCTATCAACGATTAGTGTATCCTATACAATACTTAAAGTGGACCAGCTTCAAATCCAATCGGCCAGCCATCCTCTTTAAATTTCACTTTATATTGAAACGCATATGGATAATCTCCATATACAAAATGAATTGAAAAACCTAATAGAATGGAATCGTCAAAATTTACAATTCTACCAATGGTTATAGTTGATAAGTCATAATTGTCAATCTCTTGGGAAGGAATAAACTTCTTTAAATACACTAATGCTTTTTCAAGATGAATGCCTATTTGTTTAAATAGTCTATCTGCTAAAGATAGAAGTTCTTCGACTGGAGCTTCATTACTTCCATGGATGATAATCTCAACATCTTCCCATTCTCCGATATCCACGCTACAAAACCATTCTTTAAGTATCCACTCTTTCTCAACAATTGAAATGATATTCGATCTCTTCTTATATTCTCCTTCATTGACAAGCTCTTTAGAAAGGATCAGTTTTTCTTCTAATCTTTCTTTCATATTGTTTATTGTATATTTTGATAGATCCATATTTATAACACTCCAAACATTCATCATAAGAAAATTTCAATGCAATTTCCGACAACATTCTTCCAAATTACTTCCATTTTATTATATAGATTGATACTCCTTTTCTCCAGTATCAATTCAATTTTCTAGAAAAAAGTGCATTCCTACAACAGAAATACACTCTAATCTTTAATTTATTTTATACCAAAGGATTTATTCAAAATATCTGTAAAACTTTTTTTATCCACTTCTTTTTTATACACCTTACCGTCAATCCATTCTGTATATGATGTATCTGTTAGTGTTAAATTCCCGTTGTCTGTAAGGATAGTAATGAGGGGCTTTTTATTAAATGGAGATTCATCATGCTCAACGATAATTTTTTGTATTTCATTTAACGCAGCTACATCATTAATGGTTTCATTGGATTTGAAAGCGTACCCCATCTTCCAATCATCATCTTTATACTTTAATTTCATAAAGAAAATATAATCACCATGAACACTATTTTCTTGTTTTACGCGAAATCCTCCATTATCGGAAGAAACGATTTCTCCGTTAAGTGGAATAGGCTTAAGCGGTAAATTTCCTCCAAACCCTGTATCAACTAAAAAACGATGTTCATTATGTTTCACAATGATAGCTACATGTGTTTTTCCAATTGAATTCCATTCTTGTTTAACTTGATTATATATTACTCCACGAAATAAGGTTGCCTGGAAGCCATTCTCTAATAAAAATAAATAAAGAATCGCATTTAAATCATAGCAGAGTCCCCCCTGTTTCTTATGGAGGATTTTGTTTATTAAATTATTTTTTGTCAATTCAGAAGTATTTTTTGACATAATACATAAATTTTCAAATGGAATTGTTTTTGCTGTCTTTTCAAGAATGATATCTAAATCTTCAAACGTTATATTTTTATTAATAGGAAAACCTATTCTTTCACGAAATAATAAATTTAAGTTACTCATAAACCATTCCTCCTACTGTTATATTAAAAGAAAGAAGTGATCAATTAAAGAATAGTGCCTCTAAACAAGAATTTAGATCATTAATTATTATATATAAATATAGTATGAATCGACCTTTTCTTCTTATCCCCAAAAGACAAAGAAGCTAGCTGATAAGGAATCAGTTAGCTTCTTTAAAATTAATAGTCCTCACTTGACCAATGTCCAGGTCGGATGAGTGATTTTGGTAATTTAGTTCTCGAGTTGCCTTTTGCTGCGTTAATCTGAACTTGGGTCAAAAATATACTACCAGTCAGGTCAGCACCTCTTAAGTCTGCATCCCTTAAATCAGCTCCGATCATATCGGTCATTCTTAAATCAGCCTCTCTCAGATCTGCCGCTATGAGAAACGCACCTCTTAAATTTGCACCTTTTAGATCAGCACCTTTTAGATTTGATCCAATTAGATCCATTCTTTTACCGAGAAGTTTCTGATGCTTCCTTGATGTCTTAGAATTGAATTCACTTCCTTCACGTACAAGATCACTTGTACGCAAAAGTAATCGATTAATCTTTTCCCTATGTAAAGGAATATCTATACCAATCAGTGAATCCGGATCAAGTTCAGAAAGGATTTCTGTTTCCTCCATCGCTTTGCGAAGATCATTATGGATACTTTTCGTAACTTCTAATGACAAAGCCTGAGTAAGGTACCAAAGCATTTCGTGAAGTTGTTGAACAATTGGGAAAACCCTAAACATCTGCCTCGCTGTCTCTTGAGATTCACGCCAATCATTCCCTTTAAATGTAACTTGAGAAACCTTTTGTCCTGCTCCTAAGCAATCAAACACCGTACAGCCCCGAAATCCTTTTTGTCTTAAATCACGATGGATTTGACAACGAAAATCATTCTGTAAGTTTGGGCAAGGCTTTCCCCCTTCTTTGTCTATAGCAAAATCTGTTGTTGCCGCAAATGGTAACGCAACACAGCACAAACCGAAACAATTCCCACAATCTGCACGTAGATGTGCATAGGTAAAATCTTCTGATGAATCTTGTTGATTGGACAATATTTGCACTTCCTTTGAGTAATATTAAATTTTTCTACTTTTAATAATCAATGTAGTTGGTATCATTTTTGCTTTTTCATAAGAATACCAGCCATTTACATGCTTCGGTATGATATCATCACTTATACATACGTCCTCAATCATTTTCTCAATCATAAAGCCATGACTAATTAACGAATTAATGTAGGTACTAAGCTTGAATTGCTGCATCATGGCTGGTGAACTCCATGCCTCATGATCATATGACCCTTCCTCATGATATGATTTAATTAGTCTTAAATCACCGTCATTGTTCTTGATTCGATTATAGAGTGGGTGTTCCCAACTGAAAATAAACGTGCCACCACTTTTTAAATACTTATTTATATTGTCTAAAGTTTTTTCTAAGTTTGTGGTCCAACCCAGCGCATAGATGGAAAAGACAATATCAAAATATTGATGTGGTAAACCCGGATCCTCTTCCATTGGTGATTCTAACAACTTCACATCAGACCGAGTATCTTTTAGTACTTCTGCTGCTGTATTAATTTGAGCTGTAGAGAGATCGATTCCCCAAATCTCTTTAGCTTGTTGTTCATCTAAATATTTCAATGAATGACCACTTCCACAGCCGATTTCCAAAATTTTTTTATTCGTTACATCTCCAAATAAGTGGAGATCATCCTCAAAAGGAGCCAATGGTCCATACTCAGGAAGAGGATTTCTTGCAAAGAAACGATGCGCTTCTTTATCCCAACTGGTCTTATTTTTTTCTAGTGAATTAATCATATATTCTAACCTCCATATCTCATTAGAATATATGTTCTATTAAATATTCATTTTTCCTGCCAAAGAAAAAATTTTAATTCAACTCTACTTTAAATATAATTCCAAGCTTTCATACACTCTTCCATACTGATCAACACTTGTGCTAATTACATCGAAGCCGAAACTTTCAAAAAGTTTCTTAGATGCTGTATTATATATAAATATTTTCCTCACCACTAATTTACTCCAGTTAAGTTTTCTTGCTCTATCGATTAATAATCTCAATACTTGTTGCCCATAACCTTTTGATCTATACTTTTTAACTCCAATTACAATTGGTAGCATTTCTTTTGATAGTGTAGCATCACCGATAGGAATCCATTCTTCACTCTGCTTGATTTCAATAATATAGACTTCACCTATTTTACTAAGGTAAGAATACATTTTATTAATCGTTTCTCTAGTATAGGGATTTGTTCCTTTTCCCTCAGAATAATAAAGAACTTCTCTATCTTGATACCAAGGGTAGGCTATCAAAATGTCATGAGGTAGACGAATTGGCCGGAGTCGAATCTTATCATGAACTAACATAAATTAATCATCACTCCAAATTTATGGCAAGATACTACCTTTTTGTAATAAAACCTTTTTCGGATAGTTTATTACTTTAACAAACGCTCAATTACCAGCATTTACACCTAAAAATGGCTTTCAAAAAGAGTCTATAATAATATAAAATTGACATCTTATTTATTATAATCCTAAACCGTTATTTTGTATCCACTGAAAAGGAAGCTACTGATCTATTTAACTGTTTCTGTCTATAGGAAATGCAACTGTTCAAGAATAATATACATGAACATATTAACAGTGCAGAAACAGGGTTTATCCATTCTGCAACACTCCCTGCAAATCCATTTGCAAAAATCACTACAATTCCCGTCAGAAGAAGCCCACCACTACTTACTCGAGCTAAAAATTGATTAGGTGTAACCATTTGTCTTGCTGCTCCATTAATAACAAATGCCATGGACAAAGCTCCATCAAATAGTAGCATTCCTATAAACGCAAACCACAAATTAGCTGAGAAACTGACAATAATAATACCACAGCTCGAACACAATAATAATGTACCGTAAAGTAAATTCCAATGAGCATTCTTCAAAAGCTTCATCATAAATATTCCAATAATATTTCCCACTCCCGCTCCGGAAAGTAGAATTCCCGTTTGGCTAGCAGATAACTCTAAATTTTGCTTTGCAAGGATAATAACAAGTAAAGTAATGGAGTGGGTAATAAAATGAAGGACTAGATGATTCAATGTAATAAAACGTTGAATTCGTGTAGAAAACAACATCTTTATACCTTCAACGCCTTGGTTAAATAATTCTTTGGACCATAAAGGCTCATTGTTATTTCTTAAATCACGATTAGTTACTGTGATTAGCATTAAACTAATAAATGACAGAAAAAAGGAAAACGCATCGATTCCTAATGTAGCTGCTGCACCCATTTTAGATAAGGCGATACCTGCTAATACTGGTCCAATTAATGTACTAATCGCATCCGCACCTTCCATATAATTGTGGACATCGACCAGATGATTTCTCCCTGCAACCATCGGAAGGAGCGAGTGAAAGGCTATCCGAAAAAATAATCCTGCTAATCCTGTTACTAACAATATAGTCATTATTAAAAAAAGATTAAATTTCTCCGCCATTATAATGATGACGAGGAGGGTCATTGTTACCGTTCTAATAAATTCTGCATACATCGCAGTCTTCTTCTTTGACCTTTGTTCGATAATAACACCTGCTGGGAGCGATAAAAATAATGGTGCTATTTGCGTACTTATAGCAACCAACGCTGCCTTCATAGGTGAATGAGTGATCTGTAAAACCATCCAAGGAATCACTAGTTCACTAAATCTTCCTCCAAAAATCGAAACAACCTGACCTAACCATAAAAAAAGAAAGTTTCTTTCTTTAAACATAATCATACACCTCAATTAATCATTCTTTATTAAATTGTTTTATCGTATTTTTGATGATTACATTGGGCGTGATCCTCTCTAATTAAGATGGCTAGGTCATTATTTAAAAATCATTTTATATGAATCACAAATAAAAGTGAAGAATTTTCCAAATTTGATTATACTTTTTTCGGTGTTTTCGGTTCATTAAATTCGAAATTCCATAAAAAAACAAGAAGCACCTCATTGGTTACTTCTTGTTATGACTTTTTGCATTAATGTGTTCTCAAACTTACGCAAAAAACGTTAATACTAATATTAAAATAATTGGACCAAATATACAGAGATAACCAATAGGATTTGCAAAATTCATTGTCCAGCCGACTCCAAACCTCTTTTCAACAAAAATAGATGGATCATTTTTATTAAAATAGAAGAGTCCACCCTTCCAATATTGATCATCATTCATATCTACAATTCCTTCTATTGGTGAAATATTTAATTGATTATCAGATTTTCCCACTTTTACTGAGAATATAACTGTGCCAATTAAAATTAAAATTAAAAATATGAATGGAATAAACATTACATAAGCGTCAGACATTAAACCTGTATGAATTGTCGTTAGCTGTAAAAAGGCAAACAGCATCGAGATAAGAATACTAACAATAAACAAAAACCAACTTGAATACTTTCGTAAGGTTAGTTGACGAATCCGAGATGCATCGGTACTAGTTGCACTTAATTTTATTCCAGATTTCTTGGTCATTTCATTTATACCTAAAAACATAAATTGCATTACCAATAATATGAGAGATAAAATATGGACAGAAAAAGGATTCTTCTCTGTAAAGGAATCTGGTTTGCCATCCGGTCCCCAGTGCATTGGAATTTGTTGAGGCAAATGCTTATATTGAATCAATGTATAACCAATCACTCCTAATGTAACTACCATCGGAATGATGTATATATACCATGGGAGCATTTCATCTTGTGAACGAACTGCTATGTCTGTAATTCTAACCTGTTTAACATTCTCTCCCCATTTCTTTGATTTTTTAAGTTGAATCGTTTTTGCGTGAAAATAAAAATATAATGACATACTTAGAACAATAACCCCAAACTGTATAGCTACCCCTGTTAACACAAGAAATTCCTCAGATGCCTCTCCCTTTAATACCCAAAAAGTATAAATAAGAATAGCAATGACTGATAGCAAAAATACTGTTCTTGAATATCTTCTTTTATAAGATGAAAGGGTTAAATTAGTAATGTATTGATCTGGAATGGTTACCCCAAACACTACGGTTCGTTTAACTAAATACGGAAGTGCTGTTTGTATTGCGATAATAAACAACATTAGGATTAAAAATACCGATATCAACATCTCGCTTCCTCCCTTTTTACCAATGTTTATTTTGGCTCTCCCTTTAAATCTAAAATGATAGATTGAATATTTTCCCGAATTTGCTCTTTAGTCATCCCCAAAACTAAGGCTTCAGCAACAACTAGTTTAAATTCTTCCTTTATTCTCATAAAGTGATGGGCTTCTTTAACTATAACATCTGGCGAATTAATAACTGCTCCAGACTTTGGAATGATCCTAATTATCCCTTTTCTCTCTAACTCATGATAGCTTTTATTGACAGTATGCATATTTACGCCTAAGTCTGCCGCAAATGATCTTACTGATGGAAGAGCATCACCTGGCTTCATCTCACCTCTCGCTATACCTTCGATTATTTGATTCGTTAACTGAGTATATATCGGGATATCTGAATGAGGCTCAATTTGAATGATCATAACTTACCTCCATTCTGTTCTATTCATATTATAACAAACTTGTTATACAAAGTATAGAACAATCTTCCTGTTTTTTCAAAAATAAAAGCCTCTTTTTAACAAAAGAGGACTGAAAATTTATTGAATCAATTATTTTCGAGTTTAGAATTACGCAACCAACATTTTTCTGTTTAAATGAACTTTTTTCTAATGATATTGTTTATTTAAGATAATTGACTACAGCTGTTGAAGATTCCAAACCGGTGCCCCATTTTATTCATTCAAACTTAACTTATGATAGTTTCCATTTTCACCTTCTCAATATGGCCACTCATACAGGATATTTTTGTATCATCTCTTCATTATTTTCACGGATTAAGTAATGAATGTATTGAAGTATAAATGCCCTCATTTAGTTAAATCTTATTTTACATGACTATCGAGCGGCTCCTTTTCCCTATTTTCTACAGCTTCCCAACCTTTGCAAACATCTACCCATTCTTTTGCAAAGGAGAATTGAAATAATTCATCAATAGTTAATTCAATTGCGGAATTTGTGCTTCCACAAGCAGGGAAAACAGTATCGAATCGTTTTAATGAAACATCTAAAAAGATGTCTAAATCTTTTTCTAATCCAAATGGACAAACCCCACCAATCATATGTCCAGTTTGTTCTAGTACTTCTTCCGGTGATAGCATACGAGCTTTCATGCCAAAAGACTGGCGGAATTTCTTGTTATCAATTTTTGCATCGCCAGCTGCAACAATTAAAATGGCATTTTCTCCTTCTCCTCTGAAGGATAATGTTTTTGCAATTCGGGCTGGTATCACACCAATTGTATTAGCAGCCTCTTCAACAGTCGCACTGGATGTTTCAAATTCCATTATATCCTGTTCTCGATTCCACTGGTTAAAATGATCTCTAACACGTTCAAGTGACATCATTATCATCCTTTCTTTTTCCATGTGTTTAGGAAAATATTAGCATATGTTATAGTAGGATAGAAATAAAAACGATTGATCATTCATCTTATGGCTCAAAACCATGTTTACTGATTAAAACCTGATCTTCAGAAAATACTTGTATAAACCTTTCATAAATTTTCCTATATGCTGAAGGACTATACCATTCTTCCAAGTTAAGTGTTTCATATTTCGTTTTTATACCAAGTCTACTTGTCCTCTTTCCACCGCTACCATCCCCCATAAAAAAATCATCAATACATACACGGTCTACGATTGAACGTAATTGATGAGGAAACTCTTCACTACTAGGTAGAACCGGTGCGATAGTAGCTTGGATTGGAATTCCTGCTTCACCTAATAATTGTAATGTCTTGAGTCGTGCCTTGATAGGAGGTGCTTCTGGAGTAAAATGTTTACGAATAGATTCCTGATCTGTTTCAATCGTCATACTTACCCTCACTTTTTCTTTTAATTGCTGTAGTAAGTCAATATCTCTGCGAACAAGTGGACTTCTTGTTTGAACAAATAAAAAATCGGGTGATTCTTCAACCATTACTTCAAGCAATGACCTTGTTATCTTCTCCTTATATTCAATGGGTTGATATGGGTCAGTACTGGAAGACATGAAAATGGTTACCCTTCCTTTTGACTTTGCTCTTTTAAGTTCTTTTTTTAGCAACGTAGCTGCACCATTTTTTATATCGACCCATTCTCCCCATTCACCTTCATGAAATAGAGATACGGGCATCTGTCGCACATAGCAATAAGTGCAACCAAATGAACAACCCGTATATGGATTAAGTGTGTGGGAATAACCTGACAAAAAACCTGTTCCTTTGTTTAGAATGGATTTGGGATGTTTATACATATAATCTTTCATGCTTTATCCTTTCTATATAGTACTCCTTTTACTTTAGGGACTATATGCTTATACTATCAAACCTGTACAAATAAATAAGTCACGCTGTTACAAAATGAATCATTCTTTTCTCTATCATTGTAAAGGAAAATTGACAATGTTTGAAGAAATTAGATATTAATACTGATGAAGCAAAAACTATCACTATAGGGAGGATTCGATGAGTATTTTCATGAAACAATTAATTTACATGTGATAAAAGCGTGTTTATTTATCGTTTTTTTTAAAGAAATTTTCGAAAGTCGAAAAAGGAATAACACAATTAAAGAGAGAAAATCAGATTGGAGCTAGCTTTCCTAATATAGGTTTATGTAATGATAATTTATGAGGAGGAGACCTTTACTCTTATAGATGAAAGAATATGGAATAGCATTTAATAGATAATCATACATTTATATCAAGTATTCTTCTTTTTCTTCAAGGCTGTTTTCGTATAGTTGTTAATTTTGCCTTAGCCCATCTACCGGCTTTTACGTGGTATTTTGGAGTGTGCAGCTCTTTCAGTGAAATGAAAGATTAGCGGTATTCAACTAATCGTTATTTAATTAAGACATACGATAAATAACAATAATGTTTACAAGAACCTTCTTCAAAAAAAATAAGGAGGCTTTATATGAAATTACTGGACCCCTCAACATTTCCAGATTGGGTATCACCTCATTCCGTTCATTGGTATGAACAACTAAGTAATCTGCAAGGAAAATATGAGTATCCCTGGAATTCCATATACTCAGAACCTAATGGTGAAACTACTTTTGATAAAGAAGTAGCTAGAATGATTAAAGAAAAAAAGGTGCTAGATATAGGCTGTGGTCATGGAGAGTTTACTATGAAGTGTAGTCACTTAGCGAAAGAGATTACTGGATTTGATATGACTGATCGATTTATAAAAGTTGGAAATGAAAATAAGCGCCCAAATATGTCGTTTGTAGTTGGTAATTCTAAAGATCCTCTTCCTTTTAACCAGGAAGCATTTGATTGTGCATATAATCGAAAAGGGCCGACATCCTCCTATCTTTCTCTTAAACAAGTAGTAAAAAGTGGTGGAGAAATTTTGGGACTTCATCCAAGTGATGAGATGGGGAAAGAATTGCCACAATTATTTCCTAATTTCTTTTCACCGTCTCAAGGCACACCTATTTTAAACACTTTAAAGCAAAGACTCGAACAAAGTCATTTTTCCTTTGCAGTCGTAGAAATTGTCAATAGCCTCGAATATTTACAATCTCCAATAGACGTTATAAAATATCGCTGTTTTGGGCAAAATCCTAACATATTTCATAGGATAAAAGAAGAAAACATTGACGAAATAACAAGGATATTTAAACAAAACACATCGGAAAATGGCCTACCAATTACTTTTTCACATTATATTGTTCGAGCTGTTGTTTAAACAAAGCATTTACCATTAATCGATAAGCAACAAATTTTTAAGAATGAAGCTACGTATGGATCGGAACAATTAATGATGAAGTAAATTTATTTCTGAAAAAATAAATTCTAATTCATTCCAATTGTCACCGATCCACTTATTTTCCTCAAAAAATCGTTGTAATGTTTTCTCTACACTCTTTCCTGCTCTAATCCAACTAGATTCCTTCCACCATGTTAACCGTATCGATCGTACCAATTTTTGTAAAGTTATGTCACAATAATCACGATAACCTTCAAAATATGCAGATACAGGCTCTAACTGTAGATAATTATCCTTTAAACAACAAGATAAAATGGCTCTGGATAAGTCAAACTCCGGAAACACATAGTTCATTCGATCAAAGTCGAGGATTGCTGCAACCTGATTTGATGTAAACAATACATTATCAACAAATAAATCCCAATGTGCCCAGCCTTTTTCACATTGAGAAAAGTGTTCTAAATGCATCCGTTTAATAATCTTCCGTTGTTTTTCCAATATAGGTAGAACGATCTCATCTTTTAATTTTATAGCTTCGTCCCATCTACTCAGCCAATTATCCATCATTTTTTTTTGGAAGGAATCTCCCAATGTAAAGGCAAATCAACTTGCCTTTTTGTATTTAGTAATTTGTGCATTTTTCCTATAATACTTCCTAAACTATCCATTTGGTCGATTGTAGCAGAACCTGCCTCAATCATATTCCCATTTTTTAGTTCCATTAAAACAAATCGTTCACCGCCTATTGAATACTGTACATACTTTTTCTCATAAATAAATAGTTTAGGACATGGTATCCCATTTTCATATAAATAGGCATGCTGGTTCAAAAATCGTTCCAATCCATCTAACATTTCGTCTGGATAACGTTTTTTATTGTATTGCTTTACAAAAAAGTTCCCCTTATCCGTGTATATTTTCCATTTATAATTCAGATAACCTTTATTGATCTTTTTATCACTCAAAATATCTAATTTATATCTCATTTTAAGGGTATTAAAAATATCTTCTTTAATTTGTTCACAAGTTTTTTCTTCCATGTTCAATTCCCCTAATAGATATTTAATATTTTATTTATATTTATTAATATCGTCATTTTTAGGATAACGATATACGATAAATCAATAATATCGCAACTTATCTGAATCTTCCGTAGCCTCTTAATGATCTATTATTCACATCGAATATAAGAAAAGGACCGTCTTAATAGACGGCCCCGAGGATTTAACTTGCACTATCAATCTAATTCAATCACATAGATAATATTATCTTACTTACGTTTGCGCAATAAACTAATCAAAGCAAGTAATATAGCAATAACTGAAAGCACTATTGGTAGCCAATTTGTGCTCGCATTATCAGCTTCTGTTTTATTGCTATCCTTGTGATCAGAATGACTGCTTTCCGCATGAGGTTTTACTGAATCGCCTTCTTGGATTTTTGTTATTGAAGCAGGCTCATCAGATCCAGCAGGTCCAACCCATTCTACCACTGACCCATCTTGATATGTTTGTAGTGCCTTCCAGCTCACTTCCCCTGGCTTACTCGGGTTTGCACCGATAAATGAAAACTCAACAAATTCTCCTGACTTAATCCCACCATTATTAGCTTTCCATACAACAGCAGTGATCTTATCATTTTCATTTTTTTCTAATTGATAATCCCATCCAGTCATTGGAAGTACCGAAACAAGATCAACATCTTTGGGAACTTCGAGCTTAATTTCTGTTGTATTGATCTCTTTTTCTACTGGTACTCGAACAGTATATTTTTCATATGCATTAGTTGTACTTACATCTGGTTGTACGGTCACATGTGCATCTGCTACCACAGGTACGATAAGAAATAATGCGAACATCATTAATATGATTGACATGATTTTACTTTGTTTTTTCATTCCACTTTCCTCCAAACAATTAATTCATCTTTATTCATTTCTACTTAAATTGACAAATACTTGATCCTTCCACTCTTTACTCTCCATTTCAGTATACTCTGCCTGTATAGTCATATCCCAAGTACCTGACATTGTAAATGGTAGTTCAACCTGATAAACTCCATCTTTTTTAAGTGTTGCTATAAAAGGTCCAGATTTCATACCATGCTTTGGCATTTCCATAGAAACTTGTACTCTATCAGGCGCATGATTTTCAGAAGCAGGAAATGTTAATGTCATCTTTTGATCTCCCGCTTGTAATTTAGCGATTTTCACTTGAACTTTTTCTTGTCCAGAGGTTAAAACACTATTATAAGATTTGCTTGGTATTGGATATGCAGATTGGCTTAGCCAAACACCCAAAAATATTATCACCAATGCAATTAGCCATTCGATCCGTAGTATTCGTGGAGTGGAAAATCGCCCAATCTTTTTCCATTTTAATGTCTGATACAATGCAAAGAGTAGCATTAATACGACAAGAAAAATTTTAACAAATAAAATCGTACTCCAATTTCCCCACTCTGTAATGACAGTGGACCATCCAGTTTGTAAAATGACCATAATGATTCCAGAGATTATGACCATTATTGAAGCTGTTAGAACATTTTTTACGAAAAACGAACGGAATGTAGTCGATAGTTTTTCCTTAGAGAACAATTTATTTCTAATTAGATAGATTACTAAATAGCTCAAGGCACCAACCCATAGTGCGATTGATAGTTGGTGAATAGTCCGTGGAACTGCAGCTATATAAGGATGCTCCATTCCCCAAACATGCCCGCCAAATGCAGGTATAATAACCAGTAAAAACCAAATAACTAGATACCATGCTTCCACCATTTCAGGTATGAAAAGTAATATGATAAGTAGAAGCTGAACTGCAACCATAACAATGAAAGGAAAATGAATTAATAAATCCCATCGTCCATGGATGATAGTTTGAAATAAGCCATCAGGTAATGACAACGTGTAAACCAGCAATTCCAATATAGTTCCTAGTAATAGAATGAAAGAACTTATTAGTTTAACTTTTTTTGGTAATATATCTTGTTCTACGAATTTCTTCCTTTTAGCTAGTAAATGAAACCAATATAATCCTCCTCCTATTAATAAGAGGATTTCAACAATTGTTCTAGTTGCTACTAAAAGAGGAATGGAACTTCCGTCTTTTGATTTAATTGATTCCGCCCCACCCTTTGTTTCCTTACCAACCGCAAACATATATGACCCGCTAACAGGGTGGCCATCTAAGGATACTACACTCCACTGTACGGTATAGGTTCCTTGCTTAAGGTTTGGCAAATTTATATGTAGCACCTTGGAACGCTTCTCTCCGCCAACGGATTGTTTTGAAATTACAGGCTTTGCATTCCAATCATATATCGTAATATCTGCCAAATCCTGTTCAATCGGTTCATTAAAACGAAGCTCTAAAAACTTTGGAGAAGAGTCGGTAACCTCCATCTTTTCAGGTGTCGTCTCAATAAGTGTCGAGTGTGCTTCTGCTTTTGGTACTTGAATAAATATAAGCGAAAATCCGATAAATAATGTAAAGAATATAGGTAAAACATTTTTTATTTTTTTAATAAGTGTCCCCTCCTTATCTAGTAATCTTTTTTGCTCTGGAAACACTTGTATTTATTGATTGTGACATCCAGTATCACCATTCATTTTTTTTGCTACCACTTCCATTGCCTCTTGAAATCCATAAATATTCCCACCAAAACCTTTTACAAATTTTTCAGCATGGTCTCGATTTTCAAAAGTAATAATGTGCGGCTGGCAGCAGGAAATATTCAAGCATGTATCCAAAACATACCATGTTAGAAGTGCACTAATTGTTGTATTGGTGAAAAAATCATGACAAATTGCTTGTAGTACTTCATCTCCCAATTGACGATGTCGTAATAAACCACAATGTGCACAGCAAGCTGTTTCGATTTTGTCATTGGCAAGAATTAAGCGATACGCCATTTTCTGATTATTTGGTTTGTGGCAAAAAACACAATGGCTATGATCTGGTAAACTAGACTCTTTCTTTTCAATTAAGGAAATTCCACCAAATGTTTTCGTCACTAACCCTTCTTCAACTAATGGTTTAATATCCCGATATATCGTCATTTCTGATACATTAAATTGTTCGCTAAGTTCACTAATCTTCAATGTTTTTTTCATTTGGATAAGTAATTTTATTTCTCTTTGTCTTTCGATTGGTAACAATACAATCACCTCTCTTTTAACTTTATGTTCCCTTTTAACAAACAATCACAAATTAAAAAACAAAGCTTCTGTTTACCTTTTCCCATTATATACTAAAATCACCTATATACTTGTGATATTTATGTGAACTTATGTTGCAATCAAACATAATATAACAAATAATAAAAGATTCCCATAATGTGAGAATCTCTATTTTATAAAAAAATTGTTCTAAGTCTTTTTTAGTTACCGGATAAATACAGGTGCCAGTTATGCTTTTTTTTGTCTGCTTAAAGTTTTTATACTTAAGGATTTTCTCTACTATTGTATCTCGCAATATAAGTCGATTAGATGCAAGCATATAATAACAAAGTCCTTCATCATTTCTTCCTAACCTAAAAAAGGCTGCAATAGATCATTCTATTAACAGCCTTCTAGATTAATGGTTTATTTTATCAATTGCTTGGTCTCCATAACAACCACACTGCTTAATCCAACTAATCCGATTAAATTCGGAATTGCCATGAGGCCATTAGCTATATCAGAGAATGTCCATACAATTCCAAGTTTTAAATTTGCTCCAACTGCTATCATCATGATAAATATATAACGATAATAACGAATCGCTTGACGACCAAATAAATACTCGATACATTTTTCGCCATAGTAAGACCAGCCTAAGATGGTAGAATAGGCAAATAAAATAATAGCTATTCCAAGTACCATACTTCCCGCTTGTCCAAATACTGATTGAAAAGCTAAAGTAGTTGCTTCGACTCCTGTCTTTCCTGACTCCCATGCACCTGTTGTAATTAACACAAGGCTTGTAATGGTACAAACAATGAATGTATCTAAAAAGGTTCCCGTCATTGAAACTAGGGCTTGTTTTGCCGGAATATCTGTTTTAGCTGCTGCTGCAGCAATCGGTGCACTTCCTAATCCCGCTTCATTGGCGAATACTCCTCTTGCCACCCCCATTTGAATTGCTGAAGCAATGGTTGCTCCAACAAAGCCACCAGCAGCAGCCGTTCCATTAAACGCACCAGAAAAGATTAGCGAAAACGCCTTTGGAACTTGATCCAGATGATAAATGATAATAATTAAACCTGCTATAATATATACAAAGGCTTTTATGGGAACAAAATAGCCTGTCACCTTGCCTATCGCTTTTACTCCTCCTAGGATAACAATAGCAATAAATATAGCCATTACTATACCACTAATTAAGGGTGAGACTGAAAAATTAATTCTCATTGCCTCAGCTACGGAATTAGATTGTACTAAATTTCCTATCCCAAAAGAGGCGGTGGCACCAAAAATAGCAAACAAAATCGCTAACCATTTTTGCTTAAGCCCTTTTTCTAAATAATACATGGGGCCTCCTGAATATTCGCCATTTGAACCAATGATACGATATTTTACAGCTAGAATGGCCTCTGAATATTTGGTAGCCATGCCAAAAAGCGCTGTGACCCACATCCAAAAAACTGCACCTGGACCACCAATTGTTATGGCCGTTGCCACACCGGCAATGTTGCCCATACCAATCGTTGCTGCCATCGATGTCATAAGTGCTTGAAAATGACTAATATCTCCTGTCGTGGACTGATCCTCAGATCGACCAAAAGCCAATCGAAGAGCATGAAATAATTTACTAAACTGTAAGCCTTTCAGACGTACAGTAAGAAGAATTCCTGTACCTACAAGCAGGATTAATGTTGGAATTCCCCATACATAATCATTGATGTGATCTAACATTTGACTTACTCTTTCCATATCTATTCTCCTTTACAAAATAAAAAACCACTTCATCTAATGAAATGGTCTCTGGAGAACAAGGCAAAGAAAAATAAACCGATTCGGTATCGGTCTTTCTCGCTTGTCTCTGTCCTTTTTACCTGAGAGATTATCACGTCTCTATTAAAAGACGGATTTACTCCTTCGGTGCTCGTTTTCCTCCAATGGGAGGGAGTCTCTCCAGAGATTCGTCCCCGTATAGTTTACTTATTGATTAAGACCTGAGAGTTTCAAAGCTGTCCGACCAGCTCCTTGCCCCATCGGTAGATCGATACGACCTTCTCCTACACGGTTCATCCGAATGCTATGAAATTAATAAAATTAATTATAAACGTATAAAACGATAAGTCAAGAATGATAATTTGGTAGAATAATATTTTTGATAAGATGGTTCCATCCACTTTTTGTAAATAAACTCTTTCAATCGATTCATTTTGATTGTAAAATAATGTTCAGAATGTAAAAACACAATTCGGTTGGTAGTCCGAATGCATCACATATGATGTCAGTAACCTTCCCCTCCTCGGGATGTCCGTCATTCTAATATTTATTAGAGGAGGGACTATCATGAAGTTAACCATATACTATGATGGTCAATTTTATGTAGGACTTGTTGAAACTGTATCGAATCATCATTTAAAAGCCTATCGTTATATTTTTGGAAATGATCCTAAAGATCATGAGGTATTAGACTTTATTTATCAAGACTTACCTCGGTTAATTGCAAACCAGCAACAAAAAGGAATACCGGTTGAAAAAAAATCTTTAAAGAAAATTAATCCAAAGAGACTTCAAAGGATGGTATCAAAAGAATTAAAGCAACTAGGTACTTCAACAAAGGCACAGGATGCTATAAAAGAAGAGTACACACATCGTAAAAAAGAAAAAATAATAAGAAACAAACAATTTAAAGAGGAACAAAAGGAATTAAAAAGAAAGTTAAAAATTCAAAAGAAGAAAAATAAACACAAAGGTAGATAACATGATTTCAAGCTAACTAACAATTAACCTTGTTAGTTAGTTCTTTTTAGTGCTCATTTGCAAAACACTGCTACCTAACTCCCTGCCCTATTTTAATTGGTTCGAAGCTTCTTCCTTTCCCAAACTAAACCCTTCAAATAATTGTCCTCCAAAGGGTTCTAAAATGTGATTAACTAGACATATCACCTTATTTTTATCTCCCGTTTTATAATAAGTATCAAACGCATCTACAAATAATTCAGCAAAATGAATATCATAATTTTTTAATGCCCGAACGGTCCATTTGGATGTGCCGACCCAGTGTTGATTCGTTCGCAAAACAAATTCACTTACCAATTCAGCTAACCTATTTGCAATAAATATTCCTTCTTCTCGTTTTAAACAACCAATATAATCTTCCAGTATATCCGTTAAAAAATATCGTTTTATACGTATGATCTCCTCAGACCACTTTTCAGGTCCATGCGCTAAAAGTACATTCGCTTCATTTTTAATTGTCGCGATGATTCCTTCGTCTTTTATTACAATCCCTTCTGAAACCATTTTTGGTAAAGAAGGCATTGCTCTGTCCCTATCACTATGAAAAAAAACTTGATAAGATGTTAAGTTATGTACAAAAGCTTCAATTGCCCAACCATACTCTATGAAAGATTCTCGATACGAAGAAGAAAAGTTTTTATCAAAAATCAAAACATCAAGATCAGATGTTTCCGTTTCTTCACCACGAACAACACTACCTGCCAAAACTGCAGCTTGGCACTTAGGAAAATACCTATTTACAAATTTTAATGCAGCATCCTTAGGACTTAACCTCATTATCATCACCTCAACAAAAATTAATCTAAACCTATGCTTATTTCGTCATCATACCTTTTACTTCATCGATTGCTTTTGTTTCATTTACTTTTTTAAAAGCCTCGATACTATCAATAAAATAGCTTTTAGCCTTCATTTGCTCTCCTTTTGATTTGAATATTTCTCCAAGGCCACGATAAGAACATCCTAGACAAATCATGTCTTGGGATAGATGTGCAAAGTGTAGTGATTCTTTCATAAATTTTTCAGCATTAAGGTAATCTTTTTTATAGAGATTGTTTTTGTAAAGATTGTTGCTTTTGTAAAAGCCCTATTGCCGGCTTTTACACCTAATAAAAAATTCAGTGGTTCTTATGAGCTTGTAGCTCTTTTCTCAGTGAAATAAGGGGGTGAAACCTTTTCAACTGGATATGTATAAATAAACACTTTACTTAAATAGTAACAATATTTGAGAAAAGAGCCTTTATTTAAAAATATCATACCTTGTTCATAAAAATTTGCCGACATGCCTACAAAAAAATCCGGAAAATATTTTTCTAACATTTGTTGTTCATTTTGAAATAGGAGGAGTGCCTCATTAAAATTTTTTGCAAGTCTTTCTACCATTCCAAGTTGATGTAATGCAATAGCTTCAAATTTTTTATTTAAAGATGATTGGGCAATTTCGATCAATTCCATATATATTTTTCTTGCCCCATCAAAGTCATTATTATGGCTTTTCACATAACCTAACCC
This sequence comes from Heyndrickxia oleronia, assembly GCF_017809215.1. GTDB lineage: Bacteria > Bacillota > Bacilli > Bacillales > Bacillaceae_C > Heyndrickxia > Heyndrickxia oleronia. The sequence goes on from NZ_CP065424.1 coordinate 2,793,358, forward strand.
ATGCAGTATATTACGATATTCCTGCGATTTCTTATCTTGTACTTCTCTTAAACATTCACGATATATTTGCTCAGCCTTGTCTAATTCCCCGTTATCAAAATAAGTAAATGCTTGATTTATTTTCTCATTCATTTTCTTCATTGCTTAATTGTATTTCCCCCATTCTTTTCTTTATAAAATAACGCTTTTAAAGCAAATTTAGGTAAAATTAATTGTCTCCTCCATCTTGATGGTTGCTGGATTAATCGATAGAGCCATTCTAGATTTAACTTTTGCCATATTAATGGTGCTCTTTTAACTTTACCTGAAATAATGTCAAGACTTCCCCCTACACCAATCGCAATCTTAGCATTCAGCTTATTTTTATACTTGTATATAAAGTGTTCAGCTTTTGGTGCACCTGTTGCAACAATCAAAAAATCAGGTCCTAAAGAATGTATTTCTTCAACAATCCTTTGTTCCTCTTCATCCCTATAAAATCCATGATGCCTACCAAGAATGGTAACTTTTGGGTATTTTGAATGGATGATATCCATTGTTTTTAAGCTAGTTTGTTCATCTGCCCCTAAAAAATAAAAAGACCATTTTTTCAGATTTCCCATTTCTAGTAACCTAATTAACATATCACATCCAGTCACTCTTTCCGGAAGCTGCTCCCCTTTTATCCTAGATACCATAATAATCCCAATACCATCCGCTGTAACCAGCCCAGCTTCATCAATAATTTTCCTTAATTGCTGATCACTTTGGTATGACATAACGATTTCAGGATTACCAGTAACTACATGAAAGAGCTCTGATTTGTTTCTATTTACAACATCATTTAGAATTTGTAGACTCTCATTTAATGTAAGTTTTGGAAATGAGATTCCCATAATTTTAGCTGATTGATTCATTTTGCCATTCTCCTTTTTTCAGTTCCATTTTTTTACCTCTATCTTCCTACATTCTTTAAAGTCCCACTTTTCTCCTTCATTTAATACTCAAATAAATTTATATACTAAGTTGAAAACAAATTATTTCAACATCTAATAATTAAATGTTAAAATAAAACTGTAAAAGGTTCTTTATTAAGAAATATGGATTATTTAAAACCTTTTATTATTTTTATATTTAAGGAGATTAAAAGATGGGACGAGTAGAAGGAAAAATTGCTTTAGTAACTGGTGGAGCATCAGGTATCGGCTTATCAGCAGCTACCTTATTAACAAAAGAGGGTGCTAAAGTTGTCATTGGTGATTTCAATGTAGAAGGTGCAACTGAAGCCGCAGAAAGAATTATTCATTCAGGTGGAGAGGCAATTGGTATATTTTTAGATGCTTCCAAAGAAGACTCTATCAAAAAAGCGGTGGATATAACTGTTGAAAAATATGGAAAAATTGATGTTCTATATAATAATGTAGGCTTAACAAATCTACAAAAAGATGTAGATGTAGTCAATATGGATCTTGAAGAATGGGATCGATTGATGAATGTCAACACTAAAAGTGTATTACTTGGGAGTCGATATGCCATACCACATATGATTAAAGCTGGTGGCGGATCGATTATAAATACTGCATCTATGGCTGCTTTTGCAGGAGATGCAACCCGTTCAGCCTATGGAGCATCAAAGGCTGCAGTAGTAAATCTTACTCGTTATATCGCTGCACAGTATGGAAAGAATAATATTCGCTGCAACAGTGTAGCACCTGGACTTATTCTAACACCAGCTGCAAAGAATAATATGCCAGAACCAGTATTAAGTATTTTTGAAAAATACAATGCCCTACCATATCATGGAGAAGCTGATGATATTGGTTATACGGTTCTTTTCCTAGCCTCTGATGAATCAAAATTTATTACTGGACAAACCATCCAAGTTGAAGGTGGCCATTACATGGCAAATCCAAGTATTGCTGATTTTCAAGCGTTAATAGGTTAATTAATTGTTAGGCATCATATATATTTATATGTCTTTATATTTTCCATGAATATATGGTGTCTAACATGCCCTAGTGACTGCATATCCCAAAAATAAACTTGAAGGCTCTCCTTCTCTTTTTAGTCTTTTTAAATCCTTCCTCCGAGTCAATAATCCAAACTGTTTTTGATACCCAAATTCTATAATAATCAAATTTTTATGTAACTTGCACTCATATACATTTTGATCAAATCCATATAACAGTCGTAGAGATGAAGTATTCGTACCAAACCGTTTTGCACCGATCTCAAGTATTGAGATATTCATATTAATTCTCCCTTTTTCGAGATTATTTATCCAAAAGGCATTCATTACATTTTCCGAAATATTCACTATACAAGTCTTTAAACACTTTTACACTATTTAAAAATGCTTGATTATATTGACTATTGTCCTCTACCGACCAACACGTAGCTAACACAGCATGTGCATAACCCCATAATAGAATTCTTTCTTTATTAAGTTTTAATACTTCTACAAATACGTTAATCCTCTTATTTATTACCTCTAACACATTTTCATCTGGAAGATTGTTTAATAAAAACTGGATAATATCATATTCTCTTTCACCAATTAATCCTTTTGGATCGATGGCAATCCATGAGTCATTTCCATCATTTAAGATGTTGTAATGATGAAAATCACCATGAAGTAAAAACAATTTCTCCTTCTTACTATTCAATAAACTAAAGGTGTTTACTGCGTGATAAAGATCTTTCTTTGAAAATGGACCGAAACCATTAGGGTGCTTATTATAAATTTTCCAAAACTGCTCTTCTCTCTCAGAAATTTTTGGGATATAAGCACTTTTAGGTACATGAGTCCATAATTTTTTAGCTATATTTGCAGCAATATATGTTTTTTCTACATCATTATCTAGAGTAGCAAGTGTATTCCCTGGATGTAGCCTTTCTAAAATAAGAATTCCTTTTTCAAGGTCTACATCGAGCATTTTCACCATGCCTCTTCCATCAAATAAAGATAGTGCCTCTACCTCTGCTTGAAAATCCTTACCTGGTATTACAAGTTTCACTACCAGCTCAGTACCATCTATTCTAATGGCAGGTGCTACAAAATTATATGACAAATCAAACGGCTGTAGTATTTGTAATTGCCATCGTTCCTCACATTCCTCAATTAACCTGTGAAAATCGTGTAGCCATAAATCCCCCTTTTTCTTGTGAACTGATTTTATCGTTTTTATAAAATTAATAGGTAGTTGAATCATATATTTCCCCCTTACATATATTCAAATTGGCTTGAACATTACTAAAAATAATTTCATCAACATTATGAAATAGATTTACAAATGATTCACTAGTCCAATTTTACAACTATCTTAATAATGAACTGGAAACCAATCCTTCACATGTTTCAATCAATCCATATTCGTTGTATTTTAGGAATGTTATCTTCAAATACTAAGCTATATACATCTGGATTCGATAATTGGTGCCATTGTTTAAATCCAAAAGATGGTTGAAAATGCTTGATCATTAAAGCCATTAAATTCCCATGAGTGACAAGCATTATATGATTGGAACTACATGTTAAAACGTCTTCGATTACTGTGATTCCACGATTCATCGCCTGTTTACTTGATTCACCACCTGGATAACATAAATCTAGCTCTGTGAATGAATCTTCAAGCATCTCTAACCAATTAGAATGGTCTTTAGAACTTAAAACTCTTTCTGATAAGCGTTCATCCTTAATAATTTCTTTACTGATTGTTTGTGCAAATGGTGTTGCAGATTTAATTGCCCTCTTATAGGGACTAGAAATGATCATATCAATATTTTTATTCAAAAAGTATTCTGAAAGTAAAAGGGACTGTTCGATACCTTTTGGGGTCAGATCAGCATCAAACTTTTGCCCCTCAGCCTGACAATGCCTTACAAGATAAATAATTTTAGACATCTTTTTCTCCTTTTATTGATTCATGCGTTAACTATAGTGTCTTTGCAGTTGTTAAGGATTGTTTTATTTGATAATCTCTGTTTCAATCATTCTTTAATAAAGGAATCACACTCTCATGATTATATAGTTTCATGGTTTCACATATTTGTTTCGGAAGGAGATCATCAATTGAATTTTGTAAGTCAACCAATGCTTTATTAACAAATCCATTTTCAAACCGATCAAGTGATTCAGGCAACTCATCTTCATCCAGAACATAGTGTTGTCCATCCGGAAAAACTAAAACATCAATAATCAAATCCTCAAATGACAAAACTCTATCCTTCACATATGTATTTTTTACAATATTAAAATAAGCTCCTAAATAATTCCCCAACAGATCTCTCCATATATATAAATTATAGGGACGATCACACCAATAATAGGCAAGGGTATAACTTCCTTTAGGGATAGTTAATTGATTATTACTAGTTTTCATCGTAAAGGATTCAGCGATTCTATGAAATAAAACGACTTTTTGCTGGTTCGAGTTTAGTAATAGACAAGAATGTTCCACAATACTAGAATCATAACGGATTTTTCTTTCTATTATTGTCTTTGGTGTGTATATCATGTAGATTTCCCCTTTAACATTAACTTCTCTCCAACTAAAGCTTTATAACTTAAACTTATTCGCAATTATTTCCGCCACTTCTGTTGCACTTACATTCGTATTATTTATTTTTATATAATTGTCCTTTTGAATTTCACCGTCAAAGGAATTTAATCTATATTGTTTCAAAGAACTGATTAAATCTTTTTCCGACCATTCAATATTTCTTTTAGAAGGTTTGTGCTTTAATCGATTCGTACTTTTATTTCTTTCCAGCCTTTCTTCAAGATTAGCTTCCAATTCTACAAAATAGACGGTTCCTCCTTTTGATTCGAAAATATTACATATTTTGTTTACCTCATCCCAATCTGATTGAAGATCAAATGCCCATACATATGTAAAAATCAAACCATATAAATCACTTTTTGAAACCTCTTCAAATATTTCCTCCCTAAACAATCCAACTAATCTTTTGCCTTCTTTTGTTCCGTAGTCAAAAAAATGGCTAACTAAATCAATCGTCATATGATTATGAAATAGCTTTAAATCTGTTATCCTTGCTAATTCCTGACCTACTGTCATTTTCCCAACTGCTTGTGGACCAAATATTAAAACAAGTTTATAGCTCCTCCTTAATTTCCTACTTGAATTTTTTTCATGACCCAATCATAAGACGAGTACAACATTTCACTCTATAAGAGATGTCAGATGATCAATCATGATTATAGATACATCATACTATAATTTATGTAAAATTTGTTCTATTCTATTTTTGTCAAAAACTATGAAACATGTTTAAATTTGATGTAAAACTCTATTATTTTAGGAAGATATTTTCTAAAGTTTTTTTGACCATCCACTAGCGTGCACTTTCGTAATCAATCTATCTCCTTCAACAGAAGACGGAAGGATAAGAATATTCCAATTGTCGCAACTGATAAAATTCCTGCTAATATGAAATATCCAACTGATACACCATTTAAGTCAATGATGATTGTAAAAAGGGCTAATAGTAAAAGTCTTAATAATGTACCGATTGATTTAAAAAAGCTCAATACTCTTCCTATTAAATGATTTGGTAATAATTCCATATACATATTCTGTCTAATCAGACGAGTTGAAACATTACACCATCCTATTAAAGCTGAACATAATAAAAAAATCCCTGCCTTTGGAAAGGTGACCGTTAGTATAAGTGCCACGATCATCATGAAATAATTTGCGACCATATAAGAGGATGAACTCATTTTCCGTGTAATAATAGTCGTACATACTCCAGAAATTAGTGCACCTATAGAATACGTAACTTCTCCAAGGGAATAGATTTTTACATCTGCTTTTAAACTATGACTGACAAAGATCGGATTTAATAGATTTACCAGCATAACCGTAATAAAAGGTATCAGTGCTGCCACACCGAATATCATTAATCCCCTTCTCCTTTTAATAAATCTCCAGCTTTCATTGAACATGGATAACCAAGAGTTTCTAGTATCTAATTTCAATTTCTCTTTACTAGTGGAGACATAGTTGATACCTAATAAATTTAAAAATGCAAGTAAATAGCCTAATGCATTAAGTATTAAAACTACATGCAGTCCAAATTTCTCTAGCAATATTCCAGCTAGTGCCCCTGATAAGACTAATGCTGTTTGGTTCTCAATTTCCAAAAACGAATTAATAGATCCGTATAGTTTTGGTTCAAAAATTTCTTGCACAAACGCTGATTGTGCAGATTCATGCATATAAAATATGAAAATACTTGATAAATAAATGAACACCATCATCCATTCAGAGTAGGTTCCCAACCATCCCCATACACTTACGGTCAATAAAACCGTGAAACCCGCTAACTGTTCAAATTGCAGTATAGCCTTACGAGAAAAACGGTCGATCATCGTCCCAGCAAAAGGACCAATGAGTAACGTAAGTATCGCAGAAATAATCATCGTTGAGCCAAGTAATCTAGCAGTACCTGTCAATTCAATCATATACCACGATATCCCTATCATGGTCATACCTTGACCAACTCCTGAGAACAAATTAGACAAAAACAATTTGCGAAAATTCGAATTCTTAATCACTTCTCCCATTTCCTTCACTCCTTAACTAAATTCAAATTATAAAAAACCCCGTGTAAACGGGGTTTTCTTAGGATTGGGAATTATTCGCTCGTATTAGTTATTATGTATAGGCGTTTTTTTCTCTCTTTCGGGTACAATTCTCTTACTTCGGTTACCCTGAACACGTGTTTTCCTCTCTTTCGGGTACCTTTCTCTCACTTTTGTTACCGTGAAGCGGCATTTTTCTCCTCTTGGGGCACCTTTCTCCCCCTTTAGTTACCGTGAAGCGACATTTTCCTCCTTTTCGGGCACCTTTCTTTCACTTTTGTTACCCTGAACACGTGTTTCCCCCTCCTTGGGGTACCTTTCCCTCACTTTAATTACCCCGAACCCGCGTTTTCCTCCTATTAGGGATTCATTCGCTCACTTTGAATATAATCCTTACCAAAACAAAATGAAGCCTAGTTAGTAATGAAGTTCTCCTTCATTACTAACTAGGCCTAGTCCATAATCATTATGTTTTTATAAAAAAAAGACGCTGCAAAAGTAGCACCGATCCAAAATCGAACATATGTTCTTTTTGTAGTACATTCAAATTAAAAAGTAACTCTCCTTGATTTCCATACTAATAGTATAAATTAAAATTAATTATAAGTCTATATTTAATATAAAAAATATTCTATATTTTTATAACCGGCCGGAAATTCTTTGAAAAATGGTGATTTTGTATAGTTTGTTCTTTTTGTAAAAAGACAAGAGCCTGTAAAAAATCATAATAGAAACGAGGGGATATTTTGAAAATAGCCTTATGGGAATCTAATTTAAAAATTCGATTAGCTGGAGAAACTTTATTTAATTTATTTTATTGGATGTACTTTCCTTTCATAACAGTCTATTTTAGTAAAGAATTGGGTAGCCATGTTGCAGGAATATTGATGACATGTCCACCATTAATTATTTTGCTAAGTAATATGATCGGTGGAATTTTAGCTGATTATTTAGGACGAAGACCTGTTATGCTATTGGGTTCGTCCCTTCGAACAATCATGTTTGCCTGTTTCGCTATGGCATCTTCACCTTGGATTAGTTACTTGGCTTTTATTGGAATTGGTTTAGGTGGTGGATTATATGGGCCTGCAAGTGATGCGATGGTAGCTGATTTAGTTCCAGAAAAAGAAAGAAGACAAGTTTTTGCTACGTTTATTACCGGTAATAATATTGGTGCGGTGTTAGGACCCGCATTAGGTGCATTCTTTTTCTTTCATTATCGAAGTGAACTTTTATGGATTTGTACCATTGTCATGTTAGTTTACTCAATAACGATCTATTTTAAGATATCTGAATCCATGCCTAACTATACAAAAAAATCTATTCATAGAAGTGTAAATATGCAATTAATCAAAGAACAATGGAAGAGTTATGGAATGATCTTTCGGGATAAAATATTTATTCTCTATATATTGGGTGGAGTTTTCTCAGTCATTGCAATTATGCAATTAGATTTATATTTAGCCATATATATTACTGAGCATGTCCCCTCTCAATTTCTGATTTCTTGGAGAAACTTTTCAATAAAACTCAACAATACCGATATACTAGGATGGTTACTAGGACTGAACGGTCTACTCTTTGTTCTATTTGTTATTCCTGTTACAAGATGGCTTAAACACTGGAGTGACCGTGATGTCTTTATCCTTTCAGCCATTTTGACTGGGGTGGGTATGTTTTTCGTTGGATTCACAACAAACATTTGGCTTTTATTTTTTCTCACCATTATTTTTACTTTCGGTGAACTCGTTCGTTCACCTGTATTAAATAATTTTATTAGTGACTATGCTCCTAAGAATGCGAGAGGTCAATACATGGGTGCTTCTAAATTACAATTTACGATTGGAAGATTTTTAGCCCCTATTACAGTTTTTCTTTCTGAATGGACCCCACCTATAGGTGTGTTTGGCCTTATACTTTTTTGTGCATTACTCGGTGGAGCTTGTTATATTTTTCTATATAAAATACATGTAAAGCAAAGTATATAATGTAGTTCTTTTATCGTATCCAGAATAGAAAACTACCATCAACTATGAACTGCGCCCTAAATTTCGGACAGTTTAATAAAAGTAACCCTGCTATTTAAGCAGCGATTAGATGACTTCGGTATTCTGCCGGAGTCATCTTTTTTAAATTCCATTGTCTTCTTGATGCATTATAGAAAATCATATATTGATTAACTAATTGTTTTAGTTCTTCAAATGTATGAACTTCTTTATAGTCCATTTCATCTTTCATATGTCCAAAGAAGGATTCCATTGGTGCATTATCGATATAGTTCCCTCTACGTGACATAGATTGTTTCAAATTCATCTGTTTCACCCTTTTTTGAAATTCTGGATGCGTGTAATGGAAACCTTGATCAGAGTGTATCATGGCTTCTGGATGTATATTATTCCCTAATTTCTCTTCTAATTTTGCTAGAGTATTGTAAACAATCGACATTTTCAATGTTTGTGATAATTCATATGCCACTATTTCACGTGTAGCGACATCCTTAACACAGGATAGATAGGCTGTTTTTCCTCGATACTTTAAATAGGTAATGTCAGTTAAAAATACTTTTTTCCGGCTCGTCTTGTGTAAATTCACGGTTTAATCTATTTGGTAATGTCTTATGTTCTTGAGTAGCTTTTGCAATATTTTTATATGGGTTTGCACGTCGCACTTTCGCAAAGAAATTATACTTGCGCATTAGACGGCGTATTTTCTTTGGGTTCATTGGGTTTTCAAGTAATTCACATACTTTCATATAAAGTCCACGATAGCCAACTTTCCCTTTGAATGCATCATAGATGCACTTTAAAAAGAGATAATCCTCATAATCATTGTTCTCTCGAATGGCATGTTTTTCAGTATTCCGCAGCCATGCATAATAACCACTGCGACTAACATGTGCGACAGTACATAGCTCAGAGACACTATTGATTAGTTGATATTTACGAATTACTTCATTGATGACTGCGTATTTTTCATGTGGAGCTACTTGTGTTTCTTCGCCTTCCTTTCGAGTTCCTCTAGCTTTTTTAGTAATTCAATTTCAGCTTCGAGATAACGAATACGAGCCTCTGCTTTTTCTAGCTTCTTATCAGCGGATAACTCACTAGTTGTTGGTCTTCCCGTACTTCCTTTTCCTCGACGTTCTTCCAAAAAACCATTTTCTCCATATTGATTAAAAGTATTTCTCCAACGCTTCAAAGCTGATTTAGCTTTTTTAGGGCCAATCATTTCAAGATCAAACCCATTTTCTATAAAGATTTGAGTAGGTCCTTTCCCAGCTAAGTTCTCATTTACTGCTTTAATTTTAAATTCAGGTGTATATTGAATCGCTCGGTCAGATACTGAAGCAACATTGGGATTGGCTTCTAATAGTTGACGTTGATGTTCATTAAAATAGATTTTACTCATAAGATAACTCCCGTTCAAATTAATTATGTTAAGTATAACGGGCTTTTCCCATAGAAAAAACCCCGAATAGGGCACTTTTTTTTAAGTGTCTACTATTCGGGGTTCAGTTCACTATTCTGGATATGGTGATTTTTCCATCCTTGTTCCAACCGTTTTTAGTGATATGCATCTCCATTGAACGTTCCTATTGAATTCTTTTAATAGGCGACCCCATTAAAAATTCTATGACTAAATAAAAATATTAAAATTGATATACTTTGTAATCACCATTATCTGATGAATATGTTAATATGTTCCGATCTTCAGGGATACCTTCAAAATAGGCACCCATACAGCCTGTAGTACATCTATGTCCTGATATTAAAATATTTACTTTACTCTCAACATATTGATGTTCTAATTCCCTCATAAAATTAAAGACTCTGTTCACAAAGCTTTCAGTGTCTTCGATGCCTTTATACACACTTACATCGGGGATGAATCCATCCATTTTCACTTCACTTATCTTTAAATTGTCTGCTTCTCCTAATTCAAACACATCAAGTCTTTTATCGACTATTACATTCCCACCTGAAACTATTTGAGCAGTTTCAACAGCTCTCTCCTGTGGAGATGAGTACACAAGATCAAATTCTATTCCTTGTAGTTTAGTTCTTAAATTCTCAGCTTGTATGATTCCATTTTTATTTAGTGGATAACCATTGCGTCCTTGCATTTTTCTTTCTTTGTTTAAATCTGTTTCACCATGTCTGATAATATAGATCATCGTTCCACCTCCGAAAAAATGATTTATTTATATATTACAAGAATGGATATATATTACAACTGTTATATTTCTTTCAATTTAATAGTAGTTCCATTTATTCTTAGGAAGTCTTTCTTTAGGTGTTTTAGCAGATTTTTGAAAAGAAATACCAATCTTAAAACAATAAAGAAAAGAGGGAATTGAGACACATAATTTTCGAATATTATTCTCCATTTTTGGCACATAACAGGTAAAATGTAATTGATTGGATATAGTTTAACAAAAAAATTTAACAAGATGATGATATATCCGTGTAACTAAAAGAAGTTTAGGAGTGTTTCAATGTCTACGCAATCATTAATTGAGCTGAGCAGTACATCATTATATCTCTCTTTTCTTATTTATTTAATTGCTATTTTACCTTGGGGTTTATCAGTGAAATCAAAACGGAGTATATTTTCTAGAGTTGCTCTTTTACTAACTCTATTAGGATTTATACTGCAACTTATTTATTTTATTAGTAGATGGTATGTTTCTGGGCATGCTCCGGTTAGTAATCTTTATGAATTTATGACTTTCTTTGGAATTATGCTAGTTGGTAGTTTTTTTATTTTGTACTATATTTATCGTCAAAGTGTGATGGGACTTTTCATTCTTCCCATTTCATTAATTATTCTTGGTTATGCAAACGCTTTTTCTAAAGAAATTTCACCTCTTATTCCAGCCTTGCAAAGTGAATGGTTAACCATACATGTGATTACTGTCGCCTTTTCTAGTGCAGTCCTGTCGATATCCTTTGTTACTGGGTTAATCTATTTATTAAAAACCATTAATCCTAAGGAAAAGAGTAAAAAATCATTTTTCTTAGAATTAATTATGTATTTCATAATAGTAGTTATAGGATTTATTACAATTACTACTGCCTTTCAATTCACGAATTATAAGCAGTACATTAAGTTCACAAATAAACAAGATCAAATAGAAATATATGAATATACATTGCCAGCTCTAACTGTTCCAAAGAACTCAGTAATTGTCGAATCACGCGATAGTAAAAATCATATATCCCAGAAAAATAGTGTGATTGAGACTCCATTACTGATAGATGCTCAAAAATTAAATACGATCATTTGGTCGTTTTTAACAGGCACACTTATCTATCTAGTCATTCGTCTAATTTGTAGATGTAATGTCATTTCTTTAATAAAGCCAGTATCAAAGAAGGTAAATGCTAATTTGATGGATGAGATTACGTACAGATCTGTGGTTATTGGTTTTCCTTTATTTGCTTTAGGAGGATTAGTATTTGCTATGATCTGGGCACAATTGGCATGGAGTCGTTTTTGGGGTTGGGATCCGAAGGAAGTTTGGGCACTCATTACTTTTCTATTTTATTCTGTATTATTACACTTAAGAATTGGAAAGGGATGGGAAGGAGAACGAACGGCATGGATGGCCATTATCGGATTCGGTATTATTATCTTTAATCAAGTTTTTGTTAATTTAATCATTTCTGGTTTGCATTCTTATGCTTAATTAAGTACACTGCAAACTGATATTATAGTTAATAGAAAATTACAGCTTACCTCCTTTACATTACAGTATAATTGATAAAACAAAGCATCGAATATACGGATTCGATGCTTTATTCATAGGGTATTTAAACTGGGAAATATTCTTAACTAGAAGAATTCATTTAGTCCATTCACAAAATAATCATATAAATGATCATCAATGATTTTTTCTCCATATCCTTCAAAAAATATGAGTCTATCTACTTCTTTTTCAAAGGCATGGGGTTTTGGACGAATGGCTAATGATACATCATACCTAGGGTCACCATAACCCCCTCCACTCCAATCAATTACTCCCGTAATTACTCCATTCGATACTAAAACATTATCAATTGTAAAATCTCCATGTATGAGCGTCTGTTTATAGACATTCGGTTTATTATATTTAATTTTTTCTAATAATAATTTCGTTCCATCCACTTTTTCATTCTGCAAATTATATTCAGCTTGAAGTAACATTTCTTCAAGCCATGTTTGTTGAAATTTTAGATCATTAGGGCACGACGTTAAATGGATTTGAGACAAGATACTCCCGAAATTATAAATTATTTCTTCATGTTTCCCCCTATTTTTCTCATTAGTTAAAGCAGTCCTTAAAGTTTCTCCTTCAATATACTCAATTAAAGCCCAGGATTCTTTCGGATTTTTTTGTTGAACAAATTTCTTTACTTTTGGAACTGGTAGATTTGTTTCCCGCGTCAGACAGTTTAGAACTGTTATTTCCCTCTTTAACCAAGAACAAAATAATTCTCCTTTTGTCCTTTTTAATGCATATAGTCCTCGGGTACTTTCTATTAATCCTATATCGGAGGTATATCCTTGTCGTGGAAACCTTATACTATAAATTTCATGGAGATCTTCCATTATTTCATTTGGAATTTCATTAATATGTATTGGCTGCAATTTAATTTCACCTCTACCAATATATTAATTTACAATGTCTTTCCCTTTACTATAAACTAAAATTTCCATTTAAATAATGTTACATATTATTATTTTTTTCAGCCTTTAAACCGTGCCATTAAGATCGTATTGTAATAATTCCCATCAGATAATAGCTTATCCTTTTTTAAAATGCCTTCTTGCTCAAAGCCATATTTTTCATAAAGTTTAATCGCATGATCATTAGTTTCTAGAACTTTTAGAGTGATTTTTTTGATATCAATAGAGTCAGCCCATTCAAGGGTTTTTATTAATAAATGAGTACCTATCCCGTATCCCCAATATTTTTGTAATACACAGACACCAAACTCAACGATATGCGACTTTCTTCTTAATGTATTCCCTTCACATCTCGAAAATCCTACAATCTTTCCATTTGCTTCACAAACTAAAAATAGATTATGATCCTGTTCTGTATCTTCGAAAATTAATTGTTTAAAACCGCTTTCGTCTATGTAGGATTCACCTGGTTCTCTATCTAAATTTTCCGTTTCACCATCAATTTGTAGTCGGATCTCTGAAAGGTCTTTAGCATCATTCTCTACCGCTAACCTTATGGTAAAAGATAAATTTTTATTACAAAACTTCTTTGCATTAACTTTCATCATATGTCTCTCCCTATCGACTTTACGAACCTTCCTTATTGGATTAACTGATTTACCTTTTGCTCTTCTTTCAAATATTTTTGTATAAGTTTCCTTAAATCATCTTCATTTTTAACTTCATTTAAATTTTTTCCGTACCAGGTTTGGATTTCCTCTTTTGTGATTTTATATTCTTTGTCATTAAAATGAAATCTGATCCATTCAACATTATGAACCAATGCAAAGATATATGTAGCATTATTTATTACTGTTTCTTTGTATATTTGTTCTGATTCTATCCAATTATAATTTAAAATCATTCCATATGGTTTTTCTTTAGTTTTAAGTTCAATTCCTTTTAAACTTTCGCCACTTTGTAACTGTTTTACAATGTTACCAACTGCACTGTTATCACCAACATACGAATCTTTAAATTGAAAGATGCCTTCTTGATCTTTATTAGCACTACAGCCAATTAACAAAATTACTACCAATGTTAAAAAGAAGAGAAACTTTATTCTCTGTTTCACTCGAATTCCCCCTTATTAACTGACAACCATTTTTACAGTTCATAAAAAATTATCTTCTATACACTACCTCTTTAAGTTACGAATTTTTCAGTAAAAGGTTTCAACTTTTTATATTTCTTAAACTTAACATCTCCCTATTATGTCGACCAATTACATCATTTGAAGAGATGAAATGCTAAGAATGAATAAAAGAATATCTGTAAAATAGTTAATCTGCATTAATTTGTGGACAATTTATAAATTTTTGTATGTCATAATAACATTTAATATTCAGGTTATTGCCATCCTTTTAGAGTATTAACAATTTATTCCAATTGATATCCTCTTAAAAAGCTTAATTTTTTGATTAATGAACAAAAACATATTTACTAGCTCTTAAGTGATAAAAACGGATCAGTTAGGAGACGATGACATGACAAATTTACTTAAGGAAAAGAAAAGTGAACAGTATCTTGCAGCAATATATACCATAATTGAAAAGGGTATGGCTGCAAAAGAAGTGGTGTGTTCTATAACGACAGGTTTTCGATCGATCCCATCTTTACGAACCAATCCTGGACTTAATCCTTATCATGCATCTGTAGCAGATATCGGGTATGGATTTGATGCAGTTCAAGGCACGATAAAACGAATTCAGAATGGCGAGAAAATTCCACTTGCATTTGAGATGCTTGTTTTTGAGCTTGACACTTTAAAAATAAGTGAAAAGCAATTAAGTCCCAATTTTGAATTAGCTATATATGGAGTAGCTCCTGAATTCAATTATTTAATAAATATTAGTCGATATTTAAATAAACAAATCGGTGTAGCAATCTTTGAAGCTATTTATTTAAGTAAAAAACTATTAGGAGATAAATGGGAAGAAATCCATTCTCGTATTCAGGATATTCAAGCAATTCCTAGACTTTAAGGAGGGTATAAATTGCATAATCAGCCTTTGGTAATGACGAACGAAGAAAGGACAGCTTTATTAGATTGGTGGAACACAATGGAGAAAGCGAAACCAATGGTAAGAAGATTAATGTCATTAATAACAGAACTTCGCGTAGATCCTAAAACTAGTCATGCAGATGGAATGATTTTATTCTACAGAGCTGCTTCGGAGGTCTCCTATGGATATGCAGGTGTCAGAGGCTGCATAAGAAGAGCATTTTCTAATGATGAATATAGGGAATTCCTACGAATGAATATGGTAATGTGTCATAGTTTTGCAGAACGGTTTTCTGTTGATACAAAAATATTACTTGAAAGAGTTGCCAAACAAATTACAGATCCAGGTTCACTTATTTTAGTACAAAAAATTAGAGAAACCTTGAGCGAAAATGATGTTATGCTAAAAGAAATTAGGCTAAAAGCTGATAACTTTCTCAAGTAGAAAAACATAAACTGAGTTTTATTTCCTTAGTAAACAATTTGCAACCAGCAATACTAATAAAAATATATATCATTCACCCCCTTCTCCTAAACTTCAATGAACTTTTAGATATTAATTACATTCCGCTTCCTACTTTGTTAGTATAATTAAAAAGTATATGTTTCTATGTATTATCATTCTATAAAGGAGTAATATTAATGAAACACGTATTAGTAGTTGGTGGTTCAGGAATGCTTGCAGATGTATCACTCTGGTTAAATAACCAAGGTTATCACGTATCAGTGATTGCACGAAATCTTCATCGCTTGAATAAGCTTGTAGATAAAGTACCATATAGAAATAGGATTACAGCAATTAGTGTAGATTATAATAATGATGAGTGGTTAAGAAAAGAAATCATATCTACCGTTCTAAAGAATGGAAAAATTGATACAGTTATTGCTTGGATACATTCTTATGCAGAAAATGCCTTAGAAATTATTTGTAAAGAGGTTTCAAATGATAGCGATGAATGGAATTTATTTCATGTTTTAGGGAGTAGCTCGAATTTAAAAGAAATTCAAAAAAATGTTCCTATATCAGATAATTGTTCCTATCATCAAGTTCAATTAGGTTTTATTATAGAAAATAACCATTCAAGATGGTTAACAGATCAAGAAATTTCTGAAGGCGTTATTGAATCAATTAGCAAAAATAAGAAATTACATATAGTAGGAAATATTGAGCCTTGGGATAAACGTCCTAGTTGAGGGTTATTCGTATCCTCTAGTGTGCCAATGTAATCGAATAAGAAAAAGGCATTTCTTATTAATAAATGCCTCTTTTTTTGTTTTATTTATTATAAATTAATAAAATTTCTTTAACTCCATTAGATCATCAATAACGATATCCGCCTGAGAAAGTTCCTCTTCCTTAGCAAAATCAAAATTACATCCTATTGAAACTAGTCTATTTTCCTTAGCTGCATTTATATCAGATAAACGATCTCCTACTACTGCTCCAGTAGTAATGCCATACTTTTCAATAATATTTTGAACAAGATTTGATTTATTCAATGATTCAATTTGTTGGATACTAAATGTTTCTGTCACCCAATTATCCAACTGATAATAACTAACGATTGCATTTAAGTACGCTATTAATCCGTTACTTGCAATATATATCATACAATTATTTTCTTTTAAATAACTAAAAATTTTCTTTACATTAGGATATAAGGCACCCTTGCCACTTTTTATATTATCTATTAATCTTTCAAGAAAGTATGAATCCGTTTGTTCTCTATCACTGATTGAATGATCTGGTAATAAAGTTTCCCATACTTTCGTTAAAGGGACACCCATTATTTCTCGGTATTTATCAATAGGAGTCTCTTTCTCCCATTTATTTTGAGCACGTAAATGATTAAACGTATCTTCAAGTGATAATTCTAAAATCTTATCCGTCTGAAATAGTGTTCCATCCATATCAAAAATTATTGACTGTGTCATCGTTTCTCTCTCCCACAAAAAAAGACTAAATTCATTTAAAAGTTTAGCAAAAATATGATTACTTTTTAACCTAAAATTTCTAAACTTTACTACTTTATTTGAACATTTCCCCCTCATACCGATTTTTTTCTGCTTGTATCTATTTGTGCTGTACAAAATATAAATTTCTCTCAAATACCTGTATACTTCTCTAGCAATACCATAAAATAATCACTAAATGGAAATTGAGGAAAATTGGAGGTATTCTTTTGGGAATTTTCAAGAAAACAAAATCAAACACTTTAACTGCCGCAGAACTGTCAGGACTTTGGCTTCAATATATGGGCGATAGTATGGCAATTTGTGTTTATAAGTATTTTCTTAACATTGTTGAAAACAACGAAATTAAACCTATTTTAGAATTTGCTTTACAATTATCCGAGAGCCATATCTCAAAAATTCCAGAGTTCTTACATAGCGCTAATTATCAAGTCCCTATAGGCTTTACAGAAAATGATGTGAATGTAAATGCCCCCCGTCTGTTTTCTGACCAATTTTTACTTTTTTACTCCTATATCATGACCATTCATGGATTAACCGCTTACAGTCTAGCTATTACTAACTCGGAAAGACAAGATATACAAAATTATTTTTTCGAATGTGCAGAATCATCAAAAGAATTATTTCAGAAGATAGATGAAGTAGCAAAAAAACATCCAAAATTCAAAAGTGTTCCTTCCGTCCCACCAGTTCGTGGAGAGAAGTTTATAGAATCACCGGGTTTCGTTTCAAATTTAGTGGGAGATAAAAGACCATTAAATAGTTCCGAAATTAGTACCCTTTTCTTTAATTCAACGAAAACTGGATTTGTTCAGTCAATAAGCTTGGCGTTTAGTCAGGTAGCTGAGTGTGAAGAAGTTCGAAATTTTATGTTAAAAAATGTGAAATTAGCAAAAACGGATGTAGAGAGTTTTGATTCTATATTACTAAAAGATAACTTACCAATTCCTGAAAAATGGGAGACTGAGATTACTGAATCTACGGTCAGTCCCTTTTCTGACAAATTGATAATGTATCACGCAGGATTTTTAGTGCATGCAGCTCTTACTTATTATGGAGCTTCATTAGGCTCCAGCTTCAGATCTGATTTACTTTTAAACTATAGTAGAGTATTCGCACATGCGATGGAAGCTGGTGCACGATCCTACAATATTATGGTTAAGCACAAATGGTTAGAAAAACAACCAGAAGCAATTGACAGGAAATCTCTGATGAAAGATTCATAATATGAGGTATCAAATGATTAATAAGAACTGCTTGTCAGATATACTTTAAAGAACATTTTGAGAGATTGACCAATATATTAATTAGTACTTATATAGTTGACAATAGCTATCTTTAGAAAGAGATAGCTTCTTTAGGTTGTTAAAAAATTCTTCGCAACGCATCATGTTTATTAAATTTAAATAATTGTTCATCATAAAAAATTCAATTGTGTATTTTACCTGTTAGTCATTTTACGTTTTATGACCTTATGTATGGAATCCGTTTTGAAGAAAACCCATGTCATTCAATGTAGATAGGTCATTTTAAATGAATAGTACAATTATATAATTGACACCGCCAACGATCTTCATTTTTCCGAATAATTGTTAATGAAGTATTTTCAATATATGTTGTTTGAAATTCCTCTGGTAATAGACGTTGTAAAGTAAGACCAATTAAGGCACCGTGGCTAACAGCTAATACTCTTTTGTTCTTATATAAGCGTTCAATATCTTCTAAAAAATCAAGCCCCCTAGTGGCTACATTCTCAAAATTTTCTATGCCAAGTTCTAAGTTACACCAATTCCTTCCCCACTTATTTATTCTTTCTTCATCAGTTGTTCCTTCAATCATTCCACAATTTATTTCTCGAATTCTATTATCGATCGAACTAATAGGTCGATTGATAATATTTCCAATGATTCTTGCGGTTTCAACAGCTCTTAATAAGTTACTCGTAATAAGCATGTCCCAATCTTCATCTTGCGAATGCCGTTGGCCAAGTCTTTTAGCCTGGCTCCTTCCTAAATCGTTTAAGGAAAGATCTGATACTCCTTGTGCTTTACCTAATTCATTCCAATCAGTAATACCATGTCTTATTAATCCTATAGTAGCCATTTCTCACACCTCTCAGGTTTAACAATTGCTTTTTGTTGTAATAAGCTCCGCTTGATTTGCACAACAAGATACTTCAACAAAAAAGAGCATTAATCCTGCTTTGATTAACGCCATTAGTTTGATAATGAGATAGAAACACATTTTTGATCTAATTTTTTACTATCCGAATAAAAAATTCATTTAATTTTATATGTTACCACTTAACATTTTTTATTTGTTTGATAGATGGGTTATTTTTTATCTCAGCTATAGAAATGAGGGTATTATTTTTCTAAGTTATTCTGTATTTTTTAGAATTTCATTTATAGATTTTCTTGAACTGATTGATAAATTTCATTGATCGTCTTTCCCCTTGCCCGTGCTAGAATCTCCATTCTTGCCTTAAGTTGTCTTTCAGAGTATTTATTCATTTCAGAACTGTATTCATTTGATTTCTCGCTTTGCCCAATTACGCCCTCTGCATTTAAAGAAATTGCGATAGGTGCCAATTCCTCAAGTTTCTTAATGATCCTGGCATATAAATGAGGATGTTCACAAATCAAACGCTGAAGAAGAAAGGTACCGTATGCAATATGCCTTGATTCATCCCGCTTTAAGTGATCAATTCCCTCTAGAAGTCCTGGCATTTTACCGATTTTTTGAAGTCCATCATAAAATGTTTTATACCCCGTTTCAGCTAAAACTCCTTCAGCAAACATATTGTACACGGTAGCTGCGTCAGCTATTACCTCTGGGGTTTGCTCATACCAAAGGCGTTCCATTGTCTCTGGAAGAATTTCATAAAATAGTTTACGATACGATTCGGAATGCAAGTGTGAAAGATCATCTTTTTCACCAATAGCATTTAATACAATTCGAAAGAATTCAGTATGTTTAGCTTCATCGCATAAAAATGTAGTAAGAAACATCTCCTCTTCCAATCTACCCTCATTCGCAATCACCCTTAGCAAAGGAAGTAAGTCTAATGTTACCGCCTCTTCTCCTCCCTGAAATTGTGCGAGCAGCTTCAGAATCCAATCTTTTTGATTAACAGAAAGTAGTTTCCAGTCTTCCTTATCCTGTGAGAAATTAATATTTTGAGGATTCCAAACTCCAAATTTTTTTGCCTTTTGATACAAGCGATAGGGGTATGCATTTTCCATTAAACCTTGTGAACTAGTAGTTACTAGTTTCTTCCTCAAGATTATTCACCTTCTTTTTTTAATCTAACTGTTTAGAATTTCAATGATTTCTCATTCAATATACTAACTAACCCATCGAGGATCCCTACTAATATTTTCTAAAAGATCATACGTTCTAATATTCTTGATTTCAGTTCTTATGATTTTTTGTTCATTTGATTGTTTTTCTTTTATCATCTTTTACTATCCATATATATTTTTTCATTTTCATCGATCAAATTTTACTACCTCCATAAAATTAGACTGCAAATATAAACTTTCATTCACTTTGCACTAGGGACATCATCATTAGATTGGTCTGTCTTTCCATGTAATGCTTTTATAAAAAGCCCATAATCAATAACAACCATTTCATTATCATGTGATAATGCTATATTTGCTAATCTTAAATCGACTGGTATAATCCCTCGTAATAAAAACTTCATTGTTAGAGTACTCAGCTTCTGAAGATTTTCCAAATTAATAGGTGCCTTACGCTCCATCTTTTTCATAACAATCCACCCCTGTCCTTTTTCTTTTACTGGACAGAGGTATTGCTTAATATCCGGATGTGCAGAATGATACAGACTAAATTCTTGACCGTTACTTATCAAGCCTATTTCGGAAAATGCAATTTTCAAGACGTATCCGTTATCAAGATCATAAACTATTCGATTTAAACCATTGCCAATAAGCTTATATGGAAGTTCAAGTGTACGTTGAGCTAGTTTTCTTTTTTTAGTCGGAATAAGGAGAGGATATTTCTTCATTTCGGATATCCATGCATTAATAGATCCAATTTCCTTACTCGATAAAAAAGAACTACCCTTATCATTTGTAATCGGCATATTTCCCATCATCCTTCTTTATCAATAGTTTTTCTAAAAGACTTAGAAGTTCTGAAAACTACCATTTTTATGAGTATCCGAATTCAATAATGAGTATTAATAATCTCTAAATTCGATTCTCATCTTTAGATGAATCTGTTTTTTTAGTCTTTTGATTGAATCCTTTAACACAAGACCAGTTATCTGCTGATCATATATCATTGAAATCCGTACACTTCCTAAAAGGGACCAAAATAATCCTTATATGCACCATAATCAGATAATGTTTTTCGAAATTTCTGATTCAAAAAAATGCATATGTGTCCTCGCCATTTCTTTGTAATTACTTCAATTTTATGAAACATAAGTAGAATTGTTTGTACTTTCGCTGAATATTGTAAATTTTATAGAATGTGATAATCGGAATAAGCCCCTCCAATTTTTGTCGCTTTTAAAATACCAGTTACTAAGCCTAATGTTTTTAATAAACAACTTATTTCGTAACCATGTACTTACTTTCGATTAGTACTAGAATCTAGTCCAAATGCAACTAAAAGTTTTTTATTACTTATACGTATTACTTTTAAAAAAGTATATTTAGATTTGAAATTTTTTAGATTAATAAATTCTCCGCAATTAAATTCACCCACTTGAATATAAAAAGCGATTCTAATTTAGAATCGCAACGCTTGTTTGAAAGTATCATGTTATATCTTCAGGATTTTATAAAATTATCAGATATATATAATCGTTTGATCAACATTTCAAAAATATAAGCAGCATCTTTCATCTTTTAATACACCAATATCAAACATAATCGAAACATATTCCTAGGGCTGATCATCACCTTTATTAGATTAACGAATTATAGGTTTACGAAATTTATCGTGCACTTATACATTAATGGAAAATTTTATTCACTTATATTTAAACTTGGAGTTCTAACATTTGAAAATGGGCATATTCTTTGTTGAGAATTTCTCTTAATTTACAAATAAGCGGAAAGGGTGAAAAGAAACTTATGAAGGAAATACCTGTAACTGGTTTTATGGTACATTCACCTGATTCTAATAATGATCATTCTCATATTTTATATCTAACGACATGGGATGGAAGACCACTTCATAAACATAATTTTTCAGGTGTTACTCATTTAATGTTGGGCATGAACATAGATATGCTGGTACGACAGAGCCAGCACCCACAGGAGTTCCACATACCCACAAATACTTTACTATTACTTCATTAGATGATGGACATAAACATGAAATACGTGGAGTGACTGGGCCTGCTATTCCAATTACTGGTGGTGGTCATTATCATAATTTTCATGGAGTAACTACAGTTAATGGAGCCCGTCCTCACTCCCACAAATATAGTGGTAGAACCAGTCCTAGTGGTTAAATATTAGTAATTTATCACTGAACTAGTAGAAGTTTAATATTGTATCGAGGCATTTACAAGAACTTTCCGTCTTCTAAAAAGACTAAAACCATTTTATAATGTGTTAGTCTTTTTAATTTAACAATTCATTTTTTTACTAATGATTGACCGTTTATACGATACTCTAAAAGTGCAGGAATCAAAAAATCATTGAGTAATTAGGATCCGATTTTGTAAAAATTATGTGAAGTAAAAACAAATTTTTACTTACTGAAATTTCATCGAAATTGAGTTTAAAAATTTTCAATTGACTTTATTTAATAAACTATTGGGCTCTACATGCACATGAACATTATATACCCCTATTTCTTTTATCATTACTTTTTCAATAGCAGTTGCTACATCATGTGCCTCTCTTATATTTAGTGTATAATCTACGAAAATCACAACATCTATCACTTCATTATTTCCATAGCTTCTACCTTTAATTTCTTTTATACCTTTTACCCCATCCACTTTTAATATTACATTCTGATATAATTCGATTTTTTCCTCATCGAATCCATCTGAAAGTTCATGTGAAGCTTCTTTAAAAATGTCCCAAGCAGTTTTACAAATTAATAGTCCAACTATTAATGCTGTTAAAGTATCTAACCAAGGCATATTTAATTGAGAACCAAAGATACCTACTGCTGTTCCTATACTTACCCATGCATCGGAAATATTGTCTTTTGCAGCTGCCATGACAGCTTTACTTTTAATTTTAAGAGCCAAGCTTTTATTGTACCGATATACAAAATACATGCATATTGAAGCAAAAATGCCTACATAAGCAGCTATAATATCAGGTGACTCACTTCTCCCTCGAAAGATCGATCCAACAGCATCGGACAATACTTGGATTCCAACAGCAAACATAATAAATGAAGCTATCATTGATGCAATTGTTTCACTTTTCCAGTGACCATATCTATGGTTTATATCAGGTGGCTTTTGGGCAATTTTCAATCCTATAAGTACTGCAATAGATGCAATAATATCGGTCATATTGTTAAGACCATCTGCTTTCAAAGCTGCTGAATTACTGAAATATCCAATGATTAATTTTATGATTGATAGAACAATATAAGCAAAAATACTGATGATTGCCCCTCGCTCGCCTAATTTAAGATCATTATATTTTTGATTATCCATCCTGTACCCCCACGAATCATTAACTCCCTAAATAGGATATCAACAAAAGGACGTGTGGGTCTACAGCAACCTTGTTGAGTGGCTTTATATTAGTAGATGGCCTTTAAAAGTGTTTCTCCAGGTGAAATTTTTGTTTATAAACCTGGGCACTAAATTTTTATACCATTTTTTTGGAGATCCGAATAGACAAATGTTCATCGACCGTCATTTATCCTAACTCAAAAAAGATTTTTCAAATGGTACATATTCCAAATTTACATTTGCTTTTACCAAAGATTCAGTAGTATAAACTAATAATGTAAACAGTAAAAAAATTCTTCATAAAAAAAACCCTTTTTACTAGATTAAAAGTTGGTTTCCATTAAAAAGAGTAAAGATATTACTATTCAATAACTTTACTCTTTTAATAAATAATTTAGGCTTGTTTGATTTTGATCTTCTTTTCATTCTTTTTTCCAATAATAATACCTAAAACTGAAGTAATGAAGACACTTAAAACAACTATTAAAATTTCATCAGAATTAAAATAAAAATAGGAAGTTAATGAGTTATTTATTTTTCGTAATAATAGAACAATGATATATGAGAATACAAAACCTGTGGTAGCAGCAATTGTAAAGCTATTTAGATTTAACCACTTGTAAGAAGTTCTTACAAAAATTAAACTTAGCATAATTATTATGAGTAAAAGGTATGGACTGTTAATAATTCTTATAGTGTTTTTGAGTTGATCCGATTGGTAAAAGAAACCCTGTATAACTTCTAAAACCTCTCTTAACCATAATCCCGTTATGACTCCAAATAGTAACCCTTTCATATTTATCCGTTTATAAAGTCTATAAAATACAATAAGGAAAAGGATCATTAATACTGGTGTGAGAAGGACTGAAAAAATAATAAAGCCTAATCCGTCCGTTGCACCTGGTGTTGGTTTAGTAAAAATCGTATAAGTTGTAAAAATAATGTTGAAACAAACAAGTCCTGTAAGGATAGCTGCTATTGATGAATTAAAAAAACGCATGTTTTCTTCCCTTCTATTATTTAACTTTATGTATCGCCTTTTATAAAACCTCAACATATCACAAAAATATTATTTAAAGTTACGATACGACATATTTTACATTTATTTGAAATTTAAAAGATATCTGCTTTTCCACTTTACCTATCCTACCATAATTGTTCTTTAAAAATAAGACAAATAAATGGGAACGAAATCAGATTAAAAATAAATATAGAAGGTTTTTTTCTCAATACTCAAGCACATCAATAACTCAATTTTAAAATTTTTATTTTTTATTAAGTTTAGAGCTTCTTCAATTTCATAATAACCAACAGCCAGACTTTCATTACTAATCTGTAGTTCACCACCTACATGTTTTCCTAACCACCACATATTCCAAATTCCAAGTTCCACTTCGTGTGAAACTCCACAAAAGCTATCCAGTATAACATCAATTCCTGTTTCCTCTTTAACTTCTCTTATGACGGCAGCTTGAACTGCTTCTCCAGTTTCAACTAGACCACCCGGTAATTCCCAACCCCTAATAGGATCTTTTTTTAAAAGTATTTTATTTTTCTCATTCTTAATAACCGCTCCTGAAGTAATAGTAAATTTCATAAAACTCACCCTTTTAAACTTCCATAAATTCGATGAATTGGTACCATTTAGGTATTCAGCACTATATTTCTATAAATTTTATATTTACAATTCCTCCCGATACAAAATTCCTAGACGGCAGAGTCGCTAAATATTACATTTCAAAAGAGTAATCCTTCTCAACTTTACAAACTCTAACTGTGTAATTTTTATACCATTCCTTCTTACCTCTATCTTGGGCAATTTTATGGGTTGAATGTTCTTTCCAGTTCTTAATGTCCTCTAAAGTTTCCCAATATGAAATAGTAATACCTATACCATTATTTCTTGCACTTTCCATACCTAAATAACCTTGTTGCTTCGTGGCCAACTCTTCTATTGCTTGTGACATTTTTTCATATCCATTGTCACCCTCTGTTCTTTCTGAAGTAAATATCACTGCGTAATATGGTGGTTGTTTAATTTTCTTATTTCCGTTCATTTTTATGATCTCCCCCTATTATTTAGTTGCTATTTGAGATTTTTTATATTAATTAAAGCTGCAAATATATTTTAATTAATGCTGAAATCTAATTGTTTTTTACTTCAACCAACAAATAACTTAATAGTAGTGAACAACTAATTTACAACTTGATTTAAGAACATTCCCCTTACCCTATCTATCAAAATGAGAAGTATCATTAAATTTATGAACAACATTTTGCTGAAAATTATTTTTACCTAAGACAGTGATACCACCTACAGAAGAAGAAAAGTAGGCTTTTTCGATCATTTCCGGCTCAAATTGCAACCACCACGCAAGAATATACCCCAAAGTTCCTCCATGTGTTACAATCAACAGATTATTCTCCATTTCAGATTGATAGATTCTATCCATACAACCGCAAACACGAGTATAAAATTGTCGCCACGATTCTCCCGCTTGGAATTCTTGATAATCTAAATCAAATTTACTGCTTGTTCGAGGCCGTCTATGTGCTCTTGCCCAGTCCTTTGTTTTTCCTGCTGCAATACCATTATTTATTTCACGAAGTCCGCTATCTTTGATTATTTTTAGGTTTAATTGCGTTCCAATTATTTCAGCTGTTTGTACTGCTCTTAATAGGTCAGAAGAATAGAAGACGTATTCATTTTCTTTGACTATTTCTCTTAGTTTCGTTCCTATAAGTTCTGCTTGTTGTCTCCCTATTTTTGTTAAAGGAGTATCAGTCCAGCCACCTGACATCTGATTGATGTGATGTTCTGATTGACAATGCTGTATTAAAATGATGTTACTCATTCCATTTCCCCTTCAAATTTATTTTATATTTTCCTTAACTGTCATATAAAACGTAAGGACTTGTTGTTTTTTTATTTCCCTAATGCTGTTTTTACAGACTCAATCGCATGTATTTCTGCTGTATCAAATAAAGGAACTTCTGAATCCTCTTGTTTAATAAGCAGTCCAATTTCTGTACAGCCTAATATTATTCCCTCAGCTCCGTTATTTACTAGATTTTTGATCACCTTTTTGTAATAATCTCTTGATGATTGCTGTATACTACCTAAACACAACTCATTATAAATCACCTTGTTTACTAACTCTCTTTCACTATCATTTGGTATTAATACTTTTATACCATTTGACTCAATTCGAGTTTTGTAAAAGTCTTGCTCCATCGTGTACTTAGTACCTAATAAACCAATTGTTTTAACATTTAATTTTTTTATTTGCTTAGCAGTTGCATCAGCAATATGTAAGATTGGTATGTTTATTTTTTTCTCAATATTTTCGACTACCTTATGCATCGTATTTGTGCAAATAACAATAAAATCTGCTCCTCCTTTTTCTAATGAAAGGGCTACATCCCCTAAAAGATTACCAGCTTCTTCCCATTTACCTTCTGATTGAAAACGTTCAATTTCCTCAAAATCAACACTGTATAAGAGACATTTTGCTGAATGTAAACGCCCCAATCTCTTCTTTACCTCTTCGTTTATAATTCGATAGTATTCAACCGAAGATTCCCAACTCATTCCTCCAATTAATCCTATTGTCTTCATACGAATTCCTCCAATTATAGTAAAAATTAATTCTAAAAATCATTCCTATTAACTTTCTTTCTAATTTCGAGAATGATCATTGAAATTCCTTTAAAACGAATCTGCTTAACAATTTTTAGTGAACATTTTTCGCTACTAACTTCAAACGTATAAAATAACTTTCCCTTTTGAGAGTTATTTCAAATCCTATACATCCTTGCAATCGCCAAAAAACAGATAGGAATCTTTTTTATTTTATCAAAACATGATATATTTAAAGGTTGTTAGGAAAGGAATTTATTTCTCCTTATCCGCATTTCTATAGTGTTGTGTAAAAAAGCGAGGAAAATAGGATGTTTTTTGTAGAATTGTTTAAGAAGTTTCCTGTCGAAATAATATTGGTAGCACTGCTAATACTACTTACAGTTTATTTGATTCGTAAATCTATTAAGCTTTTCTTTGACAATACGAGCTTCTTAGATGAAAAACGGGAAGAGACATTGATCCATTTTGCCAATCAAGTAACTAAGGTCTTAGGCTTTGTGTTCTTCATTATTTTTGTGCTTAGCCATTTCTTTGACCTTACAAAGCTTGTCACTGGTTCAGTTGTTTTGGCGAGTGCTTTGGCGTTGATCCTACAGCATATTATCCGTGATTATATTATGGGTTTGACTTATTTATTCGAGCGTCAGATCCAACTCGGAGATTATGTCATCATCAATGGAAATCGTCAGGGGATTATCGAGGAAATCAGCATGCGGCACGTGAAGATTCGCCAATATGACGGTTACCTCTATACAATTTCCTATAGCAGTATTTCGGAACTTCAGAATGGGAACCGAGGGAAGCGCAGGGTGACTGAAAGCCTTGTCCTTAGCTATAGACAAAATCCGAACGATGCCTTCAAGGTGTTAGAGGAAGTAGCAAAAACCTGCAATGAGAAATACGAGGATTATTTGTTGAAGGGATGAGTACGGTATTCCAGTGGAAAGGTTCAAATTTAACCAAATCTCCGATCTTAACGTCGATTACAAGGGACACCGTTATACTTTATCAGGTCTGGTGAATGAAGAGGATTTCGCGGAAGCAGGCAAAATGCTTAGGTATGAATTGGCGATGGCAGCCTACAAGAACAACTTGATGATGGCAGAGAGCTATGAAACCAGTCATTAAAATTTATTAAGAGCAAGAGTTTTTATCTCTTGCTTATTTACTGTTTTTTTACGAACACAACAAATTAGATTTTTTTATTCTTGGAAGATTATCATAGGCAATTATTCCCCTACTTTTGTAATCCCCCTTCTCAAACATAGGATTCATAACTAATAGCCCTAATATTAGGAATAGATTTCAAAATGATCAACTCTATAGATCAATTAATAATATCCACATAAATACTATTTTTAATAAAATATACCCTTACCAAATTTCCTTTTTCGACCGATTAACTCCTGATTCTTTACATAAAAAACCTTCTAAAACAAAGCTCTATTCTTTAACATTGTTGTTATTTAAGAGTAAAGTTTGAATTAATAAGCGGGAACCAAGAGAGCGTATGAATACCTTGGAGGCGAAAATTGCATGTGTACGGTAACCAAAGGGAGGGTTTGATTACCGTGAAGGTCAAATTTGCGGGGCTTCGGGAACCTTTGAGAGGGTCTGATTACCGTGAAGGTGAAAAATACCGATTCATATAGCTGGCCCCTTTTATTTAACGAGATAAGAGCTGAAAACTCCATAAACCGCTCTGAATTCCTTATCGGGTGTAAAACATGCAGTTGAGCTTTGACAAAAGCAACAAACTATACGAAAACAGACTAAAACAAAAACGATAAAATTGTAAAAAATTTTTTATTTGCTTGAAATTTCCAATTTACTCATTAAATTATATCTTTAACCGGCTCTCCTGCAATTTCACAGGTCGTTTTCATCTTAAACCCAGATGCTTTAAATGCTTTATCCAAGCGATGAAGGAGATCAGTTAGTCTTTATAGAAATTAATTGTATAGCCACTGCATTGATGAAGGGTCGAAGGAGGTATACTATATGACGAGATATAGGAGAAGTTTACGGATTAGCTCTATGCAAAGTTTACACTATGAACAACAGGCGGTTGTTTGTATAGAGCTAGATTATCTATCCGCCTGAAGCATAAATATTGTTTATAGTGCTGACTTTGCTACCTTAAAAATTCCATAATTTTAAGGAGCGGAACTATTATGAAATATATAAATGCTGAAAGCATCTTTCCAGAAGAATTACTTAACGAAATACAAAAATATGTAAATGGTAAATTAATTTATATTCCAACGCCTAAAGGATTACGTAAGAAATGGGGAGAAACATCAGGGAATAGAAATTATTTAAGAGTTAGAAATCATGAGATCAGGCAAAAGTTTTCAGCCGGCGCAACTATAGACCAACTTTCAGATCAATTTTATCTATCCAGCGATAGTATTAAAAAGATTGTATACTCTAAAAAATAGTTTTATCTGTCACATTGGATTAAAATCTAATGTGACATTTTTTTGTGTTAATAAATTATTATAATTATTTATTATATATATTCTCAATCTTGGATTGATTACAATTACAAATGAAGGAATTACTATTGATACGGAGGTAAAGTTTGAATAACTTTTTCACCTTGATACTAATGATGATTGGAGGAGAATCCATTGAAAATTGAAGTAAAATTAACTGACAAAAGGAATGCATATATAATTAGAAATTTATATCCAATGTATCTTTATGATCTATCCAAACACTATGATTGGCTTCCAAATGTTCACGGAATTTACGAGGATAGTGACAATTGTCAAACGTTAGAAGAACAAGTAGCAAATCAAAATATTTGGTGGGAAAAACCAAATATTTTATTTCCCTACTTAATTTTAGTTGATGATATACCAGCTGGATTTGTCCTAATCGCCACCCCGCCACATTGTAATAAAGGAATCGATTTTTTTGTAAACGAATTCTTTTTAATTCAATCTTTAAGAGGGCAAGGGATAGCTGAACATGCAGCAAAAATAGTCTTTGAACAATTAAATGGAAATTGGGAATTGTTCACTAATCCATTAGACAAAAACATAGTTGGGCAAAAGTTTTGGAGAAAAACGATTTCTAATTATACAAGTGGAATTTACACCGAAGAATATGGGGAGACATTTGACGGATATAAACTAATTTTTCGTTTTAATAATGCGGGAGTGAAGTTTATTTAAACCATTTTCCGTTTCCTTTAGAAAGTAACGATTCATTTTAAAAAAACGATGTTTTTTCATTAAATATAAAGAAAGTAAAAAATACAGTTCCCCAGAAATTGAGGTACTGTCTTTTTAAATTACCCCATATTTAGTTCTTTTTTTAAGACATCTGAAAGGAAATCTAATCGGGGGCGATTGTCATACTTAAGAAAGTTTGATATCGATTCACAATCTGCCGACAATAGTATAATAGATGAAAACTCCGGTTCTACCCCTGCCTTCTTTAAGGCGATTTCAAACTGCTTATATCGACTTTGTAATTCCAATCTATCAATAGCTAACTGAATCAAATAAACTAGGGCTACACTACCCCAATGTACGATATAACGCGGTTTAACTTTTTCTACCAAGTTAAAATTAGTCAAATCTACTCCAATTTCCTCCTTCGTTTCACGAATCAGGCTCTTAAACATATTTACAGATTGTTGATTTATATCACTTTCGTCAATTCCCCCAGCAATAAATTGTAAACGACCAGGTGAAGCTGTTCTGGAATTCATTTCCCCTAAAACTATATAGTTATCCTTTGTTAATATAAGGCCATTAGCAACAATGACACGACATTCATAATCAATGGGTATTTTATTGTATTTCGAGTATAAAAAATGAGCATAGTCAGTTTTTTGTAATGTGATATGTAACTTATCCCTCGCTTCAATCATTTCTTTTATTGAAAAAACTGTTCCTCTATGAAAAGTTTTCCCGCTCGCCTTAAGAGATTCCCAATATAAGTTTATTGATTCATGAAGTGAATGGGGCAAATACATTGGCTCTGGAGAAACTGTAATTCTAACATCTGTAGGTATAGATTTGATCTTAATCATCGGAATTTTCCCACATCCCATTGTTATAGACTTCTTAATCTATATAATTTAAAGATATTTCCCTACTGACTTACCCTCAAACAAAGAAACTCTTTTAATAAATCTGCCTTGATTAACCTTAAATATTTTTACAGGATTCCCCTACCGATAATGTATCAGTTTTGAATTTTTAATGTGTTAATGATGTATACATCGAATAATCTACTTCACCAGTAATATTTTTCAATGAATCTTCACTTAACTCCAAAGCCATTAAATTATCAACAGAAGGTGGAAGATTTTTTTTTGCTGCATAAATTCCAAAGTCTGTTGATGTTCGAAATCCAAATCGTCGATAGTATCGATAATCTCCTTCAACAATGATTCCCTTATATCCCATTTTGGCTGACAATTTAATGCCTTCTTGCAACATATATTTGCCAACACCTTGACGCTGCTTATTCATTGCTACTGATACTGGTGATAACATTAATAATTCATGTTCGTGCTTCTTACTAATTGGAAATTTTGAAAGGATAAAATGTCCAATAATTATCCCTTCGTCCTCAACAACTAAATCAAGTTCAGGAATATAATACTTTTTTTCTCGAATCTCTTTTACTAAGGCTTTTTCAACCAAGCCATTTGAGTAATGTGTATTTTTGAATACCTCAAAAACAAAGTCTTCAATATAACGATATTCCTCTTCTCTTACCGCTCTTATATTCAATAATAACACCTCCCATAACATTTATTTTTGATTCATTCGTTGCTCTTCTCTTCCTGTATGTTGGAGATAACTTCACGATCTTACAGCTTAAAGATACTAACAATAAATGCCTCTAATATATATTTTATTATCTGAAGCAATATTTATATATTATTTGAAATGCTATTTCTAATACTTATTTCATAGATTGAAAAAAAGAGGCTGAAATGTAAACATTTCAACCTCATCTTAATTTATTAATTATTCTTCATCCATAAATGGATAAGCAATTTCTGCAGTTGGTGCAAAGTTTTCTTTAATAACACGAGGAGTAGTCCAACGAATCATGTTAAATACAGAACCTGCTTTGTCGTTTGTACCAGAACCACGTGACCCACCAAATGGTTGTTGATTAATCATCGCACCAGTTGGTTTGTCGTTAATATAGAAGTTTCCAGCTGCTCCAGATAAACGGCGTTCTAAGTGCATAATTGCTCCGCGATCTTGTGCAAAAATCGCACCTGTTAATGCATACATAGAAGCTGTATCAACTGCATCCAATGTTTCTTCTAATTTATCATTTTCATATACATAAATTGTTAATACTGGTCCAAAGATTTCTTCTACCATAGTTTTGAAGTTTGGATTTGTTGTCACAATGATTGTTGGTTGAATGAAATATCCAACAGAATCATCATACGTACCACCAGCAATAATTTCTGCTTCTTCAGATGCTTTGGCATATTCGATATAGCTTGTAATTGAATCAAATGCAGCTTTATCAATTACCGCACCCATAAAGTTTGTAAAGTCACGAACATCTCCAACTTTTAGCTTAGCCGTTTGTTCTAGTAAACCAGCTTTAACTTTTTCCCACATACTTGCTGGAATGTAAGCACGTGAAGCTGCTGAACATTTTTGACCTTGGTACTCAAACGCACCACGAACAAGGTTAGCTACCACTTTGTCTGCTTGTGCTGTTTCGTGAGCAAACACAAAGTCTTTACCACCAGTTTCACCAACTAGACGAGGATATGATTTGTAGTTCGCAATGTTTTCACCAACATTTTTCCAAATTGTTTGGAACGTGCTAGTTGATCCAGTGAAGTGGAATCCAGACATACGAGGATCCGTTAAAACTACTTCTGAAACTTGTGAACCACGTGATGGCACGAAGTTGATAACACCTTTAGGTAATCCCGCTTCTACTAAAATACGCATAAAGTAGTAGTTTGCAAGGATAGAAGTTGTTGCCGGTTTCCAAACAACTACGTTCCCCATCATAGCAGGTGCTGATGGTAAGTTTCCACCAATTGCTGTGAAATTAAATGGAGAAATGGCTAATACGAAACCATCTAATGGACGGTAATCTGTACGATTCCAAACATTTTTCATACTGTCTGGTTGAATTTGATAAACTTGATTCGCATAATCAACACCAAAACGTAAGAAATCTGCTAATTCTTGTGCAGAATCAATTTCAGCTTGAATAACTGTTTTAGATTGTCCTAGCATAGTAGCAGCATTCATTAAATCACGATATGGACCAGAGATTAAATCAGCCGCTTTTAAGAAAATAGATGCACGGTGTTCCCATGGCATATTTGCCCATGCTTCTTTCGCCGCCATAGCCGCTTCAATTGAATCACGCAACTCTTTTTCTCCAGCTTGTGAATAGTTTGCTAATACATGTTGATGATCATGTGGCATAACTACTTGCTTCACAGTATCTGTCTTTACTTCTTCCCCATTTATGATTACTGGGATATCCACTACTATATTAGATTGGCGTTTTAATTCTGCCTTCAAAGTTTCTCTTTCTTTTGTACCTGGAGCATATGAATTGCCAGGCTCGTTTAAAGGTGTTGGGATTTTGAAAATTCCGTTACTCATGTTTTCATGTCCTCCTATTTAAATACTCTGATATTTTCATATAATCATATTTAATTGTACTTTACTAGTATAACATGCCTTTTATTAATGCGCTTACTTTTTCTTCATAGAAATGAAAAATCAGCTCAACCAATAGGGTTACCTATCGTTTATTGTTCTGTCACGAAATACTATCAAATTGATTGTATTTAATATAATAGTAATGATAAGAAGTAGCATAGCGACAAATGCCATTGCACCTGTAATATCCATTAAAGCAGACCAATCTTCAATCTCTACCAAGTAATAGCAATATAATATCTGGAAACATAGTGAAACTGCACAGGAACTAGTACTTATAAAAGAAAGAACACCCCGATTCTTATTGATTTGCTTTTTATATTGAATGAAATTAACAACTGGAATGGTCAAAGCAATTAATCCTAAAATAAGACTTCCAAAATTAAGCAGACCAGCCATATCTAATCCTCCTTTTTTACATTTAGTTTTTTCATTTCCTATTACTCCTGCACAATAATGAATGACCACTAAACGTCTCACATTGTCATCTATCGATTGGGTCCATGTATGACTTTTGATCTTTCCAATTCACAAAAACTTTTCCTTACACATATAACATTATAATGACACATTTAATATAATTCCAGAAAATAGGAGGGAAATTACATGGGGAAGTCTGGATTTGTTCCTGATAATACGAACATAAAAAAAACAAGTGGAACTCCGAATCTTTTTTTTGACTCGAAAGATAGTATTGAATTCGAAAAAGACACTGAAAACGTCATTTATAAAGTTTCTTCAACACAACTTCCTGCAATGGTAGGAGGTTCCTTTGCAAACGTATATCTTACTAAAGGGCATATTCGCGAGCCACATTGGCATCCTAACGCTTGGGAGCTAGATGTTGTAATTTCGGGTGAAGCCCAAATTTCCATTGTTGACCCAGATACCAATAAATTGCATTCCTATGTAGCAAAGCCCGGTCAAGTTGTTTTTATTCCTATGGGTTGGTGGCATTGGATCATTCCTACTTCAGAAAAATTGCATATGCATCTTTTTTTTAACAATGACCAATTTGAAACAGCATTAGGTTCAAATATGTTAAAGCTGACACCGCCTGAAGTTTTCCAGCTTTCATATGGAGTTGACGCTGACAAAATAGCTGATGTATTAGCACCGATAAAAAAAAGTGTTGAAATTGGTCCGCCTGAACTTGAATCTCGTGTTCAAACTTCGTTTTCCGAAACAAACAGGAAATCCGAAGATAGTCTAGACCAAAATGAGATGATAGAAGAAATTGCAATCAATATTAATGGGAAGATTTTAAATTTGTAAATGTAGGCAATCCTTGTCTTTTTTACTTAGAATTATTCAGCATCTATAGGTGAATGAATATAGTCATTATAACAGTCGATATATAACTCTTTTTCGGATAGTAAAACTGCGTATACTATATCACTAATTTTTAAACCACGATTTTGTATCTCAGATTCAAGCCAACTATATGTAAGACCATTTTCAATGATGTTTTTGTCAACAAATTTCCCATCCATTATTAGTTCAATTGGAAGCATACCTTCTTTTGTATACTTTAAATGTAAATCTTGAATTGTTACAGGACGAAATTGCGGTTTCTTAACAACAGATATAGTGCCGTTTGGTTCAAGTAAAGCGAATAAAACCTCATTAATATTAAATACATCTTTTTCCCTTAATTGTTGATTTAAATAATCTATAGTATAGTGCATTTTTTTCATATTATTTTCTAAAATTTTTCCATTTTGAACCACTACTGTCGGATTCCCTGCTAAAAATTTTCTAGCTTTACGGCTTTTTAATGAAACATATGAAATAATATAAACAGTAAGTATGAAAATGACATATGCAAGGATTAAGTCGGGAATTTTAACCCGTGTATTAAAACAGAGATTTGCAGTTATCGCACCGATTGAAATAGCAGCTATAAAATTAAAATTATTCATTTGTGAGATTGTTTGTTTACCTAATAAACGTGATCCAAGTAAAAGTATAATAAATGCACTAATTGAACGAATGATTACTTCATAGTGTTCAGACATAATTGCCTCCATTGACATCTTCTTATTTAGTTTGTGAAAAAAACAGTTAGCCATCATTAACTAGTGACTAACCATTAATTTCTAATTTTATAATTATAATGTTTGCACCAATGAATAAAATTTATTCTTCTATATCAAAATGCTATAAAAAGTATAAGTTACTTTACTACATGCAATCCGATCAATTCTGCATATACAACTTGATATATGAATACAATATTTAAAACAAAAAGCTGATAATCATGAATGATTTCAGCTTAGACCTCTGATTTTAGAAAAAATAAATTTGCTTAAAAATAAAATAGTATTTTAACACTATCTTCTTTAAAAATATTTTTTAAATCCCTTACATACAGAACCGTCATACCCTTCCCTTTCAAAGAACTGATGTGCTCTTAGTCGCTGCGAGTTACTCAGTAACATTATTCTATGGCAATCAATTGATTTACAATATTCCTCAACGTATTGTAATAGTTTTTGTCCTATTTTCCTATTTCGATGATTTTCATGTACTATGATGTTTTCGACTATTCCATAAGGTCGAAATCCATGCAAAGCCTGTAAACATATATTCAATGTTAATGTCCCTAATATTTCTCCCTCCTCTTCATATACAAGCAAAAAATTGTAAGGATTCTTTTTAATAATCTCAATTTGTTCTTCCTGAATGTTCATTTTCTTACTATTTGGCACTAACATTTTATAAAGTTTATATAATTGAACTTTATCCGATCTTTCTGCCTCTCGGATCATCTCTCATTCCACTCCCGTCAAACATTATTAATCTGTTTTTAAGTCAAAAATAGACTAGAATTAATAAAACTGAACACTTATTAACTTCTTTAACTTTCATGATAATCCTCCGATTCGGAACTACTTTAAAAAAAAATTATTACTAATGTATAAACCAATTATTTGTTCACTCTATCTATATATGCATGATATATACAAATATATATAATGGTAATTTAGAAAATCATGTTTTCATTAAGCTTTTTAAACATTAAAAATAGCAACGCTACATGATAGCGTTGCTATTCACTCACTCTTATATATCGATGGGTGATACCAATTCCTATACGATATTATATTACCTATATGAATCATGGGTTGGATTAAATAAGTCTTCCTCTGCATTTCTGACAATTGAAAAGTGCTCAACATTATAATGTCCATGTAGAGTTTGATTATGGTGCCCTATAATTTGCTCCGCACTTAAAATAGAACTATCGACTGTTGAATGGCCATCACCTACTAGTGTAACGTCCATGCCACTTATAGTCGCTGTTCTTACAGCACTATCTATACAGTGCTGGGTTGAGCATCCCATTATAACAACATGCCCAATTTCTTGAGATTTTAAATGTTTTAGAAGTCCTGTCCCATGGAATGCATTCGTTGTAGATTTATCGAAAATTTTTGCCTCGATTGGAACTTTAATTTGTTCATGAACTTGGAACCCTTTTCCCTTACCCTCTGCGACATCCAAATCTCTTACAAATACTATTGGTACTTCTAATTGTATTGCTTTATCAATAACTAGATTAATATTTTTAATTAGCCTTTCCTTTTTAAAAACCGCACTTTCTTTTTGATTTCCATCTATTAATTCCTGTTGAGCATCAATAATTAATAATGTTTGCTTCAAATCAATTTCCCCTTTCAATGTAGGGAAACGCTGGATAATAATTTATTTAGACGTTTTCCCCTTAATTCTATTTACATCTATATATCTTTTGTTATTCATAATATCTACCCCCTAAATAAATTATTATCTAAAAATTCATTTCCTTAAAAATTATTAGACTTTATAATTTTAACACAACCTTATCTAAAATTACACTAAAATGGTTATGAATTTTCTGATTACAATCACAAAAATCTGTTCATTAATATGTTAATATTCGCCTTCACCAAACTAAATTTCGGAATTAAGCAGGAATATTTGTATAGGTGGCTGGAGAGTTGTTTTATAACTATTCCATTAAAAGAGGTATAAATTTTTTTCTTTAAGATAAATATTATTGATAAAAAACTATATCAAACAGTGTGAATATAGAGTCTAGAAGCAAGAGTCTTTTCCTGTTATAGGTAGTAATAATTTGTAAATCTTTAAAAAGGTTAAACACGAAATATATTAAGAAATGGAAAGTAGTTAAAATTCAACTTTCCATTTCTTTTTTAATCGTCCCATCATTTTATTTACTGGCTTTCAATTCATGCTATTTTTCATTTTCCGAATCAGCGATTTTTTCCTCAATATTAATTTTTTCCTCTTTCCACCACAAGGCTTCGCCCGGATCCTCAAGAATTTCAACAACTTCTTGTTTTTCCTCCACTGCTGGAGCAGAACCCCGTAGTGCTTTGCCAGTGGTTTCCTTCACAAAAAACATTGTTAAAATGCCAATTATGCAAGCTGCCATAATATAATATGCCGGAACCATTGGGTTTTCTGTTATTTTTATAAGCCAAGACATAACCAATGGAGTGGTTCCACCAAATAAAGATACGGAAATATTAAAAGTAATAGCCAATGCAACA
The DNA here is from genome assembly GCF_017809215.1 of Heyndrickxia oleronia. Taxonomy (GTDB): domain Bacteria; phylum Bacillota; class Bacilli; order Bacillales; family Bacillaceae_C; genus Heyndrickxia; species Heyndrickxia oleronia. The sequence continues at coordinate 2,832,210 of NZ_CP065424.1, forward strand.
TATCTTACTTCTGTAAAGAATAATGAAGGAAGCATGGACGGCATGGTTGCTTCGAAAGTTGCTAAAAGAACAGCTAAAATCAAAAGTCCAAAAAACACGGTCACATGGCTACCACTACCAATCATCTTGAATGATGGGATTGAAAGAATAACTAAGCCAATTAAACCTCCTAAAATAAGACGTTTATTCCCAACCCGATCACTAATAAAGCCCATGAGTAAAACGATCGGAATCATAATAAACATAATAATAAGAATGAACAATAGCCCCATCGTTTCTCCATAACCTAAAACAACATTTAAATAAGAGGGCATATATGATAACAACATATAGTCAACTACATTGAAAAATAAAACTAAAACTACCCCTTTAAGTAGTTGCGGCCAATGATAAAGGAAGACTTTTTTTATTAGCCCTTTTTCATTTTCTTTATGTTTCCCTTCACTCATTGCTTCAAATACAGGTGTTTCCTCCAAATTGTTTCTCAAATAAAGACCTATTAGTCCCATGGGAGCAGCAATAAAAAATGGAATACGCCAACCCCAATCAAGCATTTTTTCAGGACCAAGTATGTAACTAAGAATAGTTACTATGGCTGATCCACCAATATATCCAGCTAATGTTCCAACTTCTAAACCGCTTGAAAAAAAACCTCTTTTTTTATCGGGAGAGGATTCCGCGATGAACGTCATAGCACCAGAATATTCACCACCAGCTGAAAACCCCTGAACTAATCTTGCTATAAGTAAAAGTATGGGAGCTAGATTTCCAATCCTTTCATAACTCGGTATCAAACCCATACATAAAGTAGAAAAAGACATCAACACTAATGTGATCGTTAATATCTTTTTTCTTCCTAACTTATCACCCAGCATTCCAAAAAACATCCCACCTATGGGACGAACGAGGAACGCTACAGCAAAAGTAGCAAACGAAAACACTAATTGGAGAGGCCCGCTTGTGCCTGAAAAGAACACTTTACCTATTGTCACTGCCAGATAAGAGTAGATTCCAAAATCAAACCACTCCATCGCATTACCAAGGGCAGTAGCCACCACTGCTTTTTTTGCCGCTGTTGTATCTACAATTGTAATATCATCTTTTTTTAATTTTCTTTCCGATTTTTTTCTAAACCCTGTCCACTTTTTCACATTATCAACCAATTGTTTCACCTAAATTCTTATTGATAATCAAATCTTAATGTTATTTTGAACTTGCATCTCCATTGCTATTCAGATGGAATTATTATGAATATTAATTTGTCTAATACGACACAAATTTTGAACATATTTTTTCTATAAAGGGGCTAGCAAAACAGAAAAAAGGACCCCGTAAGAAAGTAGGTCCTATTTAAATAAGAAATATTAATTTTCTTTATATTGAACAGTTTTCTTTATGTAATCCGCATCATCTTCATCAATTCTATAATATTCGGTTTGTTCCCAACCTTCTGCAATCCTTTCGCCAATAATGGCACCCTCTTTAGTAAACCAAAGCTTAGAATCAATTAACTCCACTGATTGTTTGGGACTCGTTACACGAATATAAATGTCAGGAGTATCCTGTTCTAGATAAAGAATCTCTATTTTTTCTTTATGTAAATAAATCATAAGAAAATTATCTATAATTTCCTGGTTATCCACATCTGTAAATACATTTTGATAATCAATTCGATCTGGGTAATCACTGTGGTTATATCCGATTCTGATTTCCCGAGAAACTTTACTATTTTTGATATTCCCAATAAAGTAACCACTCAAAAATATGATAATAACAACGATAATAACATATATTATTTTTAACGATTTCATGTTTCCCCCCCTTTAATTTTACTTAATTTTACAATAATTTATACCAAATGTCCTTACTCATTGGAAAAAGTATTAATCCCATAAAATTAGATCTTGTACGATTACATATTTTACCGAAGGATTTCATTTCCATCCTTTAAAGAGAAATTACTACATTTTCTATTGAAAATATAGAAATAATTTGAAATAATGGAAATAATAACTCTCAGGCTGAAGACCGCTACACCTTTTATTTCACTAAGAAAAGAACAACAAACTATACGAAAACAGCCTAAATTGATTAGAAGGGAGAGGAAAATGCGAAACGTTAAGGTATATTGCTCTCTTTTTATTTTTACTTTATTGTTAACTGGATGTGCGAGTCTTGAAAAAGAGAAACCATTATCAAATGAGCTAATAATAGAGCCATATAATGTGAATGACAAAGAAAGCTTGCTGATTAGTAGAACAGGTATCAAGTTTATTGAATATTTTCAGTTAAATGGTACTTTGGAGACAGGTGATGATTTACAATTTTCTGTAGAGGTATATAAAAACGGAGAACTTGAAGAAGAAATGCTAAATACTTCAAATGAACCAAAAGCAAAATTTAAAGATCAACTTATTTCCTTTGGAATAAGTGACAGTAGTGACAAAGACTCATCTTTACAATTAATAGCAGGTATACCTTCTGGACTTGCTATAACGAATTACTCAAGTCATATGACATCGGCTAGTTTCAATAATCTATTGCATAAAAAAATTGTGTTAAAGAAAAATACTCCCGTATATTTAGCAGCGTGGGTCGGTACTACAAAAAATGTTCTTAGGTCTGTTGACAGCGAAAATGGCATACTACCCAAAGGTATTAAAGAAGTCGAAGCAGCACTTTTATACAGAGTTTTATTAACGGATAAAAAGAAGTAATATTTTTTATCCCCTGTTGATACTCATATAAACACTCAAATTATATACAGATATCGTCAGCTTAAATTAATTTAGTAAGGATTAAACAATTTATACATTAATATATATTCAACTAAATAAACCGTCATTTTGATCAAGTTACTTCCAAAATAACGGTTTATTAAGTGATGAATAAAGGACGAATGGTATATTTCTTTAATGTCTTAACACTTCATTTTCTATATTTATTAAGTAGATTTTGAAATCTTAAACAAAAAAGCTGGATTTCGTTTTTGCCTACGTTAATATTCTCCTTTAATGACAAAGTATGAGCCACGGATAGTTCCAGCTAATTTAGATTTCTGCCGAGCAAACTTAAACTTCCCTTCTAACTCCTTTGGTACTTCCATCCCCTCTGATAGCTTAAAACCAACAGCCCGCTTCTTAGGGTCATCAACCGTATACATAACATTGACCGAAAGACCATCCTCATAAAAGACGTAAGCCATTTTGATATTTTCCACTTGAAAACGCGACGTTTCTAAAGGTTTGGCTGTAAATTCAATATCACGTTCTTCTTTCAAAATTCGGTTCACATAATCAAGGGTATCCTGACTTTCGCTAGCTGGTACAACCGTAAACTCATGCTTATATTTGTTCATAAAGTAACGTGCTTCATTCGCACGTAAACCAGCAAGTGCTTCTGCTACTGGTGAAGACTCCAAACCAACTATAGACACATTTTTGAAATCAACAGTATATCCCATTTCTTTCTCCTTTCATCCTTTATTTCTCAACAACAGGAATCCACATTTCACCATACACTAAACCGTTTCGCTGTCCCATCTCAACCGTTGTATTCGGCCCGCCAACATAGGCAAAGTCTTTTGCTTCTGCCAGGGCTTGACCAAATGCAATGCCAGTGAGATTATTGCTCAATTCCTCTGCTGTTTTCGCTTCTCCCTTTACAACCAGGTATTTACCCTTAGGAAATTGGATAACTCTAGATGCCTCTGATAATGATTCCTCTGTCATTACACCAGCATAATGCATCATCTTGTTATTCACTGCTTCGTTTACGGAAAAAATATAGTCATTTTTGGCAACGTTTTTTAAAGTTTCAAGTCTTCCATCTTGTTTAACTGCCTGCCAAAAGTCAGCCTTCTCCTTGTTTATGCCAGCATAGTCTGTGTAATGGCTCTGAAGCTCAGTTCCTATTCCTAAAACGGTAAAGCTGTCTTTTTCTTCAATGATATAATTTGTCATATTCAAAACCATCCTCTTTTAATAATTTATCAAATGACTTTTCTTCTTCACTTGATGATTATATAATAACTTTAAATCATGTCAAAAAATGATACTGTTTAGGTGAAAAGATGAAAAAAGTTGAACGAATAAATATTATCATGCGGTATATCAACAACCGCTCCCACTTTACAATTTCTGAAATCATGCGAGAATTTAATATCTCTCGATCAACAGCGATTAGAGATATCAGAGAAATTGAGGCTATGGGAATGCCACTTGTCGCTGAAGTTGGAAGGGATGGGGGGTATTTTGTTATGCACAATTCCGTCCTTCCCGAAGTTCGGTTTACCGATAATGAAGTTAAAGCCCTTTTTATTGCTTTTATGGCTACAAGAAATCAACAGCTTCCTTATTTAAAAAGTCGTCATTCTTTAGCCGAAAAATTACTTGGCCTTATTTCAGACGACCAGCAGGATGACCTTGTTCTTTTAAATCAAATCCTGCTTTTTGAAGGCACCAACCCAAATAATCCCGACCTACTTGATCTATCTGACCTTCCTCATCCGATGTTAGAAAGACTCATTCAGGTCCTTCTTCTGGATAGCTATTTATTGATTACGATCAAAGAAGAAAAGATTTTAAAGTCTTATCCCATTTATCTTTTGCATCTCTATCGCGAAAAAAGCGTTTGGCTAATTGAGGGCTTTGACTTACAAGATGAACAAAAGAGATTTTTCCTGTTGATCTTCTCACTGATGTCCAACCCTATTCACCTAAAAATAGATTAAGTAAGAAAAAAATCTTAGAAATAATAAATCAGCAAGAAGAAATATATAACCTGATCCTTGAACTTGGTCCGGAAGCAATTGCCCAGTACAAAAAATATCACCCAGTAAAAGTTTCCATTTCCTATACTAATCCTTTCCAAACCACAGCCATCCTAAAAACTTATATCAATATTAACAAGCTTGATGAATTGACTGAAATGACAAATTGGCTACTTTTTCTAGGTGGGGATATCAAGATTAAGGAATTGCCAAAGGAAATCTTAGAAGCTTTAAAAGAGAGATTACAGTTATTCAGTCCACAAGCAGACATTTTTCCAAAGAAAACAGAATAATATTAATGTCTCTTTCGTTAATGGTTATTAAAAGTACATAAAGGATAGAATAAGTTGGTTGTTATAGATATCTCTTTTCTATCCTTATCATGTATTTCTCGAACAATAGATTTATGTACCACTTGTGTTAAACTCAAAAAAGACTGTTAAATAAAGTGATTATATTAAATGTCACACTTTAACCCGACAACAAACATTTAAATGTATCAATAAATAATATCTATTGTATAGGTTTATCATTTAGCCCCTTTCCATTAAGAATATGTTGCTGATATTTTTCAATCCTTGACTCACGGGTTTTTGATTGTTTAGGCGATGAAAAATAAAGAGTATATGCTCTTTGCCGTCCAGGGGTTAATGCCTCAAATGCCGTTTTCAATTCAGGGATTTCATTAAATTTATTCTGAAGTTCCTCTGGAATTTTCATTTCTGTATTTTTTTTAAAATTTACTTCTAAACCAGCCTTTTCTACTTGAATAGCTTCATTAATATAAGATTTTAAGATGGTTTCCAATTCAATGATTTCTTGAACATTAGTAAACCGAATTTGGCGAGCTGCCTGTACATTCTCCGTTTGTTGGATTAGAATTCCATTGGTATCCTGTAACAATGCTCCTTTATGAAATAAAAGCGCACAGTACTCTTTAAACCCATGTATTAAAACGATGTTTTTAGTCTCATATGTGTAGCAAGGATGCATCCATTTATATTCTTCTGTTAGTCCACAGTCAAGAACAATCTCTCGCAACTTCAAATATTCTTCTTTCCACTTTTTAGATTTACTAAAAAATTCTTCGACCTTAGGATTCACTTGACTATTAGTCATCAAGAAACACCCCTCTAGATTTTTTCAATCAAACGGTTAGGATTGATCGTACTTGAACATTTTCTTTCTAGTCGAATTACATCAAACTTAACTTTACCTATATCCCCCTTGCTGAAAATGGAAGTAACATTTTATTCTGCTTTGCATATATGTAATATACAATTCTCGTAATGTTGAATATTTTCCGTAAGACTATAATAAAAGCTAAAGATTAATTAGAAATTATATCCATAGGGAAGGATTTCATACCTCTTTTAACTTCAAAAAAGCATGCACTTAAAATAAGATCTATTTATTTGTTGGTCCACTCTTCCGATAAAATTCCATAGACAACATGGTCTACATAATGGTCATATAACCATTCCGCTTGACGAATACATCCTTCATCTATAAACCCTAACCTCTCCGGAATACTTCTACTTTTCTTATTTCCGACCGCAACTCTAATTTCTACTTTATTTAATGCTAATTCTTTAAAAGCATATTCAGTCAATGCTTCAGCTACTCTTGTCATGATTCCAAAGCCTTGGTATTCTTCACCTAGCCAATACCCTATTTGGGCAGTTTTGTTCGACCAATTGATGTTATTAAATCCTGCAACTCCAACGATATTACCTTTAAATAAAATTACTGTATTAATACTTCTATTTTCAGAGAAACCCTTTAAACACATATTGATAAACCCAATAGTATCCTCAAGTTTTGTTGTAGTATCTAACCAAGGAAGCCATTCTCTTAGATAATTACGTGATGTATCTGTTAATTCAAAAACCCTATTACTATCTTTTAATTCTATTAGTTTTAATGCTAAATCATCATTTATTTTATGTATAAACATTGTGATCCCCCGAAGAATTTTGACTTTTTAATTCTCTTTTCTCAAATTCTGTTAACATTTTTACTATATTAATTGTATAATCTCACCTCTTTAATTAATATTAATAATATTCTACTATTTAATTATATTTTAGTCAGTTACTTTTACACATATTTACAGCATGATGACGCATAATTCTAAATAATTATTAAACAAATTAAAATAAAAAAAGTGCTGCCCAAAAAGGCAACACCATCTACAAAATCATTATCTATTTATTTAATTCTTCAAAGCACTTAATATTTGTAGCAAAATTTGGTATGGATTGAGTCTCTTCTGCTTGTTTAACTAGTTTTACAACCATATCATTGTATGGTGTTGGGATTCCTTTGCCTTTAGCTAGTTGTGGAACGACCCCATTGATATAATCAATTTCAGTTTTACGTTTCTTTTCTAAGTCTTGCAGCATGCTTGCCTTTAAAAGTCTAGAAGACTCCATAAACTTCCGAAGCGTTTGAATACGTAGAGGGATCTCATTTTCATTTTTTATTTCTAATGACGAAATATCAAATGAATTCATTTTAGCAAATGTAACACCATTTGCGTGACCGACTTTGATTGTTTCATCAGCAATGTGCGCTGCGCTAATAACACTAACTTCATGATCGAGTACACCACCAAACTCTGTGTTAAGTGCAGCAGATAAACCACTAAACGCATTGTTAATCAATAATTTTGACCATTTTGTTCCTACTAGGTTATCAGATATATGTGTGCCCCCTACTAGGTCCAGAATGGATTTAATTTGTTGGATTCTTTCTGTTATTTCACCATTTAATTCCCCAATTTGGAATGCATACTTTTTAAAATGGTCATACGTTGTAGTCAGTTTTGAAACTCCCGGCTCAATAAATGTTGCACCAAATTCAACAGATCCTGCAATTACACGTTCCCGGCCAACAATTGATGCGACCTTTTCTTCAGGAATCCCGTTTTGTAATGAAAGTACAACACTTTGATCTGTTAAAAATGGTAATAAATTTTGTAGAACTGAATCGTTATAAAGTTGCTTTGTTAATAACAAAACTAAATCATAAGTACCTGACATATTATCAGGAGTAATGGCCTTTACTTTTGATTGAAAATCTGTCGTGCCGATAATTCTTGCACCTTCTTGATTTAAAACATCAACATGTGCTTGATAAACATCGATTAACTCAACATCTTTTCCTCCGGCAGCAATATATGCTCCAGCGATCGTTCCTAATGAACCTGCTCCTAATACTGCGATTCGCATTTGTATATCCTCCCTACTTTTCATTCGTTAGTTAGCATTTATCCTGTTTCAGAAGACCAACGCATTTGCAATAATCGGACCTTTCTAGCATTGGTGAGATTATATCCTAACACGCGCTTGATTCGATGATGATTTGTTTTGATTAAGCCTTCTTCGTTTTTTTATCTAGATGATTGTTGATCTTTAAGCATCTTGAGAACAGACAGTTGCTTTTGATCACGACTTTTTTCCAATTGTTCAATCGGCACGTTTCCATATGAATTCATCGCATGATTTGATAATGTTTGTACATTAGCCTCATCTAGGTTGGGATTTCCAAGGTTTTTCCACCCATTCTGTAAATTAGGACCTAAATGCTGAAGAAATGCAGGAAGTCCGCCTTTTCCTCCTCCAAGATGGAATGTGAGGAATGGTCCACCTACAGCCCAACGTAATCCAATCGAATTCGTTACAATACGATCTAAGTCTTCCATTGAAACTACACCTTCAAGAACTAAATTTACTGCTTCACGAAATAATGCTGATTGCAAACGATTAGCTACAAATCCAGGGATTTCTTTTTCTAATACCATCGGCTCTTTTCCTAACGCTCTGTAAAAAGTAATAGCATCTTGAACCGCTTGATCTTTTGTATGTTCACCTGGAACCACTTCAACTAGCGGAACAAGATGAGGTGGATTAAAAGGATGTCCAATTAAAAGCCGCTCTGGATTTTTCATCCCTTTTGCAATTTCACTTGAAGGAATTCCAGAGGACGAAGACAACAATAGGGTTTCTTTACTTACCACTTTTTCAATTTTAGAAAACAGCTCATGTTTAAATTCCAATCTTTCCGGTCCGTTTTCCTGAATAACAGCCGCACCTTGAAGGGCACGATCCAAATCAGGTTCGATTTCTAATCGATTGGTTAAACCTTCTGTAGGTAATCCAAGAGCTTTTAATGTTGGTTTAATTTGATCAATTCCATTAAGTACCACTTCTTTTACATCTGGACGGGGATCATTTACACGTACGGTTAGTCCGTAAGCTAAAAACAATGCAGTCCAAGAAACTCCAATTGTACCCGCTCCTATGACAGTTACAGGATTAAACCTTTGTAATTCGTCAGGGAGTGTAATTTTTGATTGAATCATCATAAAAGTTCCTTTCTCCTATTTTGCCAAATAATCATAAACAACTTCCGGGCTTGCTAGTGATAATTCAGTTATAATATGTGAAGCAGAAACGACCTCTAATACAGGCAAATCTGCCATCGGTGCAAGCGCATGTGCGAACAACTCCAGTCTTGCTGGACCTGACCATGCTCCTAGGATCTTAATATCTGTAATTTGGCTTCTGACCAATTCGCAAATTCTTGGATATCCATTGTACCCTGGCATCTTTTTTAACATATAATTTGGTTTAACGATCTCTTTAAGCGCCTCCCTATGATCAAGCGGAAAATGCTTATACCCCATGGTTGCAGTTGCTACTCGCAAAGTACCATAATCCAATATTCCTACTAAAGTGTCGGAATCAACATAAAGACTTGGTTTTCCCAATTTTTTAGGGTATGCTGCTATTTCCCTGCCAGATGCGATTGCTGGAAAGCTATCTACATACATGGCATGAAGATAGTCACCTTCCTCACCTTCAAAGCTTACGGGAATGACCTGACCACATTCAGTGTATGATCCTAGGCCTGTAACATCAGGCATTTTCATTATTTCAAACCTTACAAGTGGATCTTTAACCTCCAATGGTTCAGGAACAATTTTTTTCAATTTTTCAAGGTCAGTCCTATATAAAATATTTAAGTATTCACGATTATAAAAACGATATGGACCTAATGGAAACGCCCCCGCGTCCAATGGTGTTGTAAATTGTCTAACCACTTCATCTTTTTTCATCTGAATAGCACCTCTACTTTTTGATCAAGATTTAACGTTTTTCCTCTTTAGCTTGTCCTATTTTCCATTACCTACCTTTATATTTTAAATCGATTTTTACATTTAATCTAATACATAATAATATATAAATATATTTATTATAATAAATAAAGGAGATGTAGCATATTACATGGAGCTGCTTCAATTAAAATACTTTCAGACCGTTGCCTTTACAGAGCATATATCTAAAGCTGCCCAGCAACTAAAAATTGCTCAGCCTTCCTTAAGCCTTACAATTAAAAGACTTGAAGATGAATTAGGTACTAAATTATTTATCAGACAAGGGAGGAATATTAAGCTAAGTTCATCAGGAAAAATTTTCCTAAAACATGTAAACAATATTTTTACTGAGATTGAAAATGCAAAAATGGAAATACATTCACAAGATGAAGAAAAGATTCGTACCATCAAAATTTCAATTTCGAATCCTAGATTCCTAACAGGACTTATAAGTGAATATATTTCACGTTTTCCTAATACAAAAATACAACAGGGAATCGGATTAAAGAGCGGGATTCTGAAAGGCTTAAAAAAGGGAGATTTAGATTTAGGAATAGCAGGGCCACCTATAGTAGATGAAGAGATAGAAAGTTTTGTACTGATTGATGAGGATGTTGTTCTCGTTCTGCCTTCCAATCATAGGCTAGTAGGTAAATCTGAAATTGCTCTAAGCGAAGTTGCTAATGAGCCTTTTATTGCCTTAGCTAATAATGAGGAATATAAAAGCTTTACAACAAATCTTTGTGAAAAAGCGGGATTTACCCCAATTAATAATTTCGAGGTTGACTCTAATCTATTAACAGAAATAGTTAAGCTTGATCAAGGTGTAGCAATACTTCCGATTTCAGTATGTAAAAAACTCGATTTAAATTTCGTGAAAATCGCAGATATTGATCCAACCTTTACGGTAGGGCTTTCTTGGATTAAAGATTCAAAATTATCTCCTACAGTAAGAGATTTCCGTGACTTTATTATTTCATACTTTAGGGACAATTATGAAACGTTCAAAGTTCATTAGAATAAAGGTTTTACATCATAACCTCCACTAGAAATGGGGGATGTCTAAAAGTAAAAGCTCTAAGTTCTTCATAGACACCCCCTTAAATAAAAAAGATTATCCTACCTTTAATAAAAGTGGATTCTCGTTAAATGTCAGTTTTTGTACCTTACATTGCTTATTTATTATTGTATAGTAATCTATTATTTCTAATAAAAATAACCTCTTCTTACCAGTCTAATCGATCACGAAGAGTTGTAATATGGGCAACATGATGTCTTCCATGCCAAGCATAGATGCCAATATTGACACTTAACTTCATATCTCCAAATTCTGAATGATAGAAAGTCTTCTCTAAATCTTCCGAAGTCATGGATCGTAATAAATACACCCATCTCTTATGTAAGGCATCAATTAGTTGCAAAGAAATTTCTACTGGTAAATTCGAATCTGGGAGCTCGGCCCATTTTCCTTCTTCATACAATTTAATGGTAGGATTGTTTTCTGTGAGAGCCAATTTGAAACGAGTATAACTATTTAAATGACTGTCAGCAATATGATGCACCACCTGACGAATCGTCCATCCTTCAGAACGATAGGCTGTATCTAGTTGAACATCATTTAAACCCTCAACTGCTTCTGTTAATCTAGTTGGAAGCTCTTCTATTTCTTTTATCCACTGCTCTATTATTTCAGTTGTTACCTTCCCATTAACATTAAACTTTCCTATTGGATAACGTAAATCCATTTAAACAACTCCCTTTTCATCAATATGTACCCAATTATACTATTTTATTTTCCTACAAACATAGATCATTTCATAACTATCATTAGTTATAGGAGTTTCTTTCCAATCCTTATAGAGATGAATAATTTCGAAGCCATTGGCAAGCAGCATTCTCTCCATTTCTTTTGGGAAAACATATCTCAAATTTATGTTCGTTCTTTTTTCGTTAATTATTTCTCCATTCTTATTTTTATACTTTCTAATCGTTGTATAATGTTGAATTTGATTTAAGGAGTCATAGTTACTAACAGTATATACGTCAACCGGATATTGTGTTTCACTGTCAATATAAGTTTTCCAATATTCTTCAGTACTTGATTGTAACAACTCATCAACACTCGGAAACCTTGTTCCAAAGATAAAGATACCTTCATTATGTAAATGTTTATTTACTGAGGATAATAATCCATCCTGGTCTTCATTTGTAAGAAAATGTTGAAATGAATTCCCAACTGAGTAGATTAAATGACTTTTTATATTTAAATCCAGTTTCGTACAATCTTGTTCTACCCACTTTATGTTTACATTTAGCTCTTCTGACTTCTTTCTAGCTGCATCGAGCATTCCTCTATGTACATCGACTCCAATTAGTTGGTGTCCTTTACTTGCTAGTGGAATGGTTACCCTACCTGTTCCACAGGCTAAATCAATGATAGGACCTACTGTTTTTAAAGCCTCTTTCATTAGGAAAGGCACATCCTCAATATATAATTCATTTTCCATATCATATAGGATCGGATCATCGTATTCTTCAAAATTTGTATTTAGACGTTCCATTTTGTTCCTCCTTCAAATACATTTCAAAAAAATATGTTAAATAGCAAGAATCAACATATCTCAACACTTATTCATAGTTTTCGTTTGTACGACTTGATATCCAAACACTGATGTTGTTTCCCCATTAACTTTGACGCAATCCAAGATTTCACTGGTCTTACTCTCCCTAGCCAACTATGAAACTTGTATTTTTCAAGTTCATATCCAATCTTCATACCAATTAATTTTCAGCGTCCAAACATATTAAACAATATCTATGGTTTTCAACTAATCTATCAAGGAAAATCATCAATTATAATTACTATTGAATTTATACATCATTGATACCATTTATTAGATTTACATCTGGAATACCTATTTACTCAAAATAGATTTGCTCTTGTTTTACTTCTACAATATGAGGAAAAATTCCTTTATAAGAACATTTTTCAAGAAAAGATCATTTCAAGCTTTTACACCCCAAATATTATCAATAATTTCTACAATATAATTAAAAGGAGCGTTCATAAAAAAACGCTCCCATTAGTAAAGATTGTAGAACCAATTAAAAATCTTCGTCTATTAAATCTAAGATTACTCGCGAAGCCACTTTGCTCCCCTCACTTGCAGCCGTAATTAATTGAGGAGATGTTGAAAGAGAATTATCTCCACTAGCGTAAACTCCTTCAACACTCGTACGTCCAAATTCATCCGTATCTATCCCGCCATTCTTTTTTATTAGGCATCCTAATTTTTCAGCGAGTGGCGATGCTTGTTCTAACCCAGTAACCATAAAGCCACCATCTCTTACTATTTCTTTACCATTTTTAAATAAAACCCTTTTTAAATTTCCATCTACACCTTCTAAAGATAATATTTCGGATTCAGTAACTGCTATTTTTTTGGATAATAATAACTGTTTCTGATCCGCAGTGAGCACAGTGTTCCCGTTTGTACACACAATAATATCCTTACTCCAGTTAGAAATCAATTTTGTCAGATGGAATATGCGCTCATCTTCTCCTATAACAACTAATGCACGATCTTTTAGCTCCCACCCATCACAAAATGGGCAAATAAATACACTTGTTCCATAAAATTTGTTTATCCCCTTAATACTAGGTAAGACATCTTTTAGGCCAGTAGATAATATAACCTTTCTAGATTGATAAGTATTCCCATCTGCTGAATAAATAAGAAAATAATTATTTTCTTTCTTGATATCTACCACTCGTTGATTATGAACCGATATATTTGGATATTTTATTAAATCGGCTTTAGCCACTTTTTTAAATTCAGAAGGCTTGATACCATCTCTCGTAATGAACCCATGAGATTCGTGAGTTACAGCATTTCTTGGTTTATCCTCATCAAAAAGTATGATGTTTTTTCTTGCTCTTCCAAGTACAAGTGCAGCACTTAAACCTGAAGGTCCTCCACCAATTACAACACAATCTAATATCATTTTGTCTCCTCCTCAATTAAATATATTATAGACTTTTAATATCTATAATTAAGTGAAAAAAATAATTGAAATGATTAACCATTACAATTATTTTCATTTTTTACATTCATTTGCTCAGCAATATCAATAATGTATTTTTTACTTAGCTCTTTCTTCATATTATTTTCTGCTTCTAGCATCACATTCTCAATTAAACAATCTTCATTTCTAGATAATTTTTCATGACCTAATGAACAACTGAATAATGTCGTTTGACCTTCAATGGCTTGAATGACATCTAAAAATGAGATTTCATTGGACTGTCTTGCAAGGCTATATCCTCCATTAACTCCAGGATTTGATTCAATTAATCCTGCTTTAACAAGTTTTGTTAATATCTTCGAAAGGTATGTAGGTGAGAGATTTTGAATTTTAGCTAACTGTTCAACTCCAACCGTTTTTCCCTTTGGTGCTAATGTTAAATATACCATTGTATGCAATGCGTAATTTGTAGCTTTAGAATATTTCATGGTCTTACCCTTCCATTACTATATTAAAGGTCTTTAATATCTATAATTGATATTAATTCATTTTAAAAATATAATCAAGCTTTTTACATATTATTCTTTTAAGCCGATGATGGACTATACCGAAATATTTTTCATCCAATTTATTTATTTGCTTGTGTGATAAGGTAGTGAAAAGCCAAATAAAGTATCTCCCCATCATTATCAAATTGATGTATTAAAATCAGATTTCCATAAATCTAAACTCCACTTATTTTAGTTTACGTTATCCCTTTTCATAGTCATTTAAGCTTCTAACTTTCACTCTTTCTGGATAAAAAATCATTTAACACTCTGTCTAACCACTCATTGACTACATGATTAAAAATTTGTGGTTGATCTATTTGGAGATTGTGACCAGCTGTATCTATGACAGTAAACGTTCCCCTTGAATACGTATCCGTAAGGCTTAAAGCATCCTTATATCCAACCGTAGAATCCTGTCTACCCAATAAAAATAAACTAGGTTTAGTAAAATCAGATTGATCTAGCTTAAAGGAAAAACCATATTGTTTCTTAACCTTATTTAAAAACTCCTCATCACTAATTTTAATCCCGCTTACTATTTCATTGTTGTATCGTAACCAAGTGTACTCATTTAATACGACTTGATTATCTCGAAACTCTGCTTGTTCATCTTTCGATAACTTATTGATAAAGTTATTATCAATTTTATAACTATCATGTACCTCAACTTGTCTATTTTCTGGACTAGGATTAATGACTGGGCATATAAATGCCGCACCAAGTATTCTTTCTGGTTGCTTCTCAATGATTCCCCGTGCAATATAGCCACCGTAAGACTCCCCAACAATTAGATATTCTTGATCAGGGATGACAATATTAATAAACTCTAATACTGCGTTCAACATCTCATCAGAACAACTTATATCATGGTAGTTTCTTGTTAATCCCATACCTGGTAAATCTATATATATACGTCGCCAACCTTCTCTATTTGTAAAGACAGGCTCCATACATCCAGTCATTAATCGAGGTCAGGAGAATAGCCGTGGATCATTAATATTGGTATACCTTGTCCCATCTCTTCATAATAAATTTTAGCTTGATGAACTTTACAATATGCCATTTGTAATCCCCTAACTCTTTAATTAACGTATTTTACAGGTTATTGGTAATTAACATTTTAATATATGCACAATTTATTATAGGCTGTTTTCGTGAGATAAGAGCCTTATTATAAAACTCAATAAAATATTATTTCTATAAATATACTAATTAATCCTTCTACAATTAGGGGATTAATCCTCTCTTTATTGACATTAGCTTTCAATCCTCAAGTAGAATAAAAAGTGATGTGCTTTTTAAATTATTTTCATTAAATTGAAAAGATTAGAATTTAACCCTCATTTTTTTTCATTTGAACAGAATGAAAATTATATATTGACTTGCTTAACTAAATTTGATTTTATCTTTGCTGATTTATACCATTGAAGACAGAAAATATATATTAATATAATATCTACTAAATCTCCTCCATAATACATGATCATCCCTCCTATTTCCGCCTGTGTTGTAGTTACTCCATTAGGTGGATGAGCATATATGTATTTCGACAAGACTCCATGACTAGCCATTGAAATGATCATAATAATTGCTCGGTACATATAACTTGTTCTATGAGGTATTGGGTCAATATAAATAAATGCAGCTGTATACACATAGCCTGCAATAAAGACATGTAAATGGATGAATAAATAAAGGAGGAGATTTTGATGCATTTGGGAAAAGAGATTTGTTGTATAAAGAAGCCATAGTCCACCCACATTTAGTAAAGAAGCAGTCAGTGGATCACAAATCAGCCTAATCGGAAAACTCTTTAGCACCTTTGTAATATAACGTGCGTGTTTTACTCTAAGTGTTCTTAAAAAAAGGGTCATTGGAGCAGATAGGAGGATTAATAACGGAGCAACCATTCCTAGCAGTAAATGACCAAACATATGAGCAGTAAAATCCTTATGTACACTTTTTGCTAATGGCCCAACAGCTATAGTTGCCATACAAAGTATTCC
This sequence comes from Heyndrickxia oleronia, assembly GCF_017809215.1. Taxonomy (GTDB): domain Bacteria; phylum Bacillota; class Bacilli; order Bacillales; family Bacillaceae_C; genus Heyndrickxia; species Heyndrickxia oleronia. The sequence continues at coordinate 2,848,725 of NZ_CP065424.1, forward strand.
TAGCGCCCAATAGAATATACGAAGGTAAGACCAGCGTTTATAATGGCGATTGGATACAATACATGCAATAAGATACAAAAAAAACAGCAATATAAAAGGTATTAATAAGAAAGGTTCGACAATTGTGATTTTAAAATGTTCCATATGTTCATTATTCATTGGCTGTTTTACCCCTTACTAATATTTCTTTCTTTGTCTTTACTATTAGAATGATTGCTATTAAAAGTAATACTAATGCAATGATGTTCCATAATAGATCGTAAATGATTAAATTTTCCACATAACGAATTTGATGAATTCTCATCAGTTTGTGCTGGATAATTCCATCGTATAACTGAAATCCCCCTCCCCCAAGAAACACACCGCCAATCCACCTCTTTAACCAAAATGCGTTCTTACGCCTTAAATCTGCTAGAAGGAATAGCCCACCTATAGTTGCAAACCAGCTAAATGCATGGAATAAGCCATCTGAAACCAGACCAATACTTAATGTACTTTTGTCATAAAAATGATGCCAATATAATATTTGATGAAAAATCGTTTCATCCAAAAAGCAAACTAAACCAACTCCAAATAAAATACCTGACCATATATTTCGAGTTAAAGATGAAGTACTAGTCATGATCATCCCTCCGTTCTTTCATCATATAAAATCAATTATTTGCAGTTGGAAGGAATTTTATCCAAATTTTGTTACTTTCACTAAATACTTTTAAGAATTCGTTTATCCAAAGATTTTTATCGCATTAATAAGGATATTTTCGATGTATAAAACAAATAGTAACTATGTCAAACAGTTACTATCAAAGGAGGTATACCATTGTATTTTTATAAAGAGGATTTAATTAATATTATTGTTCCTGATAAACCGGACCCTTCTGCAGCAAAGGTTTTGCAAGAAACATTAGGTGGCAGATTTGGTGAAATGAGAACGATGATGCAATTTTTCTTTCAAAGTTCTAACTTTCGCGGAAAACAAAAAGAGTTTCGTGATTTAATTCGGGGAGTCTTCCTTGAAGAAATTAGCCATGTGGAGCTAGTTCAAACGACAATAAATCAATTATTAAATGGTTCAGGTGAAGAAGCAATCGGAGCTGGCGGTTCGGGAGCTCCTTTAGAGGAAGCAATTAAACATGCAAATCCCCATCATTTTATTATGGGTGCACAAAGCTCTCTCCCTGTGGATGCTGCGGGAAATCCCTGGAATGGTAACTATGTATACAGCCACGGAAATTTAATTAGTGATTTATTAGATAATGTAGTTTTAGAATCTACAGGAGTTCTTCAAAAAACGAGAATATATGAAATGAGTTCTAATAAAACTTTTAGAGAAACATTAGCTTTTCTAATTGTTCGCGATAATGCCCACCAAAATGCGTTCGCTAAAGCATTAGAAACCCTTGGTGTTGATTGGGCGAAAATCTTCCCAGTCCCAAATTATGATATCAATAAGTATCCTGAATGTAGAAAATATGTAGAAATGGGATTCCATAATGCACAATTTAATTTTAGATTAGATGAAACATTAATGGGACAAATTTTCCAAGGGGAGTCTCCTAGCAGAAATGACGGCGAGTTAAAAGTAGTTCCACCACCAAAAGGATATCCAGTTCCAATGCTACCAGAAATGCCAAACGAGCACAGTCCTGGTATACAAGACCTAAATAAATAAATTCTTAAGCGTCTTTGATATAAAGGCGCTCTTTAGATTTTAAGATTTGAACAGACATTCAGATGAATACAATATTATATTTTACAATGGCTTATAGAGGTTATTTTTCTTATCATAAAAATTCTTGCCAATCTATACAACAAACATAAAATAAGCTTATATTAAAACTAGAAGACAATCTACCTATAACAACGGGTGATACTTTTGGGGTGGATTGGGAAAGAAGATACTCTTCTATGACTTTTATTATATATTGCGGTTAAAAAAGGGCTATTACTTTATTCGAAGCCTTACATTTCCCATCGGATGATATTTTTGTAGTGTTGAGTGTAAATTATTTTTATTTCATTCATCTACACAAGAAATCAATTTTTCACATATACATGTTACCTGAACGAAATTGAACATTTAAATTAATAGAGGCATTGTTCAAAAAAATTATCTATCATATATTCCTCTTCCAATTAAATTGGAAGAAACAGGTACAGCCCCCATTTCTCTAGCCCATATTGATAATTGACCGATATGATGGATTTCATGAGCGATAACATGATGGATCACCTCACCATAGGTAAATTCATCCAATTTATGATTCTCTATATCATTGGACCAGTTTTGAATGTATTCTTCAACCTCAGGTCGACATTTTATAGATAATTCTCTTATAGATTTAAGAGACGGATAATCATTAAAATTATAATGAAACTCAGTTTTTCCTTTTAATCCTCTAATCCATGCCTGCTCAACATCAACAATATGAAATAAATTACGTAAAATACTTCCTCTACCCCCTACTCGCGTGCATTGAAGTTCATCAACAGAAATTTTTGCACACCAATTAAACCATTCATCTCTTACTTGCCAATTATACTGAAACAACTTCAACATTTTAATGATCACTCCCGGAAAATTTAATATCCATCGTATTTTTATTTTCTTAAGTGTAGAATTAGTAAGATGCAAGAATAATAGCTACGCAATAAATGATCATTTTTTATGAACAATTCTTGTTTCCCATATTTGTTGTATATGCCCACGAGCATGCCCAGCAACCATTTTTATCATATTTCTTACTTCTTCTTTACTACTACCATTTACTAAAACGCTCCTATTTAGTGCATCTGGAATTTCTTCACAGAGCTCCAGCACATGTTCCCTAAGATATCGAAATAACATAATTGTTTTATTAACTTTTCTTGTACGATAATTCGTTCCTAACTCCCATAAATTAGGATCATATGGGTTTCTAATATAATCACGTCCAGATTCTGCTAATGCAAATTTAATTTTATGTAGTGTTGTGATATCTGAATCAATCAAATGAAATATTGTTTGTCTAATGGACCATTTCCCTTTTGCTCGAACCAAATCAAAGTCTTTTTCATTCAAACCACGAATCGAATCTTCTAACATTTGTATACCATTTCTATATAATTCAAGTATTTCATTATCTGGTAGAAAAAGCTCCTCCCAAAGGGAAAGAATATAACCATCTGGATCTGTTATAAATAGCGTCTGGCCAAATCCTTCTTCAATGATAAGTTCAACCTTTAGCTGGTTAATCTTTTTTAAACGAAGATACAAATTCTCTATATCCTTTGTTACTATGTAAAACTTCCCTTTAGGTAAAGGCTCAGAAAATATTTTTTCCAGATATGGAGAACAGTCTAAATCTTTTTTTTCTGTGATAATGGCTATTGGTTCACCATTCGATAAATTTAATCTAGCAATCCGTTTGTTCACATCTTTCCAATCACTATACCATCCAACAACATCAGAATAAAACTTTACTGTCTGGTCTAGATTTTTCACTCTTAATAATAAATTAGGCTTCTGTCTTTCCATAGCTTAAAAGATCTCCCTTCTGCGAATTCTACTCTCAAATTGAACATACCAGCATCAAAACATTCTTTTATTATATTTATATTTTTCATTCGAGATATTGAAGACAGAGATTAGATATTATGTATGAAAAACAAATCTTTTAATATGTATTCTTGGTAATTGAGAGAATCCCCTTCTTGTAGATATTATTACGTGGTGACTAGTAATTATGATTTCACAATAAAAATGCATTTTCTCTATGTTCATGATGAGAAAATGCTCCTATACAAAATAAAACTTATTTTTTTAAATAAAAATGCTGTAAATTCCTACCTGCATTATCTTTACTTCAAGAAACACACTATTAAAACCTCATATAATTAAACTAATTGATACATGAGAATATCATCCACATATTCATCCTCTTCATTATTGTACCAATACGAATAATGAATCTAATTGTATCATTTTAACTTGATATTTTTATCCTTCTAAGAAATAGCCTCCATTTGATTGACTATTAGGAAAACTAAATATATTTAACCTCTCCAAACGTTATTCTCATAAGAGCTGCATAGGTTAGTAAGGAATCTTCATTAAACGTCTGGGAAAAGAAGAATTCCGCATTAAACTGATTCTCTGCTTCATTAATTGTTAATCCTCGTTTAATCAATCCGTCAATATATGCTTCTTTATCAAGAGGTTTCGCACCTATACCGTCCTCCTTCAATGAAAAAAACAATTTATCTTTCGCTTCTTGTTTCATATCTGGATAAAGTACATTTACTTTATCACTAATTCTGCATTGAATATTTTCCACACCTAGTTCGGATAAATAGAGTGGTATTTTTGCTCCAATATTCCCATCTTTTCTATCTTGTTTCGCATCATTTTCAAATAACTTTTGCAGTGAGCCTAGCTGAATCATTTGTGATTGATCAAATCCATCAATATAAAACGATGCCATATTGGAAATCCAATGCGGTTCGAAACAGATGATTTTTCCTTTATCAGCTAATGAATGAACCATTTTTTGTAACATTCTTTTTGGGTTTGCTATATGTAAAAGAAATGCATGACAAACAGCCATATCATACTTCTTCTCCAATTCAATATTATTCATATCTGCAACAATAAATTCTGTTTCATATGGCAATGGCTTAAAAAGTTCTCTAGCCTCTTTAATAAGCTGTTCCCCTTTATCTATTCCAGTATATCTTGAACCTTCTGGTAATAAGGGGAGTAGTTTAAGCCCTAAGTATCCAAAACCACAACCAAAATCTATGATATTTACTGGTTCTGTAATCCTCCAAATGGATTTGACTAAAAACTCTAGGTAATCGTCATTATAATATAAATCTCTTGTTCTCTTTAAATATTCTATCTGACTATCCCAATAATACTCCGACATTTATTTCCTCCTATCTTATTTATCAAAGTTAAATGTTTAAAATAACATTTATAATGAATTAATTATGATAACAGGTTTCAAACTCAGTCTTCATCAGTAAACTACGACAGGCCAATCCGTTTTCATGATAAATTTCTTTACCAATTTTCAATTTTATACTTCGATCTGAATTCGGATACCCACGCTCTTTATTGACAATAAGTAGAGTATCATCATCTATCCAATTAATCGAAAAATCACTTTTGGCATCACTATAATAAACGGTCTTTATTTTATTTTTCTCCTCTTTAAAAGTGATATTTACCCATATGTTTACGCCTCCTGCGGCACCACCATACGTCATGTAATACGCATTGGCTACGTATTTTTCAGATGGAGAAATGACAGGTCCTTTAAAAAATTCCCCTTTCAGATTACCGAAAGTAAAAAAATAATTTGAATACAAAATTAGACAAGTAACTACTACTATACTAGATAAAAAAATAGTAAAAAGTCTTATCGGAAACGGTTTCTTTTTTATAAGATTGCCGATGGCTAGAAAACAAAAGGTAATAAAAATAAGAAGAGTAAGGAGAGCCGTTAAAAAGATATAAAAAGGTAAATAGATATGCATGTAATTTCACCTATTATAGAAAAAAACGATTAGATTATAAGATCTCTTATACAGTTTATTTAATCAATTCGCTAGATGGATATAAAAACCCTTTTCTTAGAGTAAATTCACTAGAAGTTTATTTTCCTATTAATATCTTTTTCATGACTATAATTGTTTTATAACTCTCCATTATGAATTTTCCAGCCAATTGACTATGAGTAAATGTACTACGAAGCAAATGCCTTCATGATCAAATTTTGTAGAAGAAGAAACAACCCCCATGCAATGATTCCTAATAAAATTGCTATTACTAAATGAATTGAATACTTTAATCCAAAATAAATCACCAATAACATTACAGCAGTTGCAGGTAAACCCACTAGTACTCCCCATGCAAATTGACTAACATTGTGATTAGGCGTTCCTTGTAGAGTTAACCAGATAATACTTAAGATGCTAATTAACGGCAAGGCAGCAACGATCCCACCATATACTGGGAAGCGTCTTGCCACTTCTGTTACGACACCAATTATGACTGCTGAAGAAGCAATTTTTAACAATAAATACATTTATTTTGATACCTCACTTAATAATTTAAATCCTTCAATTACCTTTGCTCGTTCAGTAGCCGTTAATTTGCTAAGTACTATTCGGAGCTTATTATCATCTAACTCTGTATGCTTTTTTACAATGGATGAGCCAATATCTGTTAAATGTAAAAATACTTTTCGTTGATCATTCTCAGACCTTTCTTTATATAACCAGCCATTTCTCACTAACTTCTTTACATGTTCAGAAGCAGTATTGTGTGAAATCATTAATTCATTTGCAATATCACGAATCATCATATTTTTCTTCTTTTGAACCATTTGTAATATACGGATACTTTGATGGGAAATGTTTTCTTCTTGAACTGGGTGTAAATTAAAATATATATCTGTAAAGTAGTTATTTAAATCTTGTATCATATTTTTCTCCTTTTTTATATCGTTTCTATCGATTATATCGTATAAAACGATATAATTATAATTTAATTTCGTAATTAAATAATGCCTTTTCCACTTTTATTGATATCCATCATGTCAAAATAAAAAATGCGATACTTTATTAAGTACCGCATTAGGTATAGTTTAGATTGTATTTTAATACACATATTTGTTTTCTAGTATTTATATTTCGATTTATGCCAACTTTTCCTTTTCAGTTACTAAATTAAAATATCATTAACCCGTACAAATCATGATGATATTCCCATCTGGATCACAAATGTTAAAATAGGCAAAATCATCAAAACTAACAATCTCCGATTGTATTTGATACCCCAGTTTCTGAACAAAATCATAGGACTGATGGATGTCATCTGTATGAAAATTAAACAACGGGTTTTCAGAAGGACGTATTTCCTTTATGACATCAGATGGTCCCGCATCTAATGTTAGCCCAGTATGATGATTCAGCTTAATATTGTAAACGGGTCTAGAAACCTCCGCTAAATTAAATTTTTGATTGAGTAATTGACAGTACCAGGTAACGGACCTTTTTAAATTACTGACATGTACAAAAATGGTATTAATTTCATTTTTTATCGGACTATTCATTATCAACACTACTCCTTCGAATTGAATTATTTCATATTCTCAAAAATATCATTTGATATATTTAAAGGATTCAATCATTTCAGTAATTTCCTGTTCAGAAAATTTTCCTTTTCTTTCCTTATCATATTGAGTAATATCTATTAGATAGGTAATTTTCGTCTCACGATCTTTCCATATGATATGTTGATTAAAATCATAATCAATATACTCTGCAAAACTTCCATCTTTTATATGAATCTTTTTAATATCTGTTGGTTCTCCATAGACTGTCTCAACATTCATAGGCTGCGCTAAAATGGATAGTTTAATTTCATCTCCTAAAAAAATCTGCTCAAAGTTTACTTCCTTATATGGCAGTCTTGTCATATCTCTCGATGCTTTTTCTTCATCATTAAGTGTTGTTTTTGTTACACTTTTTCCTACTCTATAAACTATATCGTGCAATTCCGCTTCAGCTTTATGCACTTTAAACGGAAGTTTTGAAGGCGTTTTTAATAATTCCACTAATTTTGGAGGAGCTTTTTTTATAATATTATCAATACTATTTGTTTTTTCTATGTTTTCACTAATTGCTTCTTCTTTTTCAACTATTCTATTGTTTGAATAGATATATAATCCTACTGCAATTACCAGTATTACCCCAATAATTATCAAACTCTTCTTATACATTATGTTTCACCCTTCAAGTTTTGAGTTTTAATAATAATTTGCACAAAATAGAGAAACGATGTTAGCAGTTACTTATCAATTTATTAGCAAGTTCTTACCAATAGATGAAATTAATAATCAACACCAATAAAATAATTATGCAAATACCACTAAACAAAAAATAGGCTAAATATCTAATTCCTTTTGGAAACTTACTAATGTCAAAACTATTTCTTTTTATCACACCTCCAGCTTCGATCTTCTGTAAATTTTCTACCGGTGAATATAAATCTTCTTCGTTCCAGCCTGTATTTGCTTGGTCAGCTGATTGTGTTTCATGAATATTCTTAATCTTAAACACACCCTTTTTTTGGTCTGTAAAAGTGTTTCCATAATAATGGATTTAATTTAAAGCTTTTTGCCATGCTTCGTAAAATTCTTTTAATGTAGAATAACGATCATCCCTATTTTTTTCAGTAGCTCTTATTGCAACCTCATATAATTTTTCACCAGCTTCCCACTTTGAAAATGAGTGATCCATTTCTCCCCCAACTAACCCGAATGCCATGGCCCCCATTGTGAACACATTCGTTTTTGAATCAATGGGTTCACCAAGAATAAACTCTTCTGGGGCCTTGGATCTTACTGCACCCCAATAATCTTTTCCAATCTCATTGATAATTGGTGATTTACGATAAAAATCGATATCACAAATTTTCATTCGATTATCTTTAAAATCATATAAAATACTTCCATCATAAAAATCTACAGCAACAAATCCTTTTGCTTCAACGAAAACATGAAAAGAATAAATCATATTGAGAACATTTAACCGTTTATTAATATCAAGATGTTTAAAACGGTAAAACGGAGAGTGAGGATTTATGTATTTTTCTTTTCCACCAAAAGACCAATGTGAGTGTAAACATTCACCCTCAAACCATTCAAATATAACTGCATATCCATTATTAATATAAAAATGATCAATCATTTGAGTTAAATATGGATGTTTTAGTTGCTCATAGACTGGAATTGCTTTTAATAAGCGATCAATTGCATCCTCTGGATTTCCGAAATAATCAATTGGTTTCGCTCCTGCGTATTTTACAAAGAATTTTTGATTATTTTTAGCCAACCCGAATCCAATATTTCCTGAATCTTGTTGATCAAATACACAAAAAACTTCTCCAATTTCCTTTAACCAACTAAAATCATGCACCTCTTGTAATTGAAAACTAACCTTGTCAATTGTTAGATCAATTACTTTCTGTCGTTCTTCATTCTTCATTATTTTCATCCTCCACAATTTACGAGCATATTTATAATTTATAGAGAATTTTATACTTTATTGAAGTGGTCTGGAAAGACCTTCATTCTTAATCCCTAGCTTGATTGATATGTTCAGGCTTTCTTTAAATACACCTTCTTTATTAATAGCTAGTAATGTTTCTTTCACTTCGTTTTCAAATCCTTCTACATGATCCTTAAGAAAACGTTTTAAACCGAAAGATGTCGAATAATGGTTTCCAAGTATTGCATCTATCGTCCAAGTAATTTCAAATGGTGGTAAATCTTCTATTTCAAGTTTGAATTTTGAATTAGCAAGTCTTTCTTCATGACTAATGGAAGGATGCGAATAAATCGTTTTTCCAGCCCTTCTTTCTTTGCCGTACCATTTTTCTATAACTTGATTGAATTGTTCCTGCCATCGTGTCGGTTTTTTATTAGATTCATAATGATCTATGATGGCAACTCCTCCATTATCAGTAACTAGTTCATACAATTCATCTAGAACGCTAACACGATCCATCCAATGAAAGGCCTTTGCTATGATTACGAGATTGAACTTTTCATTAAATTCAGACTTATATTTTTCTAAATTTCCTTCATACCAATGGATATTATTTACTCTCATTTCATTTTGCAGACGTTTTGCTTCTTCTAGCATTTCTCGTTCTAAATCAATTCCAACAATTTTCCTACACCAGTCAGAAAATCTCAACGTGAGCTGTCCAGTACCACAGCCTAAATCAAGTAACTGCTGCTCTCCGTTCAATGAAAATTTTCTAATCAAATATCTAATTAAAGAAGGTGGATACATAGGTCGATATTTTGAATAGTACTGTGCTGCCCCTTTAAATAATTCTTTGCCATATTGATTCAAATTTTTCTCTCCTCCAAGATTACGCTTTCATTTTATAACGATCTCAATGAAGATCATTTTGGCAAGCTGAACTTTCAAACTCACTCGCTAATGCCTCCATATAGATAATATCCCATTTTTGACCACGCGAGAAATGTGCCTGTCTTCTACGACCACATCTTATAAACCCAGCTTTTTCATATGCTCTTATCGCATTTTTATTAAACTCAAATACTTTTAAAAAAATATTATGTAAACCTAATGTTTGGAATGAATAATCGAGAACCAGTTTTGCTACTTCTGTTCCATAACCTTTCCCTCTGCTATCTTTTTCACCGATAACTATATTGAATTCTGCAGTGCGATTTTTATAATTTATATCTGATAAAAATGTATTACCTATTGGTTGTAAGGTATGTTTCTCGTAAATGGTAAAAAATAGGAAATTTTTATTTTGGGATATTTGTTTAAATGCGGCTATTTCTTCTTCTAAAATAACAGGTCCAGTGGTTGCAAGAGTTTTTGTCGTTTGAAAATCGTTATTCCATCGATTATATAAAGGGACTAAATCACTTCTTAATGGTCCAAGTGAAACTAATTTACCTGAAAAATTTATATTTATTTCTTTGCTTTTTATATTTTCCAATTAATTAACAACTCCTTTCTTTTCATTGATTCGACTAAAAGATTCATTTCACCTCTATTTCATTTATAGAATCATCCAAGAATATAAAACAAACATTAGATCAGTACTGAATAAGTTTTATTCCTTTACAGTGTTTATTAAGATAAGTAAAGGATACTTTTCATTCAATATGACAAATGATAAACTAGATAGGAAATTTAAATAAAAGAATCTGTAAAGGAAAGTATTTATGCCCACAGAAAAAAAAGATCCCCGTGCTGTACGTACACAACGTTTATTGAAGCAAGCTTTTATTGAATTAATGGAAGAGAAGAAATTTGATCAAATTACTGTGCAAGATATCTCAGATCGTGCAACGGTAAAACGTGTTACCTTCTATCTTCATTATAAAGATAAATATGATTTAATGTATCAATGTATTGATGAAACCTTAAATGAACTACATGATAAGGTAAATGAAAAAGTATCATTTATAGGTAACTTTGATTTTCTAGATGAACAACCACATCCCAGCTTTGTTCAATTATTCCATCAAGTTAGTGAAAATTATCCTTTTTATAATGCACTACTGGTAAAAAACCGAATCCCTTATTTAACTTCTAGGTTATTGGAAATTATTCATGAATTTGTATCAGAAGGGATTAATCAAATTGAACCTAATGATGAGAATCTCACAGCGAATCGAAGCCTGATTATTAAATATGTTGAATCTGCTTTTTTAGAGGTTATTATTTGGTGGATAGAGAGTGGGATGCATTTGTCTGAGAGTGAAATGGCCTTCCAACTAATGAATCTTTCTATTAAAGGTCCATATATTCATAATCCATTGAAAAATAAATCATAATCAGGAATAAAATTAATTTGTTTAAAAAGTCGGCCACTTTCTTATATCTTGTTTTTCAGATTGTTTTCAGCTGACCTTGAACACTTATTCATGCTTTAAGCTACATTATTCATTTTTAAAATCAATGCAAAATAAAAGGGGCAGACCCCACGATACCATCTTAAAGTTTTGTGGTATTTCGTGTGATCCTAGACCCCATAAAGATATTCACTATTATACTCAGAATGCTTATATTGCTGTCCAACCACCATCAATAACTAATTCAGCACCAGTCATGAATCGTGATTCATCAGATGCAAGGAATAGTACTCCATAAGCTACATCTTCTGGTTGTCCAAAATAAGGGAGCTGTGTGAATGTTTTATAAAATGGTAATGCATCTTTAAACGATTCTGCCGTCATTGGTGTTTCAATGATTCCAGGATGGACGGAATTTACTCGTATTTTATCTTTTCCATATTCCACTGCTGCAGATTTTGTTAAAGAACGTAAAGCACCTTTTGCCGCAGTATATGGGCTAGAACCTGCCATTCCAACAATTCCACCAATTGAAGAAATATTAATTAAAGAACCTCCGCCTGCTTTTTGCATTTCTGGAATGACATATTTCATCCCAATTACACAGCCGTTTAAGTTAATATCCATCACTTTATTCCATTCATCCATTTCCATCTGTGCCATTGTTTTTGGACTAGCAATTCCAGCATTATTAACTAATATATCCACTTTTCCATAATGATCAATAGTTGTTTGAATTACCTTTTTCCACTCTTCTTCTGAAATAACATTATGTTTTAGACCGATAGCATCTCCGCCATTTGCCTTAATTTCATTTACTACTTCCTGTAGAACATCATCCTTTATATCAGTAGCAACTACTTTTGCTCCTTCCTTTGCAAAGAGCTTAGCTTCAGCTGCTCCCATTCCTAATGCGGCCCCCGTAATAATTGCAACTTTTCCTGATAAACGTCCCACTATAATCATCCTTTCCATTTAATCATGATATAAAACTTCTAAAGTTGAAAACTCAATACCTAGGATAATGCCATTATACATATTTATATCTTTTTTGTGAAGTTATTTACATCATGTAAATAAAGTTCAACATTTAAAAATTACATCTGACTCTTATGTTTGAAAATAAAAAAATCCATCTTGCTATGAGAGTAAGCAAAATAGATTTTTTTCTGTCGATATAAATTTTTATATAGGTATAACCATATTTACGGTTTCTCTTTAATAACCCAAAAAACAATTTGGTCCATTTACTAATGACGGTATAATCAATTATTATATGCCAATTTTTCCTTGTAACTAATTATTCAACTTTTTCATTATGGTGTATTAAATCCAACCATTTAATTAATACCAGTTCATCTCGAATGGGAATCCCATTATCCGCTACAAGAGGGATCTCAGGTTTCATTTTTCTTGCTAAATCTACAGCATCAACTAATAGTTCAGCTAATTGATAGCCTCTTTTTTGATAAAACGCCAGTGCGTGTACATTATCATTAGTGGTAACCAATTTAATTTTACTAACATTATTTTTCTTTGCTAGATTTTCCACCTCTTGTATTAATTTAGAACCTATCCCCTTATTTTCAACTAAACTATCTAGTGATATTATTTCACATTCAGACTGATCCATTATGTAAGTGATTAAACCTATAATTCTATTATTTTCATCTAATACGGCAAATCCATCTAATTCATCACATTGAAAGATCCCACTTGATATAACCATTTGCGGGCTACCCCAATTTTTAGAAAAAAATTCAGTGATCATCTCTTTAGCAAGTTTACGAATTTGAACTACAATCATTTATACTCCCTCAATCATATGATATGTTTATAGATGTAATTTTTTATTAAAGTCAAATAGTCTTTCAAATTTACCTCTTTTTTTTAATATGATCCATTAGTATGCCATCAAGTTTATTTCTTTGATGCATTATTTTTTCCAGTAACTCTTGAGTCGCTTGATTGATCCCTTTATTTATTATTAAAGCTAACATACCTCTAATAAACCAAAGATTTAGGTTCTCCCTAAGAATGGACCAATCAAAATCGTTAAATTTTTTTAAATAACCATTTCTGAATTCATTTATATTAGTAATGATTTGATAGTCCTCATCATTCATTTTCAAAGTTGAAGAAAGAATAGCAGCAATATCAAAATGATTATTACCCTTTCTCACCTCGCCAAAATCTATTAAATATATTTTATTTTTATTGATTAATAGATTCCAGATTCCTAAATTGCTATGGATATAACAATTACTTTTATGCTTATAGTTGAAACACTCATTTATTAATTCCACTAATTGCTTCTTTATTTTCATTTCTATAGATTGAATGGAATGTTCAACTTCCTTCCATAAACGATTTAATAAAAATCGATCTTCTTGCTCATAAATTCCTTTAATATCTACCGCTTCAGAGTGGAAAAATGCGATTGTTTCACCTAGTATAGAAAAATTTATTTCTTCAATTTTTATCGGATAATGTTCAATATATCTCTGTAAATTATAAATTCCACTGTTTTTAATTACAAATGGAAGATTATTTTTTGATAATAAAATCTCAGAAGTAATTTGATGCTTTAATAATTTCTTAGAAATAAGATATTCCGTAATTGCTTGTTTCTTATCTTTAATTTTTCTTAAAATATACTTATCTTGTGAAGTATTAATCAGTTTTGCATTGGATGTATTACCTTGGTTCATGTTAGAAGCACTCAGAATCTTCCCAATAGAATATTCATTTAAAATGGTAAAATCTTCTCTACCCATCTCTACCTCCGCAACTTAATTTGGGATATTGTAATACTTGCCGTCACTAATATAGTAATTATTTTTCAAAGTAGTAACTATCGCTACTATTATCATTTTCTTTCATATTATATATATGACTTTTTACTATTTTAGAAGGGATATTTGCCAAAATATCGAATCCCAAATGTAATCTACAAAAGGAGTGTTTGATAATGAAGAAAACTGCATTACTAATTATAGATGTACAAAATGCCATGTTCGACGATTCTAATCCTATATACGATGGAGAACAACTTCTCAATAATATTCAATACCTACTAAATCAAGCACGGTCTTCTAGCATTCCAATCTTTTATGTTCAGCATAATGATGAGGAATTCATAACCGGAACTCCTCCATGGGAAATTCATCCGTCTATTGCCCCCAAAAAGGGTGAAATAATCATACAAAAGCAAACACCGGATTCATTTCACCATACTGAGCTTCATCAAATGCTTCAAGCTCAACAGATCGATGACCTTGTTATTGCTGGAAATCAAACAGAGTATTGTGTAGATACAACATGTCGTCATGCAGTTAGTCTCGGATATAATGTTACACTTGTAAGGGATGCTCATCGAACATGGGATTCAAATACGCTAAGTGCCAAGCAAATTATTGATCATCACAATGAAGTGTTGGGAAATGCTTTTGTCTCGCTTAGAGCAACAATAGAAATTCAATTTAACAATAATGAAAATATAAAGATTAACCCCCGCTACATATAGATGGGGTCAGCTTTCACGAGGACTGGAACTTCGCTTCCCTACTAATGTAAGCAATGTATCAAAATTAATAAGAATGATTCCTAGCATAATGGTCAGCGCACCAAGTCCAGTTATCCACGAAAAATATTCCGAATAAAGGAACACTCCGAGTATAACAGCAATTAGTGGAGATATATATAGCCATGTAGAAGGAAAAATAGAATTCGTTTTAGAAACCAACCAATAATATAGACTATGTCCAGCAATTGAACCAAAAATAATTAAATACACTAAAGAAATGATTGAAGATGATGAGATTTGATTATTATCAATGTTTTCTGTAAAAAGCGATAAGATAAATAGTAAGATTCCTCCATGCATCATCTGTGTTGCGTTTAAAGCAATCGGTGATGCATGTTTATATTTCTGAACGACGTGCTTTGTATAAATGGTTCCTAGTGCATAAAACATTGCACTCACAAGTATCATACAACAACCAATGAACCACATTGAACTAATTTTAATAACAAAATTAGGCAGGAGTAAGATCATTACTCCGATAATTCCAACCAAACATCCTATAAACACCTTCAAATTTTCTTTTTTCTTAAAAAAAATTGTCTGAAATAATATAATCAATATTGGACTTGTTGCAGACAAAACTGCGGCAATCCCTGAAGTTACAAACTGTTCTGCCCAATATAATGGAGCAAACGTACCAAAGGTTAATCCTACACTTGTGATAAACATCTCCTTTTGGAAAAACAACCGCATCCTCGCTTTTCCTTTCATCACCATATAGAGAAATAGAAGTAGTCCAGCAATAAAAAAGCGAACTCCTGCAGAAAAAAATGGGGACAACCCTTCATCAATCCCTATTTTTATTGCTAAAAATGTGGTACCAAAAATTAAGCACATGAACATATAATTAACTAATATCATAATATCCCTCCCTGTTTCTATCTTAAACGAGAAGCAATAGAACAGATTGGAGTAAATAGAACAGATGAGACTTATTCATGATAAAATCAAAGTAAGGGGGGATTTAATTGGTAAAAGGGGTTCGAAATGTTGAATTTCTCTTTGAGCAAATATATCAATACGTTCTACGTAAAATTGAACAAAAAGTGTGGAACGAACATCATAAGCTTCCATCTATCCGACAATTGGCAAAAGAAATGAATGTCCATCGATTAACTGTTCATAAAGCTTATCAATTATTAAAAAAAAATGAAGTGATTTACGTAAAAGATAAAATAGGATATTATGTCCAATCAAATGGAACAAAGCAAACCGAAAACTTAGAAAATCCAATTGTTTCTTCTTATGTGCGAAAAAATCATTTAAGTGAAATTCATCAAGTTCCAGTAACTTATAATTTTTCTCAAGCATTAATCGATCCAAATCTTCTTCCAAACC
Organism: Heyndrickxia oleronia; assembly: GCF_017809215.1. GTDB lineage: Bacteria > Bacillota > Bacilli > Bacillales > Bacillaceae_C > Heyndrickxia > Heyndrickxia oleronia. The sequence continues at coordinate 2,865,048 of NZ_CP065424.1, forward strand.
ATTTCTTATCGGATTATGTAAAGAAGGTATTTGACCTTTACCCTAAGGTTCTTTCATCCTATTCTACTGTGCAAGGTGATTTAGAACTAAGAGAATCATTGACAAAGTACTTTATTAACCAATACAAAAAACATATTGATGCAACTGAGTTGTTAATAACCTCTGGTTCACAACAGGCTATTCATATAATCGCAGAAGCCTTTGTCAAAGCAAAAGATATTATATTATTAGAAAGACCTAGCTATAGCCCTGCCATTGATATTTTTATAGAGAAAGGGGCCAAAATTATTAGTGTCGATATCCATTCCAATGGATATGACTTAGATCAAGTAGAATACTTGATGAAACATTATAAACCACGTTTATTTTATTTAAATCCGACTTTTCATAATCCTACTGGCTATACTGTACCTAATAGCCAACGTAAACAGTTAGTTGAATTGGCTGAGAAATATCGTTGTTTATTAGTAGAGGATGACGTTTATCATGATATTTATTTTGTAGGAAAACCACCGCCTCCCATTTACACATACGATACAGTTGGAACTGTCATATATGTACGGAGCTTTTGTAAATATATATCTCCTGGTTTAAGAATTGCAGCTATTATTTGTCATTCTTCCCTTTTGCAATCTCTCATGATTGTAAAATCATTAACTGATAATGGCTCACCCCTTCTTAACCAAAAAATATTTTTGCATTATTTTTCTTCAAAGCGGATGCAGCAGCATTTAGAGAAATTACGCATCGCCATCTCTATCCGAAAAGAAATCATGGAAGAAAAACTAAGCGTAACAAATTGGCAATGGACTAGTCCAAATGGCGGCCTAAATTTGTGGGTACGACTACCTCAGCATATTTCTATTGAAAAGTTATTAACCAAATGTTTCGAGCACTCTATCTCTTTTGTACCCGGACAAATTTGTGATCCGCTAAAACAACAAACCTCGTGGATACGGTTAAGTTATTCCTATATTAATGAGCATCAACTACGGGATGGATTAAAATCTTTTGTAGAAGTCGTAGAATCACTTGAAGAATAATAAGGATTTCATAAAATATCCCTTTTTTCATAAAGTTAAGTAATAGTCATTCAAGCAACCTGCTTCGAATAGTCAATCCATATTTATACTAAAGGGTATCAACTTTTTTAAATATTGGCTATTCAGCTAACTCTTCAGAAATTTTAATTGCTAGCTTATTTTTTTATATAATGCTACAAAGTTTAACATGTTAGGTATTAGCAAGTTTATCGCGATCTTCAGATAGTGGTGGTTCTTCCAGCCACCCATTTTCTATCATGATATTTGCACCTTCTTCTGCATATTTTGCAATTTCCGCCGATAATCTTACAAAATCAAGTGATATATCCCTTCTCATACTCGTTGCAGCACTTGTTCCATAAAATCCGATACTTAAACCTATTAAGGTTGTCGTCATAAACATCATCAATTTATCAGAAAATGGAGAGATTTTTGAATCGGTGACTTCTGAATCCCATGTCATTGGGATTGGTAAATGATTTTCACCTAAAACAGTACCTAATATTTCAACATGTTTCGCAGAGATTTCTCTTCCCCTAACCATAAATTTCCCTACTTTTTTAGAATGCGCAACTTGACTGAATCCCATCATTGTTGATTTCCCTAACGCATTTCTTTGTTGATTGGTAAAAAGATTAGTTATTTCAATTACTGTTAAGGGCCTTTTATCCCCAAACCATCCTGCCATAAACTTTTTATTATTTACAAAATCAACTTCTTTTTTAGGATTCAAATATGGTGATCGAATAAATAAGCCCTTTGACAAAAGTACATTTTTCGTCATTGTATCAAACTGATCAAGCTCCTGAACACAATTTGAAAAATATTCGTTGATATCCGAACGTACCGATAATGTCTTAGATAGCGAATAGAAATTAAAAGCAATAATCCCCATATTGTAACTAAAATACAACATAAAACTGTCCGAAAATAATCTTGGTGCGTCTACATTAACATCATCTGCTACTTTGAACCCATATGGTATGGGAAAGCTTTCGTTTTTAAAAATTGAAATTAACTTTTTTTGATGACTATTCGCAGTTTCCAGCCCCAAACTTATGATCTCCTTTATTTCACTATCCTCTACTGTTGCAAGAAATGATGTGAAAATACATTTACACATACTACTATTCATATATGCAGACCATAATTGTGCAATTTCTGTAGCAGTTAATTTTGTATTTTGTTTAAAAGCCATCAAGCTTTAACCTCCTAATTATCAATCCTTATATTATTATTTGATTATTAATATTGTTATATTCGTTGCTTTCATTAAAGAAATCAAACCACTAGGACTAAAATTAAAATTGGATAAATTCTTACTTTGTTATGTGATTGATCATTATTTCGAAAAATAACATTCAAGTTGTGAGCCCGTAAATAAAGGGCTCTATCTTGAGGGGAGTGTATGAATACCGTGAAGGAAGAAATTACGTTTGTACGGTAACCAATGGGAGGGTTTGGTTACCCTGTTGATGAATATTGCGCCTGTACGGTAACCAATGGGAATGCTTGGTTACCCTGATGATGAAAATTCCGCCTGTACGGTAACCAATGGGAGGGTTTGGTTACCCTGTTGATGGAAATTGCGCCTGTACGGTAACTAATGAGAGGGTTTGGTTACCCTGTTGATGGAAATTGCGCCTGTACGGTAACTAATGAGAGAGTTTGGTTACCCTGTTGATGAATATTGCGCCTGTACGGTAACCAATGGGAGGGTTTGGTTACCCTATTGATGGAAATTGCGCCTGTACGGTAACCAATGGGAGGGTTTGGTTACCCTGTTGATGGAAATTGCGCCTGTACGGTAACCAATAAGAGGGTTTGGTTACCCTGTTGATGGAAATTGCGCCTGTACGGTAACCAATAAGAGGGTTTGGTTACCCTGATGATGGAAATTGCGCCTGTACGGTAACCAATGGGGGTGTTTGGTTACCCTGATGATGAATATTGCGGGGGCACGGTAACCAATGGGAGGGTTTGGTTACCCTGTTGATGGAAATTGCGCCTGTACGGTAACCAATAAGAGGGTTAGTTCCCTTTCATTTCCCGAGGGAATGAGCTGAAAACTCCATAAGACCGCTCTGAATCCTTATGGAGTGTAAACATGCAATTGGGCTTTGACAAAACAACAAACTTTACGAAAACAGCCAACAATAATCATACTTTAGTCATTAATATATAGTTTATGATCTCCTTTAATGAGTATTTATATGGATTTATCTCATAAACAATTGGTCCTGAAAATTTTTGGTTAGCCAAATACCCATTTAATCCGGCTGATAGGTTGATTCCTTCACCTGGAAGTAAGTGAAGGTCAGATTTCCCATCATTATCAGACAGATGAACTGCACCTAAATAGCTCCCTAATTGTTTAATTGTAGTTTCCAAATCATTTCCCATTACAGCCAAGTGGCCAATGTCTAAACAGACTTTCATATTTGCAAATCGGATTAATTCTATCCATTCATCAACATTTGAAGCAAAATGATGGCAATAATTTAATGAATCTGGAATTAAATTCTCCAATAATAATTCAATACCATATTGTTCCGCTTCCTCGCTTAGTATGAGCAATCGTTCGCGTACTCTGATTAAAGTTTCGTCACGTTCTTCTGATGACCATGCATATCCTCCATGAATGGTCGCATGCTTCCCACCATAATGAGAAAGAGTAGCTAACCATTCTACTAATATTTGATGGGTCCTCTCATACAGAATTTTATCAGGTGTAGCTAAATTCAAATCATGAAATGGCAAATGTAACCCTATTCTTAATCCAGATTTCTTGGCAAGGTTTAAATACTCTTTCGAACAAGAGTGTTCTGCCCATATTTCAATTCCATCAAAGCCAGATTGTTTAATATCAGTAAAATCACTTATATTCCCATTTTGACCAATGGACCAAAGACTAAGCCATTTTTCCATGCTCGTCACCTATCTCTTCATTTGGTGTTGATATAGCTTCATTATTTAGTTCTTCTAATTTTTTTCCTTTAGTTTCTGGTGCTAAAAGGACTGAAATAATTAACCCCACTAAACCTGCGACTGCAAAAAGCCATAATGCTTTACTATTGCCCCAAGCAACAACCAACTGAGGAAAGACTAATATTCCTAAAATTGAACCAATACGACTAACTGCAGTAGCTAGTCCTGAAGCACTCGCTCGAATACTTGTCGGGAATAATTCTGTCGGATAAACAAAGTTAAGAATCCCTCCACCCATATTCGCAAAAAGAACAGCAAGACTGAATAAAATAACTAAAAATACCATTGTTGGATGTGGATTAAGAGCTAAAATGATTAATGCGATTGATAGCCCTGAAAAAGATGTAATAATTAAAGGTCTTCTCCCCATCCTCTCTACAACATTCATTCCAATAATTGCTCCTAACAGACCTAACACACTAACAGTTCCAGACCCAATATAAGCCAACATTTGCGAACCATTAGTAAATGGTTTTAAAATAGTAGGTGTATACATAGAAATGCCATAATACGCTACTGCATAACAGAACCAAAATCCACATACAAAGAAAGTACGGCGAAATAATGATTTAGAAAAAACATCACGTAATTTTTGCTTTTTGTTTGTATTCGGTTTAATAACAACCCTTTTACCAGTAATTTTCAGCATAATTTCCTCTGCTTCTTTTTCGCGTCCTCTAGAAGCAAGCCATCTTGGAGACTCCGGGAGTGTTACCCTAAAGTAGAAAACAATAAGTGCAAACACAGCGCCGACTAAAAGCATATATCGCCACGCACTTGGACCTAAAGGTGCTAATAATATTCCGCAAATATAGGCAACTACCGCTCCCACAAACCACATTGCTCCTAGTGATGTACTATGCTTCCCTCGACTTTTGGTTGAGCTAAACTCGGAAACGAGCGTAGCGGATATAGGATAATCCGCACCAATGCCAATCCCAAGTAAGAATCGGAATAATATAAGCTGCCAAGGTGCTTGAGCGAATGCAGTTAAAGCAGCAAACACGACAAAGGCTAACAAATCAATAACATACATGGCTTTCCGGCCAAATTTGTCCGTTAAATTACCCAGCCATAATGCTCCGATGAATGAACCGATAACAGCAGATGAAGTAATCAACCCCTGCAATCCTGGCCCTATATCCCATTGATTTAAAATTAGTGGCATTGCTACAGCAATTACCGTTAAATCAAAACCATCAAGAAATGTTCCCGCTGCAGACAAAAGCGTTATTTTCCTTTGAAAGCGCTTTAACTTCGGTGAATCTAATCCCTCAAAACTCATCTCAATCTCCCCTTCCTTATTTGACTGAAAATAAATGAAAGAATAACAAAAGCCATAGTCAAAAAAACATAAAATTCATGTTTTTAATGACTATGGCTTCTCTTTTATCTCCGGCCATTTATCAAATAGTTTTAAAAATTATGATATTTTATTTATAAATTATTCAGTTTAGTTTGTCAACCTGTTTATTTACTATTTTTCTTAGTAATTTTTATTGGCTTTTTTCGTATAGTTTGTTGCTTTTGTAAAAGCCCAACTGCCGGCTTTTACTCCCAATAAAGGATTTTTAGCGGTTCTTATGGAGATTGCAGCTCTTCTCAGTAAAATGATACGTGTAGCGATCCTCAGTCGATATTTAATAGTTATAACTTTACTCAAATAGGAACAATGTTTGAGTTAAGAGCCTTTTTATTATTATAAAAATTAATTCAAAGTTATTAGCTGTATCTTTATTAAGCATATTATTTTCTACAACGACTCATACTAATCAATACCCTTTTGACTTCTTCATTCGCTTTTGAATTTTTTCCTTAATACGAATACATTTATTCAAGTGCAAATAATTATGTCTTGTTGCAGGCATTAAAATTAGCCCAGCAATGGTTTTTTTACTCCAGTAGTCAGCTAACCACGCTGCTTCTTGAGTGACCGCATTTTCATCAAACAGTCGATTAATTCTATTTTTATTTACTTTCTTCTTAAATTGACCTTGCTCCAGCAAAGAGATGATTTCACGTGTTCTTCTACCTACCGCTTGTCTATATGCAATTAATGAATCAAAATCAATGCTTTTACTTAGTCCAGCAATCTCTTCATCTCTCATGTCATTTCCAGAGTGACAAAAATCTATATTCATTTTTTCAGTCCAGTTTCCTTTCACTGAAACTTGTTCGTCATTTGCTATAAGGATATTCATAGTCATGTCTTCTATACGTGCTAAATGCCACAAATGCCATACAATTGAATTCTTTGTATCACGATTTGCTACTGGATACTCTCTATATAATTTTTCTTCTAAATCAATTAATACTTCATCTTCTAAAGTTGGATTTCCACTATTCCCCACCGAGGACGAGTGCAATAATGCATGCTGTGAAAGAAATAATTGAATGGCTTGAGAATGTTCCTCTGATTTTAAAATAATTTCGGTTAACTTCTTATGGTTAGCATTCCATTCCTTTCGCTGTATTACATCCATACTTTTGAACAACTCCCTTACATCTTTTCATTGCTTATTCGAGTTCAATGGCAATAATACCTTTATTAAAAATACATTCATTTCCACTCAAAAGAAAAAGAGAAGAGGATTTCTGTCAATAACAGAAATCCTCTTCTCTTTCATATTTCAAACTATTTTTCCACAAAAAAACATCATTTGCAGTAGCCCGTTTTTATTTTACAATTTTTTTGGCAAGTGAATCCTTTTCCATTGTAAAATCATAGTTATCTTCATTGTTATATTTTGGGTTTATATAGCTAGATTTCGCATCACTTTTAGATGCAGCTTTAAAATCTGAAAATGAAGTATATTCCTTCTCTTTCCATACCCATAAACCAGATTTTCCTTTTTCCTTATGAAACACATTCCTTTTTAGAATATTTTTTTGATTCGTAGTAAAATCGTTGACGATAAACAAACGCGATGGTCCAGCAGATAGTATGTTTTTTTCAATTACATTATTTTTTATGTCGTGCTGTAATAAAATCTGTCCGCCATCGAGTCCTTTTATGTCATTTCGATAAACAATATTTTTTGAAATAGTAGAGTGAATCGTACCTCCCCGATTCTCATCATATCCACCAATCGATATTCCCGTATAATAGTTGTTATAAACAATATTATCTATAATTATTATATTTTCAGCATATTTATTTGCATGCTCAGAAGTTGCTTCAATTCCAATATCGCTATTAAATATAGTATTCTTTTTAATCGTAATCTTTTTTCCACCATCTACGTAAATACCACCAGCAGAGTATTCCTCTCCATAAGCTGGATTACCAAAAGAAGTTACTTCATACATCTTATTCTCTTGGACAACACCGTTTCTCACATAATCTGCATCTTTATCATGAGAAACTCCTTCATAACCTATTAGATCAATCCCGATATTATCCGTATAACGAACTAGGTTATTTTCCACTCTAAACCCATCAATATTCCCATTAAGAACAATGGATTCACTAGCACCAAGTTTTAATTTTTCAACAGTATTATTTAAAATATTTATGTCATTCATCGGACCGGTACCGTAAATAGCAATCCCATGTGCATTTCCATCATCTGCAAAAGTTTTAATTCGTTGTACATGGTTATTTTCTAATGTAATATGGCTACTAGAGCCAGTTACATATATCCCCATTACCGTTTCGTCGGCTAAATTCGTCGTCAAATCTTGAATAGATAGTCCCATTATCGTGACAAAATTTTTATTTTTTATTGTCACCAAAGCCGTATCTCCTGAAAGATGGTCTACCCCTTTACCACTAAGAACAACTTTTTCATTTTTATAGGCTTTAAACTTGATCGGTTTTGATTTCGTACCACTATGTCTAATGACAAGCCTTTCATGATATGTACCTTTTCGGATGTAGACAGTCGTACCAGGCTTAGCTTCTGAAGCAGCTTTTATTAGTGTACGAAATGGCTTTGATTTTGATCCTTCATTATGATCATTTCCCGTTGGAGCTACAAATATAGCCTGAACGTTTTTTGTATTTGTATTATTCAACACAACTAAAATCACTATCATTGCAATGACCGCAAGCATTATAAAATACATTCTCTTCATTAAATCAATCCTTATATCAAAATCCTAACCAAATCATACACTGCTATCAATAAAATTACTAATCTTTTGTTGTGTTTATATATAATACTAGTTTAAAATAATACTTTTTTTCTAATGATTAATTCTGCAACGAGTAGGTTTATAATCCAACATGCCCATACAGCTATTGAATATGATGTTCCATAAGAAAAATGTAAAATATAATGTGTGATAGTCACTATGATATAAATCGTCATATTGGCAAAGGAAAGAAAAAAACTTCGAATCATCCAACGACTATGTAAGCTTACTTTTTTATCTTTGATATATAGATAACCAAGGAAGGTTGTTACTAACCAAAGTAGATTTAATAATAAAAAACCGATAGTACTAAACCATCCACCCGTTGCAAAAAATGAAACGTATACCCCAGGAATGAAATTTAAAATAATTGACATAACATATACTCGTCCATTCCAACTATGAAAATGGATAGATTGAACTCTTAATCTTTTGAGAATTCCTAAAGGACCAGTAAGTAAAGAAATAATGGCTAGAATAATATGAATTCGAATCATAATGACCCATAGACCTAGATTAGTTATCATTTGGTCTTTATATGAGATAAATTTTTGGAAAGTAGGATCTACCAAAAAATTCTTTGAAAAAGTATGAAAAATCCACATCATAGGGATGATTACAATGGTTACAATTATATATTTTCTCATTATAGTCCTCCATAAAGTTAGGAAAATAAACTCCGATTTGTCATAATAAAGATAGCTACTAGTATTAATAAGGACATGATAATGCTATCTCTTTTTAGGCTTAATAATTTGACGATCAACTCTTTATCTGAAAATCCTCCAAGATTTATACCTTTCAATTTTTTATGAATCATTCCTAGAAGCCCACCAATTAGAACTAAAAGAGCAATTGCGATGACAACCCAGAAAACAGAGGGGGATGTTGAGTAATATATAACCAAACATGCTCCAGAAAACAGGAGTAACACTAACGCATAATGACCGAATCGAATATAGTTCATGATCACTTTAGGAACGACTAAAATTTCTTTATTTAATTGAGATACATAGCTATTCCATATGAAAGGGTAAGCAAGAAAGCCACCCAAAGATACAGCGATTAAAACATGTATAAATACAATAAATGAATACATGACTCTCTCCTTCTATTGTGTCATACGATATCCAGTTAATTTGGAGGCAGGTAACATTCCTGCTTTTGCTTCACCATACATTTTATTGCCCTCTACTGATACGGAAAATTTTAATGTAAGACGCATAGGTTTTGAAACTTTAAGAATCCACTTTAATTGATTTCCTTCTAGAACAGGGTTTTCTAAAGGGACGATTTCCTCTCCTTGCTTTGCCGTACCTTCGATTCTTCCATCTTTAAAGACAATATCGATTAGTGCAGCGATTTTTCCGATCGGTGTAGAAATAGAGGTATTCCATTTCCCATCAACATTCATTTCATCATGAACCAATTTAGGAGCCAGGGTTTTAGTTTCTTGTTCAGGTGAATGATCTTGTGGTATTTCTTTAGGCATATCTCCTATTGCTTTCCATGTAGTACCTCTACGTTCATATTCAAATAACTGTTCAACTTCAAGTGCAATACGTGGGCCTAGTTCTCTTTCGACTAAATAAAGAGCAACATCCAGTCCTGAAGTAACTCCGCCTGCGGTAACTAAGTTTCCGTCATCAACAACACGGGAATGAATAGGAATTGCCCCAGTTGCACGTAAAAGCTCCATTCCCATATGATGGGTTACTGCGTGACGGCCTACTAATAAACCATCCATTGCTAATATAAGTGCCCCACCACAAACAGTAGAAAGTACGATCGTAGGTTTCTTTATCGCTTCTTTAAGTAGATGTCTTAATTCTGTTTCAGAAGCTTGCTTCAATTTAACAGGAATAGAATCTGGTCCATCATTATCGACTGATCCAGCTGCACCTGGTACTAGAATGATTCCTTTATGTAATAAGTCGAGTTTACCGTTCGCTTGAAGCTTTACGTGATTAACTCCACTTTCAACGATTCGCTTTCCTTCTGCAGATACAAATTCAACCGTTACTTCTTCGTTTGAGTACATTGCAGCAGCAGTAAATACCTCATAAGGGGCAATTGCGTCTAACAAATCAAATCCATCAAACAAAACTATCTGAATATGCATAATTAAACCTCTTTTCTAGTTTATAATTGAATTAAATATGGGGTAATATCGTTGTGAAGCTTCTCTTCTCGACTGACAATGAAAGCATAACAATCGAATATCTCAAAAAAAGGAGTAAAATAGTCACAAAATAATCAAGAAAGCATCACAAAACGTTTCGCTTCGCTTGGTGCTAGATCGAAAAATGATAAACTTATATATTATTATTGATTGAGCGGAAACAGTGAAAGGTGGAATTCTGATGAATAATATAAATACAATTCTAGTAATAGACGATGACAAAAGTATTGTTGAGCTAATGAGGGATTTTTTTGAAAATGACGGATTTCATGTAAAAACGGCTTATGATACTGCTCATGCACTTACTGTATTTGAACAAAATCCAATTCATTGTATCCTACTTGATATAATGATGCCTGGAGAAAACGGCTTTGAGTTTTGTCGGAGAATTCGTAAAGATAGTAATGTACCTATACTTTTCTTAAGTGCACGGAGTGATGATGTAGACAAAATTAGAGGTTTAGGTCTCGGTGGGGATGACTATATAGTTAAAAATGCTTCACCTGGTGAAATTGTAGCAAGAGTAAAGGCTGTATTAAGAAGATCCAATTCTCAGGAAGCCATCAATAGTAAACTATTAGATTATGGTCGACTCGCTATAAATTTAGCTACTAGAGAAGTATTGATTAATGGTAAGAGTATCTCACTTACACCGAAGGAATATGACTTGCTACAATTATTTGCTGAGCACCCAAAATACGTTTTCACCTATGACCAATTACTCGACAAATTTTGGGAGGGAATTGGTGACAAGCATACCATTCGAGTCCATCTCAGCCGATTACGGGAGAAAATTGAATTCGATCCAAATGATCCTCAATATATTATTAATGTATGGGGAATTGGCTACCGTTTCAAGGGAGAATAAAATGAAGACCATACGTATACGAAATTTTATCATACTTTTCTTCTTACTTCTCCTCTTATTGCCGTGGATATTTCTTGTAGCAGCACATCTTATTGGAACAAAAACAGTTAGCTTTCAACTAAATGATACACAGCAAAGAAATTTATCCGAAACGGTCCACCTAATAGAAACAAATACAGAAAACTGGACGAACCAAGATTGGCAACATCAATTCCAAAGCAGATTAAAAAGTATGAACATGGATGTGAAAATTCTTTCCGCAACGGATCAGGAAATTTTTCGCTCTAACTCTAAGGATACCGATACATTAAAGAAGACAGAGCAATTTACTATTATCCAGGATGGAAAAGTGCTTGGAAAAGTGTTTATCTACCTTCCGAATTCAAGAGACATTCAGATTATTGCCGCGTTTACCGGACTATTACTAGCTTTTTTTATCATTGCATATGAGATGCGTAAACATATTCTTAAGCCTCTCGAGAAAATGAGCTTAGCCGCTCGACAAATTGCTAAAGGAGATTTGGATGTTCAATTGCCAAACTCCCGGATCACAGAAATTGCCGATGTACGTGACGGATTTAAAATTATGGTTGGGGGACTCAACGAATCCTTTCGGAAACAAGTTGCATTAGAAGAAGAACGAAGATTCGTAATTTCCGCAGTTGCACATGATTTACGAACACCATTATTTGCTTTACGAGGGTATTTGGATGGTCTTGAACAAGGCATCGCACATTCACCTGAAAAAGTGGCAAAATATATTGAGGTTTGCAAGGAAAAATCAGCACAACTGGATCGATTGGTTGAGGATTTATTCACTTTTACAAAGATGGAATATTTAAAAATGGGGATTGAAAAAAATGGGATCGACCTGGTAGACGTAATACAAAAATCCATTGACAGCCTGTATCCAATTGCGAATGAAAAACATATCTCTTTAAACATAGACTTTTCGCCAGAGGATTGCATAATTTTAGGTGATGTTCATTTATTAGAACGAGTGATGACCAATTTATTAGATAATGCCGTTAGACATACACCCCGTCATAGTAAAATTTTTGTTAAATGTTATAAAGAAAATAATAAAGCTACATTTACTATTCATGATACAGGGCGTGGTTTTGATTTACAGGATCTTCATCGAGTTTTTGAACCGTTATACCGCAGTGAAAAATCAAGAAATCGTTCAACTGGTGGGGTCGGATTAGGGCTTACGATATCACAAAGGATCATAAAACTTCACGGAGGTGACCTTGCTGTAGATAATCATTCCAATGGTGGTGGACTCGTAACAGGGTGGTTACCTTTAGCGAAGATTAACTAAATGGAAAAGACCATTTTCTTTGATATAATCGTTCATTTATTCGTTTTTCCCTCCTCTTCAAACAGGAGGGATAATTAATTTTAAAGTGCTAAATGGAAGAGCAAAAAATTTTTCATTAACAGTATTAGAAAAATTTTTTCATTTTCTTACTTATACTATTGTTTTCCCATAGATAGTGATTTCACCATTGTATAATAACTACTACCAGGTGGATAATCTTTAATTTCGCCTACTACTTTGTAACCCTTCATTTCGTAAAATGTACGAGCTTGAAATTCAAAAGTAGTCAATAACGCCTTTTCAGCTCCATTTTCCTTAGCTATTTTTTCTGTTAGTTCGAGAAGCTCTTTGCCAATCCCTTCCCCTCTATATTCTTTTTTTAACCAAAAATCATTAATTTCTAACCAATTCCAATAGACCTCTGCATGTATACCACCGATCCATTGTTTATTTTCATCCAGTACAATGATATTTATTGGTTGTACCGCTCCTTTTTTTCGTACTTCTCTATGAAACTTCGAATTTTCATTATTAAATTCTTTGATTTTAGTATTTAAGAAGGTAGCAAACTCGTCGTTATTCTCTAGCAAAATCTCTATTTTAAATTTCATATGTATTCTCCCTAATATAGTTTACATCCCATAAAGTATCTACAGCAAAACTCTACATGGCTTCATAAACATATTAATGACTATCTTCATTCGTTAGTTCGCTTGTTAATGGCGTAGATACCAATCCATATAAAATCGAATTTACTCGTATATTATGTTGAGCTAATTATAGAGCTGCATTTTTTGTCAGCATTTCAACTCCAGCTTTTGCTGATGAATATGCAGTACCATAGAACATTGGTACATGAGCATTGAGTGAACCACATTAACAATTGCACCGCAGCCATGTTCCTTCATATACTTTGCTTCATGCTTTAAAGATAAAAATACGCTCTTTAAACATAGATCTACAGTAAAGTTCCCAATCTTCTTCACTTTGATCAACAATTGTACCAGCTCTATAAGCACCTGTACCTTATATGCGTAATCAAGTCGTCCGAATACATCGATTGTTTGCTTAAGATCCTACTCTTTTGATACATTAATTGCGTACCCTATTTAATTTTAAGTTTCTTCTAATTCTATTAACTTATCCTTATTCAAATCTGCTCCCCCTACTTTAATATTATCATTTAATAAACGTTGGACATTCACATATCCGATTCCTGATGCCCCACCAGTTACAATTGCTAATTTACCTGGTAACTTTTCCATGCGTATCTCTACGTTATATCAAATAGACAAGAGTACTTTTACGAAAACAACCTATTAGTCAGAGAAAAAATAATGGGTGCAAGTATCAGTAGCACCCTTTCGTTTCATTCAATCCCTAGTTTAATAGTATAAAGATTTTATTGATTCAATAAGTTACTCTTTGTTTGTGGATCATCAAATAACCAATTGTTTCCTTCATTTGCTTCAATTATTTCATGAACTTCATAACTAGCGTAATAACCTTTTTTGATAAATGGATCACTTTCCACTAGTTTTTGTGCTTCGTTCTTTGTTTCGCATATTAAAATCTGCATAGCCTTTTCATTATCTTTTAAAGGACCACAAATGAATAGGTTTGATGTATTATTAAGCTCTTGCAAATGTTCAACAAGCTGTTTTAATAATTCATGTGTTAGTTCACCTTCTCTTTTATCCTTTAATAGGATAAGGAATTTTTGCATAAATGCCCTCCTTATAATTTTCTATCAGGCGCACCCGTGAATTAAAAATGTAATTTTAATCCTTCGTGTGTGGCTTTAAAGCCTAATCGTTCATAAAAGCGCAAAGCATCCTCTCTCTTTTTATCTGTTGTTAGCTGAACAAGATGACAACCACGGATCTTTGCACGATCAATGGCCCATTGTATAAGCTCCGTACCTACCCCTTCTCCACGAGAAGATGACGATATTCTAACCCCTTCTATTGTAGCTCTCCACCCACCTCTATATGTTAAATAGGGTGTATATGTAATTTGTTGCACTCCAATTATCTCATTACCCTTACAAGCTACTATTAATTCATTATTAGGATCAGATGCTATTGCATAAAATGCCTTTTTGTATACTTCTGGCAGCGGTTGCTGAAAATTCTCTCTCTGTCTACCTAATTCATCGTCAGCAAGCATTTCAACAATACTATCTAAATCCTGTTCAATTGCAACCCGAATGATGATTTCTTTATTCAACAGTATCTCCTCCTGAATTCTTGATCAAGAACTTCCTACTTGTATGCTATCGCACAAGATACATATAAGTGAATGATGATTTCTTTATCACATCATATAAGAATTTCTTATATTTGTTTTCCAATTTATCTATCTTAAGTTTCAAAGTGGATGGAAAATTTACTATTTAAGTGGATGTTCCAAGTGGATCAATCATTCTTTAAAATTGAAGTGAAAAGATAGATTTAAATAAAATTGAAATAAAGATTGGGAGGTACATTCAAATGGCTCTATTTTTGATTCAAGTAATTGGTGTTATTTTCCTTTTAGTTATATGCGCAGGTGCAGTGCTGATGTATGAATTTCTACAGGCATTACCTACTGAGTCTTCTAGAACAATCGATCCTGACCCTACACTTACTACGAATACTCACTCATTAAAAAAGACGGTATAGTTGCCTCTTACCTAATCTATATATTTGATAAAAAAATGAGAGGCTATCCTCTCATTTTATTTTTTCGTATGCATGAAATAAATGCCTTATACCTTGGTGAATTTGTTCTTCAGTTGCTCTCCCATAGGTGATGCGTATACATCTTTTCCTTGTACCCAAAATACTTCCTGGAGCAAAAATAACTCCTTCTTTAATAGACTCCTCAAGTAAAAGAATTTCATCGATGTCCCTTTTAAATTCACACCACATGTGAATACCACCCATGGGAATATAATATTTAATTTTGTTCCCAAAATAATCATTAAGATGGTTAATTAATGTATCTCGTCTTTTGCGTAATTCTTCCCTCAATAAATGAATATGAACATCAAAATAATCTGAACTTAGAAATTGACTACCAACCCATTGTGAAATACTAGAATGGCCAAAGTCAAATTGTTGTTTTGCATCTGCCAATCTTTCTATAACAGAAGTCGGTCCAATAATCCATCCAATTCTCAATCCAGGTGCAGCAATTTTTGATAATGAACTGATATATAGAACATTCCCATTTGAATCCATTGATTTTAGTGTGGCAGGATGATCATCAGAAAAAGAAAGTAAACTATAGGGGTCATCCTCTATGATCGGAATTCCGAATTTAGAAGAAATATCTAGAATTTCTTTTCTTTGTTTATATGGAAGTAATGTCCCAGTCGGATTTTGAAAAATTGGATTTAAAAAAATCATTTTTATTTGATGCTTTTTATGTAGATCAATAAGCCCAGCAGGGTTAATGCCATTTTTAGTTACTGTAAGAGGAAACACTTTTAAACCAGCAGACTTAAAGATTGGTAAACTGTAGCTATATGAAGGGTCTTCAACCACCACTGCATCTCCTGGCTTTAATAAGCATTCAATCACTAAATGAATGGCTTGTTGTGCACCTGAAGTAATAAGAACAGATGCCGGTTCAGTTACTATTTCACGATATTTTCTGACATGATCCACAATCGTTTTCCGCAATTCAAGATTTCCCTGTTGATGATCATAGCCTAAATTACTTGTAAACTGATTCGCTGCTAATATATCCCGTAAAAATTCATTTGGAAATAAATCAGATGATAATTCACCACTAGCGAGATTAATTAAATCACTTTCGTCTGTTTGTTTTCGAATTCGTTGCATTACTGGTATATTCGGTAAAAAGGTTCCTGCTTCAATGTATCGATTCCAACTTGGTATACGTTTTTTGGTCAGGTCCCAAATATCCCTGCTAATCATCGTTCCACTTCCCTTTTTGCGTTCAATCAGCCCATTAGCTTCTAACTCTGAATAAGCAGCAACGACAGTACTACGATTAACTCCACATAAATCGGCCAAACTTCTTTCTGAAGGAAGCGGTTTATCAACAGGAAATCTACCTTCAATAATTCCATTCTCTATATACTCTGCAATTTGTGTATAAAGTGGTTTTTTAATTTTTCGATCTGGCTTCCATCCCATAGTAAACATTCCTTTACCCAAATATAAATAACAATCTACTTAATCGTTAGTTTAACAATCATTGTAACTGATATTCTATTTATAAATCATCATCATTTTTGACCTTTTTATTACATTTAGTACATTAGACCAGATTTTTGATATACTTTACTCCTCAACCTATTGAAATATAAAAAGTGGTTGGAGAAACTTATCAATAATTGGATGGTTTATTACTCAGGACATTATTTTATTATAATAATATAAGCATGTAGTATGAAAATGACAAGCAGATGAGGTATAGATAATAATGTGTTAAGATTTACTATCATTAAACAAATGGGAATATAAAGGGACGAATGATATGGTTAATAAATTTAATACTATTTAATTGAGAAAAAACGGAGATGAAAGAATATGACATGGTTTATAGTGGTGTTGGCAGTTCTCTTAAGTGCTATAAAAATTATAGTAACTTGTCCTCCTACTTTTGTAGTTGAATGGTTTTTAAAGAAATTTGAACTTCATACAAAACTAAATTTTCAGGACATTACTTTAACAATCAATGAAAAACTGATAGAAGGGGATGATAAACGAGAATTTGTTAACTATTATAATGAAGCAACATTTCTAGAAAAATATTATATTTTCCCTGGTAACGAAAAATTATTTTTACATCCAGAAAACAATAAGACTCCATTTGTCATTGACACAAAAAAAGGTAAGAAGGACTTAAGGCTACTTATTTTTCCATACGGAAATCATGTAGATGTGGTGAAACAATATAAAAAGAAAATAGTTGCATATAGCGTACAATCTGATAATATTCAAAAACTTATCGTATAAATTGATTAGAAGGTTGCTAAAGAATTGTATGACATGATAGCAACCTTTTAATCTTTCCACTAAAAATTTAATTCACAGTCATGATGCTCCCATATATCATAAAGATTCCCGTCGATATCTTCTAAAGTGAAAAA
The DNA here is from genome assembly GCF_017809215.1 of Heyndrickxia oleronia. Taxonomy (GTDB): domain Bacteria; phylum Bacillota; class Bacilli; order Bacillales; family Bacillaceae_C; genus Heyndrickxia; species Heyndrickxia oleronia. Next base: position 2,882,697 of record NZ_CP065424.1, read on the forward strand.
GTTTCCATTTTCACCTTCATAGCTAATTTCACCAACTTTTAATTGTTTAGATACTAGCTTCGTATGAAGACTTTCTATATCGTTAGTAAAAAAAGTAGTGACCCATTTTTTCCTTTCTCCTATTTGAAAAACCGCTCTTGATTCATGATCACTTTTAAGTAGATGCAATATTGGTCTATTTCCAATAAATAAGCTTAAGGAATCTTCTGTTTTATGCCTTATATTAAAGCCAAAATGCTCGACAAACCATTCACCGGACTTTTCCAAGTTAGCAACTGGTATTACATTATAAGCAATTCCTAACACTTTTCCTTCCTGATTAGACATTTCTGTTCCCTCCATTCCTTATTTCTTTATTTTCTCTAAATATATTAAAATTCCTTCAATAATTCATCTAATTTTAAGCAGGAGATTAATTAAACATAGGAAGATTGAGAAGTTATAAAAAACCGGATAACACAAGTCAATCAAATTAAATGTTTAACAAATAAAACTCTATCTTGACTTGGTCCATCATAATTTGATATGACCGGAACTCCATCGATTATTTTATCACCGTCTTCCATTTCAAATCCCATCTTTGTATGATAGGCAATTGAGACTTTGTTTATTGGAGAAGTAACACAACGTACTATATTTCGATCGTATTGTTTAACCTTATTGAAAAATTGAACATAAAGGAGTTTTCCAATATTCTTTTTTCGCCAATGAGGGTGCACACCTACAAAGTGTATATAAGATTCTTTTGGATGCGATTGCGATAAAAATCCAATAAGAAACCCAATAATCCTTCCATCCTCTTCTGCAATAAAACTTGTTTGTTTAAAATGGTCAAAAAATAGTTTTGGCAACATATCTGACATGTTTCTACCACCCCACCATTCATTAATTAATGGCGATATTATATAGTAGTCCGAACTCTCCACTGAACGGATATTCATCTTTCCCCCTCCAATTAAAATGGATATTTTTATAATTAATAGTTTCTTATCATTATCGTATCGTATGTTTCTATTAGGCTCAATCTCTAGCAATATTTTTTATATTCGCTCAACTATTCAATATTTCTATATTTTAAGTTGTAACTCGCATGGTACCTATTTTCTTCAAACATGTATCATATACCTCAATACGTTAATTATTTGACCGATTTAGTATAGTTTTATTCTATTGTAGGTTTAGCGTGCTTACGAGGTTTACAACTCCTTTCCTCAATGAATTGAAAGTAGAAACCGGTTTCAAACGATATTTACAAATTAAAACTTAACTTAAATAGCAACAAAGTTTGAGAAAAGAGCCTATTTTAATCATAATAAAAAGCACCCCTTAGGATGCTCTTCTGCCTTTTTTCAATTATTACTTATTTTCTAGGCAAGGTTACGATTGAGATGGTCTTAGGTCTTTTTCGTTTAAAAATGTTCAAAAAAGGTCTCTTTAATGTTTTATTCCAATTAAGTATATATTTCATTAAAAGGATAAACAAATAAGGCAAAAAAAAGAAAATGATTAATGAGGTTTGCCAGATATTAACCTTGTTTGATTTGTAAATTTTAGATTTCAATTAACACTTCCCCTTTCAGACTACATGTTATGTAAACAAATAATGTTGGTACATTACATTTATCTTAAGGCAAATGCACATTAAAAAAGAAGGCTATTTTCGTATAGTTTGTTGCTTTTGTAAAGCAACACTGCCGGCGTTTACACCCATTAGAAAATTAGCTCTTTTCTAGTGAATTGAAAGGTGTAGCAATCTTCATCCGATAATTATTAGTTAAAGCTTTACTTAACTAACAACAATGTTAAAAAAGTGCCAAAAAGAAAAAGCATTCACTATCTATCGAATGCTATTAAATATCCAGTTCCACAAGGTTTTTTGAAAAAAATTGCCTACATGTAGATCAATCCTCATTTATATATTTCTTAAAATTCGAGGCTGATTTTATCTAAATAATAATTTAGGAACTATTCGACTAAAATCTAAATATTCTTTATTTTTTCGTTCTTTTTTGCAAATCCTTCACTACCTTTATAATGAACTTCGAGGAATCTTCCCCGCATGAAAGGGGGAATACGAGGGTGAAGACTAGTGAACATATCAAAGAATTTTCAGATATTGTCGTTCTTAACATGTATAGAAGTATTCTTAGATATCGCGCATCCAGTAAAAATACTAATCACCAAGAAACAGAAACTCTATTAATGATACTTGAATCAGAAGTTTACAGTCGTGATTTGATTTAGTATTAATAAAGATGTAATGCAATTAGATTGATATAAAGGGGAAGGTTCTTCGCTAACATCTCCCCTTTTAAAAAAATATTCATATTAATTATCATCATGCACTAAGAAGCGATAACATGATTCCCATTACGTTATTCCCTTAAATTACTTCTAGCCATCATACTTTAACTGCAGTTATCGATGAGTCTAAATATTACTTTTAGCAAGACAATAATCCATAGAATTAGCCGCCAATTTTGAACTTGGCGGCTAGCTTTTAAATTACATTAATTTCAACTTTTTCCCGATAATATGATAGTTTACATCGGCAACATGATTGATGAAGGTTTGATCATGGGATACGAATAAAATTGTACCTTCATAAACAGATATAAAGCGTTCCAATGCATTGATTGTATGAATATCTAAAAAATTGGTAGGTTCATCTAAGTCTAAAATATTATATTCTCCTAAAAACAATTGGCATAGTTGTAGACGTATGGCTTCCCCACCGCTTAAAGACATCACACTTTTTCGTAAATCTGTACCACTGAATTGCATAGCATGCAAAACACTTCTCAAAAATCCTTCATCATATTCAGAACGATTCTTCAAAAATTGCAGCACATTTTCATCCATTACAAAACGATAGCTCATTTGCTTAAAAAAACCAATTTTTGCTTTCGGTGAAATAGTTATTCCATCACCATGATTTACAATATATTGAAGCAACGTACTTTTTCCACTGCCATTATCACCACTAATTGCAATATTCTTACCAAGGGGAAGTTGAAAACTCACCTCTTCCAATAGCACTTTATTTTTCACTTGAAGTGTAATTCGATCTGCCATAATTGGAAATTTATTTTGCAATGCTAATTGTTGAGACTGTCGAAAAAATATCTGCCTTTCTTCATGTACTTCCTCAATTTCTTGGAGCTTGTTCATTCTCTGTTCAATAGCTTTTGCAGCGCGTTGAACAGCTTTTTGTCTTGTTCCTATTGATTTCGTCATAAACATCTTATTCGGTTTAGCATTTACTTCTTTTTTGGACATACTGCCTGCTTGAGCAATTTTTTCTGCCTTTTTCATTTTTTCCTTTGCTGCATTTTCCAAGCGTGTTTTTTCTTTAATATATTGTTCATATGCTTGACGTTGTTGCTCAATCTCTACTTTTTTTTGTTTCATGTAGTCGCTATAATTCCCTGAATATACACGAACCTTCCCACTATCCACTTCCCAAATGGTTGTCACTAGTTCATCTAGTACTGTTCTATCGTGGCTAATTATTATAAGTGCCCCATAGTAATAACGTAATTCCTCAATTAAAAATGCTATTCCACTTTGGTCTAAGTGTGTTGTTGGCTCATCAATTAGTAATGCCTCATAATAATGGGTAAACAATTGAGCGAGCTTTCTTCTTGTTTGCTCTCCCCCGCTTAATTGTTCAGTGTTTCTTGGCACTTCTAATTTACTTAATAGTGCCTCATCCGCTTCTGCCAAAGATACTTCCATTTGCTCAAAATATCCTGGCTCTACATAAGACTTTACTACACCACTACTTGGATAAAGTTTACCTGCAAGTAAATGTAATAATGTACTTTTTCCCGCACCATTTTTCCCTACAATACCGATACGGTCAAATTGATACACAGCTAACCGATCGATTTCTACTATTTTTTTATCTAAAAAGGTCACTTCTAAATTTTCAATTTCAAAACATATTTGTTCCATGATCGCTACCTCCGAAATTTATAATCATTTCGTATCGATAGCTAGGATCGATACGAGCTGCTAGTTCAAGCTCGTATCAAAAGAACAATAAGAAATGCATCTTTACTCCCCCAATCTAAATTAAATAAATCACAGACATTCTGCCTGTGATTGGGAGTAAAACGGAAATGCCTTTCCTATAGATTGTAGTCAAGTCTTGTTTAGAATAGGCACTTACCTAAAAAAAGAAAGGCAGAATTTTCCGCCTTTCCTCATATTTTTTGCATATAAAGTGAAATGAAGATCATTAAAAAAGGACAGACTACTTCCGTTTACTCTGAATGTACAAACAGAGTCTTTGAACATATTCAATTACTTATTCAAAGCTGGGAATCGAAGTCTCATTGCATGCGTCATTTTTTAATAATCCTCCTAAATTTAGTAAATATATTCACGATTATATTGTATTTATTTATATAAGTCAAAAAAATATAAACTATTACTCATTTTATCAGCTTTGATATTTTTTCATCATTTCAATTGTTTATGTTGATCACATGAAAAACATTCAAAATAAAATCTTTTGCAGGGACATTCAGCTTTTCATAAGCAAGAAGAAACTGCCTATTATCATAAGGAACTTCATTAAATGTAATACTTAATTGATTCGAATCATTTACATGAATCGTACAGTAAGGAGCAACTGGATTATGATTGCATCCTAATGATCCAGGATTTAAATAAAGACGTTTATTAGATTTAAAATGATGAATCTTGTGATGGTGACCAAAACAAATAATATGTATACTCTGTTTCCTATAACATTCATCAAGTTTTTCTAGGGTAGGTCGACGATCGATTGATTGAAAGGTTTGATTATCATTTAAATGGTAGTGAACGAATAAAAAATGTTTATTACAGATTTTCTTTTCTATTTTTAAAGGAAGATTCGATAAAAAAGGTACATACTTTTCATTTAATCTAGAAGCAATCCATTGATGATGTTCTCTCTCTTCACCATAACTGTCTGGTTCTTCTCCATGGATAATTTTTATAATTGCTTGATCATGATTTCCTATAATACAAGATACATCATTCCTTGAAGATAATATTTCTAATACTTCATCTGTTTCGTGACCGATACCAACTAAATCACCTAAACAATAAATATGTTCAGTATCATTATCAATATTATTTAATACCGCTTTTAATGTAGCACTATTTCCATGAATATCAGCAAGAATAGCTATTTTATTTCCCCTATCTTCACCAACCTATATTTTCTTTTCTATACTTTTTCAATGAAAATAATAAATTTCCTCTTTTTTGCAATCTTTTCATCAATAATGTAGCTTGATTTTATTTGTCTTGAGAAATAAACCCTAACTAAAACATTTAAATATATGTTAACTTAATACAAAATAAAGTTGACATATATTATCTATTTATTGCAAACTACAAGTATAAGAAATATCTATGTTTCTTATTTTAAAATCAAGTATTGAATTTTTAGACGATTAACGCAAAAAGGAGAATAAAGATGAACAAATGGAAAATTCTTGCGGATAAAGTACTGGCTGGTGAAGAAATAACAGAAACTGAGGCTTTATCTATACTAAATTGTCCTAGTGACGAATTGCTACTACTAATGGATGCCGCTTTTCAAATAAGAAAACACCATTTTGGAAAAAAAGTAAAACTTAATATGATAATGAATGCAAAATCTGGCTTGTGTCCAGAAAACTGCGGTTATTGTGCACAATCTTCCATTTCCACTGCCACAATAGATTCCTATCGAATGGTCAATAAAGATACCATCCTGCAAGGAGCTAAACGGGCGTATGAGCAAAATATTGGTACCTATTGCATTGTTGCTAGTGGGAGAGGCCCTTCCAATCGCGAGTTAAATAGTGTTGCTGATTCAGTAAAGGAAATAAAAAAATTATATGGCTTGAAAGTTTGTGCTTGTCTAGGTCTATTAAAACCAGAACAGGCGCAAAGGTTAAAAGAAGCAGGTGTTGATCGATACAATCACAACCTAAACACATCAAGTAATCACCATTCAACGATCACAACATCCCATACATATGACGATCGTGTCACTACCGTGAATGTAGTAAAGGAAGCAGGCATTTCCCCATGCTCAGGTGTCATTATAGGAATGAAGGAAACCAAACAGGATGTTATCGACATGGCTAGAAGTTTAAAAGCTCTGGATGCCGATTCCATCCCCGTTAACTTCTTACATGCAATTGATGGTACGCCTTTAGAAGGCACAAATGAATTATCACCTATCTATTGTTTAAAGGTTTTGGCTTTATTTCGATTTATTAATCCTTCGAAGGAAATACGAATATCTGGAGGCAGAGAAGTAAATCTTCGCTCCCTACAACCTTTAGGATTGTACGCAGCAAATTCTATTTTTGTCGGTGATTACTTAACAACGGCAGGACAAGAAGAAAATGAGGATTTACAAATGCTTCAGGATCTTGGCTTTGAAATAGAGACGGTCGAAGAAATGAAAGCAAGTTTAGCAATGAAGGGAAAATAGTAATTTTTTACTTTTAATTATACTAGATAGATATTTTGTAAGGAGATTACATATGAAAGTTCGAGACATTACATATATTTCGTTATTTGCAGCTGTAATGGGAGCATTAGGACTAATTCCACCTATTACTTTATCTTTTACTCCCGTCCCTATTACGATTCAAACCATTGGTGTTCTATTATCTGGGGGAATTCTAGGAGCAAGATTAGGAGCTTGGAGTCAAATTGTATTTTTAGCTATTGTTGCTACAGGAATACCCCTACTATCTGGAGGTCGAGGAGGGATTGGTGTATTTGTAGGTCCTAGTGCAGGATATTTATTTGGTTATATTATCATCTCCTTCTTAGTCGGATATTTTATTTCAAGAATAAACTCCATAGGTTTTTTTAAAATATTTATAATAAATGTATTAGTTGGCGTTTTATTGCTTTACGTTTTCGGAATACCTGTCCAGTCATTCATAATGGATATTCCTATTATAAAAACGATTAAGATTAGTTTAGTCTATATTCCTGGAGATTTGATTAAAGCCGTTGTTGCTTCATTTTTAGTTTATAAACTAAAAAATTCACCTGGGATATCTAGCCGATTACCAAATATTAGAAGGGCACAGTAATGTGTCTCTTTCTTTTTAAAAGGAGAACAATATGAACACAATTACTTCCACATATATTCAACATCGAAAAAATCATCCAGAACGGATAGCGATTCAAACTATCAATCATAAAATTACATATAACCAGTTATTTACCTCCGTATCTCAACTTGCAAATTTCTTTTTATCAAAAAAGAAATCTAGTAATAAAGTTATAGCTATCCTTCTACCTAATGGAATTCCTTTCTTGCAAATCTTTGCGGGTGCTTCAAGTGCAGGATGGATAGTATGTCCACTAGATTTGAAATGGAATGTAAAGGATTTAAAAAGTAGAATCGATCTTTGCAACCCTTCCATGATCATTACAATTGAAAAGTATTCACATAGATTATCCTTTTGTCACAGAAAAGTAGTACTTTTGGAACAACTGTTAGCTGATGTAGATAGCAAGCCTTTTCCCCCATCCGTACTATTAGAGGATGTTCCTTTTTATATGGGGTTTACATCAGGTTCTACAGGAAAGCCGAAAGCATTTGTCCGTTCCCATAGCTCTTGGGTTGAAAGCTTCAAATGCAATGTTATTGACCTTCATTTAAAAGGATCTGAAGATGTACTTATACCAGGTGGACTGGTCCATTCTCATTTTTTATATGGGGCTATTAGTATTTTATATTTTGGCGGAACTATTTATCTATTAGAAAAATATTCTGTATCCCAACTGAAGAAGATGATACAAATATATCCGATTAAGGTTGTCTTTATGGTTCCCACGATGATTGAAAGCTTGTTAAAGACGGGTGAAACAATTGAAAAACCATTAACTATTGTATCATCTGGTGCAAAATGGGAGCATCATTCTAAATTAAGATTAAAAAAGGCATTTCCTTTACTAAAGCTTTATGAATATTATGGGGCTAGTGAATTAAGTTTCGTCACTGTCCTCTCTCATGAGGACAATCAGCACTTTCCAAACTCAGTAGGAAAACCTTGTCATAATGTGGAAATTCAAATCCGCAAAAAGAATGGTGAGCTTGCCTTAATTGGTGAAACAGGAAAAATTTTCGTTAGAAGCAACATGTCATTTCTTGGTTACAAATTTACAGGAGAATCATCCATTATTCCTATTATTGATAAAGAAGGTTGGATGACTGTTCATGATATAGGCTACTTGGATTCTAATGGTTATTTATATATTCATGGCCGTGAAAATAATATGATTCTGTATGGAGGGATAAATATATTTCCGGAAGAAATTGAAACTGTATTATCAATACATCCCAATGTTAAGCAAGTAGCAGTGATTGGGTTAAAAGATAGATACTGGGGTGAAATTGTAACAGCAGTAGTAAAGGGTAATGTCAAAGTACAGGAATTAAAAGATTTATGTAAAACAAAACTTTCCTCTTATAAAGTTCCACGCAAATGGATTATTGTTGACAAATTACCACTTACTTCTAGCGGTAAGATTGCAAGGGACTTAGTTAAAAAAATGATCATTGGAGGAAACTACTGATGAAAAAAAGCGCAGTAATCATCCGTGCAAATCGAACACCTATAGGAAGAGAAAAAGGAATATTCCAATATCTAGAACCCCATCAACTTATATCCCCCCTTTTGAAATCGTTAGGGAAAGATATCGAAAACCTAATAGATGATGTATTATTAGGAAATGTAGTTGGCCCAGGCGGGAATTTGGCTCGATTTTCCGCTTTAGAGGCGGGATTTCCACTTACCGTCACAGGAATGACCATCGATAGACAATGCAGCGCAGGTCTTGATGCTATTCGAACGGCTTGCTATCTCATTCAAGGAGAAGCTGGACAATGCTATATTGCTGGTGGTGTTGAGAGTGTTAGTACATCCCCTTTTAAAAAAAGGGCAAAATTTGCTCCACATCAATTAGGTGATCCAGATATGGGAGTAGCAGCTGAAAATATCGCTTTTAAATATCAAATTACTCGTGAAATGCAAGACGAATATGCTTTGTTAAGTTATCAGCGAAGCTGGCAGGCTTATCAATCAGGGATGTATGAAGAAGAAATCATTCCTATTAAAGGGATATATCAAGATGAAGAGTTTTTAAGGAAAAGAAAAATGGATAAACTTGTTAAACGGGCTATTCCTTTATTCGATAAAGAAAAAGGTACTGTCACCGCAGCAAATAGTTGTGGTATACATGATGGAGCATCTGCTGTTGTCCTCATGGAAGAAAACTTAGCCCATAGTTTAGGATTTAAGCCAATTTTACGTTTTGTCGATAGTCAATTGGCAGGGGTACATCCACAATACCCAGGTATTTCTCCTGTCCCAGCTATTTTAGATTTACTAAAAAGAAATAATCTTACAATGGCAGAGATTGATTTAGTTGAAATTAATGAAGCATTCGCATCAAAGGTACTAGCTTGTGCACATCAATTACAAATTCCTATGAATAAATTAAATAATCGTGGTGGTGCCTTAACATTAGGACATCCCTATGCAGCATCAGGTGCTATCCTTGTGACGCGTCTATTTTTTGAAGTTCAACGTAAGGAAAATGTAAAATTTGTTCTTGCCGCAATAGGCAGCGCTGGTGGAATTGGAGTTGCTATACTATTTGAGGTAATAACATAATGCATTAATTAATAGAGATTTATATAAACTTCTCAGCAATCATAATTACTTAATCGTAAAAGTTGTGATATTCACTTATTTCTTAACTGAATTTTTTGGTATGAAAACGTACTAGATTGAATAGACAGTTAAGACAATAGGATAATAGCAAAAAATTGTTTATAGGATTAATACTCAATCAGTCATTTTCTAATTTAAAGATTTTTACGTTTGAGCTATTAATCCCTTATTATATATTCAATTTTAATTCATTATCAATTAGTTATTATCTAACACCATTTTTTATTGCCGTTCATCACCCAATATCCAATGATGTAAAAATTCTATTCTCCGCATGATATTTTATCTTCTTAGTTTTAATTCCTCCTGCAATTTTTTTATTTCTTCTGTTTGAATTAATATATTTTGATTAACTCTGCGAATCAAATCATAGATCACAAAACGCCTAAAATAAAAATAATTCCAAAAAATATATTCAAATAATCTCCTTTAGTTTTAAATGAATTTTTAAACATTCTATTACTAATTTTACAAAAATCAGTTAAAATGGTAAATAGGATAAATTTTACAATTGAAAGGAATGACTACTATCATTAATACTAAAAAACAACCGGTTATAATATTCACATCTATTTCAGCTATATTCTTTTGCCTGATAACTGTTGCAATATCCCTCTCACCTCTATCAGAATTAGGACCAAATGCAAATAAATTTGGTAGTACTGGAATGTGGTCAGCTATCGGTATGATTCTCATTTGTTATTTAGTTCCACTTTTTCTATTTATTATAGGAGTTAAGGGAATGAAACTTCTGATGGGCATTCTATGCGGTTTAGGTATGTTTATATTTTTTTCTACTGCAGTAACCGTAGGTGTTGTGAGTATATTTACTGGTAAATTTCCAACTTCAATTTTTATAGTCATAAGTCTATGCATTGCATCTTTAATCATTAATCTTATTTGGTTTTTCATTGCTTTTCGTCATAAATCCAATTCTGATTTACATGTAACATAAACCACTCGATAAGGATGTATAATGTTTATGTTTTCTTTAGGCTCTTTTCCCCAACATTGTTGCTATTTAACCAAAGTTTTAACATAACTATCGTCTGAAGTTTTCTACCTTTCATTACATTGATTAAGTGCCAATTGTAAATTTCAGCAGTCAGACTTGTACACTAGCAACAAATTGTACGAAACAACCTTATGAAAAAACAAAGTGGTGCTATCCGTTGAAAAATCCTTTGGATAGCACCAATAATAAAATAATTTTTTCCGTTATCTTCATCCGCAATATTTTGATAATAAGTATTTAGCCAAACTGATAAACTAAGATTAAACTTAAGATGGAGCTAAATATATTTTAAGTATAGGAAGGTTTTTTTAGCGGACATTTTGAAGCAGTTTCTTGTAATTCCGGTGCATAATCACTCAGTTTTTTTATAAAATAACAAGTTTCAGGAAAATGATGCTCTAAAAATCGTAGATTCGTTTTATTAAGAATCCTATTTTCTTTATATTTAATTACCATTTCATAAATAAACTGATTCATTTCTATTGTCGTTAATCCAACTTCATGGGCAAATTGTTTTTGCCGAGCAAATCCTGGTTCTTTGAAACGCAAGTAACCTCTTAAATGTCGATTTTGAACAATAAACATTTGATATTTACTTATATATTCTTCTGTCTGCCTCATTGTACTAATTTCAATGGGGTCTAGTATATTTTCAAATAACAGCACATGACCTAATTGGTCTTCCAACCACAGATCCATTAAATCGACAAGCGGTAGTGGTGCTGGGTCTTTCCCTTTGACCCAGTAGCTTAATAATCGCAAATATTCTTGGTTTTCCGCAAGTGTTCCATTTAGATAGGTTGGTGATAAATTCAAATTTACCTTATTTTCTATGCGAAGAGCTTGTAATTTTCCTTCAAATTCAAAATAACCTTTTGCAACAGGCCACACTCGTTCTGAAAATTGAATAGAAGCTTTATCAGTTGACTTAGTTGTTATGTTTATTTCGTTCAACATTGCTAGTAAATTACCGAATAGATGAATATATTGTTGAGCTACATGAACATGTTCTAGTTCACTAGGTGATAAATAGTCCCTTACAAAGTAGGCATGATCTTGTAAAATTTCTAACCAAAAGAAGTGTTCTTCCCAAATAGATATCATCTGTTTTGTCAAATATATCACCTCCTCCTTCTTCTCTTTATAATTACGAAAAACTGCAGTAATAAATGAATTATAATTAGAACTTTTTGAATTTTTTCTAACCTATATTACTATATTTTTTCCTTCACTTTTCCGAGTGATAACAACCTATGTTAATTTACCTTTTATCAAATACGTAGAAGATATAATGCTATGTCACATTTTCTAGAAAAACCTACATAACTCAAGATAAAATAGGCAGAATATACTTATTGAGATCTGGTAAAGGATGTTTATTTTATGAGGAATAAAAATTTGTTTGTAATTTCTATGCTTGTATTACCATGGTTAACTATTCCTTTTATTGAAAAAAAAACGATTAAACGATTTCTTCCTGGTACAATCATGACATCAATATATTTAGTAATTGAAGGAATTCATGCAGAAAAGAAAAAATGGTGGAGATTCAACTACAAGATAAAACCTAATGTAATTGGGGAGCTTCCATTAATATTAGGCCCTTTTTTTGTTGGCTCAATTTGGATTTTAAAATACACATTTGGTAAGTTCAAGCTTTATTTCATCTTAAATATAATAATCGATTCCTTTTTTACATATCTTTTTATTCCTTTGATGGAAAAAACACACTATGTCACTCTTGTTAAATTATCAAAATTCAAACTCTCTATCTTGTTTTTAATAAAATCTTTATACATGTATGTTGTTCAATACATCTATGAAAAAGCATTTGATATATTAAATTCTTCTCCGAAATATATTAATGAAGAGGAAAAAGTAAAATCTTAGACATCTCTTTAATATAAATAGAAGACACTTGGCAGTATATCAACTACCAAGTGTCTTCTATTTATAAAAATATTTTATATGTTAAAGGGGGAACATACAAAAATTAATAAAACAATTTAATATTCAAGTTGTTGCATTAAGCAAATACATTTGATTGATTATTTACCGGTGCTGGGGATACGATTCCTCGCTCCGCTACTACATTTGTTATATTATTTACCGGTGCTGGAGACACGACTCCTCGCTCTGCTACTATATTTGTTATACTATTTACTGGTGCTGGCGATACGACTCCTCGCTCTGCTACTATATTTGTTATACTATTTACTGGTGCTGGGGATACGACTCCTCGCTCCGCTACTATATTTGTTAAACTATTTACTGGTGCCGGGGACACGATTCCTCGTTCTGCTACTACATTTGTTATACTATTTACTGGTGCTGGCGATACGACTCCTCGCTCCGCTACTATATTTGTTAAACTATTTACTGGTGCTGGGGACACGATTCCTCGCTCCGCTACTACATTTGTTATACTATTTACTGGTGCTGGAGACACGATTCCTCGCTCTGCTACTACATTAGTTATACTATTTACTGGTGCTGGAGACACGATTCCTCGCTCCGCTACTACATTTGTTATACTATTTACTGGTGCTGGAGACACGATTCCTCGCTCTGCTACTACATTAGTTTGTTTTGCTCCTATTCCATTTACCATTATTCCTAATAATGCAGTTGCTGAAATGATACCTACAAATAATTTTTTTCTCATTTTAACCCCTCCATTTTTTTGATTTCATTTTTTGCTTCAATAGCAATTTCGTAGTATTCCGCGGCCTTTTGGTAGCCCTTACAATCAAGATAAAACCTAGCAAAAATTTGAGCATATTCTTCGATATCCAACCACAACTTTTCTTGCTGAAGAAATGCAATTCCACTTTTAAACGTACTTTCAAAATCTTTATTATCTAAATACAATGCATTTAATAAAGTAAATTTAACTTTATATTCAACATTATTTAATTCATGTGCTAATGCGATTCCTTTTTCGTACCATTCTTTACCTGCATCAATCTGATTTAATTTAAAATACTCACGAGTTAATAAAAAGATAGTTTTTATGTAACTTTCTGAATAATCGTAATCCTCATCTCTTAAAACATTTGAAAGATAACGAACAGCAGCTTCTGACAATCCTTGCTCTGCATACATAAAACCTAAGTTATGATTGATACGTGCTAGTAATCCAGAATCATTAATTCGTTGGGCAATGTCTCTGGCAATATGAAATTGGTCCTCTGCTTCTACAAATTGTCTCATATCAATATAATTAAGACCTAGCAGCATTCTACAATCTCCGAGACGATTTCTGTACTTTCCATTTTTTTCGAAAACTTCTAATGCCTTTTGGATAAGATTTACCGACATTAACGTTTCCTGAACTTGGTAATAGACCGCTGCCACTCTATAGTAGAATTCTGCTGTTTCGATTGGATTGTTTTTATTAAGATATTTTTCTGCAATACGGTAACAATCCAATGCATCATCGTAACGCCTTAAATTATAGGCGCGTATCCCTTGGAAAAAATGATGATAGAAACTTAATTCTGGAATATTTCCCATTCTTTCAATGATCATTTTAAGTTCTAGAGAATCATTTTGCAGTAAATAATAATAACCTGAAAGAATCAAATAATTTTTTTCACTTTCGATATCATCTAATCTTTGAAACATAACATCTACTTCTTTTTTTAAATTTTTAGCCTCTTTAATATTCCTTTGAGTAATTTTTGTATTCCAATCTTCTAATATATCTTCTGTTGCTTCAGAAATCAGCAAGTTTTATCACTCCCCATCTATCAGGTTTTGATAATTCTACTTTTATTGTAATAGACTAGGTACGTAATTTGTATTGGGAAAATAGGTTATAAATCTATTAATAATAAGTGTTTTTTTTTCCTATTTTCCTTAGAAAGATATTTACAGTTGATCATCGTTGGTTATGCAACATGCAAATCGGGTATTCCATTTTATCAAATGAACTTCAAATTAACTAGAAACATATAAAACCCATTCTTTTAATTCATAAACTAAATGTAGAAGGATGGAAAAAAAGTATATCAATAATCATTTGATAATTAGTTTAATTCTCGGTGTAATTAGTATTTCATATCAAGAAAAAGGCAATAAAAGAAATTGAAAGAAATAGTGAGGATGGCAGAGGATTTGCCATTTTGGGGTTGATATGTAGTATTATAGGAATCATTCTCCAGTTTTTCGTAATAGTAGGGATTATTGCATACTACTCCTTGACAACAACAAAATTTATTACGTTTTAAAGAACAATTGCCCCTCTCAAATGAGAAGGGCATTTATATTAATTAGGAGTGAAATCCATCCTCTTGTACATAGTTTTCGATACTCCAAATTCCTATCGCTTGTTTTTGAGTCTTACTTTGGATTTCACGAAATTCATCTACATAACGAGTGTTTGGTGCATATACATAGGCCACTCTTGCAAGCCCTTTTTCAAGAAGTGTTTCGTTTACCATTTTTCCATCTACATATATATATGCAAGTAAACGTCCATATTTATCACGCTCACTAACGTCAAGCTCTACCTTTATTGCTTTGCCAGCTGGCATTATACTTTTGGAAAAATCACTTGCTTCTTTACCGAATGGTTGGACTGGTTTTGTTGGATGTACAGTTTCTGGTGTATCTACAAGAAGTAAACGAATCGTTTCTTCCGTACCTCTTACATTCACTTTAACTGTGTCTCCATCGATTACATTAATAACAGTAGCATCCAGCTTCCCATAATCAATTGTAGTATCGCTTGAAATTGTCGCTTTGGATGTAATTTTAATTGTTCGGCTTGTTGCATTGTAATCAACAGTTGCCCCAAGTGCTTCACCAACAAAACGTAGAGGCACAAGAGTACGGCCGTTGATAATTTTTCCTGGTACATCAATCGGTACCACTTTACCATTTACTGTTGGTGATTTCGAGCCAATTTTTAATAGAATTTTAATTTTTGAATTAGTTGCAGTTACTTGCTGCTTCCTTTGATCCCACTGAACCGTTGCTCCTAAACTTTCAAAAATTCCTCTTAAAGGAACCAATGTTCTTCCATTATCGATTACTGGTGGTTGGTCATATGATTGCTTTTTACCATTGATATAAATGGCTATGGCAGGTGCAGCAGGCTTGACTGTTGGTTTAGTCACTGGCTTTGTTAAAGTTATAGAACCATCAGCATTATGATAATGATATTGGCCAGTTTTTAAACCATACTTTGCACAATTCGTACGACAATAATGCCCTCCATTTTTGTCTAACCCACCTGGACTAGCATTTGCATTAAGTATAAATATAACAAATGATAATACAAGTATCAATAAGAATAGTGAAACTCTTTTTTTCAACGTTATTACTCCCCCACTATAGTTTAAGAAATCCAAAAATAATTTTATTACAATAAAAAAAAATTTGGAATTACAAGTTATACTTTATGGTGGAGGTAAATTAAGGAAATTGATATTCTCTAACGCTTGTTACGATAATTGTGGCCGTAAAAACACTTAATACCTTTTGACTGGGTTAAAATAACTATTAACTATTTGGAAATATTGAGTCCAGTCTATGACCTAAGTTTAGGATGAATCATGAAATGCAAAAATAATGTTAACTATTTAGATAAATATGTTAACATTATAAGATGATAAATTATTTGTATTTTGGGAGGATTCAAAATGGACAATAAAATAGTTGTTGCACTAATAGGTAGCTTTCTAATTTTTGCTGCTGGCTTATTAAGATTATTTACTGAATCGCTTTCCTCAACCCCTTTGTTTGTAGCTTATATATTCATTATTACAGGCATCCTTGGCATTATTACTAATGGATTAAAATTAGGAAAATCGAAAAACACCTAAATATCTAAAGGAAATAAGTCATTTTTTCTCTACTGACCTTTAATTCAATATGAAAAAGCCCTTCGTACTTGAAGGGCTCTTTTATCCTAAATATCATTGACTTTCCTAAAGCAATATCCCCTAAAAGCTATCCTAAGCTGCTTTTAAGGAAGCTCAAACCTTTAAATTAATTGGTGATATATGACATTTGTGCTTTTAGGTTAACGATTTCGTTTATCTTAATTGATCCTAGTTCAAATACAGAGTGTTTCAAAATCAATACCCCTTCTTTGTGAAGGAGCATTTCACTTTCAGTCGCAAAGTAAACTCTAAATTACATTTTTTGAAATTCTATTTATAATCAAAAGTACATAAATTATTTCGCATTAATTAAGGGAATTAGAGTTATAATAAAGGAAATAGGAGGGTGACTTTCCATGAAAAATCGTGATAAAAGAAAAAAGAGGAAACGTGACTTTCTGAAGGATTATATAAAAAACCGTTTAAAAAATTGGAAACCAAGTCCAGACAAATCTCCGTTATCGAATAGTGAAAGCAAAAAATCGATTAGGAGTTGTAGCAAGTAAAACTCCTATTCTTGAGTGGAAATATTTCTCCACTCTTTTTATTTTGTCATTCTATGCTTAATCATGTATAACGAAGAAAATTGGTAAAATTTGAGTTATTTATAACTTCTCTAGTTCTTCTTCAAAGTAAAAAGTAGCTGGATGCTCCTTTACAATATATGAGTATCGTTTCATATTACTTATATATTTTGACTTTAAAATAGTGACCCGTTCATCAGTTTCGATTATTTTAGCTAAATCATTCTTTTTAAACTTACTATTATCTTTCATATTAACAGCCTCCTCACATTATTATACCATACTTCTACGATTCCTTTTGGCTGGAAATATCACTTTGATTTACCAGTGCAATATGTTATGCTTATTTAAAGTGAGGTGTCCATTTTGGCCATTTATAAAGCAAAAAAAAGTAAACTTCATACACTTTTAAAGAAAAACAACATGGATTTGGAAGTGTTAGAGCAAAAAACGAAAATCCCTAAAGTTCAGCTCGAACAATTCCTAACAAAAAAAGTGATGAACTTGAATTCGGCAATGACTATCTCTAAGGAATTGAATTGTCAGATAGAAGACTTATATGAGTGGAAAACAGAAGATTAATTAATACAGTCAATTATTAACAAATGCCCTGCTTTTGGAAAGCTGGGTATTTGTTTTGAAAAAACTGAAATAACTACATATTTAATGATACTCCAAAAGTGACGAGAATGTAACAAATTTTCACAAAAAACAAACTAGTCCCTATACAGCTAGTGTGATGTTAAGTGATTTAAATTTACTCGGTTTAATCGGACTATTTAGTTTACATAACAAAATTATTATCTATTAGTTTTTGACCATAAACTTACAATAGATATAATATTAAAGGCATCTCTGATATATGAGACACCTTTTTTCCATGCTATTATTGATACATTTGATCACTACTTCCCGCAATAGGATTTTGATTTTGAGTCATATATTGTTGAATTTGTGATTGATCCTCCGGAACAACTTGATACATCGCACCTATTTTTCCAATTACTGCGGGATCTGCTGGTTCTAATGGATAATAACCTTTCTTAACCATATATTGCCACATATCATACGCATGAGAACAACTCATCATAAATGCAGTTTGACAGAATGAACGAACTTCTGGATTTGCCATTTCCATTGCTGACCAAGCATATTCACGACCTGCTCGTTTTAAGGTTAGTAAATACGCAGTGGCCATTTCTCGATCATTCATATTTTCAATCATTGTTCGTGGTTGTATAGGAGGATACTGATTCATATTTGAGTTAGTAAAATCCTGAAGTTTTCCGTTCTCCTTTAATAAAGGCAATTCCTTTGTGGCTCCGGTCCCCTTATGCAGAAATTCGACCTTCATATTATAGTCTCTTACATGTAATGGAAAATGAGTTTCTAATATAGTTTTAAACTCTTGACATTGAACATGTTACAACATATACGCCATGTTAGTAATAGAATTCACACAACTCATCGTTAATTCATTTAAATCGTTTAATTCATGTGCAGCAAGTTTCATAAACTTCCTCCTATTTTTTCAAGTTATTCATCCTTATCATGGCGAATAATTTATTTCTTATGCAAAAATGCCCACATTTGTCAAAATAACAAATGTGAGCATATTGCTTAGTAATATTAAACCTTTTTACTTTGAAACAATTTTTATGATGAGACATTTAAAGATGTCCATTCAACTTTTTGTACAGGACGAAATCCTGATGTCTGGTTAAAATTCAAATGGTGCTCAAAGGTTTTTATGGAATTTGAATAATCTAGGAGGTCAAGGTTTAAGCTCTGTACACTATGTTTATCAATCTTGACTGAAAGGATGATGAACTTCTCTATGCGTCCAGTTATAGTATTACGCTGTTCATCCAATGCATGGATACAGATAGTCTTTAGAGGAAGTAGTGAAAACATGTCTC
Source organism: Heyndrickxia oleronia (assembly GCF_017809215.1). Lineage (GTDB taxonomy): Bacteria > Bacillota > Bacilli > Bacillales > Bacillaceae_C > Heyndrickxia > Heyndrickxia oleronia. Next base: position 2,901,801 of record NZ_CP065424.1, read on the forward strand.
TTGCAATTCTTTGTGTGCAGCTAAAGACATAGTCTTGAAGAATTTGAAAGTATTGTTCCTTAGGCATTTGTTCCTTAGATAAATCCCCATTTTTTGTTAATGATAGTACCTCATTTGGTACAACCGAATCACTATTAACATCAAAGTTAACTTCCATTTCATGTGAATTATGAATCATAAATTCGAATCCACTTCCGAGTCCACTAATATCTTCTAACGGTGCAAATTCATGAATAACGTCAAAGTAAGAATCTACATTCCCTTTCAATACATTCTGAGCGGTATTAATCATCCTTTTCCAGCTTTGATAGTCCCGTAAATCATTTTCCCTAGCTAGTTTAATTTGATTTTGAAGGTTTTCCCTCTTTTTTTCATCTTTATTGAAAAGCTTGGCAAAAAGATTTGGTTTATAGTGATATGCATTTTCCTGTGCAATTTTTTCCAGTGGACCAGTTTTACCCATTTCAAAAGGCTCAGGAATACTTTTCACCTCTACCCAATCAATCGGTCTAACAGCTCCTTTTGGAATAGATTGAATCATTTCTAATTTATGTTCAAAGTATTCAACTTCTAATCGATTTCTCTCTAATTCTTGAAGATTATCCTGTTCACGTAATTGACGTGTAATGTCCAACAGTCTATTATAAGCTGAATTATACATTCCCCTTCTATTAGAAATTAAGCCAGTGTAAGAGATTTCTGTTCCTGAAACACCTTCAGTTCGTCCTTGTACTCTTGAATGAACACGATATCGTAGCCCCTTTTCACCACCATTTGCTCCACTTACCTCATTAGTAATATTTAATCTAACACCTGGAGCAATTTTAAAACTTTTCCTATATCCTTGTCCCATGACATCACCCCTCTTCTAAGTATTTTTAGTTAATGATTAATCTACCATGTATTTCATTCATGTAGATTTAACAAATAGTTTTTTGGAAATAGTGAACAGCCATATAATATATAGTATAAAAATATTTCACTTAACATATTTATAAAAACTATTTGCAGAACAATTAAAAACTCCACTTATTATTTTATCATTATTCAGATAAAATTACATTTTTCGCGATTGCAACCTTTTTCTATCTTACTGAAGATGAATACCCTAGCTGTATATTCACCTGATTGGGCAGGATATTTTAGAAGAAGAATAGAATTCATACTTAGTATTTTATGCTAAAGGAGAATTTATATGATTTATCAAAAAGGCGAAATACTAGTCCGAAGACTAAGTGAAAATGATAAACATTTACTAATAAAATGGCTATCGGACCCAATGGTACTACAATTTTACGAGGGACGGGATCGACCACATGATTTAGAAATGGTAGATAAACATTTTTATGATCGGAAAAGTCAAGATGTAATTGGGTGCATTATAGAACATCGAGGAATTCCAATCGGATATATTCAGTATTATCCACTAGACGCTGAGACAAAAATTAAATACGGGTATGCAGTTGGTTCTGAAATTATTTATGGCACTGACCAATTTATAGGAGATGTAAATTATTGGAACAAAGGCCTAGGAAAGCTCATTGTAAGTTCAATGATTGATTATTTAACTACTCAGAAAAAGGCTATGCGAGTAGTTATGGATCCCCAAACCTGGAATAAACGTGCGATAGCCTGTTATGAAAAATGCAATTTAAAGAAAATAAAGCTATTACCAAAACATGAACTACATGAAGGGGAATACAGGGATGCATGGCTAATGGAATATACGCATCCTAAGGAGACGGATACTCTTTGAAACAAAAAATCAATGTTATAAATAATGATAGAGGAACTTTATAAATACTTCTTTGAATAGAGACAGTTATATGGAGAAGGTTTAGACTTGGAGGAAGTCTATAATTATGAAGGATTTTGATATAAATAAAACGAGAGTGATAGGGAATATTCTCAGTATTGGGGTTGGAACACATTATTCGAGAATATTAGGGATAATATGTCTCAAGGATGGCGGTGGATACACATTTTGCGAGAATATTGCAGATAATCTGTCTCAGGGACAGCGGTGGATACACATTTTGCGAGAATATTGCAGAGAATGTGTATCAAGGATGCGGTGGATACACATTTTGCGAGAATATTGCAGATAATCTGTCTCAAGGATGGCGGTGGGTACACATTTTGCGAGAATATTGCAGATAATGTGTCTCAGGGATGACGATGGATACACATTTGCGAGAATATTGCAGATAATGTGTCTCAGGGATGACGATGGATACACATTTTGCGAGAATATTGCAGATAATCTGTCTCAAGGATGGCGGTGGATACACATTTTGCATAAATATTGGGGATAATGTGTATCAAGGATGGCGGTGGATACACATTTTGCATAAATATTGGGGATAATGTGTATCAAGGATGGCGGTGGATACACATTTTGCATAAATATTGGGGATAATGTGTATCAAGGATGGCGGTGGATACACATTTTGCATAAATATTGGGGATAATGTGTCTCAGGGACAGGGATTGGAACACATTATGCGAAATATTGAAGAGAATGTGTGTCTAGTATGTATTTGGGAACAAATAAATAAGAGTTAATTCCCATGGTACAAAAAATGGTCTAATTATCTTTACTTTTATAGACAACATTTTCGAGGAAGCTTGTAATTTTTATGGAAGTATTACAGGTGGTCATCGACAACTGTTAACTTTATGGCTGATACAAATAAAGGAGTACTGCAATTGAGGAGATAGTTTACAGGAAAGAGCAATATTCTACCTCGCTACAAAAAGATGTACAAAACTTATAAAAACCGGCTTTCACAAAAAATAGGTAAAGAGGATGAATGGAGCATAGCATCATCCCCAAACCTCATCTAATGTCTCTCTAAATAAGTGATTTAATTTGTCCGTTGGGTCAACCACCTTACTATTTAAAGTGTGAGCAAAATCAGTTAAATGAGCCATTTCCTTTTTTAAATAATCGTAAAGCAGATCGTTTCTGAGTTCCTGGTCGCTTTCATCGCCATGTTGCTTTCTTTCAAGCAATTGATTAATAGTTGTTTTGATTTCATCCTCTTGAATCATTTGTTCAAGCAACACAGCAAATTCTATAGGTGGGAAAGTGTTGTATGTTTCAATCCATTTACATACTAAAACAGGGCGAAGTACATAAAAATATTTTTTAATTTTCACATAATCTTTTTCCATAAAATTGTGAAAGTTTCGTTTACCCATATTTAAATAATGATACATGGAAGCGGTCGGAACAAAAACTTGACTTGATAGATTTTTCATTTTCTCAATTGTTGAATAAGCTTGATAATAAACAATACTAGAATTCAACCACTCAAGAAGCGAAGGATTTGATTTTCGAAAAAGCCTTAGAGCTTTTGTTATTTCCCATCCATTCATATCAAGTAAATCATTAATAGGTAATTCAATCACATCCCGTTTTTGGTCAATAGATAAATACCAATCTTTTGAATGAATATAAATGAACCGAACATCATAATCACTATCCTTAGAAGGAAATCCCCATGCACGACTACCAGATTCACATGCATATAATATCTTCACTCGATAGGTTTCTTCAATTTTCATTATTTCTTCACTAATTCTTTTTCTCATATAATCCCCCCTTATATTTGTCATTACTTATTAATATAAATGATACTGATGAATACTTTTTTTCGTATAGTTTGTTGCTTTTGTAAAAGTCCAACTACGGCTTTTACTCTCAATTAAGGATTCTAGCGGTTCTTAAGGAGATTGCAACTTTTTTCTCAGTAAAATGAAACGTGTAGCGATCCTCGGTTAATATTTATTAGTTATAACTTTACTATATAGCAACAATATTTGAGAAAAGAGCCTTAACTTAAAAAACAGTAGCGTCTTCAATTATGCAATAAACGGATTTTTAATTTGAATGGATCGAACAAAATCATTTAACTGTACGTACAGTCGATTTATGATCTCCACATCAATAATTGGATTATCTTTACTCATTCGATCAATTTGGCTATCTAAAATATATATCCCATGCGTTGGCTTTCCTTTTAAACTATTGATTAGTGGTTTTAGTGCATATTCTATTGCTAATAGATGGGCACCTGTTCCTCCTACCATTAATGGAAATACAGGTGTTCCTTTTAATGCACCCTCTGGTAATAAATCAATGAGTGACTTTAAAGCTCCGGTATAGGAAGCTTTATAAACTGGAGAGCCAATTAGAACTCCATCTGCTTCCTCCATCACTTCTGTAAATTTTTTTATTTCTATACTGTTATAATACCCCTTTATTAGGTTTACCGGTGAAAAATCTAAAACAGATAAAAATGTTATAGAAAAACCTTCACTTTCAAGTATAGTTTGAATATGTCGAAGAACTACTTCAATTTTTGACTTTTCTTGAGGACTCCCACAAAGAATGACAATTTTATTCATAAGTTATCCCTTCCTTTAGAGGTTTAATGAAAAATTAGCAATAAAAAAGCCCTCCATTCAAAAGAAAAGAGGACTTTACTGTTCATGTGATCTCTCTTATCTCTCAAGACTATGCTTGCTGGAATTAGCACCTTTCTACTTGATGTAGAGGTTGCTGAAGCGTCATCGGACCAGTCCCTCGGCTTCTCTTGATAAGAATTATTTCATTGTGAATATCATATATTCAGAGGATAAATTTGTCAAGAATTATTCCAAGTATTTTTATAGGTTATAACAGTTTTGATCAATCACTCATTTGAAACTTTTTTCCACCTACCTACGTAAATAAAAGTACAAATTAACAAATTGGAGGAGCTTTCATGTTTCAGGACATAGCAAAACAAGCAGAAAAATTCGTATCTTCTTTCGATGCCTTAACAAATGCAATTAGTTGGGGTATTGATAAACGAATTCGAATGAGTATTGCTTCACAGTTTATGATATCTGGCAAGGAACTAGAACCTAAAGAATTTCTAAAAGTATCTGATTTTCTAAAAAAAGACATAAAGTGGTATTCAGGTATAAATCCAGAGATGAGATATACATTAGCATCTTTATTAATTAATCAATTTCCCGATCCGATTCAGGCATTCAGTGATTTAAAAGAATGTTATAACGCTCTAACTAAAAAAGGGTTTCACAAGGGACCATATACTTATTTAGCTGCATATACATTATTAACTCACCCAAAGGAAGGCATGGATAGAAGTGAACAAGCAGGTCTAGCGATGGAGCTATATAAGGCGATGAAAAGCAAGCATTTCTTTCTTACATCGAATGATGATTATCCTTTAGCCGTATTACTTTCCAATATAAACTATTCTATTGAACATCAAATGGAAAACATTGAATTTTTCTATCACTATTTAGGAGACCGAGTATTCCGTAAAGGAAATGATTTGCAATTTTTATCCCATATACTTACTTATGGAGAAAATAGTAACCGTGAAAGATTAGCAGAAAACTGCGTAAATCTATATGAGCAATTCCGCAAGCATAACTTAAAAATTAAAGGAATTCATTTTTCCACCATTGGTGTACTGGCTTTATTAGACGAGCCTGAAAAATACATTTATGAAATAATTTCGATTGATTCGATTCTAAATGAAAAAAAACTATTCCGTTGGTATAAAGAGATGAGCTTACTATTCTCTATTCAAATGCTCGTGAAGGATAAAATCCAAGACAAAGATCTTCTGTCCATTGGAACAGCTACTAATATTCAAGCAATTATACTAGCGCAACAAGCTGCTTCGATTGCGGCAATTTCTGCTGCTACTGCAGCCGCCTCATCTTCGACTAGCAATTGATTATTAACAAACATCCAAAATCGAGTATAGATAACCATACTCGATTTTGGATATGCGAAACTATTGACTGAAGTGAATATTGTTTTTAAGTAGAACTAAAAACAAGTAATGCAGTGTTATATGAACAAATTCAAATTTAAGGTTCCCTAAATCCAAATAACCCCATAAAAATAGGTGATAATGCTATACCTACAAAGAAAAGAAATATGATGGTTATGCCTATATATTTAAAAGGACCTCTTTCCTTCTTTTTCATACCTATTATTCCATATACAATGCTTAAAAACATTGATACTAAACTACCACAAATGATTATTGCTATTATTATTTTTTCACTAAAAGTCGGGTTATCAAATATTCGATAACTCATGATATATAACATGATTCCCAAGATGCTAAAAATGACTGACCAAGTACTTTTATTGTCAAACACCCAATCACTTCCCTATTTTGGAGATTTATCAAATATGCTATTCAATCGTTAATAGCTTATGAATGATGTAACTATATTTCATGAAAATATAAGCCTTTAGAGTATAAGAATTCTTCGGCTTTTTTAAACCTTTTACCGTGGTATTTAACAAACAGTTCATAGCGTCTCAACAACCATTTAAATGACCGATCCCTTATATGTGAATCATCTGATCCTTCGATTAAAGGTATCATTTTTGTAAAAGAATCAAAGCTTAGTAATGCCTCAAATAATTCTAAATCCTTTATTTCCTTTCCTGTAATTTTCTGATACGCATCGGCTCTTTAATATCATACAGTACCAAGAATAGCCACAATAAAAGCACTTCAATTTTAATAGAAAATAAACTAATATAAAATTATAAGTTTTTACAATTTTTGAAAAGTATAGATATTACTTAGTGTACCATATTGAAAAAGCTAGGAGATATTATCATGAACAAAGGGTTATTGATGTCGCATTGTGTATTTCCGACACCAGATATTTTAAGAACTGCAAAGTTTTACGAACAAAAGCTTGGCTTTCAAGCTGTTCATTATTTGGATACTGTGGAGCCTCACATATGTTTATATCGTGATGCCACCGAGATCATTTTAACTAAGTCAAATGGGCAAGCGGTAGTACCGAATCGAAAACTGTACGGTTATGGGTACGATGTTTATTTTATTACAGAAAACCAAACACAGCTTCACCAAGAATTTAATGATTTAAATGTAAAAATCATTCGACCACTAATAAATACTGATTACAATAATAAAGAATTTGTTATAGAAGATATTGATGGAAGATGGCTTGCCTTTGGAATTAAAACTCAAAAAAGTTTATGATATGCAAAGTTTTGGAGGTTAAAAATGGACTTAACCATAAAGCAAAATGAAGAAGTTAATGAAGTACAATTAAGAGAATTGATCTCTTTATGTCATGAAGAAAATTCTCTACTTAATTTGTTAAAAAGTACAAGGCTAATTCTTACCGTTTCTGCGCATGTAAATAATCAATTGGTCGGGATAATAATTGTTTGGACCAGTTCATTCCATCCTTTTTGTATGTATTTTAGAATTTTATCACATCCATTTTATCGTGGATGGAATATTGAGCACAAATTACTTTCCGAGCTTAAAACACTAAATATAAGTACATATCCTTTTCAAACCTCGATATGGGAAACAGCTATACATTTAAAGACATTATTTGAAACAAATGATTTTTACGAAATTAGAAGAACCTATATGCCAAATATCAATGTTCAGGAAATCAAGAAATTAGCCCCTTTTAATTTTAAGAAAGACAAGCTTAATATTACAACATTGCACGAATTAATAAAAAATCGCGAATTAATGGATAAATTATTACACTTAATAAGATTCATATATGAACAAACCCATATATGTAATCCAGTCGCCAAAATGGACCTCGATGAATGGGAAAACATACTTTTAAATGATGATGTTATTCTAGATGGAAGCTATATCTGTCTTAGCTGGGACTCTAAGGATATACTAGCCTATTCTTTTTTACATGAATCTTACAAAGATACTAGCTTGGAGCTAGGTTGGTGCGGTTGTAAAAATAAGCAGGATAAGAAATTACTTCAATCGCTTGTTATAGAACAGGTAGTCTTTGCAGCTGAACAAGGTTTTCAATTTATTGAGGGAGAGTTTGATACGACCGATGAATATGCGATGGAGCTATTAAATTCTTTTCCCTTTGAACCTTCTCCGACTTGGATTACTTATCAATCAGCAGCTCAATAACTTGAAAAGAGAGGAAAAACATTTGTCATATCCCCCCATTTATTAGTTCGTTTCTAAACATTCATGAAAAAATTCGATTGTTTTTTTCCATGAGTCTAGACTAGCAGAGGCAGTTGCTTTTTTATTTCCTTGACTATAGTAAACATATGGTATTCCTATTGAATGTCCAGCACCTTCATAGATAAGGTGTTTATAATTATAAGAAGTTTCGTAGCTTTTCAATCTATCTATCGCCTTCTTTGAGTATCTGTAAGTAAAATCTTCTTTTCCAGAGACTAATAGAATATTTCCATTTATTTTTTCAACTGGAATCACTGCTTTTTCAACAACCTCAGGATCGGAACAAAGGGCATTGTACCATTTTTCTAAAGGATCTCCCACAGCTTTCTTCCTCATTTCGATACATTCAAGTGCTACACTTATAGGATTCTTTGGTGAAGCATATGGGATTGGAATTCCTTTATAGGTCCATGCAGGAGGAAGTTCCTCATCCTTACTCCATGGCACTATACCACTGAATGAGATAGCAGAACCATTTAATGATACAACTGCCTTAATCTCCTGAAAGAAACTCGCAGTCAAAAGTGCTAATTCACTCCCTTTGGAAGTTCCATGGATACCGTTCCAATTAGGAATGGCTTCTGGTCGAGACTTTATCCAGTCTATAGCCGATTTCATGTATTCCAGTGGAATCCTCACTACCTGCTTAGGTAAATCCTCCATACCAAAATAGGCTAGAGCGAATACTGTAAAACCATGGGAGGATAATAGAGCTGGGAGATATTCATTGATCCCTCCCTCTGAACCTCCTAACACAATAATTGCCGGCAAAGGAGTTCGATCGTTCATGCAAAACAAAGTGCCTACAAGCCCATTTTCTCTTATTTCATGACGAGCAATATTGTCCGATTTCCAAAGCCTTGTTATCTTAATTTCGTGAACAATTGTCTGATTAATTTCTAGATATAATGTAAAAATTTGTGGCGCTAAGGGATCTACTTTATACTCATTGTTGAAACTTAACTCCTCTATTTTAGTCAATTCAAGTGACCAAAAGAGACCCATCCCATCAACGCCTGAGTAGCTACCGCTTATTGGTTCCTGACTATCGAGTTCTACTTTTCCACTTCGATCAACAATAAATATTGCATATGATTCTAGTTCAAGCTTTTTTAATCCAGTTGCAATCCTTTTTGCTTTAATTGTTACTTTCTCTCCAGGATTCACATCTTGAATCGTTATTTTTACAGGTGAGTCGATTAATGAAATTGATTCACTTACAACAATTCGCGGTTTATTTTTATTCATAAGTGACATAAAATCATTCACCTCATTAAAATATGTTACATTCAACTTGTTCGAGAAATTATTTAAATAGTATTCTATCTAATACAGTTTGATTTTCATGTCCATCTTTTATGGTTGGTAAATCCTCATCTAATGTATTCAATGTAATATATTCATATACCTTTTCTATAAAAGGATAAAATGCCGGATAATATGCCCTTGCTTCATTTGATAAATGTGTAGGTATTTTCTCATCCGTTTGAACAAGTACCTGTTTTAATTCTTCATTTACTTTTCCAAAAAATAGATTATTATCATTTGATAACCTAATGGTACCTAAGTGTCCATATATTTTTAACTCTGATCCAAACCCATGATTTACTCCCGATAGTAGTTGCAGGGAAAAACTCGTATGATTTTTCAACTTTCCATGTAGAAAAAAAGCATCATCTGCATCCCTCATTTCTCCTCCCCCTTCGGGAATATGGGTAAATAAATAACTATTCATCGTTTCAATGTCATCATTTGTTAGCCATTTCATACAATCAATCATATGACTGCCTAAAGCACCTAGCATACCTCCAAATTTATTTCTTTCACCCATCCAGCCTTTTTTCATTGACCGAAGATTCTGATATTTAGGACTAGAAATATGGTAGTCAAAGTGAAGAATCTTTCCAATATCACCATTCTGAATAATTTTTTTGACCTTCTGACGTACGGGGAGATATCTCCATTCAAAGTCAATGACAACTTTTATATTATAATAGTTAGATAATGTTAACAATTGTTTCGATTCCTTGCTATTTATCATAAATGGTTTTTCACATACAATATGGATACCTTTTTTTATTGCATATTTTACCATTTCAAAATGATGTATCGGAATAGAACTAACAAATAAAAGATCCAACTCCTCCTGATCCAGCATCTCCATCCAATTATGATAATGGGCTGGTCTCTGCTCTCCACTCATTAATTCATTTGGTATTTGATGCCGTTTCATTGTGCTAATCGAAGAAATCTTCATTTTTTGATGACAATGAATAATAGGAGCTTGCACCCTTAATCCGAAGCCACCCCCGATTATTGCAACCCTTAAGTCCTTCATGCCTTTCTCTTGGACCATCGTCATACACCCACTTTTTTTTATGTAAATAATTTGGATTTAATCAAAATAAATAGGTTCATTCGGATTATGCAAATGTCTAAATGCTACCTTTATTTGACTTTCCGTATTTCTATCTATTGATAACGGCGGTAGTTTATTCTCTGCAAAAAAATCTATATCACTAGTTTCTATTCCTGTTTTTGGATTACCACCAGTAATTTCACATTGGATAAAAAGCTTATACGTATGATGAAGTGATGGTGGATGTGGATGACATTTCTTATCAAACACACCGATCATTTTTATTGCTCGTACATCATATCCAGATTCTTCTTCTACTTCCTTTACTACAACTTCACTTGGGGTTAAACCAATATCTGCCCAACCTCCTGGTAGTGCCCATTTCCCATCAGTCTTTTCCCTAACCATTAGTATTTTATCCTCTTTAAAAATTACCGCGCGAATATCTACCTTAGGTGTAGCATATCCAGATTCATTTACAAATACATTCTTTAAAACTGACTCTTCTATATCCGTGTATTGTGAGACAATTTCAATACTCAACTTTTTAATCATTTCGAATCTCTCTAAGTCATACACGTCTTTTGAATAGGTAAGTCCAGCCTGGGAAATGGATTGGAGTTGCTTTGCCCATTTTAGCCATTTAGGTTCCAACATAATCACCACCATGTAAAGTTTCATATTGTACAAGTAAGCTAAATTCCGTCTCTATCAAATCAAAGAATGATAGATTTCACAATTATCCTATTCATTTTACGTATTCCTATATTAGTATTTATAAGGATAAGAACTCGCCATACATTGATACCCTATCCCCAAAATATCTTTTTCATTAACCTGTTTATTCATTTTATTGACTTTTCTTAAAATACCTATTATAGCTTTTTCTAGGGATTTTCCGTTATATACTCTACTTTCAATAACCCATATAGATCTACATCTTCATATTTATTTAACAAAAATCTATTTTGCTTTAATGTGCCTTCTTTTTGTAATCCTGATTTCTCTAGTACTTTTTTTGATGCCTTATTTTTTGATAATACAGACGCATAAATTTTATTTAAGTTTAATTCGTTAAATCCAAAGTTACTAACGCATTCAGTAGCAAAACCATTGCCCCAATAATCAGTTCCTATCCAGTATCCAAGCTCACCTTTATTGTTCTTCTTATCTATTCTTAAAGTGACCGTACCTATTATTTCATTCCATTGTTTATGAACTATCTTTAAAGGGTATTCACTACCCGCAGCTATTACATCTGTCTGCGTAAGTATCCATTCTTGTGCATGTTCTAACTTATATGGATATGGAAGACCCAGTATATTAGATAAAACTTCGTCATTTGCTAATTCTTTTATTTTATATGCATCTTCTTTTTTAAATGGCTGTATGTTTAATCTCTCTGTTTCAAAATTTAACTGCATATTACACCGACCTACAATAAATTCAACACTAACCACTATACACTCAAATAGATTCTATATACCAAATATCATATTATTTTCTATTCAAGTGAAAATATCTTTTCAATTCGTTTCATTGCCACTTCTGAGCATCCAATATTCAAAAAATGATGTTTAAGCTTTTCCTTAGCATCCTCACGTTCCCAATGATCTTGTTCAAGTCCATTTTTCTTCATCCAATAATCAATCGTTTCAAAGGAGGTGCTGCTCCATCCGTTCTTTTCACCATTTATATTTTGTTTTTCTTTAATACCGGAAATACCAATATCTATAGTTCCTTGTAATTCAACTAATGCTTGGTCAAATAATTTCTTTTTTTCCTTTTCTTTCATATCTGATTTTTGTCTTAATAATCTTGTATCGATACCTTCCTCTTCTTCAATTATATTGTAGAGATTGTAGGCTTCCTTAGAGAAATATCCGTCTTTATATCTTTCATTTACGGTGTATTTCGAGCCAAGGATTGCCCTTACTACAGGAAACCACTCACGAGAAATGAATACATTTTTCTTTTTTATAAACTTTCCATATGCTGCAACCCCGTCAGCAGAAAATTTAGTTCGCCAAATCCATGGGTCAAAATCAGTATCTGAATGCCAACTTTCCTTTTGTGTCATGCTACTAAGCGAAGGATAATCTGGTATTAAAGGAGCTAAAGGCAAAATTCCAATCTCCTCTATTATATGAACTGCCTCATCATAGGTCTTAATTTTATATTCTTTCATCTCCAACTACCTCCAGATCTCTAATTTTATAAAATTCCAAAAATAAAACTACTTAATATATATATTTTCAAGTAAAATGTGTAATAAATTTATCATAGGAGGTCATTATGAAAAAGTTTGTTCCTTTATTTATAATATTACTTTTTCTTTTTTCATCGATGGCACATGCTTTATCGTGGGCATACCCTTTTGTTGTCTGGAAAGGTAAAGTCTATGAAGTTAAACATGAGGATTCAGTAAATAAAAATGAGTTGGGAAGAAACATAGGAAAAGTGCAAACGCAGCCTAATGATATGACTGGTAAATATTATGGGAATGCTTCAAATTATTTTCCTATTGGTACTAAATATTATGAAATTAATGGTATTTCTCCCACCTCTGCAATTGCAGTTGAAATTAACAAACAAGAATGGGTAAAGGCTGTATATGTTAACAGAGCACCTTTTCACGTAATGAATGTATTTTCTATCCCTAAATTATGTATTGACCTAATTTTAATAATTATAATTGTCATAATTATTAAAAGGAGACAGTCAAAAGAGAATAATTAAAAAACTGTTTCCTAAAGTATGTTGTTTGTATAAAAGCTCAAATGGTCTTATAAAGTTCAATCCTACGAAGATGGTTACAGCACGGTCTTCAATACCTTGGTTATAAATTTTCAATATTATAGCAAAATTAATTGTTGTTCTCTCCACCCTTTTAACTATTTATTCTTCTGCTTTGAAACTTGCATACCTCCGATGATAAGCAAGATAATCCCAATTACTGCTAGAATAATCCGAACTAAAAATGGACTCAATGAAAACACAGTTTCACCTTGCCAGTGTAATCCGAACAACCTTTCATTCAGCCCCACAATCGCCAATAATGGCTTAAGAAACAAACTCAGCGCTAATAATACTATCCCTAAAATAATATTACTATTCATTGATTCAAAGCCTCTTTTCGAATTAAGATACATGAGGATAAGTTCACAATAAAACCATCTATCGAATGAAGATCCGCTGCCTCACCTACATAATATGTTTATGCTTTTAACAACATTTTTTTCTATAGGTTCAGGGACTAGATATCTACAATTTAATTCACTTAACTTTAATGTTAAGTCACAGAATACAATAAATACTTCCTTCAACTCCCTTTAAATACTTTTTGCTAAGTATACCAACCAATTGTTTTTATCATTTTTTTCAAATTGAATTTTGTAGCCATTATAGTAATATTGTAAAATAGTAGTTGCATGAACATCTTTCGGTTTACCCATTTTTTTCAGTATTTCATCCCTAGTGGTTGCTATTGATATTGAGAAAGAAAATTTGTATTGAACTTGTTCTTCTTCTATATTTTCTGTGATCATCATTCTTTGACCATTTTTAATATAAATATAGTCTTGAAGATCTTGATGATCGATTGCTTCATCTGGTTTACCCCACACTTTTTCAATATCAGCCATTGTGGACACTTTACTTAAATCTAGTGGAGTATCGAGGATCTTTCCTTGCTTTAATCCATCTACCATTTTATTATTTAATATAAAGCCGCTCTTCTTAGAAGAACTTGGCTCTTCTTTTTTTTCCATAGGTTTAGAGGAACAAGCTCCTAGTAATAAGTTAGTTAGACATAACAGTACAATAAATTTAGCTAATTTCATCTTACATCTTCCCCTTTTTAGCATCGCTTATCATGATTTACCAATTAAGAGATAACTTATTAAATAAAGCAAACATGTAACTCCAGCTATTTCAAAAATGCTAGGTGTCAAGACTAAATATAAACTAATTGGTAGTGACCATAAAAATGATATGCATAACAAAAATGGTTTAGACAATAGAAAAGCAAAAATGGCTAAACAAGCAGGAAGAAATAACATCAAAAAAGTCATGATCAATAGGCCAAATTCACTGTGATTAGTATAAGGATTAAAAAAATTCAATATAAGCCATAATAATATATTTAAAATCGCAGCAATTACTCCTATATATTTTAAAGCTTTGATTATTAAAATCACCTTCTACTAAAATTTTATGCTAAAGCCATTGAAGCAATGGGTGCCTGTTCCAAATTTAATGAGGTCATTTTCTCGAAGAATTTGAACCGCCTTCTTTACTTCAAATAAAATATTTGCCTCAAGTCCCAAAGTATTATGTGAACCAAAAACTCTAGTCACATTTGGAATTTCTGATATTTTATCTAATGAGTAAACTAAATCGACAGGATTGGTAGAAGGATAAAAAGCATATATTGGCGTTTGATCATAGAGTAGATCCCCTGTAAATAAATAACCATTGGTTTCATCAAAAATGGCTAGATGCCCTGGAGAATGTCCAGGTGTATGATAAATCACTAATTTTCGATTACCTAACTCAATAATATCACCATCATCCAATATGCCTGTCGGCTCTCCCTGGTACGGTTGATATGTATCAGGATCAAACGTTTTTGGTATCGGAATTGTAATATCTCTACACAAATTTCTTCTTATTTGATCAATGGTTAAGCCTTGGATTCCATTTATTAACCAATCCTTATCATCTTTATGAACAAAAATTCTCTCATATTCCCCATGGCTTCCAATATGATCTGCATGTACATGAGTAGTAACAACATCAATAGGTAAAACGGTCAGTTGATCAGTCACTCTTTTTATTCGATCAATTCCAAGTCCAGTATCAATTAATACTGCTTTTTTTTGACCCAATAAAAGAAATGAGTGTACTTTTTCCCAGTGCCCATATTCACTAATGGCAAATGTGTATTCATCTATTTGTTGAACAGTAAACCAAGCATCTTTAATCATCTTATCCTCCAAAATTTTCATATTACCCTTATATCATACTTCTTCAAAGGTTGAAAAATATCCTCTACATTATAGGAATAAAAAACCAACGATATTTCCTTGATAATTGTTTTAAAAAAAGATGCACCGGATTGAACTGCCCCGCAAATGTTAGTTTGGTGTCTAACATTCACGGGGCAGTTCAGATTGGTACATCTATTTTATTATTTATTCAATTATGCCGCTTCCTTATATTCAATTTTCAACCCTTTTTTCTTTTTTACTGGTGATAAGCTTCGTTCTAACCAACCCATGATGAGGTCAGCACCAACAGCCATTAAAGCGGTTGGAATTGCACCTGCTAAAATGATAGATGAGCCATTCGTAACATTGGTTCCTCTAACAATAATATCACCAAGACCCCCTGCACCAACAAAGGTTCCAATAGTTGCAATTCCAATGGCAACGACCAATGCTGTACGAAGACCAGCCATGATTACTGATAAGGCTAAAGGTAGTTCTACCATTCTTAGTACCTGAAATTTCGTCATTCCCATTGCCTTACCTGATTCTAATAAAAAATTATCCACATTGGTAATACCAGTATAAGTATTTTTAAGAATTGGTAAAAGTGAATAGAGAAACAAGGATAAAACCACAGTATTTGTCCCTAACCCCATTACTAACATTAATACTGATAGCATGGCTAGAGCTGGGATGGTTTGAATAATATTTGCTAGTGAAATGACCCATGAACTTAGTTTACGATAACGTGCGATGATTATGCCAAGTGGAATCGCTACAACCGCTGCAAATATTACTCCATAAGCAGACATAAGAAAGTGGCGATAAAATTGTTCCCAAACATAGCTGCCATTATGGACATAGTAGTCTAAAACACCTTGTAAAGTATCCAATCTTAGCACCTCCTCATTCTTCAAAGTAATTATTTTCTTCTAAAAACTTTTTCGCTACAACTAAAGGTTCTTTCATTTTGCCATCACTTTCATAGTTTAATTCCTGCATTTTTTCTGTACTTATTTTCCCAACTAATTTTTGCAAAATACCTTTTAGTTCAGGATGAGCTTTCAATACTTTGTTACTAGCGACTGGTGAAGCATCATATGGAGGAAAGAAATGTTTATCGTCTTCAAGTACTTTTAGTTTATACGCACTGATCCGTCCATCTGTTGTATAAGCTAGAACAACATCCATTTTCCCATTTTGTACTGCTTTATAGACTAAACCAATCTGCATGGGATACGTATGTCCAAATTCAAACCCATATTCCTTCACAAACCCCTCATAACCGTCACCTTTTCTTTTTAGCCATGAATTATCGACACCTAAGCTCAAATCATTCACTAATGGCTTTAAATCTGATACCTTTTCAATATGATTTTTTTCAGCGAAGTCTTTTGTGATGGTAAACGCATAAGAATTAGCAAATCCATATGAATCAAACCATGTTTGGTCAAACCTTTGATTAAATTCTTTTTGAACAATTTTTAGTGCCTCATTCGGATCTTTGACAGGATCCATTCCTAATGAGCCAGGAAGGTCTGTTCCCGTATAGCGAACCGAGGATATATCAATATCATGATTCACCATTGCTTTATGCATAACAATCGAAGATCCTAGATTATTAACTAGTTCTACTTTTAAATCTGTATAATGTTCAATCATTAATTTTTCCATAAAACCTAATATTTGTGATTCAGTTGTATTATGCATGCCAATCGTTATCGATTGATCCGAAGATGCACTTAAGCCTGGTAAGGAGCATCCACTTATGATCAATGAGATTGACAAAACGAACACAACTATCCAATTTCGTTTTCTTCCCATTCTCCATACCCCTTTCTACGCAGCTTCCTTCAGGTTTCGAATTCCTTTTGGCGTTGCCCAACTTTCTAATTTACCTAAGAAAACATCTACTAATAGTGCAAGGATCGTAACTGGTACTGCACCTGCAATAATAAATTCAGTTTGGTAAAGATTCAAACCACTAAAAATATAATCCCCAAGACCACCCGCACCAATAAATGATGCAAGTGTTGCCCAGCCAATTAAATAAACCGTTGATAAACGTACACCTGCCATTATCACGGGAATGGCAAGAGGGAATTCTACATAGCGAATTCTTTCCCATCCAGTCATACCCATCCCACGACCAGCCTCCAATAGATTGGCCTTTATTCCTTTTACACCAATATAGGTATTTCTTAAGATGGGTAGGACTGAATAGAAAAATAGAGCAATAATGGCTGGAACCTTTCCAACACCTAGTAAAGGAATAAAAAATGCTAAAATAGCGAGACTAGGAAAGGTTTGAACAACGCCGGCTATTCCCATTACGACACCTGCTACCTTTGGCGCTCTTGTTAAAGCAATACCAAGTGGTACAGCAACTATAATCCCAAGAAAAACGGCAATGATTGATATATAAAAATGCTGCCATGTTTTAAACAGTAATTCACTCCAGTTGCTACTTATAAATTGAATAATGCTATCCATCAAACTCCCTCCTATCCTACATGTTTTGAATGGATTTCTTCATCTGTTTCTCCCCAGATAGAATCATAGACAATATCGACAAGACTTGCTCTAGTTACGATTCCAACAAGTCGATGCCGCTCATCTACAACCGGTACGTATTTCATTCCCCTTTTTAAAATTTTCCGAACCGTATCTCTCACCAATGTATCTTTTTGTACAGCTAAAGTTTCGGTTTCAAGTACATCAGCTACTAGATTCGCTTTTTTACGGTTTTGATCGATCATCTCTACATCTATATAACCTTTTAATAGTTGATAACGATCAATGACTAAAAGAGAATCAACCCTACGGTCTTTCATAATTTGAATAGCTTCGGATAATGACTTATCTTCTGTAATGGTTATTGGTTTCGAATTCATTATTTGCTCAACGGTTTGAATATTTGGCCGCGCTTGAAGTAAACGTTCCTTTCCAATGAATTCTTCAACAAAATCATTCGCAGGTTCACGTAATATTTCATCAGGAGACCCTACTTGGACTAATTTCCCATCACGCATAATAACAATCTGATCTGCCAATTTTAGTGCTTCGTCCATATCATGCGTAACGAAAACAATTGTTTTTCCTAATGATTTCTGTAATTTTTTGAATTCATCTTGCAATGAATCTCTTGTAATAGGATCCAATGCACCAAATGGTTCATCCATTAAGATTAATGGCTGGTCTGCAGCTAGAGCCCTTAGTACCCCGATCCTTTGCTGCTGTCCACCACTTAGTTCATGTGGATAGCGATCTAAATAATCTTCTGTCATATTTACAAGTTTGAGCAGTTCTTTTGCTCGGTCACGGCGCTTTTCTTCCGGCCATTTTAATAGTTTTGGAATGAGTGATATATTTTGTTGAATGGTCATATGAGGGAATAAACCTATTTGTTGAATGACGTAGCCAATTTCACGTCTAAGTTGTACGGGATCTTTTTCTAAAATATTTTTTCCATTAATATAAATACTTCCACTTGTTGGTTCTATTAAACGGTTAATCATTTTCATCGTCGTTGTTTTCCCACAACCACTTGGACCGATAAAAACGATAAATTCGCCTGCTTTAAATTCAAGATTTAAGTCATCAACCGCTTTTTTTCCTCCCTTATATATCTTTGTAACATGATCAAATTTTAACAAATCGATACACCTCCGTAATTTTACCAATGAAACAGTTGGAACAATTAACCATTTGGTATACTATGCAATTTTTTTCGTATATGTCACTATTTAAGTATAACGTAAAGTTTGTAAAATAAAAAGTTTATAGATTGCATATATTGCATCAATTTTACATTAATATAAATAGATAAAGACTATCATCCTCTCATTTCTTACTATTCCTCCTTATTGCTTTCATTTCCTCATTCAGAAAAGATTTTATTTTTCATTGGATATATGATACATTGACTTTGTATATGAGGTAATTAAAGGAGCAAACTACCTATGGAAGAAAAGCACTTGCGAGTCATTGATCAAGCTAAGGAACAATATATTGAAAAAATTGCTGATAATATGAAGACGTATGGAGTTTCCCCTACAGTCGGTCGTATTCTTGGTATTATTTATATGAATAGAAAACCAATGACATTAGATGAGCTATCCACTGCAACTGGAATGAGTAAAACAAGAATGAGTCAAGTTGTTAGAGAGATGCTAGATATTAATATTGCTGAAAAAGTTTTTGAAAAAGGGGTTCGTAAAGATATTTATGATGTAGAAACAGATTATTACGAAACCTTTATTTCAATTTTCACCTCTAATTGGAGAAAAACGATTAACCGCAATAAAATTTTTGAAAAAAAATTAACACGTGAACTGCTGATGTTAAAAGATAATGAAGAATTATCACAGGAAGCAGAAGATCAAATCAATGAATTATTAAAGGAAATGAAAATTTGGTCGGATTATTATCAATGGCTTACTCGTTTAGTTGACTTTTTTGAAAGTGGTGAAATATTCGAGCATGTGCCAAAAACCACTGAATGGAGAGGAAAATAATTAACATATAAGCTCCGTGGTAATATACCCTTTTTATATTGAAATAAAACATAGAAAATATTTCAAGCAGTAGTTTTCATGTAAAAATCTACTGCTTTTTATTAAGCTTTTTTACTAAGTTAAATAAATATAAACGTTATAAAATTTTTCACTCTCATTATTTCCTTTCATCCTATAAAAGAAGGTGACCAATTGACTGGAATTATACTATTTGATGGAGTATGTAATTTTTGTAATGGAAGCGTACAATTTATAATAAAAAGGGACCAAAATAAATATTTTAAATTTGCTTCCCTTCAAAGCGAAGTTGGGGCGAAATTATTAATGGAGTATGGAGTAAACAGCTCACTTGACAGCTTTGTACTTATTGAGGATGGCAAATTATACACAAAATCGGAAGCGGCATTACTTGTTTGCCGAAGTCTTAATGGATTATGGAAATGGGGATATGCTTTTCGAATCATCCCACTTCCAATAAGAAATTGGATATACGAAATGATCGCGAAAAATCGTTATCGGTGGTTTGGTAAAAGGGATAGCTGTATGATCCCATCTAAGGAAGATCAGGAAAGATTCTTAGTATAGTAACCTATCAGTATGAAAAAATAAAATGGGGTCGTCTTATAAATGTAAAGAACGACTCCATTTTTATACAATCATTTAAGGCTGCTTTTTGAGTAATAACTCTTTTTCCCAATCAGCTTCCAGCATTACTTTTGGCACTGGTGTCGGTTTTCCGTTTTCATCAAGTGCTACCATTGTTAAGGTGGATGTAGTTGTTAAGCGTTTTTCTTCATCCTCTAAATTCTCACACTCGACCTTTACATAAACCTTCATCGATGTCCTCCCAGTTGAAAGGACAAATGCCTCTAAAGTCAAAATGTCGCCAACTTTTGCAGAAGAAACAAAATGAACAGCATCGATTGACGCAGTTACTACCACTTTTCGAGAGTGCTTCATTGCTGAAATAGCAGCAATTTCATCAATATACGATAAGATGGTTCCTCCAAAAATAGTTTCCATATGGTTCGTATCTGGAGGTAATACAAGTTTAGTTTGATAGGTCCTTGATACATTTACAGAAATTGTTTTCTCCATCATTTCTCCACTTTCATGTATATTTACCACTATGAAGTACAGGAGAGAAGAAATTAAAATTAAAGGTACTGACCATTTTTCTTAAGACAGATTCCCCTAACATAAAATAGATGTTTTACCTATCTTAAATGGTAAATCACATATTGTTAGCCAGTCCTAAAAATACGCTGATAGCAGAACAGACCAAATCATTAATTGTCTATTAATCTACCAATGTACGAATCTTCCCAACTCCCGAGGAAAATAAGTCGCTATAAATATGGCAGGTCTCCTGACTCGTGTATCATTCTACTTTAAGTCCTTCCCATCCAAAATTGGACAGTGGTTATCCTTATTTCGTCAACACTTACAGTTGCGGGTACAGTTCTGGAATTTCACCAGATTCCCTTTTCATTTTTGGCAAACACCATATTTATCGGCAAATATTTCACTATAGTAGTATAGAATTATCATAATATATTATGAATTGACTTACAATTTATAATTTTAAAGATTAAGTTGAAAAATATTGAACGATTTGTTCTCTTTCTGTTGCTTAATCAAATTTTATACTTTCCAGTTCAGGAATCGTTTGCAACATTTTTAATATTTCAGTCTCCTTTTTCTTCAACTTCTTTGATTTTAATTGTAAATCCACGACAAAAAGTGGATGATTATCAACCGACGTTACTTTTACCTGGTACGATTTCACATCTAAATGATTTTCGGATAAAATAGTGAGTGCCGCAGAAATCGCTTCATTTGTTCGAACATGAATCGTTAATTTATGAAACTTCGGAAAAACTGGTTGAAATAATCTACTTAAAATTTCTAAAGCAATTAATACTAAGAGCGTTCCAAAAATACTTACAATATACATGCCTGCACCTATCGCTAATCCAATTCCAGCTGTTGACCAAAGTCCAGCTGCAGTTGTTAACCCATGAACGGATTGACGTTGTATAAGAATGGTACCTGCACCTAAGAAACCAACTCCACTGATGACTCCTGCCGCAATTCGGCTTGGGTCTAATTCAATTGTTCCACTATTTACAACATCAAAAAATGCATATTTTGAAACGATCATTGCTAATGCACTTCCGACGGCCACAAGGAAATGGGTACGTAATCCTGCTTCTTTATAACGCTTTTCTCTTTCAAATCCGACAAGTGCTCCCAATATCCCCGCAATTACAAGTCTTGCAATTAATTCAAGCTCTATCATTATATATAACCCCTTTCCCCATTAATTTATGGCTTTGATGATTATGCTATTACAAATCTAACATACATCCATTTTTCCTTTCTAAAGGTTTGATTAGGTTTCATTCTCACAAGCAAAACTAAGTCACATCTATTTATATATGTTTTATTAGTTTATCCTACTTAAAAAATAAAAAAACGAGTGTATAAAAATATACACTCGATCTTAGTTGCAAGCTCTTAAAATAGAAATCCTGCATTTAATTTATAACTTTTGCGATGAAAGTTGCAATTTTCTTTTGGCAATCGTTCCTAAACGCACAGATAATCCTATTGCAATAATTGTAAAGACTATAATCATTACTATTACACCAATCCAACCAAAATCACTATAGAACATACCTCCCACAGTACCACCTATACTTGAACCTATATAGTAAAAGAATAAATAAAGTGACGAGGCTTGTGCTTTATCATGTGTCGATAATTTGCCAACCCAGCCACTTGCAATGGAGTGTCCTGCAAAAAATCCAAAGGTAAAAACGGCTATTCCAATGATTTTTAACCAAAGATTTGTATTTAACGTGATACATGCTCCAATTAACAAAATTAATAAAGATAATTGCAATATCTTTCGTCTACCATGCTGATCAGCAAGCATTCCCATCCATGTCGAACTAAACGTTCCAACAATATATACAATAAAAATAAAACCGACGATTGTCTGACTTAATGAATACGGAGGAGCAATTAATTGAAAGCCAATATAATTATAAAGTGATACAAAGCTTCCCATTAATAGAAATCCAGTCCCAAATAAATAGATTAATCCTGGCTCATTAAATTGACTAATTAAAGATTTTCCTAATTTAACAACAGCAAATTTACGCGGTTGGAAATGAGCTGATGTTGGTAATGTAAACCAAAATAATAAACTTGCCATTAAACTAATAATACCAATACCAATAAGGGCAATATGCCAATTAAAATAATCGGTCAATACTCCACTAATAATTCGTCCTCCCATACCACCGATTGAGTTTCCACTAATGTATAATCCCATTGCCATCCCTAAGCTCTTAGGGTCGATTTCCTCACCTAAATACGCCATTGCGATGGCTGGCAACCCCGCTAGAACTATTCCCTGTAATATTCTACAAAGAAGTAATAAATGAAAGTTTGGACTTAATGCTGTAATTATAGCTAAAATCGATGATGCTATTAGGGAGATGGTCATGACCGATTTTCTTCCGAATACTTCTGATAACGAGCCAACTACTAGCATACTTATTGCTAATGCAATCGTAGTAGATGATAAAGTTAAACTAGAAACCGCAGGTGAAATGTGGAACTCATTTGCTATTTCAGGAAGTAATGGCTGTGTACTCCAAAGGATCGCAAATGTATTAAACCCTCCAGCAAACAATGCTAAATTGGCCATTCGAAAACTTTTTGTTCCACGTTTTATATAACTCATGATGCGTCTTACTCCTTTATAATTACCAATGTCTTTTTGAGGTTATGAACTATTTAATCCATCTTAACTTTATTTTTTACATATTCAATGAACCTTTTTGTAACGGGTGATATATAGCGCCCTTCTTTCCAAGCAATACCGATTGTCCTTTCACAGATGGGATGGATAATTTGAATTAGTTTAACCTTTGATTTATCTAAAATCGTTAAGTCCGGCACTAATGAAACTCCTAATTTAGCGGCAACTAAACCTGCTACCGTTCCAATCTCATCCCCTTCAAATACTACTTGTGGAATAAACTCAGCTTCCTTACAAAGCTGGTCAGTAATGGTACGTAAGCCATATCCATTTTTAAAAGCAATGAATGGCTCATCTTTAATCAAATGTAAATCGATTTCATCTAATTTTGCTAAGGGATGATGAATTGAAACAATTAAATATAATTCTTCCCTTAATAATGGCTGACGAATAATCCCCGCCTGATCTTGGTCAAAAGAAACAAGTGCAACCTCAGTTTCACCAGCGTCTAATTGCTCCAATACATGCTGTGATGATGCCTGATTTAATCGGAATTTCACACTTGGATATTCGCCCTGAAATGAGCTTACCAATTTAGGCACAAAACTCACGCCTAGCGAGTGTAAAAAGGATAATGAAATAGTTCCACGGTCAGGATGAATGCTATCCTGAATTTCTTGAACCCCCATTTCAATTTCTTTAATCGAACGCTCTACACGCTCGAGAAACATTTTTCCATATTGGTTTAAACTAATATTTCTTCCTTTTCGATCAAAAAGTTGCACGCCTAGCTCCTCTTCCAGCTTAGCAATAGATCGACTAAGGGCGGGTTGGGAAACCGAAAGCAATTCTGCCGCTCGAGTAAAGTGCTGTGTGCTTGCAACTACTTGAAAGTACTGAATTTGATGCCATTCCATCCGTTCACCCTCATTTACAGCTTTGTTCATTCAACTTCATCATACTCCTGAACACTCATAACTTCCAATTGTAAATTTGCATGATATTTATGCATATTGGTTATGTAGGCAACAAATATTATTAATACAATATGATGATCATAAAAAACACCCTCCTGCGAAATAAATTAATGGCAAAAGAGTGGTATATCTTTTTATAAGTATTTTACTAAGGCATTGTTTTCAAACATTGTTGCTATTTATAGTTAAGTTTTAACGAATAATGATCAGAAGAAGACCGCTACACCTTTTTTTTCAGTGAAAAGAGTTCCAAAAGCCCATAAGAATTGCCCAATCCTTTATTGGATGTAAGTGCCAGTAGTTTGGCTTTTTCCAAATGCAACAAGCTTAACGATATCAGCAAATTTAATAAATTTACTAGTAAATAGACTTTACCTTTCTGAACATTTTGTATATAATACAAGAAATTTATCATTATTATTGCTTTGACGAGGAAAAGTAAAATGAGGATGTTTTCACCAGAGAGCTTCGGGAGCTGAAAAGAAGCAAAACGATTCATTTGAACAATGGCCTCTGAGCTTCGAGCTGAACGTATGTATCCATATTAGTAGGTCCAGACGGGTATTGCTACTCGTTATCAAAAGCACAGTATCAAAGCTTTTTTCTTGCTTTCGTACTTGTCGAGACTAATAGCGTGAGCTATTAGTAAATAAAGGTGGTATCACGGGGAACCCAGCCTCGTCCTTATTTGCTTAACAGCAGATTAGGGCGAGGATTTTTTTATTTTTGGAGTTCTGCATTAGAGAAATAGTGAAGAACAACTATAAAAGGAGGAAATGATATGAATGTATTTATTGGTGGGGCTTGGCCATATGCAAATGGTTCATTACATCTTGGTCATATCGCCAGTTTATTACCAGGTGATATTTTAGCAAGATATTTCCGATTGGCTGGTAGAAATGTTTTATATGTATCTGGGAGTGATTGTAATGGTACACCTATAGCTATACGTGCTAAGGAGGAACAAACAACTCCTAAACAGATTGCTGATTATTATCACAAAGAATTTGTAGAATGCTTTTCAAAGCTTGGATTTACTTATGACCTCTATACAAGAACAGATTCATCTCATCATCATCAAATAGCACAGAAAATCTTTTTGGAGCTGCTTGAAAACAATTTTATTTATAAAAAAGAAATTGAACAAACCTATTGTGAGGCTTGTTCTCAATTTTTACCTGACCGGTATGTTGAAGGTATATGCCCAAAGTGTGGGAATGCTGCTCGAGGTGATCAATGTGATCATTGTTCTACTATTTTGGATCCCATTGACCTACTAGAGAAAACTTGCAAAATTTGTGGAACGATACCTGAAATAAGAAAAACCGAGCATTTTTATTTTTCATTAAGCAAATTTCAAGAAAGTCTAGAACTTTATGTTGCTAATGCTAAAACACATCATTCTTGGCGTGAGAACGCCATTCAATTAACAAATCGTTATTTTAAGGAAGGTCTACATGATCGGGCGGTTTCCCGTGATTTACCTGTGGGAATCAATATCCCTGTAAAAGGGTATGAAGATAAAAAAATTTATGTTTGGATTGAAGCTGTTGCTGGCTATCTCTCAGCTAGTATACAGTGGGGAAAAGAGCATCAAGTTGATGATGCAAAATTTTGGGATGAACATTCAATATCCTACTATGTTCATGGAAAAGATAATATTCCATTTCATACCATTATTTGGCCAGCCATTTTAATGGGAATTAAAAAATCATTACCTACACATATCGTTTCGAACGAATATTTAACGATTGAAAAAAAGAAATTATCTACCAGTAGAAATTGGGCGGTTTGGGTCCCTGATTTAATCGAACGATACCACCCAGATTCAATTCGTTATTTCCTAACCATTAATGCTCCAGAAAATAAAGATACTGATTTTTCCTGGCGTGAGTTTATATATAGTCATAATAGTGAGCTGTTAGGTACTTATGGAAATTTTGTACATCGATCATTAAAATTTATAGAAAAATATTATTCAAGTGTTGTTCCAGATGGAAACATTGATCCTTATTTCGATAGTAAAATCGCTAATCTCTATAAATCCGTTGGCCTTCACATTGAAGATGCTCACTTTAAGAGATCTTTGGAGATCATTTTTGATTTTATAAGGGAGGCGAATAAATACTTCGACCAAGAACAACCTTGGAAACAGATTCAAGAGGATAAAAATGCATGTAATAACACTCTTGCCAATTGCGTTTTTATCATTGCAAATTTAGCACAGTTATTGGAGCCTTTTCTCCCCTTTTCCTCTACTAAATTATTTAAAAAATTAAAAATTGCCAATCCGGTTTGGCAAACAATAAAAATTAAATCTCAACATTTAGAAATGATCGAGCCATTATTTGAACGAATCGACATCAATCAAATAGAATATGAACGGGGAAAATTACTGAACCCATAAATAATTACCAGGCACCTAGATATATCTACGTGCCCCGGCAAATTCTTTTTTGTAAGAAGGTGTATCAATAGGAATGATTTCGACTTGTTTTCCTGCCTCAGGTGAGTGTATCATTTTTCCATTACCAATGTACATGGCAACATGATGGACTTTTCCTTTTCCATGATTAGTGGCAAAAAATAGTAGATCACCTGGTTGAAGATTTGTTTTTAAAACAGGTTTACCTCTTTTATATTGCTCAGAGGCATCTCTTGGTAAGTGCATGCCATAAGATTTATAAATGGAAAAAGTAAAACCAGAACAATCAAAACCGTAGGCAGAAGTACCTGACCAAAGATAAGAAAGTCCTAAAAATTGCTTGGCCGTCATGACAAGATCAGTACCCGTTGGCTTCGGAAATTCTGCTTTAGAGGTGTAAATATTCACATCTGTTTTTTTTACCCATTTGACTTGATTCGTTGGTGTATTAACCTGAACCCAATTCTGCTCCTCACTTATAACAGGTAGTTTTGTATTAAAGCTTATTTCCAAATCTTTTTTCTGTTTATCATCATATAAATGGGTTGTTCTTGCTTTAACGATGGCAACCGGGCATTTTTCATATTTTAATAGTCCTGTATGAATTTGTTCTTTAGGCAGCCATCCAAGATATCCATACTTATTTTTAACAGTTGCCTGGTCCTTAA
Source organism: Heyndrickxia oleronia (assembly GCF_017809215.1). Taxonomy (GTDB): domain Bacteria; phylum Bacillota; class Bacilli; order Bacillales; family Bacillaceae_C; genus Heyndrickxia; species Heyndrickxia oleronia. The sequence goes on from NZ_CP065424.1 coordinate 2,929,561, forward strand.
TCGCAATTTGTACCCATTCTCCTTTAGTCCCTAAAATTTGAACCTCTTGCCCATATAATGCTTGACTCTCAGTTTTACCGGTTAACCAAATCCGTTTCTGTACATTTGACATACTGCTAGTCCATTTTCTCATGTCAACCGGAATGGACAATACTGACTGATCAATGGATCGTTTTGAACCCGGTTCTTTCCAAAGAGTAGCCACAGGTACATTGATATAGCTTTTTTTCACTACTGATGATTGATTACACTCAGAACTAGTTATAGCTTCTGCAGTGTTATTTCCTATAGAAAATACAAATGAAAGAAAAAGTGCAAGAATACTAGTTTTCAACCACTTCATCCCTTTCGCCTCCTTCTCATAAAATTTTGCAATTATAAAAAAATATAACATACAAAGGAGGAAACATGTATTGTTTTTGGATATATCTACCTTATACTATAAATATATGTGATGAAAGAAATAAATAGATGCATCTATTACGGAACTTTTTATGGTAACTTTCGTACATATACTAAGGAGTGGGATTAATGAAAAGACCAATAGGTATAAGCATAATTAGCTATTACTATATTTATGGAGCATTTATTTTATTTATAACATCCATCTTCTATGAATCACATATAAATGAAATCGGCATTTCAGATAGATTTGGTTTAACTCACGTACCCGAACAATTCATGAGATTGGTTGTTGCCTCTATAACATTAATTATCATTTATGGATATATGAAATTAAAAAAATGGGGATTTTGGTTAATGATTGTGTATTCTATTCTTTTTGGGACTATAAGTCTAGTTCTGACATTAACCTATAACCAGCAACCTTATATTGGCAATATGATCTGGTCTTTTATTGTATTACTTTATACTTTATATACACACAAATCTTTCAAACACAGAAAAGGATGCGAGTCCAAAGCTGATTCTAATTACGTAATTAGATAAAAAATAGACCAAGCACTAAGACAATGTGCTTGATCCATTTGTTTTCAGTATGTAGTCTCTATACTCTTTTGCTAGATGCAAAGACGAAAAGGTACCTTCTTTTATCTGTTCCACAATTTCCTTCGCTTCATTCCAGGCTAAATTGTATAAGTACTTATCAATAATTCCATTAGCCAAAGCCTCTTCCAATTCGTCTGAATCCTGTTGAATAATTTCTCCCGAAGGAAGAACGATGAGGTCTAGGTATAAATCATCCCAAAATGGACGACCATTCTCAACTCCATTTTTTAGACAAATATCAATATACCATTGAATAATTTCCCCTTTGTCATTAAACATTGTTGTTACAGCGTGATGCTTATCTTTTGGAAATTGCTGAAGCCATGAGTATGCATTATCGGCAATGCACAACATTTTTTCTCCATAATTAATGTACAATGGTTCTTTTACTTTAATCATTTTCAAGAAGGATAAATAACCTTCGAATGTTTCGGTCTGTACAAATGTTTGGATGTACTCTCTCTCCGTAATACGCTTCCATCCCAGACGATCCCCAAATTTTCTCTTTAACATCTAATCCCCCTTATTCAACGTTAAAGCCACCATTGTTCCTGTGGTAGCAACACAGTCTGAATACTAAATGAATCTTCAAACCAACTTTTCATTAATGTCCTCATTACTAAATATTCTGAAGCTGAATGAGAAACCCCTATAAGTGACATGGTTGTATTTGGGACATATGCAAGCATTTGACTATATTTCATCCTTCCATATTCATTATCAATATGACAATGAATTTCACCTGTTATATAGGCTTGTGCTCCCTTCTTTTCTGCTTCCTTCATCCAGTCTACTTTGTCTCCGCAGCCAGCAATAATAGCAATCGTTTCAATTGACTCTAGCTGTTTACCTTCGAAATCAACATATGGAATACAAAATTTGTCCTTTAGTGTTTCAATAAGTTGATCTGTATCGGTTTTTTGAATCTCACAAAGCAATATTAGGTTTTGATTTTTCTCATTTGGAAGGTATCCATCCACAATTTTTGCATGTAAAGTCTGTGCTATAGCAATACTTGTCCCAAGCCTTTGATGATAGTCTAACGGCTCATGACAGGTATACACAGATAATCTTTTCTTTTTCATTGCCAATAAGTATTTTTCAGGAATCGGGACAAACCCTCTACCTGATTTACCGTTTGGATCACCACATTCCATTAATAATGGATGATGCATGAAAAGAAGATCCCCTTCTTTACTCTCATCAATGAATCGAGTTAATACATCTTCAGTAGGAAAAACAGCTAAAAAAACGTTTTCAACTTCAGCACTTCCTCTGAGCATAAGTCCGTTGAAAAGCTGTGCAAACTCGTTTTCAAAAACTGATGTCCAATCAAATTGTAACGGATCATAAACGGCTGGAATAAATCGACTAAAACCTGGATCACTTCCATAGGAATGGATATCCAGCTCACTATTTAATTGATGTACTATCTGATCTAGTAAAACCATATTCCCTTCTCCTCTCATTGTAAAGCTCAATATGAATCACTGCATTCATGATATAAAAGTATTCAGCTCTACACGTTATAACCAATATTTATATGAACTGCAGTTTATATTTATCGTACATGTTCAAGTGAATTCCCTAAATGAATATCTTCTAAATTAAAAAAAGCATTGAAATACTTTCATTTTAACATTTCGTAAAATTATATAAATACAAAAAATTATTATCATAGTCAATTAACTATTAAAAAAGTAAAAAAGTAACCTTTTACCGAAAAGATTACTTTATTTATAAATTTTTATTAATTCGTCTTTTTCTCGTGTTATATGTCAAAAGACTAGAACCATAAAGGTAACGAGCCACACTCTTCCTTAGAATGAAACCATCTTTCTATGTATAAATTATCGAAAGAAGGTGTACTCCCTTTACTTTTCGCTGTTTTTGTAAAGTTTGTTTTTTATTGCAAAAGCCCCAAGGTAGACTTTACACTCAATAAAGGATTCAAACATTCTTATGGAGTTTGCAGCTCTTTTCTCAGTGAAATGAAAGTATAGTAGTAAATAGTTAATAGATAGTTAATAGATAGTTAATAGATAATCTTAACTAACAATGTTGGTAGAGGTGCATTACTTCTTTATAGGAGTAACAACTGCGAATAAACTATCTGTTGGATCAGATACTTTTACTTCAATGATTTTATATCCATCTTTGCCTTCGTTTTCCCTTGTTATTTTCAATTGAATATCGCTCATTTCAATTTCTCCTCCTTAAAATTTCTCACAGTAGGCATTATATGAAAAAGCTTAAAAAAGGTTCCAATAATTTTTAAAATTTCTCAAGTTTTTTTTCGATTAAATAAAATCATCTAATACTTTATGTACAGAATAAAATAGGGCAGAGTAAAAACATTTTAATGTTTACCCCAAAATTAAATCAGGTTATAATGAAAATTATGTAATTTCGGATATCGAAATGAATTGTGCTTATTTGATAACAAAAAGGTCATTACTGGAGGTGAAAAAATCAACTGATAGGTCTGTTATAGCATGTAAATAAGTACCTACAAAAAAACTAATTTAATGATTGAAAGGCGAGGAAAAATTGAATACACCTAGTGGAAAACAACGAATCCAACTTGCTTTACTTTTAGGATCACTTGGTCTTTTAGGGCCTTTTACAATAGACACATATTTACCATCCTTTCCTACTATTGTAAAAGATTATCAAACTACTGCTTCACTTGTACAAATCAGTTTAACTGCATGTTTATTAGGACTAGGATTAGGGCAATTATTTATTGGCCCCTTGAGCGATGTAAAGGGCCGTCGAAAGCCATTGCTATTTTTTCTATGCTTATACTTATTAGCTTCTTTAACTTGTTCCTTTGCCCCTAATATTTATTTCCTTATAGTGGCACGCTTCGTCCAAGGCTTTTCTGCAGCAGGTGGTCTTGTAGTCTCCAGAGCTGTAGTAAGAGATTTATTTAGTGGAAAGGAATTAACTAAATTTTTTACCTTAATGGTGTTAGTTGGTAATCTTGGACCAATTGTAGCACCAGTTGCTGGTGGAATCATCCTTTCATTTACCAAATGGAATGGAGTTTTTATTGTTTTAGCCTGTATTGTTGCTATATTAATCTTCACAGTTTCATTGAAGCTTAAAGAAACATTGCCAGTAGAAAAACGAGTTCCAAGTAACTTACCTCAGCTACTGAGCAATTTTGGCTCCTTATTTAAGGACCGAGCGTTTATGGGATATGCATTCACTCAAGGCTTTACAACTGCAGGGATTTTTGCCTATGTGTCCGGAATTCCGTTTGTCTATCAAAATATTTATCATGTCACTCCCCAACAGTTCAGTCTTTTATTTGGTGTGAATGGTTTGGCGCTTATTATTGGAAGTCAATCGGTTGGGCGCTTGACAGATAGAATTTCGGAGCGAACGTTCTTAAAGATTGGGTTAGCGATCTCAAATTTAGCTGGAGTATGCTTATTAATCTCGCTTCTTTTAAAAGCACCACTCATCGCTGTTGCTATTCCGATTTTCTTTTTTGTCTTATCTATCAGTATCATCGGTACAACATCTTTTACATTAGCTATTGAGTCACAAGGACATATTGCTGGTAGTGCCTCAGCATTATTGGGATTATTACCATTCGTACTTGGCTCGTTAAGTGCCCCACTGGTCGGAATAGCTGGATCATACACTGGAATTCCAATGGGAGTAACAATCTTTAGCGCTAGCCTTTTGGCATTTCTTTCCTATTTTGTTTTAGTCAGGAGAGCTTCGATTCGGGTGCCGGGTTCGCAAACTTCGGAACAAGTTTCTAAGTTATAGTTTGGGAATAGCAAGCAATTGGACAATAACAAAAAATCACGACAAAAAGTACCCAAGTAAAGATGATTCACTTGGGTATTTTTCGTCCAATGTAAGACTTGACCATTGGTATATTCAGTTAAGTCCAAACAGAATGAGGCAGTTTGGTCTGTATGTTAAACATATAACTCAACTTTTCGGTGCTAAGAATTTATTACTCTTACTTCTAACATATTTTTGGAACCCAATAATGTTCAGTGATTTCCATTCACTATTTTGAATTAAATAAATTCGTTTGCAAAAAATTATTCCAAAAAAAATAAGGTTTTACTTGAAAATTAAAATAAAGCATAGTAAAATGTCCAAAGTGATCATTTAAAATACTATATTACCTGTATAACTTCTAGAATATGGCTAGAGGGTCTCTACCAGGAACCATAAAATCCTGATTACAGAAAATGAACTATTCATTTTTTGTAATCAGGATTTTTTTGTTCTCTGTAAAAAAATCCATTAATCCTATTCCTATTACTACCAATTTATTAGAAAGGATGTTAAGTAATCTATGAATTATAAAGTTTTTATACTAGCTTTATCAACGATCGCTGTTGGATTAGTTGAATTGATTGTCGGCGGGATATTACCAACGATCGCTGACGACTTTAACATTTCGTTAAGTACTGCTGGACAGCTGATTACAGTGTTTGCTCTTATTTATGCCATTGCTGGCCCAGTTCTGCTTGTATTAACCAATAAAATCGAACGTAAAAAATTATATCTTGTTTCTTTGTTTGTATTTTTCCTTGGTAATGTCATAACCTATTTTAGTCCAAATTTCACTTTTATGATGGTTGCTAGGGTTTTGACGGCAATGAGTACTGCACTTATCGTCGTACTTTCTTTGACAATTGCTGCGAAAGTTGTTGCTCCGACTCATCGGGCAAAGGCATTAGGTCTCATTTTTATGGGTATTAGTTCTTCACTTGTTTTGGGTGTACCACTAGGAATTTTGATTTCCAGTACATTCGGATGGCGTATAATTTTCCTTGGAATCGCAGTATTATCAATAGGATCTATGGTGTTAATTTCACTATTTTTAGAAAGAATTCCAGGAGAAAGAACAATACCACTTGTTCAACAATTAAAAGCAGTAGGAAGTGCAAAATTAGGCACTGCGCATCTAGCTACTATGTTTATGCTTGCAGGTCATTATACACTTTACGCGTATTTCACACCATTTTTGGAAAAAAATCTGCATCTGAATTCCTATTGGATTAGTATTTGTTATTTTGTATTTGGAATTGCAGCCGTCTGTGGTGGGGCTATAGGTGGAACTCTATCGGATAGGATAGGTGCGAAAAAATGTATTATTCTTGTCATTAGCACATTTGCCATTGTACTATGCTTATTACCTTTTACAACTTTTTCCCTTGTTTTATTCATTCCTATAATGATGATCTGGGGCGCATTAAGTTGGAGTCTGTCACCACCTCAGCAAAGCTATTTGATACAAACCGACCCGGCAACATCCGATATACAGCAAAGCTTTAATAATTCAGCCTTACAGATTGGCATTTCACTTGGATCTGCAATAGGAGGAATTGTATTAAACAAAACCGGATCGGTAACAAGTACAGCCTGGGTTGGAAGTGCTGTTGTCATTATCGCCTTACTATGTGCAATCTTTTCTTTAACTAGACCGGCAATCACTAGAGAAACATCAACTGTTTCTTGAAAACATGGGAAACATGGGGACGGTTCTAGTGCTTCGAAGAAGCATTAGAACCGTCCCTTTGCTTCAAAATGTTCCTCTTCCAATCGAATAATTTCAATTTGGGGATTTAGGTCTTTTAATTTTTTCGCTAAGCTTTCGATTCCAAAGATTTCGGTAAATGTATGACTCCCTGCGATTAGATTGATCCTGGCAAACTTGGCATATTGAATTGCATATAGTGTTGCTTCTCCAGTTATGTATGTATCGCATCCTGCTTCTAGGGCACGTTTTATTACTGTTGTAGAGTCACCAGCCCCTGTTAAAACAGCAATTGTTTTAATCATCTGATCATTATTTTTCCATGCACTCACTGGTTCGTTTAAATTTTCAGACATCAGTTTAACAAGGTTTGTAAATGAAATAGGATGATTAAATAATCCTATAGAAGGGAACTCATTTCCATTTTCATAGTGAGAGTACTGTTTAATCACATCTACCTCAAGAATATTCATTAACGATGTACATGTCCCAAACTCAATGTAGTCAAGTGGTGCATGAATAAAGAAATGAGTAATATTATTTTCTTCAAGCTTCTTCATACACTGCTCTTTCATACCATACAAAAAGTCCCATGCATCATGATGAGTAATCATTAAATCAACATGATTCAGTGCAGCTTCTTGGATCGTTTCTAAAGTTAAATTTGTTGCGTAACCAATTTTTGAAAATGATGTTTTGGAAATAAAGGTAAATCCATACTCATCATCTTCATGTTTTACTAATTCATCACCAAATAAATCCTTAATCTGCATTTGAAATTGTTCTAAGTTCATTAGTCCTATCCCCTCAACGGGGACGGTTCTAGTGCTTCAAAGAAGCACTAGAACCGTCCCTTTACTTCCAAGTCTCCATTGTATAAGCCATTTCCCAAAAGCAATATTCATAATACGCACTCCTCCAAAAGAATTCTTTCATTTCGGATCGTTCTTCTTCTGAAGATGCTTCAGCGAGTTCATCTATTCGTTGTATTTGCTCAGTTACAAGCTCCCTGAACCAATCACCGTTATAAGCGGCTATCCATTCTTGGTAAATCATTTCACCTGGTTGACAATCCTTCAAATAGTTTCCTATATCTAAGTACAACCAATAACAAGGTAAAATAGCTGCGATTATATAACCCAATTTCCCGCTTTGAACAGCTCGATACATATGAGAGGTATAAGCATATGCTGTTGGTGCAGGTTTAAAGGCTTTTCTTTCTTCCTCTGATATTTCGAGTAGAACAGAAAATTTACGATGTAAAGACATTTCAGCTTCGTATGTACCTTGTGCATGATTAGCCATCCGATTTGTTGTATATAAATCCCTTGATACAGCTGCACCATATGATTGAACTCTAGCAAAATTAGATAAGTAATAGGAATCCTGTAAAACATAAAAACGGAATTTTTCTATTTCTAATTTGCCATTACCTATTCCTTGTACAAATGGATGTTGAAGGCTTGCATCCCACCATTTTTTTGCTTCCTTTCGGCATTCCTTTGCAAATGACATACTCCCTCTTCCTTTCCAAAAATAAAAAACCACTTATCACATACAGGGAAGTGGTTAGAAGACAGAATAAAGATGGAAATATATCCTTCTGCTCCACTTCCCTCCGCTAGTATCAACTAGATCAGGTTCAAAGGGTCTTAAAGTTGAACTTTAATCTCAGCCCTTAATAAAGGCTCCCCTAGTGGTCATTATTATCTTATTGTCATAATCATCCTAACATACAAAAAATATTATTCAAAGGTTTTTTTCCCTACCTATAATATAATTTCAATGGAAAATTATAGAGTTTACTTGTAGATAATCGCCCAAACATCGTACTCAGCTCCAATCTTCTCTTTCCAACATATTATTCTTCTTAATTTTTATGATATAATGATACCGGACATAAAATGAGGAGGATTCCTATGAGCCAACAAACTATTCAGATATCAAAGAAAAACCAAATTATTGAACTTCGTATCACACAGATGGCTATATATTTACAAAGTAAAATCATTGAAGCTATGGATAACGAAAAACATATTTACTATCTTTTCTTCTATAAAAATCACTATCTAACTTACGTTAAACCCTCCAAACTCAAACGAAAATCTTTTATTAGTGAAGCATTAACTAAAGGTCTAATCTTACCACCTAATCACCCACTAGTCTTTTCTTCCATTACACTAGAACATCCATTTAAGAAGTATTCCTTTCAACAACTAATTAAAAAAGCCGAAAATCTTTTTACTCCACAAGAAGTTGCCTTTCTTACAACCTTTTTTGAATCATTTATTTCGAAGAAGACCATTTTTTCCTACATACAAACGATCTTTTATGATTACCGTCGCAATGGCAAAATGTTTTCAAGTTATCGTATTCTTCGAATCCTGATGGATTTTTGCCCAAATGAGAGCTGGGTAAAAGGTATTGCAAGTGACTTAAATTTTATTAAATATAGCAAGCTATATGATCAATTAGCAGATGTATTAATCGATAAAGATCCACTCTACTTTGAAAATCGACTTTTTCAATTAAAAGAAAATAAACAGGAATATCAAAGGCTAGAGCAATTATTAAAACATCAATCTAGATGGATGGACTTAATTCGATTCTATCTACAAACTATTAATAAGGAAAATTATCCATCACTTCTCCAATTCATTCAAATACATTTACCGAAAGAAGATGTAATCTCAGTATTAGAGGATTTAATCCAAAAAGAGCAGCACATTCCAGAATTAATTGATGATCTATTTGATTTGTATATAGAAAATAAAGATGCAGAGAAGATCATTCAACTATTAATTCGCAGCAAACTTTCCTTAACTACCTCACAAACCCAAGCTTTTGAAGAGATACTAAATGAAGTGAATCTAAATCCTAGGTATTTTCAATCCGAACAAATGGATTCAATCTTAGCACCACTGTTTCATATAAATCCTGCAAAAGCTAAAATTTTTCTTCACCAATTCATTACTTTACTACTAAAAGAACAGAATATTGATTCCATTATTGAATACCTTGAACCACTAAAAGGCTGTATTCCTGCAATACCCATCTTGAAAAAAATCGAGCAAATGCAGAAGCTTTCAAACGATCCTGATCAACAATTCTTACTCGGCCAATTATTTTATGAATTTGGACAATATGATCAAGCAATTGATTGTTTTAGCTGGGAAATGGAACTAAAAGCTTATGATCCGAAACCTGTTAAATGGCTAGCAAAGCTATATAACGAAATTGGAATGAATCAAGAGCATCAAGCCTACACACAATTATATATAGATATGCAAAAAAGAGCTTAGAGAAAAAATGCATTTCATTTTGTAACATGCTGATTGACTGTTAGAATGAAATTACGTATTTACCGAAAAAAGAAAGAAGATGAATCTATGGTTAATCATTCAAAAAAAATAAATGAAATTCGTTATTCTGTGCTTGACCTTTCTCCAATTGTCCAAGGAAGTACTGCTTCGCAGTCATTGATAAATACATTAGATTTAGCAAAACATGCAGAAAAATGGGGGTTTACTCGTTACTGGTTGGCAGAGCATCATAATATGCCTGGGATAGCAAGCTCCGCTACTTCTGTTGTTATTGGACATGTAGCGGCAGGAACTAAACATATTCGTGTAGGTTCAGGAGGGATCATGCTTCCCAATCATGCACCATTAGTAATTGCTGAGCAATTCGGGACATTAGAATCCCTTTTTCCAGGTAGGATCGATTTAGGATTAGGCAGAGCTCCTGGTACTGACCAGTTAACTGCTCACGCTTTAAGAAGGGACGGGCGAATAGATGCGGAAGATTTTCCGCAGCAAGTAGCTGAATTACGTGCCTACTTTAAACCAACTGGCAAAATGCCTGTTCGGGCAATACCTGGAGAAGGATTAAATATTCCGATTTGGTTACTAGGATCTAGCGGTTTTAGTGCACAATTGGCTGGCCATCTAGGACTACCGTTTTCATTTGCAAGTCATTTTTCTCCAGAGAATACTTTACCTGCATTGGATTTATATCGACGTAGTTTCCAAGCTTCAGAAGTATTACAGGAGCCTTATGCGATGGTTGGTGTAAATGTTATTGCTGCTGATTCAGTAAAAGAAGCTGAATTACTGGCAACCTCGATGCAGCAACAATTTTTAAACTTAATTCGCAACAATCCAATGCCCCTTTTGCCGCCTGTTGATAATTTTAGCGAACTATGCAGCGATTATGAAAAAGCTCTACTACAGCAACGAATCGGGGCTTCCATTATAGGAGATAGAAAAATTGTAAAGGAAAAGCTGCAGCATTTCTTAAATGATACACAAGCAAATGAAATCATCATTAATGCACAAATATACGATCACGAAGCACGACTTCGTTCATATGAAATTGTTTCAGAAGTTATGAAGGATATATAAAGAATTAATTTACAGGTACCTTAGAATGAAAGGTGCCTGTTTTTTTATCATTTAGTGTTACATAATTGTGAAAAGATGGATGGACATTCGGATAATCAATTACTTTATGATAAACTAAGCATAATTATTTACATAGATACAAATAGTTAATCAATAGAAAAATTGTAAAGGATTGTTCATTATGGAGTCTAAAAAGGTACTACCTATTTTATTTTTAATTATGTTTCTCGTAATGGTGGGATTTGGAATTATTATTCCGGTTATGCCATTTTTTGCAGAGGATATGGGGGCAAATCCGACCGAGCTAGGATTATTGATGGCTGTCTATTCATTTATGCAACTTATTTCCGCACCTATTTGGGGCCGTGTTTCTGATAAAATTGGACGTAAGCCAGTTATGATGATTGGGATATTAGGTCTTTCTGTGTCATTTATTTTAATGGCTATTTCCAGTCAACTCTGGATGCTATTTATCGCTAGAATCATTGGAGGATTATTATCTTCAGCAAATATGCCAACAACTATGGCTTATGTGGCAGATATTACTTCTGAGGAAGATCGCGGTAAAGGAATGGGAATTATTGGTGCAGCTACTGGTTTAGGATTTATTTTTGGACCAGCTATTGGAGGGTTATTTTCTAAGACTAGTCTAAATATGCCCTTTTATCTTGCAGCTGCCTCTTCATTTATTACCTTTCTTCTTGTTCTATTCGTCTTAAAGGAATCTCTCTCAAAAGAAAAAAGAGGACAGCACGCAGATAAAAAATCATCAATATGGAGCTCCTTTAGTGGTTCATTATCTATCTTATATATTTTACAATGGTTTATTTCATTGTCATTGTCTGGATTAGAGGCTTCATTTGCCTATTTTGCAGCCAAAAAGGCGGGATTAGATGCAATAGACTTAGGCTATATTTTTATGATAATGGGGTTCGGTAGTGCCCTTGTTCAAGGGGGATTAGTTGGTAGATTTTCAAAAAAATATGGAGAGGGCACAGTGATCCAGGGAGGAATCATTGTATCAACCATCGGCTTTGTTTTAATACTACTAGTAAATAGTTTTACAACTGCAACAATCTTTTTAACTATTTTTGGATTAGGAAATGGTGTCATTCGACCTTGTGTATCAGCTCTTTTAACGAAAAAATCAACTGCCGGTCATGGAAGTGCTACAGGATTGCTTTCATCCTTCGATTCCTTTGGAAGAATTATCGGTCCGCCTCTAGGAGGATGGTTATTTTCCATAACAGCGGGTCTCCCGTATATTTCTGGGGCGATACTTTCCATACTTGCATTGATGCTTTATCAAGTATATCGTATCAAAGAAAAACAGCACCGGACTATATCTCATTGAATGAGGAATGGGTTGTCTACTCAACTTTAAAGACAACCCCTTTTTTTATTTATAAATCTATTATACAGCTCCTATTATTTTCCCATCGCTCATTTTAACAATTCGATCAGCATAAGTGAGCATTTCTTCGTCATGAGTCACTAGTAAAGTAGCAATATTTAATGTTCTTGCCAAATGACGAATTAATGACATGACATCTTTAGATCTTTTTGAATCGAGGCTTGCGGTTGGTTCATCCGCAAAAAGTATTTTAGGTTTATGGATGATTCCCCGTGCAATTGCAACTCGTTGTTTTTCCCCGCCAGATAATGAAGACGGATAAGCATTTCTTCGGTGATCCATTTCCACCATTTTGAGCATCTTGTTTATTTCTATTTTTTGTTCATGCTTTTTTAATTTTGATTCAGAAACATCCAACATAAGGAGCAATTGTTCTTCAACCGTAAGAAAAGGAACTAGATGAGCAAATTGAAAGACGAATCCAAATTTATTTGCTCGGATTTTCCGAATTTGTTCTGAGTTCATACTGATCATATTTTTCATACCAAGCATTACTTTTCCATCTGTAGCTGGTTGAAGTCCTGCTGCAATTGTAAGGAGTGTGCTTTTACCGCTGCCTGAGGGACCTACTAAAGCAGTGATTTCCCCTTCTTTCAGAGTAAGATCAATACCTTTTAAAATTTCTTCCTTTATCTCACCATTATAAAATGTTTTTCTAACGTTCTTTAAAGTAAATATCGACATCCTACATCTCTCCTTGTTGAATGGCTTGCATTGGTTCAATCTTTTTAATTTGAAAACCAGATAGAGTAGCTCCTAAAAATCCGATAACGATAAAAACTAAAGATAATAGTATGGTTGTTTCCGTTGTTAAATGAAAAGGCATTCCTTCAGGTGCAATCAAATTAAAAACTTGGCTTAATACAGCTGATAAAGCAAGTGCAATGAATGTTATAATAATCATTTGTGTCCACATCATTTTGAATAGGGTACTCGTTTTTAGTCCAATTGCTTTTAAAATACCGTATAATCCAATTTTTTGAACATTCATCATGTAGAAAAAAATAGCAAACAGCAATCCACTTATTACAACTAAAAACAATACAATCATGCTTAAAGACATTTGCTCTGCTTTATAACTCGGAATTGTATTAAGAAACCGTTTCTTCGATAATGTTTGTAAGCCAGCGAACTTTTGATCTGAATCTGCTCCAGGGATATAAAGCAATTGCATATCCTTTGCCCCAAAGATCTCCTTATAATCATCCATATTTATAAAAGCAACCGGTGCATGACTAAATTTCTTTTGATTAACAAATGCTTTTACAATAAACTTCCCCCTAAATTGATTGTTTGTTAATGTATCACCAATTCTAATCCCTTCATTCTTCAATGAGGAATCCAGTATTATCTCCCCTTTTTTTACATTTTCGAATATATTTGAATGGGTCGAAGTGAAAAATGTGACACTTCGTTGTTTATTAGCATCATCAATTATAAATCCCATTTGCATTGAAAAAGCTACTGCATTTTTTTGTTCACTTAATACACGATGTTGGATACTTTGGTCTATTCGGGAAAGATTATAGCTTCCTTCGGCATCCTTCGTCATATAGAATTGTCCATTTGGTAAATTGTTTATCAATGCTGCATTGTCTTGTGATAATCCATTTGCTAAACCAGATATAATAAATGTCAATAAACTAACAAGAAAGATGATAGAACCTAAGATCATAAACCTTACTTTATTTTTCCTTATTTCTTTCCAAGCTATGTTCAACTTAATTCCTCCAATCTCTTCTTAACGCTTTAAGTTTATGATTGGTATATGAACAGAAGATGAACAGGAAATTACATTTAAAAAAATAAGTGCTATCTATTAAGGGGACAGACTCCTTAGTAGATAGCACTTATTTATAACTAAATAATTAGATTAATGTATGTATTATACAAATTGATAATATCCTCCAAACATCTCCTTTTCCAGGACAATATTATTATTTGCAATCTTTAAAAGACATGGTCCTTCCCCATTATGTTCTAATATCCTTGATATCTCCCCCTGACCATAGGGCGATGCAAATACGAGATTACATCCTTCGAGCTCTAATGAGATACAATTTGCTTTTAACTTTTTGTCCTTATAGGGTGCTTTTTTCTTTAACTGAAACCACTGACTCCATTTTTCAGCAATTACTTCACCATTTTCTACAGCAAATACAAGCTCTTGTAGTTTTAATGGATTGTTAATTTGTTCGATGTCTTTCAATCTTACCTCATCCGCCTCGTGCCACTGAATAATAAAGGGAGTTGGTAGATTTTCGACATGATCCGAAATAAACAGCATCTCCCATTGAAGAAGCTTGCCATCTTCTCTTTTTCTTTTGCCTTTAATAGGACCAATCGTTTTAATTTTAAGCTGATTAAGACGTTTTGTTACTTCGTCAATATCGTTTGTCCGTAAGGCAATTCGTGCAAACCCTTCTTTTTCAGGTAACCATTGGTGCGCTTGAATAATTAAGTCATTATCCTTAATACTACTTGCGATTGTATAATCAAATATTCCAAGAAATTCAATATAACTTAGTCCGAAATAGCTTAGTGCGTTATATGTTCCCCAAAATTCATGTCTCCCACCTAGGTTCGCTTTTAAGCCTATCGTGGCAAAATCTTCAATAGTCTCTTCTGGACGATTGACAATATGCACTAAATGATCGAATGAAAGTTCCAAAAATAACCCTCCAAAAAATTAGATATTACACTATACTATTCTGCATAACTTGCTAAAATCCCCTTTTTATTGAGAGATTTTTTTAAAATCTATTTTTCAAAGGGGCATTTCTCAAACAATGTTGCAAATTAGGAGATGTGTTAACAAATAAAAAATAGGTGAAAGTCCAACAGGTTCCTTCATTCCTCTTAGAAAAGAGCCATAAACTAAATAAAAACGTTTCATTTATTAGGTGTAAAAGCTGCGGCAGTTCTTCTACAATTACAACAAACTAAAGAAAAAACTGCCGTATAAAATAAAATCGAGAAATAGACAGGTTTCCTCTATATAATAAATGCAGGAACAAAGTCAATACATTTTTAGAAGAAAGAAAATGATGATTAACTATTATTTATAAATTATCTATTATCACATTTATATATTCTATCTAGCATTAAGTATCATTATGTTACAATGAAACTACAATTTTTAAGTGAGAATGGTGAATTCATCCATGAAGAAAAAAACAGATAAGTTATATGAAGTAGACTTGTATAAACCTATTCAAAAGTATTTCTCAAATCTCGGTTATGAAGTATATGGTGAGGTTAATGATTGTGATATAACGGCTGTGAAAGATGAGGAATTAATATTAATTGAATTAAAGCTTCGTTTAAATCTTGATTTACTAGTTCAAGCGGCAAAAAGACAAAAATTAACAGATCAAGTGTATATCGCTATCCCAAAGCCTTCATACAATCTTTTTTCCAAAAAGTGGAGAGATATATGCCATTTGATCAAAAGACTTGAATTAGGTTTGATTCTTGTTTCTTTTTTTGAGTCTTCTACAAAAGTAGATATTATATTTCCCCCTACCAGTTTTAATCGTAAAAAAAGTATGCAACAAAATAAGAAGAAAAGACAAAAACACTTATTGGAAGTCGAAGGTAGGCACGGAGACCATAATCTCGGAGGAAGCAATAAAACTAAGATTATGACTGCCTACAAAGAAAACTGTATCCAAATCGCATACTATCTTGATTTATATGGGCCTCTAACTCCAAAAGCTTTACGTGAAATGGGAACAGGAGAAAAGACATTATCAATTTTAAATAAAAATTATTACGGATGGTTTGATCGCATAAAAAGAGGAACCTATGCAATTAGTTTGAAAGGAAAAATGGATTTAAACGAATATCCGCAGATCATTGAATATTTTCGATTATCAGATGTTGATCAATAATTAGAGTAAAAAAAGGTCTGTCATTTAAGGGGAAACTCGCCCTTTACTAGACAGTACCTTTTTTTATGTTCATCATCCGTATAAGTTGCTGATATACCTCATTACTTAGTACTTTATAGCCATTAGAAGTCAAATGTATCCCATCATCACTAATGAGATCAATAAAATCTCCTGCATCCTTAATGGCTGTTCTTACATCAATTTTCAATACTTCTAATTCATTCGCTAACTTGTTCAAGCTACGATTATACAGCCCATGCCAATGTTCAATACCACCGACGGAGCTAATCCAATGGCTAATTGATGGACCAAATTTCTCAGCAATAAATTTATAATATCGAACAGGATCCAGTGGTGGTAAATTCATAATGATCGGAGTTATTCCAGAATTCTTAATTGAAAATATCAATGTCTTTACATTCTCTAAATATTGTTCTATAGGGACAATAGGCTCATGATGTTGATTAGGATTTTTCGCCACTTCATCCCATTTAAAATTACAATCATTACCACCAATACCGATAATCGTATAATCTGGTTTTTGACTTATGACATCTTTTTCTAAACGAGCAATAAGTAAGTCCGAATTATCGTTAAATACACCTTTATTGACAACTTCAACATGGTCTTCTTCACTGTCGGAAGGGAAAAAACTTTGTAAGAAAGAAGGATAATTCTCCTTCATTATTCGAAGTCTACCCTTTACTAAGGAAACGCCTCTAGTTAAACTATCACCGAAACAGATAATTTTCATTCTTTATCCCTACTTCATATGTTTTACTTAACCCTATTATATCATTTTTCAACTTTAATCGCTTTATTCAACCTTTTTCTCATAGATGTAGAGAGTATTGTTAAAGTGAATACCGGTCCATACTTACATACTCATATAAAGCAGCCTTTAAACCAAGGTGTACCACTTTAATGTTTCTTTAATAAGATTATACCGCTGATAAGATATAACAATGATGCTAAATAAAAGATACTTCCAATGGTAATAAAATCTACCATATACCCAGTTAATATGATTGCAAGAGCTGCTCCAACAGAAGTCCAAATATGATACTTCCCAATTTCCATTCCTGCTGTTTCTTTTGCCACTTTTCTAGCTAATGCAGTTTTTTCCGTGTTTTTTTGGATTGCACCTAATATTCCCATCATGATTTGCAAAATATAGACCTGCCAAACTTCTGTGACTAATGGGAAAAACAAAAGAAGTACCGCCATAGACCATGAGTAAAGGATTAGTAATACTTTATCTCCTAGTTTATCTGAGAATTTACCTATTAAAGGATAAGCAAATGCAGAAGTCAAGGCAAACAACCCATATGCCCAACCGAATTGGGAATAGCTATCACCGACATTTTTTAGGAGCAAAACATAAAATGGAAATATCATGCTGCTCGCCATTACGATGATACTTTGAAAATATAAAAATCGTTTATAGGTCATTTCCCATACTCCTTATAAAATAAATTAACAAACCGTTCTTCAGGATCATATTTTCTTTTCATATCAAAGAACTCAGCGGCATGTGGATAAGCCTGATAGAGTTGCTCTTTTGTTGGATATGAGTAATAGGGAAGATAATAACTCCCTTGATGAGCCAGTGTTACATCGATCATTTTCTGTACTACTTTTTCTGTGCTTTTAATATCTTGCTTTGAACGTCCTTGATTGATAAGTAATACAAGCGCAAACATATTATCTTTAGAATAGGACATGACCGCATGATCATTTTTTGAAACATAACGTATAGTTATATTAAGAAGGTTAAAGTCTTTCTCCTTGTTAAGTACAGCACGCAAATCATCTATATAACTAGCAAACTCACCTACTGGTACAAAGTATTCTTGAAGTACCTCTGTCCTTGTTCCACTATCATAATCCATAAAAGCTGTTTCAGAACGCATGACATTATTTCTCGTTTCTAGTTTATTATTTATTGTTTTCATATATTTTTTTTGAAGTTCCCAAAAAGCATCTTTTCCCCAGTTACTATAACGTGACATTCCGAGTAAAGCCTTAGGTACTGCGACAATATTATCTCTTTTTAATTTGGAGTAATCATTCATTTCCTCTTGATTGGATGCTATTTCATAGTTAGTTACATACATTTCTCGTAAAAACGTTTTTGGTGCAACAGATATACGAGCTAAATGCATTTTCACCTTTTCATTATCTTTTACTTTTTCTTCAAAATATGTAGAATAATTTTGGTAATTCAGTGACTTTGTTTTAGTGACATATAATTCGTCATCTGTTAATTGGATGGTAACATCTAAAATTACTCCAAATAATCCATATCCACCAATAACATAGGGGAAAAGCTCTGCATTTTCTGTTCTACTTACATTGACTATTTCACCCTTCGGATTTAAAAGATGAAAAGATTGAATCGTATCGATGAGGGCATCATTTCTTATATCTCTTCCATGGACATTAACGCTTAAGGAACCTCCGACTGTAAATATATTTTGAGATTGCATTACTTTTATAGATAAACCAAATGGATTAATATAGCGCTGAATATCATCCCATGTGGCCCCACTTTGAACAGTTATCGTTTTATTTTTTTTGTCAAGGTTGATTATTTTATTATACTGTTTCATATCAATCATGATGGCATTTGGATAAAGGGTTTGTCCCCCTTGACTATGTGACATTCCAGCAATCGATAGCTTATCATTTGTTTTTATCGCTTTTTTAACAATTTTTTGAATTTCCTTGTCACCATAGGCAGATTGAATACTTTTCATTGAGATTGGGAGTAAATGACCTTTATCTTCAGCCACTGGATGGCTAATCCTATTTTTATATGAGTAAATGGATGCTCCAAGAATTATTCCATATACCACAATAATGAGAAAGATATGTTTTCTCTTCAAATATTCACCTTCAATCAATTTGATATTAATAATTTACTATATTAATAGGATATAGAAAAAGGTCCTATTTGTTAATTGTAAATTTACAGCAAATATAAAAATAAGAGTAGAATTAAAAAAGGAAGATCGAAATCTTCCTTTTAAAACATGCTTAACATGTATTTTTCAGACATCATTTTAAGAAGCTGAATTCCTGCTACACTATTTCCTTTTTCATCAAGAGCAGGACCATAAACACCAATCCCACATCTTCCTGGTACTGTCCCTAATATTCCTCCGGATACACCACTTTTAGCAGGAATACCTACTTTAATGGCAAATTCCCCAGATGCATTGTACATTCCACAGGTTACCATAAATGTCTTACAAATTCTCGCAATATTTGCAGGGATTAATTGCACCTCTGTCAAGGGGTCCTTTCCATCAAATGCAAGTACACAACCAATTCTAGACAGATCCAGACAATTCATTTCAATTGAACATTGCCTCGTATATAAATCAATGAGTTGTTCAACCTCTTCATTAATGATGCCATGTTGCTTAAGAAAATAACATAAAGACCTATTTAGATCAGCAGTCTCAAATTCGGAGCGAGCAATCTCACGGCTATACCCAATGGATGAATTATTCGCTAATTTTTGAATGAGTGTTAATAAACGTTGAAAACGTTCCTCTACACTTTCACCTTTAATCATATGGGTGACGGCTAACGCGCCTGCATTAATCATGGGGTTGAGCGGTTTAGATGGTTTACTAATTTCTAGCTTAGCAATTGAGTTAAACGGATCGCCTGTTGGTTCTTGTCCAACATGATCAAATACATAGTCTTCTCCCCAATCCATTAGTGCTAAAGCTAAAGAAATAACTTTCGATATACTTTGTAACGTTAAATTTTCCGATACATCTCCAGCAGAATAGCAATTTCCGTCTGGATAATAAAGAGCTATTGACAAACTATCTGGATTCGCCATTTTAAGTGCTGGTATGTAATCGGCAACTTTGCCTTGATCAGTATACTTCTTCGCTTTATTAACTAATAACTGTAATTCCTCTATAGACTGACATTGCAATTTAACCACCTCAAATAAAATAATTCTGTTTCAATTTTTCTTCACTAATAAATAGTAATATAGGAAGGCTTTTTTCGCATTAAAATTAAAGATAAAAATAGATATTTGAGAAAATCCAATCAAAGATTATTATTGAATAGAAAGAATGAGACTAGTGTAAGCCCTATAATCAACTCCTGTTAGAAAATCTCATCGACTTCTTTCCATTAATTTTTTTAATTTATTCTCAGTATTCGTATCCTCAACTGGTGTATACACACTACAACGTAAATCGTGATTTCCTTGGACTTGTAATGAAGTGAGATTAAACAGCATTTTCCCAGCTTTTCCATGACGAAATTCGATAAGCACTTCGGGCGCGGAACTAACTTCACTCTCATTCCATAATTCCTGAAATTCTGGGAAGTCCTTTTCCATTTTCTCAATAAAATCCGAGTACCATGGATCAGCCACATATTGTCCATAATAGGTACGAAAAATAGCAAGAAATCCTTTTACAAAGTGCTCCCAATTTACAGCTAAACTTCTTAATTCCTTCCTTGCAAAAACTAAATAGATGAGATTTCTTTGCTCATCTTCCACCTTTTCAAAATCAAGAAATACATTTGCTGATGCTTGATTCCATCCAACAATATGACATTTACGATCCGTAATAATAGTAGGACA
Organism: Heyndrickxia oleronia; assembly: GCF_017809215.1. Lineage (GTDB taxonomy): Bacteria > Bacillota > Bacilli > Bacillales > Bacillaceae_C > Heyndrickxia > Heyndrickxia oleronia. The sequence goes on from NZ_CP065424.1 coordinate 2,950,421, forward strand.
ATATTGAAGCTCTTTTAATATTTTGTTTAAAGATGGACTAACTATTGCTTCTTCTTCATCCAGCTCAGATGATTTTACCCCTTCTTCCATCGCCAAAGCAAATAAATATTTTCTTTCGTCCGTATTTAATTGCAATGCATTCGAAACAGCATCTAAAACAGATGCAGACACTTTAATATCTCTACCTTGTTCTAGCCATGTATACCAAGTTGTACTTACTCCAGCTAGCTGTGCTACTTCTTCCCTACGTAAACCAGGTGTTCTTCGTCGAGTTCCTGCAGGAAGTCCAACCATATGTGGATGTATTCGAGAACGTTTCGTTTTTAAAAAATCAGACATTTCTTGAAGCCGCGTTTCAGTTTTCATTCGTATCTCCCTTCTTAACCTAGTAGTAATTATACTATGATAAACCACAACTTGTAATAGGATAAATCAAGAGTACAATAAAGGAAAAGATGTTTTCGAAAAGTTTGTTGCACTTGAAAATAAAAGACTACTACTGGCTTTTACAAAGTTTGCAGTACTTTTCTTAGTAAAATATGAAGAGAGTTGACGACATTCATTCTTATATTTATTAAAACTTTATTTTTATAACAACAATGTTTGAGAAAAGAGCCAAAAGAAAAATACAATTGGAGGAGTTTTTTATGAAGAGAGTTGTTATCACAGGAATGGGTATTATCTCTCCCATCGGTAATACGGTTGATACTTTTTGGACGAACTTAATGAAGGGTAAGTCAGGAATTTCTGAGATTGATACCTTTGATGTATCTGATACTAAAACGAAAATAGCCGGTATTATTCGTGAATTTGATGGTGAGAAATTGTGGGGAAGAAAAGAAGCAAGAAAATTAGATCGCTTTTGTCAATTTGCCTTAGCTGCTGCTTTGCAGGCATTAGAGGATTCTCATATTCATTTAGATAAAATCAATCCAGAACGGTTAGGTGTTTATGTTGGATCGGGCATCGGTGGAATAAATACGTTAATAGAAAATGTTCATTTACTAAATGATCGTGGGGCAAAAAGAGTAAGTCCTAGCTTAGTACCTATGATGATTTCAAATGCTGCAGCTGCACAAATCAGTATTAGGTTAGGGGCACGTGGGCCATCCATGTCTCCAGTCACTGCCTGTTCTATCGGAAATACTTCAATCGGTGAAGCCTATCGTGCTATCCAAAATGATGATGCAGATATTATTTTTACAGGAGGAGCAGAGGCAGCAATTTCAAAATTATCATTAGCTAGCTTTGGAAATGCCCAGGCTCTCTCAACAAATAATGATGTGCCTACATTAGCTAGTCGACCTTTTGATGCATCCAGAGATGGCTTTGTCATGAGTGAGGGGGCAGGAATATTAGTACTTGAATCAATGGAACACGCACTAAAAAGAGAAGCCACCATCTATGGGGAGGTCATTGGATATGGTGCTAGCTCGGATGCATATCATATGGTTGCCTCCCATCCAGATGGAAGAGGTGCTTTTCAGGCGATGAAAAGTGCATTAAATAATGCTCAATTATCACCGAACGACATTGATCTAATTAGTGCCCATGCGACAAGTACTCAAGTAGGTGACCACTCGGAAACAAAGGCAATTAAAAATTTATTTGAAGACTATGCCTATAAGATCCCAATTACTGCCAATAAATCTATGCTTGGACATATGTTAGGAGCATCAGGAGGTGCAGAAGCGATAGCTTTAGTGAAAAGTCTACAAGATCATTTTATCCCACCTACAATTAATCTTAATCATCCTGATCCGGAATGTGATCTGGATTATGTGCCTAATAAAGGGAGATCAGCTAATCTTACGATTGGATTATCTAATTCATTTGGCTTCGGTGGACATAACTCAGCGATTATCATTAAGAAATTTCAGTAATATTATTCATGTTTAAGGGGACTGTCAGACTTTTACATTCTGATAGCCCCCTAATCTTTGCTCTTATACAATACATATGTCATCTGTAAATACGAAATAAAGGAGTGTTTGATGAACAGAGGTATGCATGATTCTTTCCCATAATTCACGATACAAGGCTATTTGATGCTCATAATAGGAGGTTAAGCGTACAATACCCTCTCTGTCTTTTGAACGATCGGTTTTATAATCAACAATATACCAATTTCCTTTATATTGATATGCTAAATCAATCACACCTTTAACTAGCAATGGATACTGTTGATCTTTACTCTTTCGTATTTTCTTGTATAATGGATCTTCACTCGATAATCGAACATTAAATGGGACTTCTGTTAAAACAATTTCGGCTGTCTGTAGCTGATCCCATATTTTTGTATGTTTAAAGCTTTGTATACTTTGATAGACCTCTTGCTTCCGTTGTAGTGAAAAACCATATTTTTGTAGCAAGTCTTCGATATGGTTTTCAATTTTCATGCCTCTTATTAGCTTCTCGAAAGCTTCGTGGATAAGTGTTCCCCAAAGCATTCCACCGCCTTTTTCACGGTCAATATCTAATTGATAGATATCATCTTTTTCATCTGTAGGACTATACGTAGCATATGTTGGCTGAATATGTTTATTAATCCACATACCTAATTCATTAATATAATCATTGCTAACATTAATCTTCCTTTGGACCTCTTGTTCAGTTATTTCACTTTCCATGATATCATCGACTTGAATTCGATTTGGTTGTACAGCAAACACTAGTTCATTCCATGGATTTTTCTTATTAGTTTTCTCGCTTGTACTAATAATTAATGCCTTTTCCGCTCGAGTCGCTGCTACATATACGATCCGTGTTTCTTCCTCAATCAAATATTTGTATTCTTCTGTTTGATGAATACTCCACTCTGGTGGACAAGCGATCATCTTAGTTTGGAATCCGTTTGATTTTTGAACAATAAAATAACCATATGAAGTTGTATTTGTTCGTTTAATATGTAAGGAGATACGCTCCTTCACATCAATTTTTTTAACGGGATTTGCTAGGAAAACAATCTCCGCTTCCAGTCCCTTCGATTTATGGACATTCATTATTCGAACAGCATTTGCCCCAACATCCATATTGAGTACTAAACGTTTTGTAAAAATCAATTCTTTTAGTAATTCTGCTGCTTCATAAAAAGTACTTGCTGATCGAATCGTGGTGATAATAGAGTTTAAATGTTGGCATTCATTTTTTCCATAGCCTTTTAATAACAGCAATGGATAGAAACCAATATCCTCGATCATTTTCTCTACCACTGTAGCCGGAGAATATTGATATTTCCAATTTACGTATGTTTGAAGCCGTTCAAACGCTTGAAGAAAATCAAATGTAGATTCGACAACATTATCTTCACTTGGTGTCCAATAAATATCAAAGCTACCACCACTGTACTTCCATTCAAATAGTTCCTGATCACTCACACCAAAGAAAGGACCTCTAAGTACCGCAAGTAACTGAACAGTATTAGTTGGATCTTTTACAAACTCAACAAGATGAAAAAGTTCCTGAAATTCCGTCATATTTGCTAATGTTATTTCACCACTCAAATGTGCAGGGATGTTATTTTCTAAAAGTGCCTGATAATAAACTTCTAAATTCTCATTATATCTTGTCAAAATCATAAACTCTTTAGGCTGATGTCCTTGATGAATCATCTTATTAATGGTTTCAGCTATTTGAAAAGCATCGAATTGGATCATTTCTTCCTTATTTACATATTCTTTTGGTATTATCGATTGATATATTCCTGAAAAAGTAGAATGATTGTCATTAAAATAGGCATGTAATGGCTTAAAAGCAGCTTGATATTCTGTCGCTTGAATAGGTAATTTTTCTTCAAAAAATGAATTTAATGAGTTTGTTACCGAATCTAAAGTTCGAAAATTCATTGTTAATTCTAATATTTCTCCACCTTGATTACCTATCAATTCTTTTACTTTATTATAAATGTCTATATCTGCACGACGAAAACGATAAATCGCTTGTTTAGGGTCTCCTACAACAAATAATGAACCCTGTTTCGGCCGACATCTTGTCCAATCCTGTTCATACAGATTCTCTGCCGTTATGTAAAACATGATTTCTGCTTGAATCGGATCGGTATCTTGAAATTCATCGACTAGAATACTGCGATATTTTTCTTGAAAATAACCGCGAACCTCACTATTCTCCTTCAATAAGAGTGCGGTCTTTATTAACAAATCATGAAAATTTACATAGGACATTTGCTTTTTTAGTATTTCATATTCATGCAAGATATCAATCATCAATGGCATGATATGTCCGTGAACATACTCATACCATTTTTCCAATAATGGCTGTATTTTCATTTCAACGAAATCAACAATTTTGTCCAAATAGTACTTTGCATCCTCTTTTGAACTCCATAACTTTTGTGTAATCGTAAGCTGTTTATTAAATGTTTCTAGTAATCCAATCTTCATTGCATCTGTTTCATGATTTTCGTATTTATTTTTACGAATCGCCTGCAAAATAAGCTCTTGAAGTTTATCATATCTTCCTTCTATGGGTTCAGATGGAATCGCATGGTTAGCTTCTTTCAAAAGGTTTAGAAACGAATGGTAAACTCTTGAAATATTCGGGGATTCCTTCTCAACATAAACCCAATCTACATCCGGATAAGCAATTAACCTTAAGAAGCATTGACGTAAATCTGAAACTGGAATACCTAGCCTTTTTATAAAATGATACCTTTCAGAATCTTTCACCATCATCTTTTCAAAAAAGTTGTTCCAAGCTTGTATTGCAATATGTTGGTCCTCTCTTTCCTCAATTTCACGAAATTGCAGATCTAATCCTGCCTCAATTGGACGCTCACGGAGGATACATGCACAAAAAGAGTGAACAGTCCCTAAAAAGCATTGGTCAAAATTAGCTAATGCACTCTCCAAATTTTGTTTTTTTGAGAGATCCTCTTCTACTCTCCATTCATTTTCAAGTTTTGTTTGAAATCTTGTCGTTAATTCTTCAGCTGCTTTTTTTGTAAATGTAATAGCCGCTATTTCCGATATGTTGCATGTCCCCATTTTTATCATATTAACCATGCGGTTAACAAGACTTGTTGTTTTACCAGATCCTGCTCCCGCTTCAACTAGAAAGTTTTGAGTAAGATGCTGTTCGATTTTATGGCGTGCTACCTCATCAATTATTTGTTTACTCATACGCTCTCACCCCCATCCATCTATTAATAGCTTTTACATGCCTCATTTTTTCCTCATACTGCTCCTCTGAATATGAGTTCCGTTTACATACATGTTGAAACGTGCAATACCTACAATCTTTTTTTATATCATCTGTCATCGGAAAGTATCCAGCTTTTAAAAGGTCGAGTAACCTCTCCGTGATCTCTAAACCATTTTCACTAGCTGTTGAATCCTGTAATCGGACTCTCCTCTCTCCTAGTCCTTTAGTTGTTGGAAAAAGATACGTACTATTAATCACTTGCCCCTCGTATAAATTGAACTGATTCTCCAATGCTTTGGCATAAAGAAAATGCTGTAAATGTCGTCCACCATTGAAAAATTTATTTAAAGAATACTCTCTTGCACTTCCCGTTTTGTAGTCAATTATCACGTAATTCATATCCTCTTGTTTATCTACACGGTCAATTTTTCCAGATAGAAAAAAAGACTCACTATTATTAAGGTGAATTTTTGCAGGAGGGTTTCCATCTAATCCAAATACATATTCAAAATATGCAGGTACATTTCCCCATGTATGTTCCTCTTCACTTTTCAAAAAGATATGACAGGATTCAATAATTTCATTCATCTCTTCTTCGAAACTAATTGAACAATCCGGAAATATACGTTCTTTAAAATAGTCTATTTTCTCTTTAGCAATTGTAATCAGCATATCGATGTGTTTTTCATAAGATGGTTTATCTCCAGTTACAAGAATTGTTTTATAAAACTGCTCAAATATCTCATGGAGTAATATGCCACGTGTCTTTCCATCAAGCCATTTATTTTGATTGACAGGCTCGGCAGGGGCTATCTGTAAAATATCCTCTAGAAAATATTTATATGGACAAGTTGCTAGCTTTTCTAATCGACTACTGGATAATCGTATATTTCTATTTTTTCTTGGGTCTAAAACATAACCACCCGCATTTACTTTCCCTTCATATTCTGTAAAATTAATGGTCGATCTTTTTTCGATTGCTCGATATCCTTTTACAAAATACTTCAAGCCTTCTAATTTCTCCAAAGAGATATGGCTGTGGTTTCCATAATTAATGAGAGATTGCCACCATTCTTTTTGATTAATTTTATCCGTTTCGAAATGACTCTTGATGAGCAAATTGCCTATCAATTGTTCATTATTTGCTTCACTATTATTTATGAGAATCCGATAACAGGTTAAAAAGAAATGTGATGGTGTGTTCAAACGATTTTCCTGTTGGTTGAAAACAGGATAACTAATTGTTAACCGACCAGTACTACAAGCAAGTGCTTGTAATAAATGAAAAATATTTTCTTTAGCCTTCTCCCTATGCAATGGAAGATTCGCGCACAAGGCTTTTCTCTCATCATCTAATAATAGTGGATTTTCCTTAACCTTCCCCGGAAAGCGTTGATTATCGAACCCAATATAATACAGATTCTTGCGATTTATAAAAAGTGCTTGTTGAAACGAAGTAAAATGTAAGGAACCCGATTTCGGCCCAGATGCACCAATGCGGATCGTCAATAAATACTCCTCTAGGATAGAAAGCATTTCTTTCTGAGAATTTGGTTCAGTTGCAAATGAACGCAATAACTGTATCTGTTCTACTAAAGCATCTTTCGAAAGTTTATCGTAAACGGACTGTATTTTAGCGAATTCTAGTATAAAATCGAGTAGATCGAGATATCCCTTCCATTTACCCCCACCATAATGAGATGGAATAAATTGAAAAAGTGTTTCAAACCATTGATATAGCCATGTATATTCTGCTATCTTTTTTTCTATAGAGAAATGATGTTCTTCACTATCCCGATTCAATTCTTCTTTCAATTCATGGATTTTAACTTGAAGTTTCTGCAGATATCGCTCTTTTCCAGTACCAATCTCAGAATTTCTAATCATTCTGGTGATAGATAAAATACTTGGAGACTCCGCATCAAAATCAAATACACCTTCTTGAAGCAAGTTCAAAAAGGATGGAGCACTAAAGTCCTGTTTAAACCACTGAAGGATTTCCAATATCATTTTCCCTGGATTCGTAACAGTGATCGGGAGACCTTCTCCAAACGTAACTGGAATTTTCATTTTTTCAGATAGTTGATACATCATCATTTGATATGGCTCTTGTTGACTATAAAAACACGCACATGTATCAAAAGGTATTTCCTTTTGCATCATTCTCCTTAACATTTCATTTATTTCTTCTTCCTCTGTATGACTTGCAAAAAGCTCAAAATCTATATTCCCTAAATGATGATTATTACTTAGTAAATAACTAAAATCGGACGGTTGAGCCTTCCCATGTGCCTCTAGAATAAATGCAAATCTTGCAGGAGGAGTGATTTCATACACTGGGGCAATTGGCAAAATATATGAATGCTTTGATAAAAGCATACTGACAAATTGCTCTTCTATTCCTATAAAAGAAAGATTTGGTTGAAATAAAAAAATACATTTATCCATTTCTACAATATTGACTTGTTCAATTACTTTTAGAAAAGCTTTCGTCTCATCCCAATACGAATTTTTTTCTAAAATCCTCTCATATTCATAAAGGATTTTTTGTAGATCACTCGCTTTATCTTTCATCTTAAATATATCCCTTGGAAAATGAGTACTGGAGTATCCTGAAAGCCTAATCTCTTGTATCGTTTTATACATAGTCATTGATAAGCTTGGTGTTGTTTCGAGAAGATGGAAGTAATGGAGTTTTTGTTTATCCTTTAATGTTTTTATTATGGAAGTCATTAGAATAGAACCGATGGTAGGAGTGATGAATTTAATTTGGATAAACTTTTGAGAAAGAAACTTAATAGCTATATCTTGAATGGTGTGAATCTTAATATTTATTACACAATGACCTGTATTTATAAACTCATTTAATATTTGTTCACCAGTACGATAATGATCGACGATCAGAACCTTTTCTGAAAGTGGATAGCTTGTACAAATTTCCTTCAAAGTTTGGATTAAAGATTTCATAAGATCCCTCCTCATATTAATTATTTCACTTTTCGGAACATTTTATACAACCAAATAAAAAAGTGCATCTATAGATGCACTTTCTAGCTTGATTTTCCAACGATTATTTCATTATATATACTCTTTAAATCATATAATGATAATTCATACAGTTGTTTATTATTTGATTTATAAATTCCTTTATTAAGAAGCTGATCGATAATATCTCGCTTCTTTAGCTCTTTTTCTGCTGTCATGGAGAATTTCCTCCTATCTCTCTATCGCTCAAACATTAGTTATTCCATTTGCCTATCATAAATCTATTTTGGCATACAAAGATTAAAAATTATTTAAGGATTCATTAGAAAAGACCCTTATTAAAAACTTCATCCAAACTATGAAACCCTTTTAACTCTCCATCGTCTGATTGAATGGTCCATTCCCTATTTTTTAAAGTAAGCCTACCAAATTCATCCTTCATATAAGGCATATTTAGCATAAAAACTTTTCCATCCTTACGCACAGTATACCCCAGATAATAGTCATTTCCTGCCCCTTCTTCTTCATATATACCGATATCCTCGAGTCCATAATGATCCATTAAAAGCTGCATTTGATTAGTCATCTGGTCTATTAAGGTTTCTCTATTGATATAGTCCATACACAACCCTCATATCTATTTTTTCCTTAGTATGTCACTAAAGTAGAAAATTTATAATTATAGGGGGGACAGATTTTATCTAAAAAAACCCATTTAAACAAATCTTATCTTTTGCCATTCTCGTACACTATTAATAAAGTAAATATTTGTTGCCTCTTTAATATCTTTGACAGTAAGAATTCTTTCTTTTAGTTTTCCCATTTCTATCAATTCCTCACGAAATGTACCAGGTAATAATCCTACTTGAACTGGTGGTGTATAGTACTCACCTTTTATTTCAAGGACGATATTTCCATTGGTAAACTCAGTTAATTCTCCATATTGATTCCACAATAGTACATCAAAAACTTTAGGTTGGCTTTCCTTATGAAATTGATATACTCGACGGTTCGTCGTTTTGTGATATAAAAAGAGATCATTTTTATCAACTGGGCTTTCCCCTAATTTTACTTGTAATGGTTTATTCAATGATGTGATCGGTTCACTAGTTATTTCAAATGAGCCATCTTTTGCAACGAGTACTCTAACTTTTAGTAATTGATAAGGATTTCTTTTTGCAAATTGCTGTAATGCTTCTGTTAATTCATTTATGTGTAATGAGTAATGAAAATAAGCAGCTGAATTTTGTAATCGCTTAATATGGCGGTCCAGTAAAAAATAATTACCATTCTCCAACTTGATACTTTCAAGTAATTTGAAGGTTGGTTGTTCTTTCGATAAAATACTTGCCTTCGTCTGAATTTCTGCATACTCATCCTTTGTCGTTGAATCCCATGTAACACCGCCACCAACACCATATACTGCTTGATTGGTTTGATTATTGATAACAACGGTTCTAATAGGCACATTAAATATGGTTTCCCCTATTGGACTTATAAATCCAATGGCACCGCAATATACCTCACGAGGAGAATCCTCTATTTCAGAAATGATCCTCATCGTACTAATTTTAGGAGCACCCGTAATTGAACCACAAGGAAACAGGGCAGAAAAGATGTCTACTAATTCAATTCCTGCTTCTGTCATAGCAGAAATAGTAGATGTCATTTGAAGAACAGTTGGATACTGCTCAATTGTAAATAATTCATCTACTTGTACCGTTCCTGGCACGGCAATATTGCCTAGATCATTTCTTAACAAATCCACAATCATGACATTTTCCGCACGATTTTTTTCGGATTGAAATAGCCAAGCAGCATTTTCATTATCTTCCTTAGTTGTTCTTCCTCTCCTCACTGTACCTTTCATTGGTTTGGTAATAATTTTATTACCATCCCAACGGAAGAATAATTCCGGAGAGGCTGATAAAATACGGTAATCTCCCAAATTCAGATATGCACAGTAATCTGAATCTTGAGATGAAGATAGTTTTTGAAAGAATGAAAAATCGTCACCAGTAAAATTAGCATGCAGCCTTGTTGTGTAATTTACTTGATATGTATGCCCATTTTCTATCGCTGTTTTTATTTCGGATATTCCTTTCTGATACGCTTCCCCTTCAATAGATGGAATCCAATCTGAAACAGAGTAATCGGCTTTCTTATTTGGAGCTGGAATTATTATAGGTTCATCAAAAATTCCAAACCAGAGTAATGGCATCTTTGGATTTTCATGTACCTTGAAAGATGGCTCAAACGCGGGTGCAGCCTCATAGGACACATATCCAGCTGCATAATACCCACAGGATACTTCTTTTTGAATTTGTTCCATACAACCTCTAACTTCATCTATACGATATGTTTGAATCACTTTTTTAGGTTTACAAAAGAATTTTGGGTGTTTCTTTCCATTTCGATCAGCAAATTCAAAATAGAGTGTTGAATTTTCATGCATGATGTCTTTTCTATTCATTCTACTTATCTTCCTTTAATGATTAATTAAGAATTTTTCATTTGGCTGAAAAAAATTTTGAATCATCTTCAGCCCATTCTCAGTTAAAATGGCTTCTGGATGGAATTGAATACCTTCTACCTTATATTGCCTGTGTCGAATTCCCATAATCTCTCCATCTTCCGATTTGGAAGTTATATCCAAATCCTGAGAGAGGGATTTTTCTTCTACGATCAAAGAGTGGTACCGAGTCACTTTAAAGGAATTCTCTAAACCCGAAAAAATCGACTTCCCATCATGAGTGATAAATGATGTTTTGCCATGCATGGGTCTTTTAGCTTTTATGATTTTTCCGCCAAATGCCTGAGCAATAACCTGATGTCCTAAACAGACACCTAAGATTGGAATTTTATTAAAGAAGTGTTTGACTACCTCAATGCATATACCAGCATGATCTGGATTACCCGGTCCTGGTGAAAGTAGTATAAATTCAGGATTTAATTGTTCAATTTCGGCTATTGCTATTTGGTCATTTCTAACAACTTTTACTTCTATTCCTATTTGTTTAATATATTGAACTAAGTTATATGTAAATGAATCATAATTATCTATTATAAGTATCATGCTATTTCCCCTATAATTTAATATGGCTGTTATCGTATTTGTTGCTCACTGACGGCTTTTGCACCGAATTAACGATTATGAAATTTGCAGCTCTTTTCACCGTGAAATGAAAGGTATAGCGGTCTTCAGTAGATAGCTATTGGTTAAAATGCTAATTAATAGCAACAATGATTAATAAATAAGCCTTTACTAGAAATATGAAATCGCTTCCCAATTTAATCATATCAAAGATTATTAATGATTTTCCAATTTTATATACGAATAGTTAAAGCAAACAATTAAAAAAATAGATAAGACATTAAATTTGTGAGGTGAGCTTGGAATTATGAAGCATATTAAAGCAATGGGGATTAAATTTGTAGCTACTCTTGTGGTCCTATTTGTCATTTTAGGATTAATTTTCGGGATGTCATTCACTAATTTCGTATTTATTTCACTTGTTTTATCTGTAGCATCCTACCTAGTTGGTGATATAGGTATATTACCAAGAACAAACAATACGGTTGCTACGATTGCAGACTTCGGTTTAAGCTTGCTCTTTATTTGGTTCTTATCGGCAGCACTAACTCGAGAAAATGCAACTGCACTATTTCTAATTTCACTTGTTTCAGCTTCTGCAATATCACTCTTTGAAATGGCTTTTCATAAATATGTATCATCCTATACATTTGATCGACAATCTGAAGAATTTTTGCCTAAACACCGTAATTTTCACCATTATCAAACGGAAGCCTCAAAAGAAATCACACCAGAAATCGAAAAAAATAGGGATAATAAATAACTGTACTTTTGCGTCCGACCCCGTTTTGGTTCATTAAAAATGATCCATTCAATAAAAAAATGGGTCGGACACAATTATTCTCATCCATCTTTCATAAGTCACACTGACAGAGTTTTTTAAATATAATATATTGATACATTGGATTAAGGTAATGAAGTTTAAAGCCTTTTTCCAAGTGAAATGAAAGGTCTCATCGTATCTTCAACTGATTTTTTATTAGTAAAACCATTACCTAAAATAGTAAAACATCTGAGAAAAAAGCCTTTAAATTAGCGCCTAATAATGAATCAAAATGCTTTTCTTGCCTTAATTATGATTGCTTCACCTTTAAATGAAAGAATGGATTGACCTTTTATTTTAATATGAAACCGTTTCTTTGTTTCTTGAGAACTATTGAGCATCAGATTTGTAATTTCGTCTTTACTTGTTTTACTTAATTTCATACGATTGCACCATGAATCAAATTCAAATGTTTTCTCAAAACGGTACAATTCCTCTACTAAAAATCCCTGTAATTCAAGCATCTTTAACCATTCAGTTTTTTTCCATGCTCGAAAATGGCTATAATCCCTCAATTTTTCTACCGTATTATAAAATTGATCCTGTTCGTCACTTTCTGGTGTAACATTGTCATCGAGTAAAAAATAGCCTTCATTTTTTAATACGCGGTAAGCTTCATAAATGAACTTTTCGATATTTGGAAAATGATGCGGTGCAATTCTACAGGTCACTATATCAAAGGTTTGGTCACTAAAAGGCAGTTGCTCAGCATCTCCTTGAACAAACTCTACGTTTTTATGGCCGTTCCCCTTTATAAACTTTTCTGCTTCTTGGAGCATTGGCTGGGTTAAATCTAAAGCAGTAACATGCTTTACATGTGGAGCAAATAAATTTGCTGTATGTCCGCCACCCGTTGCAATATCAAGCAAATTTTCTTCTCCTGTAATTTCGGAAATTGCTAATAATAATTGCAAATCTTTCCCCTTTTGATGAATTTCACTTGTAACATATGAACGAGCTGTACTACCGAATTGTTTTTGAACATCTGATTTATTATCCATTTCCATCCCTCACTTCTTGGATTTTCTAAGTTTAGAATAATTTGATTCGATCGATAAGTAAATTATCATTTATCAATAGTTATCTATAACAAAAACTTATGGATATTATAAAATTCGATTAGAGAACAAATACTAGTAAAAAACGGAGGTGATTAAATTGGGATTATTGCAATCGTTTTCAAACTGGAGAAATGAAAGACATGAAAAGTTCCTTAATGAAATGGAGGAATCGGGAAAATGTCCAGATTGTCGCGGCAGGGGGTTTACACTCCCATATAGCGCTTATGTTGCAGGATATGAATGCCCAAGTTGTAATGGCAGTGGATTATTTTCCGATTGGGAAGCATTTAATGATTAAAAATGAGAAAAGACGCCTAAATCCGTAGGCGTCTTTTAAAACACGTTTGCGGCGAGGTACCCATACGACCACATTCGTATGTTTAGCCAAATAGCTAAGTCCTCGACTTACACAAATAGCTCATCGCTTTATTATTATAACCTTTATCAAAATTAATTTCAAGGAAATAATTCTCCATCTTCCCTCACAAAAAAATCCTTATTTACATCGACTTTAGAAATGATCATCATAGCATTTCATGAAATATTTTTATAAAAATGATTAAAATAAACAGGTTCGAAGTAGGACAAAGTATTTAACATAGAACATAAAAAGGCTTTTATATATCTTTAAATAATGCTGTTTTCGTATCGTTTGTTGCTTTTGTAAAAGCCCAACTGCCAGCTTTTACTCCCAATAAAGGATCTTAGCGGTCCTTATGGAAATTGGCTCTTTCTCAGTAAAATGATACGTGTAGCGATCCTCAGGCGATATTTAATAGTTATAGCTTTCCTTAAATAGCAACAATGTTTGAGAAAAGAGCCTTAAATAAAGAACCTCTTTTTCTCGCAACTTTCTCCATTAGTGTAGTCATTATTCCCGCAAATACTAATTAAACAAATCCAATCATCATTTCCTCTATCAATAAAGGATACAGTGGTTGCACTTCCATATTGTATATAGTACGGATTGCCTTAGTACTATGTGTTAATGGTAGAATATCTGAGATCCATTTGATTGATGCAGGTAATAAATCTACTGAGAAATTAACACTCCCCCCAAAATTAACAATTATAATTATAGAAAATTCAATTATTTTTGTAAATAATAGTATGAATTGTAGTTCATTTTTCTTATTTTAAAATAGTACAAAAATAATGATTATTATTAATTTTTATTGATAAAACGCTTTATATTTGTTTATTTTCATTTTTTATATTATATTTAAATAATAAATTATTTCGTCTGAAAATATTTATATGTTTTATTTTGGGGGGATATTATGAAAAAAATTGGATTAGCATGGCAAATATTAATTGGACTAGTCCTCGGAATAATAATTGGGGCTATTTTTTATGGTAATCCTGAAATCAGCAAATATTTACAACCTATAGGAGATATTTTCTTAAGATTAATCAAAATGATTGTCGTCCCTATTGTCATTTCTAGTATAGTTGTTGGAATTGCTAGTGTTGGTGATGGGAAGAATCTAGGGAAACTTGGTGGAAAAACAATTTTGTATTTTGAAATTGTGACAACGATTGCAATTATTGTTGGATTGCTTGTAGCGAATATTTTCCACCCTGGTAAGGGAGTTAATATGCATTCTATTCATAAGGTAGATATTAACTCTTATGTAGACACAGCAAAAAGTGTTGAGAACCATGGGTTTGCAGACACAATTGTTAATATTGTTCCGAAAAATATTTTTGAATCAATTATGCATGGAGATATGCTAGCTATTATTTTCTTCTCCGTATTATTTGGATTAGGTGTAGCTGCAATTGGAGAAAAAGGCAAACCTGTACTTGCATTTTTCCAAGGAACGGCAGAAACCATGTTTTATGTTACAAATTTAGTTATGAAATTTGCTCCATTTGGGGTATTTGCACTGATCGGTGTGACCGTTTCCACTTTTGGTTTAGAATCACTCCTACCTTTAGGAAAATTAGTTATTACCGTCTATTTAACAATGGCAGGCTTTATCATCATCGTATTAGGTGGTATTGCAAAGTTAGTTGGAGTTAATATATTTCACCTACTACGACTTCTAAAGGATGAATTAATTCTCGGTTACTCAACTGCAAGTTCAGAAGCCGTTCTTCCAAAAATCATGGAGAAAATGGAAAAGTTCGGATGTCCAAAAGCAATTACCTCTTTTGTCATCCCTACAGGATATTCATTTAATTTAGATGGATCAACATTATACCAAGCTCTTGCTGCTGTTTTTATTGCTCAAATGTATGGAATTGATCTATCTTTAACACAGCAACTTTCATTAATTCTTGTGCTTATGGTAACATCGAAAGGGATTGCAGGTGTCCCAGGTGTATCCTTCGTAGTTCTACTTGCTACATTAGGAACAGTTGGTATTCCAATTGAAGGACTAGCTTTCATTGCAGGAATCGACCGAATCCTCGATATGGCTAGAACAGTTGTAAACGTAGTAGGTAACTCACTAGGTGCAATTGTTATTTCAAAATGGGAAGGCCAATTTAAACAAAATAAAGATGCATTAAAATCTTAGTAAAAGCATGGGCAGTTTATTTAGAGTCACATCTCAATAAACTGCCCATTTTTAATTTAAAAAATTGTAAATGGTACTCCTAGCAAACTTTTAAACGGATTAAAATAGAGAATAAATATAGATTAGATATTATATATATCTAGTAATATCTGAAAAGTCAAATAATTAAAAGCATTAACCAGCTTCCTCTTTATTATATCCTTCGTGATGCCTTTCAACTAGACCTGTAAAATGATCTGGCTTTATTTTTGCTTTTATTTTCATTGCTATCCAATAAATGAAAGCAGAAATGATAATGGATTGAACGGCAGGTAAACCAAATTCATAAACATACTGTGTAAGGTACCCGACAAAAGTTCCACAAACCAATGCAATTGTAGCCATCCAATTCCAGCCCTTGTTATCTTCAAATCGTTGCTTCCGTATAATAAAAAAGTCTGCCATCATAATACCACCTATCGCAGGATAAATAAGAGCAGTTAAGTATAAAAAGTCTGTAAAATAATCGAGTATTCCCGCCAAAGCAATGATAATAGCTAAAATTGTCCCTATAAAAGTAAGGAATGCCCGTCCTTTGCTGGAGTTTATATTAAACATATTTGCTAGAGCTAGACCCATACTATAATTATTTACAAGCTGGCTTGTCCATGTAGCAAACCATAAAACTAAAAATCCCCACACTGGAAATCCTAAATTCAACATCACATTAACTATATCTGCATCACCTACACCGACAGACATAATAGAACCGACGTAGAATAGTGGAAAACCAACAGCCACAATGCCTAATGGAATCAGGATATTATCCCTCCATCTTGGTTTTGCATACCTAGTATAGTCTGAGGCAATGACCCATTGGGAGACATTTGCTCCAATAACTAGACTGATAGCTGCTAAAAATGTTATCTTCGGTTCAGGATTCCAAGCTGTAATTGTTTCCCAACCTGTATTTCTTAAAGCATAAAAAATACAACCTGCAATAAGAGCTAAACCTGCTGGAACTGCTATATAATCAGTCCATTTCATAGATGAATACCCTATAATCGAAGGAATTGCAAATAATACCCCAGCGACAACTGTAATCACAGCCCATAAACCCCATTGTTTTTCATAATCAATTCCAAACATCGCTGCAATCGCATTACCAGCAACAGCAGTTTGTAATGCCCACCATCCTAATGAAACGATAAATATTGTAAGGCCAACGATAAATCGTGCTTGTATCGAGCCAAAACTGGATTTTGCAATAACAGATGATGATCTGCCTGTCTTAGCACCAATAAATCCTTGAATGGAATTACCGACCCATTGAAAAACAATTAAACCAATGACTAATATCCAAAAAATACTTCCCATTCCATATGAAGCGGTCAAAGTAGCACCAATCATTAATACAGGAATTGTAAATTCTAAGCCTCCAAATATCATTGCGGGTGTTAACCAATGCTGGCGTTGAGATAATGGAACGGCTTTTAATGCTTCATCATTACCAACAGTCTTCATTCCTTTGCCTCATCCATCAATCTATCAATCCCCTTTTCAAAGAGGTGTCTAATAAGTTGGATAACTTCCTAACTTATTAGACAACCTCATTTAGTTATTTATGTTCGACTAAAACATAAACAATTTCACATACCTCTTCACCTTCATTTATTGCCCAATGTTTCTCTTTAGCAGGAATAAAAGTAGCTGTTCCATGTTCCACCTTCATTATGGGACTGTCACCGCTTTGGGTCGTTATAGACCCCTGTAGAATAAAGGAATATTCATCCTCATCATGCATCGAAAGCCCTTCTTTTGGGACACGTTCCCCTGGTAATATTTGAACAAATCCCATTTTCACTACTGTATTTTGATCAATATGTTGAAATAGAGTTTGATTCATAACCTCTTGATTTTGTTCTCTATTAACCTTAGATATTTTCATGCCTTGTTGCCCCCATTTATTCGTTTTGTTGTTAAAGTAAAATCATATGTAGCCGGGTCAACAGAAACACCATATACTTCTTTAGCTTGTGCTAAAGTAATATAGCCATTTTTCACATCTTCTACAACCTTTTCCGCTGGTCGATTTAATGGATTACCATATCCTCCACCTGTGGCAGTCATCAACTTTATTACATCACCTTTTTGAAGCGGATAACGCGGATATACACCGTAGGGTCCTTCAATCTCGCCATTTGCTTTTTCTACAATGAATTGATTCGTCGATCCATTTTGTCCCCCATTAAACCCCCATGGCGGATTTATATGTCTTCCATAAGTGATCGTTGCTGATTGTCCATTGGTTAAGGCTCTATATGAACGAATTACACCTTTCCCACCGATAAATTCACCAGCTCCACCTCCATCGACACGTAAACTATATTCATCTAACATGACACCATATCTTGTCTCAGCTACTTCAACCGGTACATTATAGGTTTCCCCATCACCAATACAAAATTGGCCACTAGCACCGTCTTGCCCTTGGCCGGCACCCCATCCTCCAACAGATGGTTCGACAATTAAAAATGCTTCATTTGTATCAGGATGAAGTCCTGAAAGTGTGACACTACATACTGATGTTAAATGCCCTGCCGATAAACGTTCTGGTAAAAACGGTGCTAGTGCTTTCCATATTAAGTCTGCTCCCACAAGCATAGATTCAAAGTAATTAGACACTGGTGCAGGACGTTCGGCCGATAAAATCGATTTTTTATCTGTAATTACTTTTAACGGGCGAAAAACACCATCATTAACATCTTGTGATGGATTGGTTATCGCTAAAAAAATTGTTCGTACAGCAGATATTAAACCTGTTAATGAACAATTAACCGATCCAGGTACTTGTGGATGGCTTCCACGAAAATCGCATACAAATTCATCATCAGTTATAGTAACTTTCACTTTTAATTTAAATGGACCATTCCCCATTCCATCTGAATCCACAAAATCTTCTGCTTCAAAAGTTCCCTTTGGTAATTTTTTCAGTTCAATTCTTGAGAGCTGCTCACCATGGTCTAAATATTTATCTATAGAGGCTAAAACTATTTCCTTACCGTGTTTATTACAAAGCTCTTTTACGCGTTTATCCCCAGTTTTTAATGCAGCCACTTGTGCCCACATGTCCCCTAGTGAGAGATCTGGAAAACGAACATTAGATTCAATAATATCGACAATAGCTTGATTAACCTTTCCTGATTCAAATAATTTCACACAAGGAAATTGTAATCCTTCTTGAAAAATTTCCGTTGAATCATTTGTAAAAGATCCTGGATCTTTTCCCCCAACCTCTGTCCAATGAGCTTTATTAGCTGAAAATGCAACAATTTCTCCATCATGAAAAATCGGCATAACTAGTCCTACATCAGAAAGATGAGAACCCCCACCTTTATATGGGTCATTGATAATGATAATATCACCAGGATTTAAATCTTTTTCTCCAAATTTGTTTAACGTTTCCTTCACCATAAACGTAAGCATACCGATAAAGCCTGTTACACCATTTCCCTGTGTCAATAAATTTCCTTTTGCATCTGTTAGACCACTAGCATAGTCTAAAACTTCATATATAATTGGGCTCATTGACGTTCTTGCTAAAGCAATAAACATCTCATCTCCAATTGCAAGTAAGGAATCTTTTACAATTTCCAAAGTGAATGGATCAATTTTCTTTGTTGCCGTCACCATCTTATTCCACCCCCGTATCAATAATAAGGTTTCCATATTCATCAACTTGAAGTGATTGACCCTTATAAATAACGGTCACTGATGCCTTTTCCTCAACAATGGCTGGTCCGTTAATCTTCTGCATTGTTGGAATTTTTTCTCGATCATAAATAGTTGTATCAACCCAGCCCTCCTGTTCAAAATAGACAGGTCTGACTTCTTTTAATGCACTACTTAATTCCCCAGTAACTATATTTTTTTCTAATGTTGGCTTTTTCACCTGACCAAACGCAGTCAAGTGCAAATTCACTATTTCAGTATCAGCCTGCTCAAGCTTAAATGTATAGTTTTTCTCGTGTAGTTGATGGAATCTTCCGATAATTTCCTCTAAAGTTTTCTCATCCCAGTTACCATTTGGTACGGGTACTTTTACGGTATGTTCTTGCCCAAGATATCTCATGTCTAGAAATCTAGTAAATAAGACTGACTCTTTTTGAAGGGCTTCCTGTTCAAACTGATTATAAGCTTGATTTTCTAGAGTATCCCATGTTTGATTAAGCGAGGTAATATCTACTTCACTTAGACGTTTAATTTGGGTTTGAATATAATCATGTCGAAGATCTGTCATTAACATCCCCCACGCTGAAAACACTGGAGATGCTAAAGGTACAACTACCTTTTTAACACCTAGTTCTTTTGCTAGAGCTGGAGCATGCATGGATCCTCCACCACCAAATGCAACAAGGGTAAATTCTCGTGGGTTATAACCCTTTCGAATAGAAATTAATTTTAATGCATTTAGCATATTTGAATTGGCAATACGAATGATACCAAGAGCCCCATCTTCCACTGAAATATTAAAATAATTTGAGATAGTTGCTTTGATTGCTTCACTCACCTTTTCCATATCAACCTCATAATCAAAGTTTTTTGGAGAAAGACGTCCGGTTAAAAGATTTGCATCAGTCGTAGTTGGTTCTATGCCACCTTGTCCATATGCTACTGGTCCAGGTAATGCACCTGCTGAATGTGGACCAACCTTTAGTGATCCTGCATCATCAATCCAAGCAATTGATCCTCCTCCATTGCCAATTTCAACAATATCAACAACTGGTGTTTTTATCGGAAATCCGGCATGACGATTATCTCTTTCAATATAATAATCCGTGGATACTTTTACTTCCCCTTTTTCAATAAGAGAGCATTTTGCCGTTGTTCCACCAATATCAAATGCTATAATATTCTTCTCTCCAATAATTTCACCAAGAACTGCAGCTCCGTAAATACCAGCAACAGGACCAGATTCTACCATATTTATTGGAAGTTCTTTTGCTTGTTCAAATGTTGTCGTTCCACCATTAGACTGCATAATATAGTTATTACTATCTGTTTGCTTCTCAATAAGCTTATCATGAAGCTTGTTTACATAAGATGTTGCTATCGGTTTGACATATGCATTAAGGACGGTTGTATTGGTTCTTTCATATTCACGCCATTCTTTAGTAACTTCATAAGAAGCTGTGACAAAGACTTCCGGCCATATTTCTTTGATAAGATCGATTGTTTCTTGTTCATGCACAGGGTTCACATACGAATGTAAATAAGATACACCAATCGCTTCTACTCCTTCTTTTTTGAAGAAGGATATAATCTCTTTTACTTCTTCTTTATTTAATGGCTTCATTACTTCACCTTTATAGTTTAATCTTTCTTCCACTTCTTGACGTAAGTATCTACTTACAAAAGGTGCTGGTTTATGATAGCGTACATTAAACAAATCTGGTCTATTGCCCCGACCAATTTCTAATACGTCACGAAATCCTTTCGTTGTAATGAGTCCGGTCTTTACACCTTTTCTCTCAGTTAATGCGTTTATAATAACAGTTGTCCCATGAATAAAGGTTTTTATTGAGGTTTGATCTATTCCACTCTTTTCTAAAACATTGATAACACCTTGTTCAAAATATGGGGGAGTCGTATGACTTTTTGATACACCAATATGTCCTTTTTCATCTACATATACAAGATCTGTAAAGGTGCCCCCAATATCTGTAGCAACTCTCATGTAACTTCTCCTCCTTCAAAAAACTATATTTGAATCTCCCATACTTAAAAAAGTACGGGAGTTAATACACTTAAAATAACTGTTTCTTCACTTAATGGATTTTCCCATTTATGAACTTTTTCAGATGGAAAATGAATGGATTCTCCAGCATTCAGTACGTATTCATTATTGTCTACATAGATAATGACTTGACCTTTTAACACATAGTGAAATTCTTCACCAGGATGACTGGATGTTTGGATATCCTGTTGAAATGGCCTTAACGTTACAATTAAGCTTTCCATCGATCTTCCTTGAAAATTCCCACTAACTTTAACATATTTGGATTCATTCCCATCAACCTGAAAAACCCTATGGTCATCTAATTTGACCACATAGTTGTTATTCATTTCCTGTTGAAAAAAATATGACATCTCAACACCCAATGAATCAGCTATTTTTTTTAGTGATGTGATTGCTAGTGAGGAAGTACCTCTTTCAACTTGAGAAAGAAATCCGACAGACAAGTTAGTATTTTCACTCAATTCTTTCAAGGTTAACCCTTGTTGTTGCCTTAATTCACGAATTTTCGTATGAATATCTACCATAATTCCCCATTTCCTTAGTCATGATTTTAAGTATAGATTAAATAATTATAGTATTACTAAAATTAATACTATCACAATATACAAAATTTTCAATATATTTTTAAGTAATATAAAAATAATTTTAGTATTACTAAACATGATATTTATACTTCTCCTATTTACAACCTTCATTAAAAAAGCTGCCTTTTATGGCAGCTTATCCTGTATATAATAGCTTTTAGTCGAAAGGCATTACTTTCTTAATCTACTTTTCAAATCCTTAATTGCCAATATAAAGGAGCGTATAGCAACATAAATCATAATCACAAGAATTAGGTAACTAACGATAATAACAATGATTGCATCCGAACTTTCAGCTGAAGGATCATCCATTGCAAACCCACCAAGTAATAACGGCAAAATCGGCAACACAATTATATATTTTGCGTTAAGAATTGTCACAATTGCAATAATATAACTTAAAACCAATCGAATCATTTCCACCGTTTTATTTTTCAAAAAGTAATAAACGATATCCATCACAAAAAATATTCCAAAAAATAAAAACTTACTAAGTGTTATAATTAATAACATTGTAAAAAAACACCTCTTTCCACATGAAAAAAACATGGATTTCTCCATGTATTATTCATATTTTAATGTATTTTTAGATTGATATGCTACTCTATTTTTCTGATTATTTCAACAGACACAATATCAATTTACAAAACGCTCATGCTCTTTCCAGTATTCGTTTCTTAGACGGACTTTTTGAATTTTTCCTGATGCAGTTTTTGGGAGCTCATCAATAAAACTAACGGATGTAGGAGCTTTGAAATGAGCCAATTTTTCACGAGCGAATTGAATAACTTCTTTTCCATCAAGCGTTGAACCTTCACGTTTTACTATAACTGCATGTGGTGTTTCACCCCATTTTTCATGAGGTATAGCTATAATTGCTGCCTCCACTATATCTGGATGCTCATAAAGTACGCCTTCAACCTCTATTGAAGAAATATTTTCTCCACCACTTATAATGATATCCTTTTTACGATCAACAATCTCAATATTTCCATCTTCATCTACAGTGGCCATATCACCTGTATGGAACCACCCATTACGAATAACTTCATCGGTTGCTTCTTCATTTTTCCAATATCCAAGCATGACACCGTTACTTTTTACGATAATTTCACCAATTTCCTTATCGTTCTTTGAAATTTCTTTACCTTCACTATTAACCACACGTACATCACAGCCAATCATTTCATAGCCAGCCTTTGCCTTTAAACGATACTGCTTTTCCATAGGTAATGTCTGTTGATGTACTCTAATTTGTGAAGTAGTAATAAGTGGAGATGCTTCCGTCATACCATATACTTGTATAAATTCCCAACCTAGTTGCTGCTCTACCTTTGAAACAAATGAAGGAGGTGGTGCAGAGCCAGCAATCACCACTCGGACCGAATGATTAATATTTGGTTGATGTCTCTCATAATACTGAAGTAAGGAATTTAAAACAGCTGGTGCCATATGAATTACAGACACATGATGGTTTTGGATCTTTTCAAAGATTATTTCTGGACGAACATGTTTTAATGTAATATGCGTTGCCCCATTCGCTGTATAGTAAAAAGGAGAACCCCAACCATTAACATGGAACATGGGCAACACATGTAATACTACATCACGGTCAGATACCCGTAAATGATGCATAGTACTTAGTGCATGTAAATAGTTGTTGCGATGCGTTAACATGACCCCTTTTGGTTTCCCAGTTGTTCCACTAGTATATAAAATATTTGCCACATCCTGCTCATCCAGTTCAACTTTTTGAAAAGTAAATGAGGGATATTGCTTTAGCCATGATTCATACCAAAGATCACCTTCTTCGAGAGCAATTTTTTCCTCTCCTTGAACAATAATCTGACGTACACTCGTAAATTGATTTCTTATAGGTAAAAGTAAATGATATAATTCCTCATCAACAAATACAATTTCGCTCTCACTATGATTTAAGATATATAAATAATCATCTGGTGTAAGTCTTGTATTAAGAGGTACCATAATTCCACCTACTTGAAAAACACCAAAAAACCCTTCAAGCATTCCTAATGTATTCGGTGCTAAATAAGCGATTCGATCTCCTTTTTGTACTGCTAAATCACGTAGACCATATGATAGCTGCTGAACCCTGTTATATAGTTGCTGGTAGGTTAAATCATCATTATTATTAATAACTGCCGTTTTATTTCCATACACTTTTACAGCTCTATCCAGAAATTCTGTTAAAACTAATGGAACAAACAAAAGCGGTCACCCTCCGTATTTTCAGATAATATAGATTATTATAACATCCAAAAAACAGAATTTGTGTATTAAATGATAAAATTCCATGAAGATCTAATAGTTTATAAGGTTTGCGTGCTATAATCATTCCATATACTGATCCACTCCCTAACCGTTTTCTAGTAAGCATAATAACCAATCACGAAACCATAAAAAAAAGAAGGATTTTGTAGTCCTATAACAAAATCCTTCTTTAATAAATTATTGTTGTTCAACATTTGTAACAAACAATTGCTTATTTTTATGAACAATTGAACCTACTACTGCAATTAATAGTCCTGAGATCATAAATACAGTTCTAATTCCCAACAAATCTGCTAATATTCCCATAATTAGAGAACTAATACCAAAAATTCCAGTTCCAATGGCACCTAATGAGGTATAAACGGTTGCCAACTGTTCTTTTGATACACTGGTTTGTATAACAGTTTGTTGTGGAATATTTTTTATTTGCCCAAATAGTCCTATTCCAAGAGATAAAAGCAACGCAAAAATTGGAATACTGTTTAAGCTAAACAATATTGTAATTAAGGAACTTCCGAATGAACCAACAAAAATAAAAGTACCCAAATTTTTCTCAATAATAGAGGGGTATTTAATACAATAAACGCTTCCTAATATCAAGCCTAAAAAGAATGTACCATTAATAAAACCCCACCATTTTTCGTCAACATTTAAAGCATCATTGACAAACACATATAAAATAGCAGCTATCCAAACAGTTCCTGCAATTGTTTCGAAAAAGTCTATCCAAGCAATCCTTCTTAATACTGGCGTGTTAGATAAAGTTTTCCATCCCTCTTTAATCTGCTCTAGTTTCCTTTTAGGCTCAGTTGTTTTGTGTATTACACTTTCTATAAGACAAAGTAAGACGCTTGCGATTATGAATAAACCTCCAACTAGCCAAACCAGTTGTTGAGGACTCATAAAAATTAGAAATAAACTTCCTATGAACCACATAACTGCTTGTATAACCTGTGTAACTGTTTCTGCTATTCCATTAGCTTGAATTAAAGATTCAGGTTTAACATAGTGAGGAATCAGAGTCTGTCTTATTGGATTTGCACATCCATCAAGAAAAGCGATCCACCCTATGATGAAAAAGATTAAATAGTAATTTGAGACTGTTATTCCAACTAACATAAATCCTAGAATAAAAAGCAAAATAGTTTTTCCGATTTGTGATCCAGCCAATAACCATTTAAGATTTACTTTACCAACCAAAAGAGGTGTTAACAGACTAGATATAAACATTGAGGTAGTAATCGTAAATGGCACAAATGATGATACAGTTGCCGAACCTGTTAAAACAAAAATTGCACTTATAACACTGACCGTATATAATACATCGCCAATATTAGCGAGAGATTGACCAAGTAGTAATAAAGAAAAATTTTTATTCAATTTCATTTTGTATCCCCCAATAGTAGAATTGAATCTTGTCTTGATTAGGGGGAATTTTAAATTGGACTGTTCATTAATTTTTTACTCCTTCCATATATCAGATAAATCTGGGGGATTAGATTTATCGCCATTTTTTTCATCTCACTTATATGAATTTTAGCACAATTAAAACACTTGATAGAAATTTATTTTTGGATTGCCTTACCTTATCCCTTATCCACTCTTATTGAAGTATAGTGCCCTTTTCTTCAATAAGAAAAGAGCATCCCTTGTTAAAGAATGCCCTCGATAGTTTAAAATCTTTAAAGTTGGTGAACTAAATCATTTAATACCCCATTCAATATTTATCTGATTTTCTCCGCCAACTCTAAAATAATTCCCTCTGGACCACGAACGTAGCATAACTTATAACTTGCTTCATATTGCTTTATTTCACTAAAGATTTCCGTGCCATTCTTTTTCAATTTTGCAACAATAGATTCAATATCTTCAACAGCAAAGCAAATATGTCGGATACCCAGCGTATTTGCAAAAGGTGGTTGAATATCTTTTTCATCTGACGGCGTATAAAATTTGACTAGCTCTATCCATGCCTCACCATCTGGCATGCCCAATCCTACACATGCCGTTTTAACATTATTAAGCCCAACTATTCTGTCCAACAGTTCTCCATCCATTTCCCATTCCGCTCGCACTTCAAGTCCTAAATTAAGAAAAAAAGCTTTAGCCTCTGATAGATCATTTACGTTTATACTCACATGATCTATTCTATTGATTTTCATATCTCATACCTCCTATGTTCCTATTTAAAGTAATTATCTTTATTTTATAAAAGAAAATTTGACCTTATTAGTGCTGCTCAATATTTTCTTTCAGTAGTTATTAAAACGCTGACAGTTCTATATTAATTCATAATTAAAATTTACTAGAAATAGCGAGTTGACGATAGTCTAATTAGACTCTATAATATTGAAGTCTAATTAGACTCTATAATATTGAAGTCTAATTAGACTATTATGTAAAGGATTGAAAATTAAATGATAAAATCTTTTTTAATGTTAGGGCAATCAAATATGGCAGGTCGTGGATTCTTGCATGAGGTAGAACCTATCTATAATGAAAAAATAAAAATGCTTCGCAACGGTCAGTGGCAAATGATGACAGAACCGATTAATTATGACCGCCCTGTTGCTGGTGTAAGTCTAGCAGCATCTTTTGCACAGGCATGGTCGAATGCCAACCCGGATGAAGAAATTGGTTTGATTCCTTGTGCGGAAGGTGGCAGTTCCTTGAACGATTGGCATCCGCAGGGTACTCTTTTTCAACATGCTTTATCTGAAGCTCGATTTGCTCTTGAAACTAGTAAAATTTGTGGCATACTTTGGCATCAAGGTGAAAGTGATAGCAATAATTCTCTACATAAAACGTATTATGAAAAGTTATCTCTTATCATTGAAACTTTACGTAAAGAATTATACCTTCAAAATGTCCCATTAATCATTGGTGAGCTTGGTGATTTTTTAGGAAAATCGGGTTTTGGAAAGTACTCACCTGAGTTTCAAGAAATCAACGACCAATTACGTCGATTCGCTCATGAACAGCAAAATTGTTATTTTGTATCGGCAAAAGGGCTAACTGCCAATCCGGATGGTATTCATTTGAACGCTGTTTCCCAACGAAAATTCGGTTATCGCTACTTCGAAGCATTTTCGAAAAAGTGTCATATCTTAGAGCCTCTTTCGGATGAAAATCAATCACTAAAAATAAACAATAACTATTCGAAAACTGAACAAATTTATATTCACAGTATGAATTTGGCTCTAGGTAAAATCACATACGCTGAATTTGAAGCACAAATGGCGAAGGTGATGCACCCTTGATTCCCTTACTTATCCTTGGCTTACTTATTCAAAACCCTGGCACTCATGGATACGAACTATTAAGTTTAATGGAAAAACGACATTATAAATATATCGTTAACTTCACTAAAGGATCATTTTATTACAATTTGCAACAACTTGAAGAAAAAGGTTTGATTGAACAAACACATCAAATACGTCCAAACAATGGTCGTGAAATTCACACCTATAAAATCACGTCTTTAGGAATAGAAGAATTCGAAAAATTAATGGCCAAATATGGGACTAAATCCGAGTATGTAAACTTGCAATTCTATGGCGCATTACTCTTTGCAGATGAATTCGATAAAAATAAATTATTAGAATTAATCCAATCACAAATTGATCAAACTGAAGCCAGAATTGCTCTTCTCGATGAATACCTAACTATCACTAAAGAATTGCCGGGTAAAATTGATTATTTTCGTCGCATGAACGAAAATTCTCGTTCACACCATTTAGTGAACTTAAAATGGTTTAAAGAATTGAAGGCCGACATAGAAGAAGCTACTGTGTAAATACAAACTAAAAATCCCGTATCAATATTACTTAGTAAAATTGATACGGGATTTTTAATGTAATCTTTTGTAGTGAATTCCTACCATCTCCACCAATTGTTCCATTACGGTCTAAGAACACTCCAATCACAATGATTTACCACCTTTCACTCAAAATTCAACTTTTGCTTTAACTATTCTGCTTCTTTTCTACAAAAAACCATATACTTTTTTCTCCTTGTACTGAACCATATTTATTTAAGAATTAGAAACTTTTAATGCCTCGTTTATTATATGAATAGATAGTTCATGATCATTTAAAACGTATTGAATTTCTTCAGGTTCTACTCAAATTCGTGTAATAGTTTCGTTTTCTCGAAGAAAAGGAAGTATTTTTTATATCTACAAATGTCATTACTTCAATCATTAAAGAAATACTCAAACATTTTTTCTAACGTGTGCCTTTTATTTGTAAATGAGGTCATACATGAGGTCTCAAAATCAAAAAAGTACACCACTATTTATTAGTGATGTACTGGAATTTGATAATATGTGCAGACATTAAAGACAAGTTACTGTTATTTATATGGAAGCGTGCATTTATTTATCTTTAATTTTACAAAGTATAATAGTTTTTTTAGAAATCTTCACTTATACCGGAGTAATCGGATTGTCACCTGATAAAACATTAGTAATGTTTTTAACAGCCAATTTGGCCATCGCATCACGTGCTTCAATCGTTGCATTTCCGATATGTGGTGTTAAGACAACATTTTTTAACGTTTTAAGTTCTTCCGTAATTTTCGGCTCAAATTCAAATACATCTAATGCAGCACCTGCAATTTGACCTTCTTTCAGAGCCTTAACTAAATCTTCCTCATGAACAACCGGTCCCCTGGATGCATTAATTAAAAAGGCATCTTTTTTCATTTTTTGAATGACGTCTAATGTAATTAAATGATGGGTTTCTTTATTATACGGTGAGTGAACAGATACATAATCCGATTGTTGAATAAGCTCTTCGAAAGATACAAAGGATGCATTTAACTCTTTTTCTATTGCTTCATCCTTACGTCGGGGTCCTGTATATAGTATCTTCATCCCAAATGCTTTAGCTTTTCTCGCGACTGCCTGTCCGATACTACCAAAACCAATGATTCCCAATGTCTTCTCGCTTAATCCCCTTCCAAGGAAAAATAAAGGAGCCCATCCGTTAAAACCTTCTGTGCGACAGAGCTGATCCCCTTCAGGTATTCTTCTTGAAATTGCTAACATCAACCCAATTGACAATTCTGCTGTTGCGTCTGTAGAGACATCAGGAGTATTAGATACAAATATATTTTTTTCCTTTGCATACTGAACATCAATATTGTTAAATCCTGCACCAAAATTAGCAATAATTTTTAAATTAGGTGCCGAATCAATTACCTTTCGTGTAACAGGAGTAGATAATGGACATAAAAGTGCATCTTTATCGGCAATCCTCTCCGCTAATTCTTCCTCAGTTATTAGTTTCTCCCCATAGTACACATCAATTTCATGATCTTTTAAAAGTTGGTACCCGATCTCAGGGATTTCTCCAGATATAAATATTTTTGCCATTTAAATCACCTTCAATTAATTTTCACTCAAGTTTTTTAACGGAAAATCTAGCCACAATATGTTTAACCTAAACATATGTAAGTAAACATCCATTGAAAAACAAACTATGTATTTATTATATGTCTTTTTCTATCATATCACACATTGGGAGAGGAATATAAGAAAGTGGATTACATCTATGGTAATAATAATAAAGTTTTAATTTAAGTCATTTTAATCTATATAAACAGTACATAGCACATAACTTAGATGTCGTTATGAAATAGATCTACCCAAAATAATTAAAATATCATCTAAGATAATGGGTAGAAAACGAAAAAGAGGGTCATGAATACTGCCTTATTAGTCATAGATGTACAAATCGGTTCTTTTTTGGAGAAAAGACCCTTATATAAAAGTGATTTATTAAACAATATTCATTTCCTTATTAAAATGGCCCGTATTGAGAAATTCCCGGTTATTTTTACTAAACATAATGGAAAAGTAGGAACAATCAGAAGGGGAAGCCAGGATGGGAGATTCATCCTTTCCTCCTTCCACTTTGTCGAGAAGATATGATAATTGAAAAAGATTTTCCCGATTCCTTCCAAAAAACTCATCTTCAACAACAATTAGTAGACAATCAAGTAGGGAGAATTATTATAACAGGAAATCAATCAGAAATTTGTGTAGATGCTTACATGCAGGCGTGCATTTAGCTTGGGTTATGTTGTCATTTTTGTCGAGGATAGCCATAGTACATGCGATTCTGATATTTTAAAAGCCTGCCAAATAATCAATCACCATAACAATATACATTACCAATGGTTTGCTAAGGTAAAAAAATAAAGATGTTTTCTCTTGGTTTTTTCAATTAAATCATGTCTTTTTTCATGGAAACAAACATTAAACAACTATTAACTTTTCCAATCACGACAGATAAAAAAGAACATAAAAATAGAGTCAGTATCAAAAAAGGCTCCACCGAAATATTGGTAAGCCTTTTTTCATTAAGCTATAATTTCTTTTCAGCTAGAACAATTTGTTGTTGTACTTGCTCTTTTGAAGTACCACCAAAACTATTTCTTGCCTCAACAACATGTGTAGGATGTAATACATCAAAAATATCTTTCTCAAACAATGGACTAAAAGATTGATACTCTTCAAATGATAAGTCAAGCAGGTATTTACCATGTTGAATACCATATAATACAATTTTACCAATCACCTCATGAGCTTGGCGAAACGGTAGACCCTTTGTCACTAAATAATCAGCTATATCCGTTGCATTTGAATAATCTGTAGCTACTGCAGCGTACATTTTTTCTGTATTTACGGTCATTGTTTCAATCATTGGCGCTAATAAACGTAAAGATCCATTTAGTGTCTCGACTGTATCTAGCATTCCTTCTTTATCCTCTTGCATATCTTTGTTATAGGCTAATGGCAATCCTTTCAACACGGTCAATAAGCCGATTAAATTGCCATATACACGCCCTGTTTTTCCACGTAATAATTCTGGAACATCTGGGTTTTTCTTTTGTGGCATAATACTTGAACCTGTACAGAATGAATCATCTAATTCAATAAATTGAAATTCTTGGCTAGACCAAATGATTAATTCTTCTGATATACGAGAGATATGGGTCATCATAATGGATGCAATTGATAAGAATTCTAATATAAAATCACGATCACTTACTGCATCTAAACTATTAGGATATACTGTTTCGAACCCCAATAGTTCTGCTGACCGATTTCGATTGATTGGGAAGGTAGTACCTGCTAAAGCCCCTGCACCAAGTGGAGACCAATTAATTCTTTTTAAACTATCTTTTAATCTTTCCTTATCTCTTTCAAACATCCAAAAATAAGCAAGTAAATGATGGGAAAATAAAATAGGCTGAGCCCTTTGCAAATGTGTGTATCCTGGCATAATCGTATCAACATTTTTTTTTGCCTGTTCAAGCAATGAAGCTTGAACATGTCCCACCCAATCTATTAATTCATAAGTTTGTTTTTTTAAATAAAGATGCATATCCGTTGCAACCTGGTCATTTCGACTTCTGCCGGTATGTAATTTACCGCCAACTGGACCAATTTCATCAATTAGCATTTTTTCAATATTCATATGAATATCTTCATCTGAAACGGAAAATTGTACCTCTTTATTCAGTATCTTTGTTTCGATTTTTTTTAAGCCTTCCTTAATTAATTCAACATCATCCATCGGAAGTATCTCACATTCGCCAAGCATTTGTACATGTGCGATACTTCCTTCAATATCCTCTAATGCAAGTTTTTGATCAAAAGATATGGATGCTGTAAATTGTTCTACTAATTCATTCGTTTGTTTTGTAAAACGTCCGCCCCAAAGCTTACTCATACCTATTCCTCCTGCGAAAAATTCCTATAGTGCTTCTTAATAAAGAAAAAAGGGACGGAGCATCGCTAAATTTTGTTAGCTTGACACAGCTCACGCCGCCTTGAATTAAACTAAATTAATTAATCATTTTGTCGAAAGTAGATTTTGCTCTTTATTGGTTTTTGATTGGATTTCTGAATAAACTTTAGTAGGTAAGCCCCATAGTTTAATGAAACCAACAGCTGCATTATGATCAAACGCATCACCTTTTGAATAAGTGGCTAATTCCTCATTATATAAGCTAAATGGCGACTGACGACCAACCACAACATGAGTCCCTTTGAAAAGTTTGATACGAACCTTCCCTGTCACTGTCCCTTGTGTTTCTTCTATGAATGCGTCGATAGCCGGCTTTAATGGTGAGTACCATAAACCTTCATAGATCATTTTTGCTAATTGTTGCTCCACAGTTGTTTTAAATTGTGTTACTTCTCTTGGCAGTGTTAGAAATTCTAATTCTTTATGTGCATTAATTAATAAAATGGCTGCAGGATTTTCGTACACTTCACGAGATTTTATTCCAACTAGACGATTTTCGATATGATCTATTCTACCAATTCCATGTTTCCCAGCTAGTTCATTTAATGTTTCTATTAACTCAACAACTCCCATCTCTTGATCATTAATAGCTACTGGAATCCCTTTATCAAAAGAAATTTCTATATACTCGGCTACATCCGGTGTTTTTTCAATTGGATTTGTCCATGCAAACGCC
The DNA here is from genome assembly GCF_017809215.1 of Heyndrickxia oleronia. Classification (GTDB taxonomy): domain Bacteria; phylum Bacillota; class Bacilli; order Bacillales; family Bacillaceae_C; genus Heyndrickxia; species Heyndrickxia oleronia. Next base: position 2,983,220 of record NZ_CP065424.1, read on the forward strand.
TCTTCCGGCGCTTCATTCCAAGGGTTTTCTAAAACTCCCGCTTCACAAGCTCTTCCCCAAATGTTCGCATCGATTGAAAATGGATTATCTAAATCTATTGGAATCGGAATTCCGTGTTTCTCTGCATATTCAATTTCTTCATCACGCGTCATACCCCACTCACGTACAGGGGCTACCACTTTTAATGAAGGATTTAATGCCTGAATGGATACTTCGAAACGGACTTGATCATTCCCTTTTCCAGTACAGCCATGTGCAACTGCAACTGCGCCTTCTTCTTCCGCAATTTGAACTAATAATTTCGAAATCAATGGACGACTTAATGCTGAGGATAAAGGGTATTTGCCTTCATATAATGTATTCGCTTTTAAAGTTGGTAAAATATATTCATTTGCTAATAGTTCTTTCCCATCAATCATCACCGCTTTAATTGCCCCTACATTAAGTGCTTTTTGGCGAATCGCCTCTAAATCCTTTCCTTCCCCAACATCAATACCTAAAGCTATCACATCGTATCCATACTTTTCTTGTAACCATTTAATAGAAACAGATGTATCTAAACCACCTGAATATGCTAGAACTATCTTTTCTTTTGACATGTTATTCGCTCCTTTACCTAAGAAAGGGATTGGATCATTAATCCTTTACTGAAAATTTTCGTTTGCTCCCTTAATATCCCTTTAATTAACTGATGAAAACGATTAGCGCCTTCAATTTATTTTGTATAAATAATTATAAACATGTATTTTTATTCATGTCAATCAAAAAAATATATTATCCTAATAAATCTTTTAAAATAGCTTTTTGAGCATGAAGACGATTCTCTGCTTCATCAAATACCACCGAATGTTCACCATCAATTATTGACGATGTTACTTCCTCTTCACGGTGTGCAGGTAAACAGTGTAGGAAAATATAATCATTCTTTGCATAACTGCATAATGATTCATTCACTTGATAATCTTGTAAATCAAATAATCTTTTTTTAGCCTCATGTTCCTGGCCCATACTTGCAAATACATCAGTTACCACAACATCTGCATCTTTAATCATTTTAATGGGATCTGAATCAACCTCAATTTTGCTACCAATTTTTTTCGCTTCTTCCTTTGCCTTTAAGAAAATCGCTTCATCCGGTTCATATCCTTTAGGACAAGCAATGGAAATATTCATTCCTACCTTTACAGCTCCTTCTATTAATGAATGGCACATGTTATTATTTGCATCGCCGGAAAAACACATTTTTAAGCCTGTTAGCTTCCCTTTATGTTCATAGATCGTTAATAAGTCAGAGAGTACCTGGACAGGATGATGCTTGTCAGTTAAACCATTAATAATAGGAATTGATGCATATTTTGCAAATTCCTCGATTATTTCATGTTTCGTAGTTCGAATCATTAGACCATCAACATATCTTGACATAACCTTAGCAGTATCATGTATGGACTCACCTCTCCCAAGTTGGAGATCCTTTGAACTTAGAAAAATTGCTTCGCCACCTAATTGCAACATTCCTACTTCAAAAGAAATTCGAGTACGTGTAGATGATTTTTCAAAAATCATTCCTAGAACTTTCCCTTGTAGAATTTGGTTACTGACTCCAGCTTTTTGAAGTTTTTTTATTTTTATAGCATCATCAAGTAGTGCGAAAATTTCCTCTCTCGAATGTTCACCTATAGTTAAAAAGTCCTTACTTGATAAAATATGCTTACTTTCTAATATATTCATAACTTTTGACATTACTATTCTTCCTTTCTATTTAGTATTCACAAGATGGTATTTATATTCAGCAATGGATCGAATCCTAGAATGATTCGTGCCCATTATAGATAAAAATGCTTTAAATGTATCGAGTGATGTAAATAATGGGACTCCATGAATTATCGTACTTTCCATAAGAAAACTACCCATCGTTATTTGTTCTTTTCCTTTTGTAGGAATAACTAAAGCACAAGCTAGTGAATGATCATGAAAAATCATTTTTATTTCATCCATACAGTTTACCACTTTGATCGTCTTTAGCCCTTTACCCTCAAGTGCATGAGCAGTTCCTTTTGTGGCAATTACCTGGACATTACTATCAGTGATTTGTTCAATTAATGACAGTAGATTATTTTTTTCTCGATCTGCTACTGAACAAAATATAGTTTGTGGACCTTTACTAAATCTCCTCCCTTCACCAAGCACTTTATATAATGCTTCATTCACATTCTCTCCTAATCCTAGAATCTCACCAGTCGATTTCATCTCTGGTCCCAATATCGGGTTTACATTCTTCAATTTATTGGAGGAAAATATCGGAAGTTTTATAGCCGTAAACGGTATTTCTGGTGCCAATCCTGTTTCCTTTAATAATGTACCGAATTGTACTGCAATACTTAAATCTATCATTGGAACACCCGATATTTTGCTCAAAATAGGAACTGTTCTTGACGCTCGGGGATTGACTTCTAGACAATATATTTTTTCATCATCAATGACAAATTGGAAATTAGCTATGCCAATAATTCCTACCTCGGCACAAATTCTTTTCGTATAATCTATCAATTTTTCCTTTATATCATTTGCTAGATTTATAGGAGGGTAAATACTCATACTATCACCAGAATGAACACCTGCTTTTTCAATATGCTCGAAGATTCCCGGTACATAGACATCTTTTCCATCAGATATACAATCAAGTTCACATTCTAATCCAGGGATGTATTGATCGACTAGCAATGGCCATAATCTTTCATCCATATATGTTAGAGATTCTATATATGTATCGAGTTCATCAGGTTCATAAATGATTGACATTGATTGACCACCAATTACATATGAAGGTCTAACGACTACGGGAAATCCCAATCGTTCTGTAGCTACTTTTAATTCTGCTCTGTTTAATGCAATGCCTCCATTAATATGTGGGATATTTAATTTATTTAGTAATTGGTAAAATTTCTTCCTATCTTCTAGAAAATTAATGGCCTCTACAGAAGTTCCAAATAGTGTAATACCTGCATTTTTTAGTTCTTCCGCGACATTAATAGCTGTTTGACCACCAAATTGAATAAATACACCTTCTGGATTTTCCTTTTCAATAATATGGAGAATATCCTCAATTGTTAGTGGCTCAAAGTAAAGTTTATCAGCAATTGAGAAATCAGTACTTACCGTTTCAGGATTATTATTTACAACGATGGTTTCATATCCTTGTTTTTTTAACGCTAGAACAGCATGAACACTGCAATAATCAAATTCGATTCCCTGCCCAATACGAATAGGACCAGATCCAATGATCAACACCTTTCTCCGGTTTGAAACCTTCACCTCATCCACACCGCGCCAAGTTGAATAATAGTACGGGGTTTCTGCTTCAAATTCTCCTGCACAAGTATCAACCAATTTATAGGAAGGTATTAAGCTACATCTCTTTCTTCTATTCATTAATTCCTTTTCACTACAGCTTAATAAATCCGCTAGATGCTTATCACTCATATTCATTAATTTCGCTTTTTTTAACACTTCATAAGGAAGTTCTACAATGGAGAATTCCTTTATACTTTCCTCGAAATCAACCATTCTTTGGATTTTCTTCAAGAACCATGTATCCACATTTGTTAATTCATGTATACTATTTACCTTAAACCCTCTCCGGAATGCCTCTGCAATTGCAAATAAGCGAAGATCAGTAGCTTCTATTAAATGACACCGTAACTCTTCGATTGATAGATTTTTCACTAATGGATGGGATAATCCATTCACATTGTATTCTAATGATCTCAATCCTTTGTTTAATGCTCCTTCAAAACTACGTTCAATCGCCATTGTTTCTCCTGTTGCTTTCATTTGAGTCCCTAATTTATGGTCTGCCTCTGGGAATTTATCGAATGGGAATCGTGGTAATTTAACAACCACATAATCTAGAGCTGGCTCAAAGGAAGCAAAAGTAGTACCTGTCACAGGGTTCTTCATCTCATCTAAGTGATAGCCAATTGCAATTTTTGCTGCAACTCTAGCAATCGGATAACCCGTTGCTTTTGAAGCGAGTGCGGAAGATCGGCTTACCCTTGGATTAACTTCGATGATGTAGTATTGATTGGAAAAAGGATCTAAGGCGAATTGAATATTACATCCCCCTATAACCCCTAATGATCGTATAACCTTCAATGATGCATTACGAAGCATCTGGTATTGTAAATCGGATAATGTTTGGGAAGGTGCCACCACTATCGAGTCTCCTGTATGAACACCAACTGGATCGAAGTTCTCCATATTACATACAATGATACAAGTGTCATTTTCATCTCTTACTACTTCGTACTCTATCTCCTTCCATCCTTTAATACTTCTTTCAACTAATACTTGGTGAATTGGACTTTGTGATAATCCCCTTTTTAATAAAGTTTCATACTCTACCTGATTTTCTGCAAAGCCTCCACCCGAACCACCTAACGTATAGGCCGGTCGTATGATTAGTGGAAAACCGACTTCCTTCGCAAATTGAATTCCCTCATCAGAAGTATGAACGATCCTTGACTCGGGAATAGGTTCACCTATTTCTAGCATTAAATCTCTAAATTTTTCTCTGTCCTCGCCCTTTTTAATGGCTTCTACTGAAGTACCCAAAAGCGTTACATCATATTTTCCTAAAATTCCTTTTTCATCCAACTGCATGGTAAGATTTAGTCCTGTTTGCCCACCAAGAGTTCCAATGATTCCGTCGGGTTGTTCCTTTTTAATAATTTCTTCAACAACATCAATCGTCATAGGTTCCATATAGATATAATCAGCAATATGTTCATCTGTCATAATTGTTGCAGGATTATTGTTTAATAAGATAACTTCGATTCCTTCTTCCTTCAGTGCTAAACACGCTTGCGTCCCTGCATAATCAAATTCTGCTGCTTGCCCGATGACAATGGGACCTGATCCAATTACAAGTACCTTATGAATATTTTTATACAATGGCATTTTTCATTACCCCTAAATGATTATTAACCTGCTTGAAAAACTCATAAAAAATAAATTCCGTATCCTGGGGTCCAGGATGCGCTTCTGGGTGGAATTGCACCGTTAGAATAGGAAGTTTTCGATGTTTAAGTCCCTCTATGGTTCCATCATTTACATGCTTAAATGAAACAAAAAACTGACTTTCATCAATGGAATCATCAACAACAACATAGCCATGATTTTGAGATGTAATAAACACTTTACCAGTCATTAAATCTTTCACAGGATGGTTGGCACCACGATGACCAAATGGCAATTTTTTTGTTTGTGCCCCGTAGGATAGGGCAATTAATTGATGACCTAAGCAAATCCCTATTGTTGGATAGCTTTCTGTAAGTAACCTTATCTTGTTTAATTCATCTGCCAGTACCATTGGATCACCTGGTCCATTACTAATAACAATTCCATCTGGAGATAATGCACTTATTTGTTCGAATGAATAAAAATACGGTACGATACTTACTTTACAATTAGATTCACATAAAAAGTGTAAAATAGACTTTTTATAACCGAAATCCAAAAGAACGATATGGGGTCCCGGATTTTCATAAGTAATTACTTCTTGACATGCAACCCTATCAACTAAGGATAATTCTTTTGAAAACGCTAATTGCACCTCTTGTTGTTCAGTAATCATTGCATTCACTGTTCCCCTTTTTCGAATCGTCTGGACCAATGATCTCGTATCTACGTTTGTTAAACATGGAATATTATATTTATTCACTGTTTCAATCGCAGTTTCTTTCAATTGATAATGACTTGGCTCCGAGCAGATTTCACTAGTTATAATACCACTAACATGTACAGAGGAACTTTCGTTGTTCTCCAGATTGATTCCATAATTACCGATTAAAGGGTAGGAAAAAACAACTATTTGTCCTGTATAGGAAGGATCAGTCATAATCTCTTGATAACCAGTCATACTTGTATTAAAAACAATTTCACCATAAATAGGAGTATCTTCTCCAACTAATTGTCCGGGGAAAACTTCTCCCGTTTCAAGAATGAGATATGCTGTTTTCATTGCGCATCTCCCTCCATTTCAATTAGTACTTTCGTAAAACTGGATAAGAACAAATTTATTTCTTCATTCGTGATCGTTAATGGCGGCAATATACGAATAACATTAGGGCCAGCTGATAGTAATAACAGCTTTTCTTTTCTTGCAATTTCAATTGCCTTTGCTGCATCACTATTAATAACTACACCAATTAAAAAACCCCTACCGCGCACCTCCTCGATCATAGGATATTTTTCCATTAAGCCTTTAAGCCCTAGACATAGCTCCTGTATTTGTCGCTCACATTTTTCAAGAATATTCATGGTTTGGAATGCTTCAAGGGTAGCAGTTCCAGCAACCACTGCAAGAGGATTACCGCCAAACGTACTTCCATGTGTACCTGGAGTAAAAGCCAATGCGATATTGCGTTTTGCTAGCATTGCTCCAATTGGAAATCCGGATCCTAATCCTTTCGCCAGCGTCATAATATCTGGTTCAATTCCATATTGTTCATAAGCAAAAAGCGTTCCTGTACGCCCCATTCCTGTTTGGATTTCATCAACCATTAATAGAATATTTTGTTCTTTGCATATTACTGCTAACTCCTGGATCCACTCTTTTTTTGCCGGAATGACCCCGCCTTCCCCTTGAACTATTTCAATTAATACAGCACAGGGATTGATCTCTTTTAACTGTTTTAATGATGTATCCTCATTAAATGGCAAGTAATTAAATCCTGGCATCAGGGGTTCAAACCCTTTTTGAATCTTTTTCTGACCAGTCGCTGATAAAGTTGCTAGTGTACGACCGTGAAAAGATTGCGTAAAAGTAACAATTTCTGTTGACTGTTTATGAGCTATATTTTTCGCATAAATTCGTGCAAGCTTGATGGCTGCTTCATTCGCTTCCGCTCCACTATTACAGAAAAACACTTCATCAAAACAACTCACATCTGATAATAATTGAGCTAATTTTTCCTGCGGATCAATTTGATATAAATTAGAGCAATGCCAAATTTGGTCTAATTGATTCATCAGTGCATTTTTAACTAAATCAGGCACATGTCCTAAGTTACAAGTAGCAATTCCTGATGTGAAATCTAAATATTTCTTACCGTCTATATCCCAAACAAAGCTACCTTTCCCCTTTGCTAGTTTGATTGGAGCGCGTTGGTATGTTTTCATTAAGTGGGATCCCGGCGTGTTTATTGTGATATTTTGCATGTAATGTCCTCCATAATTTTTGTTCCAATTGGCATTCCATTAATGAGATTAATCAAACCATTTTCGTCTAAGCCATTTATGATAACGACTTCCTCAACGCCTGACCGAAGACACTCCAATGCAGCTTGTGCTTTCGGAATCATGCCTCCACTAATGGTTTCATCCTTCAATAATTCCTCTACTTCCGAAATAGATACTTGACTTAGTACCTGCCCATTTTTCAATATTCCCGGAACATCTGATACCATATATAATGGGGCACATAATGCTTTTGCAATAGCTGCCGCCGCAATATCTCCATTAATATTCCAACGCTGTCCATCACCATCGATAGCAATTGGTGATATAACTGGTATAGCCCCTTCTTCTGCGAGCAATTTTACGAACCGTGGGTTAACGGATTCAATTTTACCTACATAACCTAACTCACTTGTAGAACTTATAGGTTTTCCAACTAGTAACATCCCATCTACACCACTCAACCCAAATGCCATCCCTCCGGCTGCAATTATTTGTCGTACGATTGATTTATTTACTGAGCCTGAAAGGACCATTTCTACAATATTAAGTACTTCATTAGAAGTAACACGTAATCCTTTGTGAAAAGTTGAATGAATCTCTAATTGAGTAAGTAGTTGAGTAATATTGGGTCCGCCACCATGTACGATGATCGGTTTTAAATGTTGATCCTTCATTAGTGACACGATATTCTCAAAAAATGATATAGGCAATTGCTCCAAAATACTCCCGCCACATTTAATCACCAGATACCCCATTTTTCTCCCTCTTTCATGTTCGATATGAAGCATTAATTTTCACATAATCATATGTCAAGTCACACCCCCATGCAGTTGCTTTACCACCTCCACAATATAAATCGGCAAATATTTGAATGACCTCATTTTGTTGTAGGTAATGTTTAGCTTCAGCTTCACTAAATGGAAAAGGTAGACCTTTTTCAATCACTGTAAATGGTCCAAGCCTTACTTTGAGATGTTCAGGGTTTAACTGTGCCCCACTATACCCGATTGCAGCAATAATTCTTCCCCAGTTCGGGTCCTCACCAAAAACAGCAGTCTTTACCAAATTCGAACCAATGATGGACTTAGCAACTTTTTTGGCATCTTCACATGAGGATGCACCTTGTACTTGAACCTCTATTAACTTTGTTGCTCCTTCCCCATCCTTGGCGATTTGTTTTGCTAAGGAACGACATACCATTTCTAGTCCTTCCATAAACAACTGCCATTGCGGATGTAAAATGGATAATTCTTGATGATTTGCCTGTTGATTAGCTAATAGGAGAACCATATCATTTGTACTCGTATCCCCATCTACTGTGATCATATTAAAGGTTTTATCTACTACCTGCTTTAAAGCAATTTGAAGATCAGCTTCTTTTACTACCGCATCAGTAGTAATAAATCCTAGCATGGTTGCCATATTAGGATGAATCATTCCTGAACCCTTTGCTGTACCACCAATCGTTACTGTTTTTCCATCTATTTGTAGTTGTACACAGACATGTTTTGAAAACGTATCTGTCGTTAATATTGCTTTTTCAAATTCACTTGGGTCATTTTGTCTTTGTATATCACCAATTTCAGAAATACCACTTTTAATTTTTTCCATTGGTAATTGTTCCCCAATTACCCCTGTAGAACTGACTGCGACTAAGTATTCTTGAATATTCATTTGTTCAGCAAAAAGCTTTCGCATTTCATAGGCGTTTGAAAGTCCTTGATTTCCTGTGCATGCATTCGCAATCCCTGAATTGACTATTACTCCTTGGATTTTTTGCGACTTTTCAATCCCCTCCTTCGTTACAATTAATGGAGGTGCTTGAAACTGATTAGTTGTATAAACACATGCTGCAGTTGCAGGTACGACCGAGTACAACCAGCCTAGATCTAATTTTTTTCTTTTTATTCCACAGTGTAGACCCCCTGCAAAGAATCCTGCAGGTGTTGTGATACTACCATTTTCCACCACTCGAATTTCTTCATTTATTATTTGTTCAATACTATTCATTTTTACCCTCCACCTTAAGGAAATAATGGAACTATCTCTAGCCCTGTTCTTTCATCCCAACCATTTATAAGATTCATATTTTGTATCGCTTGCCCAGCCGCACCCTTTACAAGATTATCAATTACTGAAACTATGATTAATCGATTTGTACGTTTATCCACTTTTAGTCCAATATCACAAAAATTTGATCCAGATACATTTTTCGTTGCTGGTGACTCACCTGGTGAATAAATTCGAATAAAATGCTCATCTTCATAGGCCAACCTGTATATATTAGTCATTTCTTCTGTAGTTATTTCTTTTGTTAAATTTGCATACATTGTGCACATAATTCCCCTTGTCATTGGAATTAAATGAGTAGTAAATGAAATATTAACACCTTCCCCATATACTTCTTCTAATACTTGTTCAATCTCTGGAATATGTTGATGTTCACCAAGTTTGTATGCCTTCATATTTTCATTGATTTCAGCAAATAGATTTCCTAAGGATGGACTTCTTCCAGCACCCGATACTCCAGATTTTGCATCAATAATAATGGAATCTGGATCGATCAATTTTTCCTTTAAGGCTGGGATTAATCCAAGTAGGGTTGCGGTAGGATAACAGCCTGGGTTTGCAATGAGTTTAACTTCTGGAAGTTGTAGTTGTTTACGATTTACTTCACATAAGCCATAAACCGCTTTTTGCAAGTAATAAGAAGGTGCAGGTGATTTTTTATACCATTTTTCATATAATTGACCATCTTTTAAGCGGTAGTCACCTGATAAATCAATACAGATCTTCCCTTTTTCTAAAAAGTAAGGAATCATTTCTTTTGTTACTCCCGAAGGTGTTGAAAAAAACAATAAATCGATTTCCTCATTTATTTCTATTTGATATAGATCCTCTAACTTCATGTTGTTAATTTTAGTAAAATGAGGATACTGCTTTGTTAAAGATGTTCCTTTTGTAGAATGTGAAACAACATTTTCAATTTCAATATAAGGATGGTGATGTAATAGACGAAGTAGTTCTGCACCTCCATACCCATTTGCTCCGACAATACCAACTTTCAAAACGATCATCTCCATATCAACGTTTTGAATTATTATAACAATACATGAATAAGTATACAATACTATTTTTGAATAATGATAAAAAGTACCTAAAATTCAGTGTTTAATCACTTTGATATTCGATTAAATTGAATAAAAATACAAATACTCTTATTTTCTTGTAAACGAAGGATAAGTGATTCATAATAATTTCTAGAGGTGATGAAATGATTAACGTTGGTGATATTGCCTATCAAATTATCATGTTTCTAATGCTTATATTCTTTATCACTTTTATTGTTTTCTTCTTTCTTACTGCAGTAAAAAGAAATAAAAGATTAAAAAATATAGAGGAGACACTAAATCATTTAACTGAAGGTAAAGAAAAAAATAAAACGAACCCTTAATTAAAATTGGGTTCGTTTTATTCATTACACTTCTTCTAGATCTTCAATAGCAACTTCAGATCGTTCTTCAAGTGGACCTCTTAAGTGCACAGTTGCGATTTTTCCATCCTCATGCAGCTGATCAATCCATACTGATGTTCCATGGTATTGTACTTCAATATCTGCTGAAGAAGAGAGAATTTGTTTTACTCGTTTCACATCCATAGTTATTCCTCCATCATTTATTCGTTCTATTTTATGAGAATCTCAGGAAATTATACAAATGTGTAAATATTATTTCTCATCAATTTATCATTTATCTTTCATCTAATTTTATTTTTAGTATATTATGATGCTTGTACTAGAATTGTTCTTCTAGTTTTCACCCTTTTAATATATATCTTTCCCTTTATTCCAGCAGATAACTGCTGGAATTTTTTTTACCTATACAAATAATCCCTCTCTTTCTATATTCAAACTTCTTACATGCTCATTAATCACCGTTAAACTTCTATTAATAAAATTGGATTGAAAACGAACCCTTTAATAGTTATCCAAAATTCGTATAATTAATCTCTAGCCAATCATTTTGTGACAAATTTGTTTCTCATTATATTATCATCTTGCTTTCATTTGGATTTAGGAATTAAGAGATATGATAATAACAGTTGCAAGGACAAATGCAGCAAGAACCTTATAGACTAGACTCCCCCCCAAAACAGTCTAGTTAAACCCCCTTTATATATACCGGCCATTATTGGCCGGGTTTTTATTTTCTTGTCTATTTTCCTAGATCGAAATTTTCTGATAAAATAATCATGATCGTTTTCAATTGATTTACAGTAAGAAGGAGGAAATTATGACAATCATTGATATTTCACAACCATTAACCAATTCGATTGCTGTATGGCCAGGAGATACCCCTTTTTCTTATGAGGTAGCTGTTACTAAAGAGGAAAGTGGGTCAGTCAATATTGGAAAAGTAACGATGAGCACACATACAGGAACACATATTGACTCACCTTTTCATTTTGACAATAAAGGGAAGAAAATTAAGGATTTAGATTTATCTATTTATGTAGGTCCAGCACTTGTTATAGATGTTTCAAACTATCATTGTATTGGAGCAGAGGAATTACAGACGTATAATCTGGACAATTTCACCCGCATTTTATTGAAAACGCATACAACCAATCGTGCTGATATCTTTCCAACCAGTATTCCTTATCTACATCCTAATATTGGTCCTTTTTTACAACAAAGAGGCATTCAGTTAATTGGAGTAGATGTTCCCTCCGTTGACCCTTTAGACAGTAAAGAATTAGAAGCACACCATGCTTTATTCGAGAATGGAGTTCATATTCTTGAGAATATTGTTCTTAAAGATGTCGAACCAGGTGGTTATGAGCTAATCGCGCTACCATTATCTATCCAAGAAGCAGATGGAAGTCCAGTCCGTGCCATCCTAAGATCTTTATAAGGAGAGTTTAAAATGAAACGTGAAAATGAAGTCTATACTGATTTTGTCAATCGAATGACTTACGGAGAGTATTTACAACTCGATACACTTTTATCCAGTCAAAAAAGACTATCGGACCATCACGATGAAATGCTCTTTATTATCATTCATCATGTGAGCGAATTATGGATGAAGCTAATTTTACACGAATTACATGCGGCAATAGATTCTATTCAAGCAGGTAAGCTAGAGCCTGCATTTAAAATGCTCTCCAGAGTCTCAAAAATACAAACACAAATTATACATGCATGGGATGTTCTTTCCACCTTAACTCCTACGGAATATATGGAATTTCGAGAAAAATTAGGTCAGGCTTCAGGATTCCAATCCTATCAATATCGAATGATTGAATACGCTTTAGGCTATAAAACGAAACATATTCTAGAAATCTATAAAAAAGATGAAAGTCTATATTCTACATTGCAAACTGCACTTCATGAACCAAGTCTATATGATGTATCTATACAAGCTCTTGCTGCAGCTGGTTTAGAAATTAACCCAGAAATTCTTCATAGAGACGTATCTAAAACTTATCAGGCGGACGTCAGTGTGGAATTAGCATGGCTCGAGGTATATAAAAATGTAGATAAATATTGGGATCTATATGAATTAGCAGAAAAACTAGTAGATATAGAGGATTGGTTTCAACAGTGGCGTTTCCGACATATGAAAACTGTTGAAAGAATCATCGGTCATAAAAAAGGTACTGGTGGTTCAGCAGGAGTTACCTACTTAAAAAAGGTACTTGATCATCAATTCTTTCCTGAATTATGGGAGATAAGGACAAAATTATAAAATATTCATATATCACCTCCTTCAAGCTATCAAACATATACTGTATGAAACTGTTATAGATACTTGAAGGAGGATCACCATTGAAATTCACATATCACGATGCACTTGCTTATTATGGGATTGGCGGAGCTCATCCTGGAGGACTTTCATTAACTAAAAATATTTTTAAAAATGAACGTATCCAACCATCTAACAAAATTCTAGATGCCGGGTGTGGTACAGGACAAACAGCTTCTTTTCTAGCAGAAACGTATAAATGTCATGTTACTGCACTAGATTCCCATCCGATTATGTTAAAAAAAGCAAAACTACGATTTAAACAAAAACAATTGCCAATTACTGTCATAAAAGGCAGTGTGGAAAACCTTCCCTTTCCGGCCCATTCATATGATATGGTCATCTCTGAATCCGTCACAGCATTCACAAATATTCCGAATACACTATCCGAATATTATCGCATTCTAACAATAGGTGGTGTACTTATTACAATCGATATGACCGCAGAGATCCCTTTACAACAACGGGAACTAAACGTCATTTCTGATTTATATGGTATATCAAATGTACTAACTGAGGAGCAATGGATACATTTAATAAGAACTGCAGGATTTAAGAATATAGAAATTCTTCAAACAGACTCGATCGCCTCACATATTAAGAAAAACATTGAACGTCCAGAATATCATTTATCAGAGTCCATCGATCCACATATTCATGAGTTAATTTTGAAACATCAACAAGTAACCTTGCAACTTTCAAATAAATTGGGCTACCGTATTTTTCGTTCCACTCGGAAATAACCAATTCATAACTGACGAAGGATGTGTATTTCAGGTTCGTCAGTTATATTTTTGAAAATAAAAATTAGAAATAATGTTATAATAAGTCTGAATATGTAAAATTAACAATTTTTTGGAGGATCAGATGAAAATCATAAAAAAAATCCTATCTCAATTAATATTACTAATTATTACTCTTCTTATTTTGTTCGCCATAATCCTTTTACCAAAAGAGGCTAATATAGAAAGAACAAAGGATGGTGAATTCAAAAAGGCGGAATATATTTATTCTTTTGATAAGCATGTTGAAGATATGAAAGGATTCATCAAATATATTGCTACAACACCCAATCTTGGAATGTATAGTTATGACGTAACAAATGCAGAACTTATTATACAAAAAATAAAAAAAAGCATTTGGGTCATCATCCCTGCCCTGTTGATTGCATTTTTTGGTGGGATTGCAAAAGGGATATTTGATTATTGGACAAAGGATAAAAAAAGAAGATTAATTGGAAAAGGCTCCACATGGTTATTTCTTTCAGTTCCTGATTTATTTGTCATCATATCCATTCAATTAACTATTATGGCATTACATGAATGGGGTTTAACGCCACATATTTCAGTTTACGGTTATGACTCGATTGATATTTACATAATTTGTTCGTTTTTCCTATTAATGTATCCATTATTCTATGTAGCTAATGTCACCTATCTAAGTATTCAGGATGAAGAAGGAAATGATTATATTCGAACGGCCAAGGCAAAAGGACTGCATTCCTTTAAGATTTTATATACACATGTTTTAAAAAAATCAATCCCTAATATTCTTAGTCAAACGAATACTATCACTCTCTATGTATTATCAAACTTACTCATCATTGAAAAGCTTACAGATTTTAGAGGAGCTGCTTATTACTTTTATGAAAGTATTGGTAGAGAAAATTTTTATCTATCCGGGCAGGAAGCATTTAGTTATCCTGTAAGTTCAGTAGGATTTGTTTTCTGTTTTACAATTATTATATTCATAGCGAACACAATTAGTAATATTTGTAAAACACTAGTGACTCCGGTAAGAAAGGATGAAATTTCTTTATGATGAAAAATTGGTCTTTAATTTTCGGTTCAATCATTTTTCTCCTAATTATTTTAACTGGAATTTTAGCGCCCTATTTGCCATTTGTAGATAAAAACTTAGAAAAGAATCTTGTAACACGTGAGGAAAGTGGAAAACTAATCATTCCTGCATATGAACCATCAGATAAATATCCACTCGGTTCAGATCATAAAGGGATAGATATTTTGAGCACATTATTACTTGGCACGAAGGAGACATTAATGATCATTTTCTCTGTAACCATACTTCGTTATATCATTGCAATTCCATTAGCCATTAGTTCCTTTTACATACAATTCATTCGAACAATATTAGCTGGTTGGAATCAATTATTTTCATATTTCCCACCTATTTTATTTGTTGTAATGATTGTAGAAGTTCCTTTTATATTTTACTCGAATTTCCATGCGGTTTGGATGGTAGTGATTCTTGCACTTATTGAAGTTGGACGAGTATCCGACATTTTTCTAAAAAAAATGGAAAATACTTTACAAAAGCAATTTTTAGAGTCTGGAATTGTTGGGGGATGTTCTCGCTTTACTCTGTTTAAAAATTATTTTTGGCCAGATTTACAACCACATGTACTAACCAATTTCTTCAATGATTTAGCAAGAGTATTATTTTTGATTGCCCAGCTGGGAATTATCGGAATTTTCCTTTCTCATGACTTCTTTAGGCAATTAGGTGGTACTTATCAAGCAATGAATACATCAATAAGCTGGCCAGCATTACTCGTAAAAATTCACCGAGATATTTGGTCATTTGAATGGATCCCTTTATCTGCTATTTTCATGATTACAATCACATTATTCTCAATCCATTTAATATCTGATGGTTTAAAAAAACACTTCCAACGAAAATATAATAAATCCCAAGGGGTAGGAATATAGTCAGGAATATCGATTCACACAAAAGGGGAAATCATAATGAATATTGTAAAAAAAATTCTATCACAGTCTATATTATGGCTAATAACTTTTTCATTACTTGTTGTCTTTATGCTTTTACCTCGAGATGTAGAATATGAGAGTGGGGAAGCTGAAAATTTCATTGACGCACATTATGTATACAAAATTGATTCACATATTAAACAAATAAAGGAATTCTATCACTATATCACGCACAATCCTGGATTAGGGGAATATAGCGATAATATAACAAACCTAGAGCATATTACCGATAAAGTATTAAAAAGTATGTGGATTATCATCCCAGCTTTGTTCCTTTCTCTAATTGTAGGGATTGCAAAAGGCATTTTTGATTATTGGTCGAAGGATAAGAAAGCAAGTATTATCGGTAAAGGATCAACATGGTTATTTCTATCCATTCCAGATTTATTCATCATAATTAGTTTGCAGCTAAGTATTATAGCTCTATACGAGATGGGATGGATTCCGCACATAAAGATATACGGTTCAGATTCAATAGATAACTATATCATTTGTATTCTATTTTTAAGCATTTACCCATTTTTTTATGTAGCAAATATCACTTATACAAGTTTTAAAGAGGAAGAAAGCAATGACTATATTCGTACAGCAAAATCGAAAGGAATACATACATTCAAAATTTTATATATACATATTCTTAAGAATTGCATGCCCTCCATTTTAAGCCATACCAATACTGTCATTCTATATATTTTATCTAACTTATTTATTGTTGAAAGATTAACCGACTTTCGGGGAGCAGCATTTTACTTTTGGGAAAGTGTTCGGTATTCCCCTATGTTTGCAGTTGGACAACAATTTGCTTTTTTCCCTGTAGATACGATTGGTTTTATCTTTTACTTTACTATTATTATCTTTTTTGCAAACACAATTAGTAATATTGTTACTGGCTGGACAAGTCCTAATCGAAAGGCGGATCTTGAAAAATGAAAAATCGATCTTTAATTATCGGCAGTACTCTTTTTGCCATTATCATTTTGTTGGGATTATCTGCTCCATACTTACCATTTGTTGATAAAAATTTAACAGAACATGGACTAATAAGAAATAGTGATGGCAAACTTTTAGTTCCTCCATTTCCTCCTTCAATGGAGTTTCCACTTGGATCCAACCATAAGGGAGTGGATATTTTAAGTATTATATTAATAGGAACGAAGGAAACATTCATTGTTGTTTTTGCAACTGCCATATTAAGATATTTACTTGCCATACCTTTGGGGATTGGTGCCTTTTATTTTCGATTTGTAAAGGCACTTTTAAAGGGATTGAATCAATTATTCTCCTATTTACCCCCTATCTTTTTTGTCGGGGTAATCGTTGGTCTACCCTTTATCATATTCTCACATTATCATTCATTATGGATGATCTTTGTTATTGCCATTATTGAAGTAGGCCGTGTCTCAGATATATTCTTAAAAAATATGGAGGAAACAAATAAAAAACCGTTTGTTGAATCTGGAATAGTTACGGGCTGCACTCGTTTCACATTATTTAAAAAGTACTTTTGGCCCGAGCTTCAGCCACATGTATTTACTAATTTTTTTAATGATTTAGGAAGAATTTTATTTTTAATTGCTCAGCTAGGTATTGTCGCCATCTTTATTAGTCATGAATTTTTTAGTACTTTGAATGGTGCATATGTAATAGCTAATTCATCAAATGCATGGCCCACATTGTTAATTGACCTTCTAAATAATATATGGGGGAAAACATGGATACCTTACTCTGCCATCACAATCATTACAATCACACTTTTCTCGCTACACCTAATTTCGAACGGATTAGAAAA
The DNA here is from genome assembly GCF_017809215.1 of Heyndrickxia oleronia. Classification (GTDB taxonomy): domain Bacteria; phylum Bacillota; class Bacilli; order Bacillales; family Bacillaceae_C; genus Heyndrickxia; species Heyndrickxia oleronia. The sequence goes on from NZ_CP065424.1 coordinate 3,000,841, forward strand.
TTATTTTCAAAGGAAGACAAATAAATCCCAAGGTGTTGGAGTATAACGAAGAAAAAGAAGGTGCTACGGTTGACCAAAGTAGTACCTTCTTCACTTTTAAAACTATATAAAATTAATTAAAATAGGCTGTTTTCGGATAGTTTGTTGCTTATGTAAAAGCCCAACCGCCGGCTTTTAACCCAATAAAGGATTCAGTAATTCTTATGGAGTTTGCAGCTCTTTTCTCAGAAAAATGAAAGGTGTATTGGTCTTCAACCGATAGTTATCAGTTATAACTTTACTTAAAAAGCAACAATGTTTGAGAAAAGAGACTTAAATTCAAAAGGAGACAATTGTCTCCCTTTTTTCATTATTGTTACTGATTTCGTACACCTTTTTTCATAAATACAATATTCATTAATAAAGATGCAAGACAGATTAAGATTAATATACAGCCGATGACGATCATGCTCATTTTAAAAGCAACTACCATAAATATGATCAATGCAAGGGTGATGAGCCAACCAAAAAATATCGTTGCATAAAAATAGGTCTTTTCCATGTCTCCTCCGCAATAACTATATCATATAAATCATTATAGCATAGTTCCCCCATAACAAATATTGAATGACATATGCCCTTCTTATTTCAAATTTTCCCCTTCATGAAGTGCTGTATTCCTTTAGGTTTTAATAAAGATAACAGATTCCAATTAATTGTCTGTATGATACTAACTGAAAGAACATAGTATATAATTCCTGGAACAATAAAATATGTTTGATTTCGATTAATGACGATCCACCATACGCACCCTAAAATATGTATAGTAAAATTTATTAAGGTACCTTCAATTAACGGTTTCCTATATATTTCAAACTGCCTTAGTCGAAAGATACTCCAGCCTAATGTAAGAAAAAATGCTAATGTAACAACACCAAAGTAAGTTAAAAACATTCAATTGCCCTCCCCCTACAATATATGTAGAGGAAGGGTAAACATGACCAGACTTTAAGAAAACCAGTCTGATAGGACTACAGTCATTTCGAATTTTTTTATTCTACTATTAGGTGAAGAATTGGAATTCTGTTTTACTTCCATTTTGACTAGAGAATACTTCAAGACGGGCATCGATTCTTTCCTTTAATTCAGGGACATGTGAAATTAAACCAACCAATCTACCGCTATTTTGAATATCCATTAATGCCTCGATTGCTTGATCAAGGGACTCTGGGTCCAGTGTACCGAATCCTTCATCAATAAACATCGTTTCAAGCGAAACACCACCCGCATATTGTTGAACGACATCTGCGAGACCTAAGGCAAGTGCTAAGGACGCTTTAAAACTTTCCCCACCAGATAATGTTTTCACATGACGTTCCTGTCCGGTATATTGATCAAAAACCAATAACTCTAAGCCACTTTGAACATTTCCTTTAGAGCGATCAGTTTTTCGCAATAAATGATATCTTCCACTTGTCATTCTTGTTAACCTAATATTAGCGACAGTAAGAATATCATCTAGAAAGGCAGCTAACACAAATCTTTCAAAGGTTATGCGATACGTATTTTGTCCTTTAGCGATATCCGAAAGATGTCCTATTAGTTTATATTTTTCCTCGGCGTCTTTAATAGATTCATTTATTGTTTCTACCTTTTCCACTATTTCTTTATTTAGCCTAATATTCATCATGACATTTGTTATCTCTGTATTCAGTTCAAGTAATTCCTTCTCAAGCGTCGTAAACGTCTCATTTAATATATTTATTTGTGGCTTTTCTGTATTTTTTAAGCGTTCACTTAATTCAAGTAAGCGATCAGACACTGAGCGATATTCCTCTCGATAGTTCTGAACCTCTTGTTCTAGCTGTTTAATTTTATCCATACTTTTTTTCGCTAATGCGAAATGCTTATAGCCATTAAAGCCTTCTTCCTGTAGCATATGAACAAATTTTTCACGTTCTTCTTTTAAAGTATTTTCCGATTTTATCACTAATTCCTTTAATTGTTCATTTTTAGCTCTACATCCTGAAATGGTTTCCTTCAATTCATTGACTTGCTGTTGTGCATTTTCATAGGCTTTCTCTAGCTCTTGTTTTTGGAGTTTTAATTGAATGACTTTTTGATCATATGCTTCTTTTGATCGTAATTCTTCAGGAATATTATTCAGTGATGCCTGGATCTGAGTTTTTTTCTCTGTGAATAATTTACTCGTCGACTTCTCTTCATTGATATAGTTATCAAGATCTTTTCTTGCATTGTGAATTTTTTCGTTTAGAAGTTTAATTTCATCATTGATTAGTTGTAAGTTAGAAATTTTTCTTTTTTTATCTATATTTACTTGCTTCATTTCATGCAATAATTTTTCCTGTTCTAATACTATCACTGTCGTATTTTCCAAAGAAAAATTAGAAAGATCCATTTTGAGCTCTCTAGTATACTCATCTATTGACTCTTTCAAATGTAATAGAACCGACTTAGTTTCTACTATATTTTTTTCATAGTTATATTTTTCTTCTTCTAGTTTTTCAATTTGAAGTTTCGCACTTTTTAAATCTTCTTCGGATGGAATTTCATCACTACCCAAAGCTATTTGAGGATGATGTGTAGACCCGCATACTGGACAAGGATTTCCAGTAATAAGGGTTTGAGCTAATGCCTGTGCTTGTCCCTTTTGCCATCTATGCTCAATTACTTGCATTGTTTTCTTGCTATCCTCTAGCCTACTTATGACATTTTTATAAAGTGGTTCCTTTTCACTTAGTACATTCGCTTCTTTTTTCCACTTTTGTTGAAGAGTTTCAAGTTTTTTAAGCTTTTGAACAGTATAAGAAAGTTGTTCGATCTCTTTTTCGCTCTCAAGCATTTCAATATTATAGTGTTCAAGCTGCTTTAAATCATTTGTTCTTTTCTCCACTTTTACTTCAATATCCGAAATTTCTTGCTTTGTCTTTTGGATCTTCGAATCTACTTCCATTAATTTATTTTGAAGCTTATGAAGTTCCTGTTGGCGATCTTCTAATGTGTATACTTCTTCCTGTAGGTTAGTGATCGTAATTAGATGATCAGCTACTTGTTGTCGTAAATTATACTTATTCTCTTCATGCTCAAGTTTTTTCTGCGCATATTCCAGGCTCGTTTGTAAATCCTCTAATTGCTGATTAGAACTTACGTAATTTTTTTGATAAGAGTCCATCTCCTTTTTTAAACGATGGCACAGCTCATCTTGTTGTTCTATCCTTGATGCTTTATACGCTTCATCTATTTCCTTTTTCTTCAATTCATAATAATCTCTTTTTGATAATAATTCTTCTTGTTGAGCTTTCAATTTATTTAAATGATCAAATTGTGCTAATAATGCTTCTGCTTCATCGACCTTTTTCTTAGCTGCATCTCGCTCTTCTTTTTGTTTTTCCAATTTACCATTAAGCTCTGTTGTAATTTGCTGCATGTGTATTAATTCTTCCTCTAGCAGCTTCATCACATGTACGTCATTTATGAGATCTTCTTCAATCGCCAATTTTAATTCACTATTATCGGAAGTAGAAATGGATTTTAAAGCATGGGAACGTTCTTCCATTTTCCCTTCAACAAATCTTTTTAATACAGTTGCTTCTTCTTTTAAATGTTCTTCAATTTTTTTAAATAATTCAGTGTGAAACAACCTTTGCAGAATCGCTTCCTTTTCTTTACTATCTGAGGTTAGCAGTTTACGAAACTCTCCCTGAGGAATCATCAATATTTGTCGAAATTGATTAGAGTCTAATTGGATAATTTCTTTAATCTTTTCATCAGCCTCTCGGACATTTGAAGCAATTAATTTTTTGTTGCCTTCCTCATCATAAATATACAGCTCCGCTTTTGCACTAACCGTTGTAAAGCCATCACCACGAGCTTTCTTTTTATCCTGCTGTGGGGAACGCCAAATATAATAAGTTTTATTCCTTAACGAGAATTGTAAAGAAACCTCTGTCAACAAATCATCCGCAGCAAATTGGCTTCTTTGATCACTCCCGTTACGATCTTCTCCGCTTGCCTTTCCATATATCGCAAAACTAATCCCGTCAAATATCGTTGTCTTTCCTGCACCCGTTTTCCCTGAAATGACAAACATCTTTCTGTTTCCAAGCTTGGTGAAATCAATGATTTCTTTTTCTGCATAGGGGCCAAATGCTTGCATCATTAATTTTAATGGCTTCATATCTTAAGAAACCTCCCCTTTAACTTGGTCAATTATACTAGCGACTAGCGATCGCTTTTCTTGACTGAACTCCGATGTTGTCATTTCGTGATAAAACTCTTCAAATAGTGTAAGTTCTGTTTTTGATTCTCTTTTTACAAGATTTATATTTTGCTTTTCCTTCAAGTCTACTCGATCTATTCTTCTTTCTAAATGCAGAATATTGGGGTAAACCTGCCTTAGCTTGTTTATTGGATCTATTATTGCTCCCTCATCATGGAGAATAACTTTCAAATAATCATCTATTTTTTGATTACTATAGAAAGAAGGATCTAATAATTCATCAAGACATCCTTTTATTTCTCGCATATCTTTATCAGGCATTAAAAATTTCTCTTCAATTGATAACTTACCATTTGATTCGATTTGTACGATTGAAACAGCCTTTCGTTGACTCACCTCAGAAAATGAGTATTTTAATAATGAGCCTGAATATTTGATTCTGTCATGTTTTATCGCATCAGGACTATGTAAATGACCTAATGCTGTGTACGTAAAGGGACTAAAGATTTCTTGTGATACACAACCTGATCCACCTACTGAAAGTACACGTTCAGAATCAGTAGTCGCTCCGCCAATAACAAATGCATGGCCAATGAAAACATTCGGTTCAGTTGGATTCAAATGCTTCTCTATTCGTCCAACTATAGCTTTCATTGCATCTTCATGGGAATGAACTGACTGATCATCAAATAGTTCACGCACTGTCCCAGGCTCAGCATAAGGTACAAGATAAAAATTCACTCCGTTTAGTCGAATCGGAGTCAAATCCTTTGTAAGTTTACCCTGCATATAAAATTGACTATTTCGATACCATGAGGAACCAAAAGATAAACGCTCCGCACTATCATGATTTCCAGATATCGCTAAAATTGGGGTTTGTAATTCGACATTAATCCGATACAAAATTTCATCTAGTAGATTCACTGCATCTGTTGGTGGAACTGATCTATCATATAAATCACCAGCTATAATCACTGCATCTGGCTTTTCATCAGCAACAAGTTCAACAAATTGGTTTAATACAACTCTTTGTTCTTCCGTCATATATATTCCATGAACAAGCTTCCCTAAATGCCAGTCTGCTGTATGGATAAATTTCAATAAAATCACCTCAAGATTCTTTCAAATTATTTATATTATATCAAAAAGGAATGAATTCTCTGAGTGGTAGGTTTAGGAGATGATTAACAGAATATTGGAATTTCAATATTATTTTATTAAAATACTAGAATCAAAGTATATATTTACTTTACAATGCATTGTAGGGGTGATTCAATGTATTCTTTTGGTTATCGTGTAGTTCGAACTATACTTACTATTTTAGGGGGAAAATTAAAAATAGAAAATAAAAATAAAATCCCTTCTTCCCCATACATCGTTGTTTGCACACATACAACTTGGTTCGATATCATCTACTTAGCATTCAGTCTATGGCCTATGCCTATTCATTATATGGCCAAACAAGAGCTATTTACTTTTAAACCAATCAAATATCTATTAACAAAACTAAATGCTTTTCCTGTTAATAGGGATAATCCAGGACCTAGCTCCTTAAAAATACCCTTAAAACTTTTAAAAAACAACAAGGTTGTAGGAATTTTCCCTACAGGAACAAGAACCACCGAACAAGCATCATTAAAAAGAGGTGCAGTAACCATTGCGATGAAATCCGGTGTTTCAATCTTACCAGCCATTTATAAAGGACCATTAACATTTAAGGAACTACTTCAAAGAAAAGAGATTGTTGTCCGATTTGGTGAACCAATTACTTTCGAACAAGGGATAAATACAAATAAAGAAACGATAGATCAAAAAACACAAGAAATGAAACAAATATTCGATGAATTAGAAGCTAACAATTAATTCATCAAGTTTATACATAAAAATGGTTGCCTAATTCGGCAACCATTTTTTTATTCTAAATTCTTTGACTTCAAAGAAATCTTTTCAAGTATATTAATGTAATCATTGAATATTTTACTATTGCATGGTTCGTTCTGCATAATCCCTAAAATGATTTGAGTTTCTGCTTGGAGCATTTCAAGACTTTTGCAGTTATCAATTCTTTTTTCGAAATCCAAAAGATGCATTCAGTCACACTCCAATCCCCAAAGTATTTGATTTTATAATCAGAATATGAAAATTCCTCATAAAACGAATAAGCTAAAAGACCTATTTCAAGCATGAATTGCATATTTCCTTTTATAAAATTTAAATTTGCGCCTCTTTTCTCGAACATGATTCCTATTTAAATGAAGTTTAACTAATAACTTTTGGCTGAAAACCACTACACCATTTAATGTTTTGAGAAAAGAGTTGAAAACTCATAAGAAGTGCTGAATTCTTTATTGGGTGTAAAAGCCTGCAGTAGTGCATTTCCGCAAGCAACAAACGAGACGAAAACAGTTCAATTGAATTAACGAGATAATAATACTTGTCACTATAATTTCAAATTGTCTATAATGAATAAAGATATGCTATTTATACCGAGGTGAAACTAAATGCTTAGCGGCTGGTTTTTATATTTTATTTTGTTCTGGGTTGTTATATTAATTAGTTTATTCGCCATTGGTGGTTTCTTCATGTTTAGAAAATTCTTAAAGAGACTCCCTAAAGAAGATGGTAAATCGATTTTAGATTGGGAAGAACATTATGTGAAGAAGACAATTGATTTATGGACTCCAGAACAAAAAGAACTTTTAGAAGAATTAGTAAGCCCCGTACCTGAATTATTTAGAGATGTTGCTAGGCAAAAAATTGCTGGAAAAATTGGTGAAATTGCCTTAGAAGATCATGCGAAAGAAATTAATCGTGAACATGTGATTCGAGGTTACATATTAGCAACTCCAAAGCGAGATCATAAATTTTTGCGAAAGAAACTTCGTCAAATGAATATTGATGATTCTCCGTATGAACATTTATTTCAGTAATGATATTCCTTCTTAAAAACCGCTAATAAGCGGTTTTTTCTTTGACTTTTTTTTACTAGTAATTTCGGAATATATCCCATACACTTCTAAATTATTAAACAATTCATAACATAATATATATTTAATTGAGATAATATGGTAAAATTTTCAATAGATATATATATTTCAACTAGATAAGTTTTACGAGCATATACCGAAGGGGTATTTAAAGCGTAAAACAAATAAAGGGGGAATTCTCATGCGTTTTGAGAATAGAAAGTTTACCATTCTTGTTTCTATCGGAATTATTTGCATTTTGGGGTCATTCTTATTTCCTTTGTTTCTCGGAGCACTTATTCGTGAGATGATATTTTTTCAAAAGGGAGCATTTGCTTTTAGTTCTGACACTAGTTCTTATTTCATTTTTAGTATAGCATTTATTATCATTGGGATTACTCTAATTCTATTAGCAGTTGATCGAATTAGTGCAAAAATACGTTCAGTTATTTCTATCATTTTATTTCTTGTAGCAGCAACTTCGATAGTTTTAAGTATTGATAATGTTTATTACGGAACTCAAAAAGGATTCTATTATAATGACATAAAATCATTAGGGACAACAGAAATTCCATGGGAAAGTATAATAGAGATGGAGGAAATATACATAAAAGAAGAATACAATAGGAGAGCACACCAACTTATATTTAAGCTCAATAATGGGAAAAAGTATGTCATTGACTATAATTCATACCTTTCAGGTTATCATAAAAAAATTGAAGAATTTGTAAAATCACATGGTGGTAAAACAATTATTACTGAAATTAAAGAAATGGATATAAATAAATGAGAAGGGCTGATCTAACGTTAGACAGCCCTCCATCTATTATTTTATATCCCTTTTGTCTGTATTTCTAAATCGTTAAGTAGCTTACGATATTGTACATACATTGCTACGCGCCACGGAACAATCATTCCGAATGCCAGTAAGAAGAACATACCACTTAATTGTCCAAGATCGATTTCAGAACTTAAAATGATTTTAGCGACAACTCTGATAAGTAGTAAACCGATTAAAATAAATCCAAATGCCTTTGAGCGTTTCAAATAAATATCATTATCACGGATTTCAAACCTCGATGTTTTAATCAATACTATAGAGAACAACATCCCCACTAAGACTGCTTCAAGAAGTTCAGAAAATGTTACTCTAAAAACTGGAACAATGAACATTAACATCCCAGTACTCATAAATATCGGAGGTAAAATAATTTTTTTCGCAGAAGCAGGTTTATTCGATGCTTTTGTCCGAATAAAAATAACAAACAAACCCATTGCTAGTGCAACAACAGTGGAAATTATTATTTCAAGCATAGAAATCATCCTCTTTTTTACTTTTGATGTCAAATTTCTCGATAATAACAATCTATATTATAACGGATATCTAAAAAAAGCGAAATTATTATGTAAAGAATTAAAAAAGTGGATGTTCAAACAAGTAATTATTTGTGAATAATTTGACTAACGAGCGTAACTCTAGCTGATATTTTCACAAAGGAACACTTTTTAAGTTGACTGACTAAGATATATTTTATAAGCAATAAAAAAACCACTCTATACGAATGGTTCTATCCTAATACTTTGTCAATAGCTTCATTTACACGATTTTCATTAAATGGTTTTACGATATAGTCTTTTGCACCAGCTTCGATCGCATCCATTACCATCTTTTGCTGCCCCATAGAAGAGCACATGACAATTTTAGCATCAGGAAATTCCTTTTTTATTTCCTTTACAGCATCCAGTCCAGTCATTTCTGGCATTGTAATATCCATTGTGACTATTTCCGGCTTTAATTTACGATAAAGCTCGACTGCCTCCCGTCCGTTTTCAGCCTCACCAATTACAATATGATTTGCCTTTTCTAACATATTTGTTAAAGTAACTCTCATAAATTTTGCATCATCTACCACTAAAATTTTGGCCAAAGATGTTTCCCCCTCATATCCTACCTTAAACCATTTCTCTCTGAGTGGTTGTTAATAACATATATTAAATATATCAAAAATTTTCATAACTTTCCATTCAATTTCAAACAATTTCAATTCTATCATAAAGCAGGATTTTTTAATAATTATCAACAAATCTTATATAAGTAATCTTTATCGATATTCTACCAAAAATGATAACTAAAAACCTTGAAATCCTCCGAATAGTGCAGACATATAGCTAGTAAGAATAGTCATCCAATTAAAGAAAAGAAAAATACCCATTACGATCATTAAGTAGCCGCCAACCTTGACTATCTTATTACTATATTTCCGAATCCAAGAAAGCTTTCCAATAAAGAAAGACAAAATAAAAAATGGTATAGCAAACCCTAATACATAAGCAACCATATATGGGACAGCAGAACCTGGATTTTTTGCACCTAGTGCCATAACCGCTCCAAGAATCGGGCCTGTACACGGTGTCCATCCTGCAGCAAATGCCAAACCTATCAGTACTGAACCTAAATATCCAGATGGTCGATTTTTAAATTGAAAGCGGTGTTCTTTCATTAGAAATTCTGGTTTCAAAAATCCTACAATTATAAATCCAAAAAGAATAATTAGAATGGCTCCAATTTGCCTAATAAGATCTTGATAGTTTTTGAATATATTTCCAATCAAGGATGTTCCAAATCCTAGACCAATAAACACAATTGAAAATCCTAAAATAAAAAATAACGTATGTAAGAGACTTCTTTTTTGAAGCATCGCGTTCTCCGCTTTTAATTCATTTACAGACATACCCGTTATATATGAAACAAATGCTGGATATAGCGGTAAGCAACATGGAGAAATAAAACTTAAAAAACCTGCTCCAAGTGCCAAAAATATACTAATGTCAGTCATAAAAAACATCTCCTGATCCATTTTTATTCATTTTACCAGAGTTTACCCTAGGTTATTACCGAATATTGTGTGAAAAATTTTCTTTAAGTTTCAAAAGACAATATATGGGTAAACAGAAACTACCATTACTTTTTCAACAAACCACAAGAGAAAAGTTTTGAAAAAGTGTAAAAGATTGGTTATACTTTAAATAAATAGGCTCTTTATACTAAATCTAGTGGTTATCAGCCTAATAGACACAACATTCATTAATAACAATCATTAATAACAATCATTAATAACAATCATTAAAATTATGGACGAAAGGAAATCATCCGTGAACAATAATCAACTTTCAAAACTAATTGAAAAAAAACGGGCTGATTTAATAGAAATCGTTAAAAACGAAGGTCTTAATTCCACTTTGGCCATAAAATATAGTCAAGAATTGGACGGATTACTAATAAAGTACATCCAATTAGATATGAAAAAGAAAACGGCCATTGGTTAATAGAAAATCCTCCCTATATACTACTAAATATATGCACAAAAATGCAAAAAACGAGTATTAAGATACCCGTTTTTTATTTTTTTGACCTTTTAATTTGCAGCTCTTTTCTCAAAGGAATGAAGGACTTGTCGATCTTCAACCTTTTTTTAGTTAAAACATTACCTAAATAGAAACAATGGTTGAGAAAATATTTAGTAAGAAGTGTTCATTGTTACATTGACAGACAATACGTTTCTAATTACTTTATAGTAAGGTTTGGTTAACTTTCAACCGCTTCTTTCAATCCGTTTTGTAATAAGTACATTTTGTGGTATAACCCGTTTAATGCAATTAATTCTTGATGGGAGCCTCGTTCAACAATTTCTCCTTGATGAAGAACTAAAATTAAATCTGCATCTTGAATCGTAGATAATCGATGCGCAATCGCAATTGTTGTTCTCCCTTTCCGCATATCTGCAAGTGCCTCTTGGATTGCCTCTTCTGTTTCAGTATCAATATTAGCTGTCGCTTCATCTAAAACTAATATCTTCGGATCTGTTACCATTGTTCTTGCAAAAGCTATAAGCTGTCGTTGACCACTTGAAAAAGTAGAGCCTCTTTCTACAACTTTATGATCATAGCGGTCTTGTAATTTTTCAATAAAAGAGTGTGCTTGAACAAATTTGGCTGCATCTTCAATTTGCCCATCTTCAAGATTTGGGTTATGAAGACGTATATTATCCTTGATTGTTCCAAAAAACAGAAATGGATCTTGTAATACTAATCCTAATTTAGTTCGTAATTCTTTGATGGGATACTCTTTTATTGATTTTCCATCAATTAAAATTTCTCCACGTTCAAATTCATAAAACCTCATCATCAAATTTATAGTGGAGCTTTTTCCACTACCTGTGTGACCAACTAAGGCAATAGTTTGACCAGGTAACGCTTTGAAAGAAATGTTTTTCAGTACATCACGTTTCCCATCATATGAAAAACTGACATTTCTAAATTCAATCTCTCCATTTTTAATTTGTAAATTCTGATTACTTTCTTGATGAGGTGCGACTTCTTTTTCATCAATAATACGAAAAACTCTTGATGCTGCGACAATTGCTTGTTGAAACATCGATAAACGAAACATCATTTGATTCACAGGTTCAAAAAAACGATCTAAATAATTTACAAAAGCATAAAGCACGCCTATTTCAATTGTATGATTAAAGGAAGATATTCCAAAATAACTAAGTACAATAATTAAAGCGAAAACATATACTAAATCGATTGCGGGACGCAATAGTAATCCATCAATTTTAATATTCTTCATTCCAGCATTATAATGTTTATTATTTATATCGGAAAACTCTTTACGAAATCTTTTCTCCTGACGAAATACTTGAATAATAGACATTCCTTGCAATGATTCACTTAATTTTGCATTTAGTTGGCTTAACCTCTCTCGCAAATCTTGGTAAAAAGCAGAACTATATTTTCGGTATAGTCCCATGATAAAAACGAGTATGGGTAAAATACATAGGCAAAAGATTGCTAGTTTTACATTTAAAGCAAACATCGCTATAAAGATCCCGATAATTAAAAAGAAGCCTTGAATAAAGGTAACCAATACATTCACAAACATATCATTTATTGCCTCAGTGTCGTTTGTGACTCGTGATACAATACTTCCTGCAGGTGTTTTATCAAAATATTTCATTCCAAGGCCATGGACTTTTGAGAAAACGTCAATTCTAAGTTGCTGGATGATTTTCACAGCAATTTCTTGAAATTTATATAATTGAAAATAAGAAACAACCACCTTAAATACTTGTATAAAAATATATAATAAAGCAAGATTTACTAATGGTTGATATGGGAATTCTTTAGGTGTTAAATAATCATCAATAAACACTTTTACCAATATTGGTCCATATATATCGCCTATCGTCGCTAATAATAATAGAAAAAATGCAAATATAAGCATTTTCATATGTGGTTTCGTATAGCTCATTAAGCGAATTAAAATTTTTCTTTGCTCTTTTCCAGTCATTGTTTTCTGCTTATCCATATCTCTTTATCCCCCAAGCTCAACAAGCTCCTCAAGTTGTTGACGTTCATACATTGACTTATACCACCCATTTAGATTTAATAATTGATCATGCGTTCCACGTTCGATTATTTTTCCTTCCTCTAAGACAAGAATCAAATTGGCATGTTTAATTGCACTTAGTCGATGAGTGGCAATCATCGTTGTTTTCCCTTTCCTCTCTGACTTCAGTGCATTGAGAATGGTTTCCTCTGTTTTGGCATCAACTGCAGATAAGGAGTCATCCAATATGAGTACTTCTGGATTCATTAATAATGCACGGGCGATAGAAATCCTTTGTTTCTGCCCTCCAGAAAGCGATACTCCCTTTTCTCCAACCATCGTATGATACCCCTCTGTAAACTGAAGGATATCTTCATGTATATTCGCTGTTATAGCAGCTTTTTCAATATTGTCTTGATTAGTGGATGGATTTGTAAAGGCGATGTTTTCACCAACGGTGCATGAAAACAAAAAGTGGTCCTGTGGAACATAGCCTATCGCTTCTCGTAATCGATCCATCTGATAATCTTCAATGAAATGTTCTCCAAAACGGATTTTTCCATTTAACCCATCGAATTCTCGTAAAAGTAGTTTAATAAGAGTAGTCTTTCCTGACCCTGTTTTCCCTACAATCCCTAGTGTCTCCCCTTGTTTTAGAAGAAAATGAATATTCTCTAGCACTGGTTTCGTTTCATTAGGATACTTAAATGACTGAATTTTAAATTCAATATCACCCTTCGGTACAGTATTCAAAGCCTCTGCCTTATCAATCATTTCGATAGGTTCAGATAGAAGTTGATCTACCCTAGCATATGAGGCTCTTCCACGTTCCATAATATTAAATAAACTTCCGAAGGCAAGCATTGGCCAAATTAATAGCCCGAGATATGTTGTAAAAGAAATGAGCTCCCCAAGTGTTAATTCATTTGCTAATACATATTTTGAACCAAATACAATAGATAGAAAGAAAGAGATGCCAATGACAATTGAGATGGTTGGATCAAAAAGAGCGTCTATTTTTGCTACTGCAATATTTTTTTTGACAACGTCTTCTGATTGGGTACGGAACGATTCAATATCTTCCTTTTCTTGACCAAATGTTTTAATTACTTTCATTCCTGAAATGCTTTCTTGCGTCTTATCATTTAATGATGAAAACGCTTCTTGAGCATTATGAAATCGTTTATGTAATAATGAGCCATAATAGTTTGTTAATATTGCCATTATAGGCATTGGTAGTAAGGCAATAATCGTAAGCTTCCAGCTAATCGTTGTAGCCATTGCGATCACTACAAAGCCACCAGTCATAAGTGAATCTACAAACGTTAAAACACCTGACCCTGCAGTTCCTTGAATTGCTTGTAAATCATTTGTCGCATGCGCCATTAAATCCCCTACTCTTTTTTGTTGATAAAAAGAGGATGACATTTTTGTAAAATGACTAAATAAACGATTTCTTAATATACGTGCCAATTTTAATGACGAACCAAAAATCATAATTCTCCAATAATAACGAAGAACATACATGGCAAGAGCGGCAATAATTAATACAGCAATCCATTTTGCTAATATTACTCCCGTTAATTGATTCTCTTTAATTGTATCAACAATTATTCCTACAATTTTAGGAGGTATCAGTTGAAGAAACGCCACCATTGCTAATAATATTATTCCGGTTATATAAGCTTTTTTCTCTTGCTTAAAAAACCACATTAAATCAATAAAAACCTTCATCCCAATCCCTCGCTGTCTTCCTGAATAATAACTATATTTATTCTATAATATCAGAATTACAAATGCTTTCTAATTTTACCAAATGTTTCGATAATGAAAAAGAGTATTTATAAAGATTATTAAAAATCTGCCTTTCTTTTCATTTCTACCATAAAATATATAACATCTTTAGGAAAAAATTATATTAATTGAGGATTCAACGAAAGCTTTTCACTTCAATCGAATTGAGGAACACTTCCACTTTTAAACCCCAGAAAAAAGGACAGCCTCCTAATGTGGTGGCTGTCCTTAATACAAAAAACTTAATACTTTTACAGGTACACAATTCCCAATTACTGCTGCCTTTTGTGTAAGTTAAGTAAGCATCATCTAATGTTGATTAAGCTTTACCATTTTATAAAACTCGGGTACTTGTTCAGCTAATACATTTTCTTCTGAACGCCACTCAAATGCAGGTCCAACTCCACCGTATTCCATCGCTACAACCCACGGCTTTGAAAATTCTGCGTTCTCTATTTTTCTTAATACCCAAGAAGCTAGTTCCCAATCATCTTTAGTCATTGGCATACTATCACGTAAACGCCCGTTTTCATCTTTTTGAATACCCGTAATATGAAGTTCTTTAAGACTAGATACTGGAAGTTGTGAAATATACTCTTTTACATTTAAACCAAGGCATATTGATGTCATTTGAGCGTGAGCAGTATCTAATAAGAATGCACATCCAGTTCGTCTAACAATTTCCGAGAGAACAATAGGATCAATCACTGATTTCATCATATTATCACCCTTGCCTCGACAGATAACGTTTTCCATTATTACATTTTCTATGCCGATCTTATCGGCAACTATTTCAATATCACGTATTACAGCATCCACCACTAAATTAATGTGAGACGGTTCGTCAGTTAGTACATCAAACTCGGGGTAATGTTTGGAATAGGCAACTGCATGAACATTTACATAAGGGGTTTGAGTCCAATTCTTTAATTCCTTAATTAAAGTCCAATCCACATTTTCAATCTGTCCAGAACCTGCGTTTAATCCAAAATGAACATAACAAGGCTTTGTCCTCTCAGCTCGTTGAATAAGTTCCCTACTAAAATCTGGACATTTAAACACATCAACATCTATTAAAGAGTCTTTAATTAATTGCTCCGCCTCAGTAGAATAGTTAACAGCTACCTTCATGATATTCACCTCATAACTATTTTTTTAATCCATATATGCCTTTAATCATTTTTAAGCTATTGTGCAAGTTTCACTAATATTACTCTTTTGAAATATTAACTACTAATCTCTCTACACCTTTAGATTTCTACTTAAATGAGGAATATACTCATTTTGTTTCACTTTTAGTTTTTTAAAATTCTATATAAAATGGATGACTGCTTTCGTCCAAACAGTATTCAATTCTTTGTCTGAAGTTCCCTACAGTCACCATTTTCAAAGCTTGTTCAATAGGATAGAACCCTACTTCCAAACTCTCTGATGAAGTTGTCAATTTACCTCCAATAGGTTTTCCTAAGAACAGCGTATTACAAATTGATTTGTTTACATTTTGAAAAATTCCGCAAAATTTTAATACCTCAATATCAATACCTGTTTCCTCTTTAGTTTCCCTAATTGCAGCATCCTTCAAAGACTCTCCTTCTTCCACTTGCCCACCTGGCATTTCCCAACCTCTCCAAGGTCCCTTGATTAATAGAATTTCCTTTTCTTCATTAAGCACAATGGTTGCTGCGGAAACTATATGTTTTGGCGGTATGAATACATTCGATGTACTTTGTTCCAAAAAACTCCCTCCTTAACTACATATATTAAAATATATTAACATTTTTTTAATTTTTAGAATAGAAAAATTTCTTATTAGAACATTATACAGTTCACAAAATTTCTAGTTTATTGACGTTACAGATAATAGCTTTTAATATCCAAATTATTATTACCATATTTTTGTAACCTTTCTGTTAGTAAATACGTCAATTCAGTAGTCGCTATCAAAAGGGGAGAAATAACAGTAATGACTAATAATAATGATGATCATTTGGATGGAATTCAAGATACAGATCAATGGTTAGAAATCCTAATGAAGGATTACGGTGAAAAGTTAATTCGTGTTGCTTATTTGTATTTAAAGGATTGGAAATTAGCCGAGGACGTCGTACAAGAAACATTCATTAAATGTTTCCTCAAACAAAAGGATTTTCGAGGAGATTCGTCTGTTAAGACGTGGATATATTCTATTTTAACTAATGCTTGTAGAGACATATTAAGAAGTACAAGTTACAAAAAAACAATAATAGTAAATAAACTTTATCCCTATCAAGATACTTACACAGAATCACCTGAAGATGCTGTTATTCAGAATGAAGATGAATATTATTTATCTGAGTGTGTTCTTTCATTACCTATAAAATATCGAGAAGTAATCATATTATTTTATTATAACTATAAATGAGATCAGTAATCTACTCAAAACTAAGAATTCTACAATAAAGGTCCGTTTGAAAAGAGGTAGGGAAAAGTTAAGAAAACTAGTAGATAAAGGAGTGGAAATTTATGCGAAGTAACCAGGATGAGTTTGAAAATTTGAAATCTGCTTTAGATAACACAATCTTATCTGGAGAACATTTTACTGATAAACAAAAGGAAGATATTCGTGAAGGGATTAAGAAACAGCGTTATTCTAAAAATCAGTTTCGTTCAAAATCATTAGTTCCACGTTTCTTAACTATTGCTTTTACGATTCTATTTATTAGCTTCGTAGGTATCCTTATTACAAATAGCATGAAAGATTTAAATGAATCTGCAAAAGAAACTTCACCTAATGAAAAAAAGGAATCGACATTAGCAGAAACCAAAGATACAGATATTTATGATTTTCCTCCAGCACTTTACGGCAATACGCAAACAAGATTAAAAGTAGGTGAAGGGTATAAAGGAACTGGAGATCTTGGAGTAAGGGTTAATAAAATTCGTGTAGTACCATCTAATGAACAAGAAACCAACAATGGGCTTATAACCATAGGAGTATTAATAAAAGTAGAGAATAGAGGGAGTAAAGAGCTGTTCATATCACCAGAAGTGACAATGAAACTTTTTAACGATCAAATGGAAGAACAAATAGATATTAAAAATGTTGAATCTATTAAAGGTCCACTTGAAGTATCAGAATCAAAAAGTGGTGAACTGTTATTTGAAATACCTAAAGCTAAGAAGTATAAATTTATTTATTTAGACAAAGAAGGTAAAATGTTTATAGAATGGTACTTTCCGGAGTAACAATTATTTATCTATAGTCTGCAAAAGTGAAATCATGTTGATTTTTTCAAGATGATTTCTTTTTTTATTTTTCCCAAAGCTTTTCATTTTGGTTATTCGAAGTTCAATAAGTCTCCATTTTAACATAGATAGGCTACTAGAATGCTGGCTTAGTTCATAACTATATCACGAACTGTAAGTTATTATCAGCATCAAAACGGGATAAGGTAATTACCCCTATCCCGATTTAAAGGAAATTTTTATGGATTGAGAACATATCATCTATTTTCTGCTTTCGTTTTGAAGCTGAGCCGTTACTTGAACAACCCGTTCACCTAATGCTCTTCCCAGTGCTTGATCTTGCTCATTTAATAGTACGGAGCTTTCAATGGGGCACGATATTCCCACACCATAATAAGAACCGTATAGAGCATTTTCTGGTATATTTCCTGGCAAACCTACAATAATCATCCCTTGATGAAGCATGGGAGTAATAAGATTTAACAAGGTCGCTTCTAGTCCCCCATGTGTTGTGGCTATTGTACAAAAAACAGCACCCACTTTATCCACTAGTTTACCGCGTGCCCATAGATAACCAAGTTTGTCCATCCACTTTTTTAAACCAGAACTAATACTGCCGAAATGGCCGGGGCATCCCCAAATAATTGCATCCATTTCCGGTAGGTCATGGACATCGGCTTCATCAACATGTTTGACGTACACAGTAGCTTTTCCAGTCTGTTCTGCCCCATGACCAATCGCTCTCGCTAAAGCTTCCGTATGTCCGCCTTCACTATCGTATACAATAAACACCTTCATTTATTATCTCTCCATTACTTTAAAGAGTTTTAAATATTGTAGGAAGCGTGATTTTCTTTTTTATTTCTTTTTATGTAATGATTTTAATGCATTACGGAACTCATCGTCGTCCATTTCCTGCTTCTCCTCTTGTTTGCCTTTTGCTAGATGGCTTAATGCTTGACGAAACTGTTCATCTTTCTCTCCGGTATGGTGAATCTCCCTATTCTCATGATTATGTGATTTATGAGGAATTTCATTCTCTACTTCTACTCCAATTTTCTTTCCACTTTCAACCGGTTTAACTTCTTTATATTTCTTAATATTAGCAATGAATGTAATAAGAATCGCTAATGTCAAAACAAAATAGATGGAAAGTGCACCTAGGGCTTGACCAAGGCCTGCTTCTAATCTTCCGTCATAATAAAGCAAAGCCCTAATACCGTCTACAATATATCGTGTAGGTAAAATATTACTGAATAGTCGATGGACAATTGGTAGCGTTGATAATGGAAATGCTCCACCACTCGAGAATATCCCCATAAAATTTACCGAGAACATTACTAACATTCCCCATCCACCTAAAAATACCGCTATCGTTTTAAATAACAGAAACATGGTTGTACAACTAAAAAAAGTAAAGAGGAATATCGCCCAAATGCTTGAAGCATGTGCACTTCCAAAGATTCCAAATACCCCTAGTTGAATAAATATTGACACACAGAATGTTAATATGAACCCAAAAATTATTTCTGAAGTAAGGACTTCAGATTCACTTAATGCCGATCCTCTTTTTTTCAAAGTACCATTACTGCGCAAAAGATATCCATGAATCATATTTGCTCCTAACATCCCAGTAATGGAGGATATAAGAGCCATAACAAATGGTGTCATTCCTTTATTAAGATTAACCGGCAGCCCCAGTACATTTGTTGAAACAATCTTCACTGGATTGTCCAATAGTGAAGCATTCTCCGGCGCTAAGCTCATTCCTTTTTGCAGCAGTTCTTCTTTAAATTGGCTGCTAATTTCTTTGGAGGTAGATAAAGCGACAGTTTGAAGGGTGTTACTTGCAATCATAGTGGCAGTTTGTCCAATCCCTTCATTTAATAAAACTTCTAAATCAGCTGGTTGACCATTCGTAAGACCAGAAAGAAGGGTATCATGAACTTCACCAAGATTTTTTGAATAATCTGAAGGGATAATTAATGCTCCATAAGCTTTGTTATTTCTTATATCGTTGAATGCATCTTCCCTATTTTCATCTACCTTCCATTTAAAAGAGTTCCCATTTTGTTTTTCGATAAGATTTAATAGTATAGCATCGCCAATTTTTCCTTTATCTTCATTTACAATAATTAGAGGTACATCAGACATGTTTTGTTTTGCACCTTTAAATATTGGCAGATAAACAAAGACCATGACTAGCATTAATAAAGAAATTAACCAAATTGGAAACCAAGAGGAGCTTAATTTAAACAATTGATTCACGATCGAAATCCCCTAACAACGAATATATTTTAGTCATTTTATTATGTCCATCTTGTTCGTGATTATGAGGATTTAAAAAGAGAACTATTTCATTAAAAGGAGAAGTGTTGGTAACTCTCTTCCTTGCACCGCTACGTCTAAAGCAGTGAGGCTGACTCCAGTTCATTCATTAAGAAGTAAAAGAAGGGATTTTTTTTTAACCAATTATTGATATAGCCATAGTCGCATTACAGTGGAAATACATACATAATCGAGGATAAAAGTTAAATTATTAACAGTTCAGTGCCTGATGAATAATATAGGGTTTTAGACTGGTGCGTTTGAAAAAAGTATCACTCATATCGAGGACAAGTAAGCAGTATTGTGCCTATTATATAAAACATAACTTTTACAACTTCTATACTAAAGAAGAAATAGATGTAACTGAGTTTTATTTTCATGGAGAGAAACTATATTTATCCCCAATTCTAGATTTATATACTTTATACTTTATGGGGTTACTTATCAAATACACTCCCTAAATGAATAACTGTTGCCATTGTCCCAAATACCTATACCTTGATCGATTAATCACACAAAAAGGAATAAATAAGCCTAATAGTTTAAAGGCAATTTTTCTTTTATTCGAGTCCTGAACAGGAGAAAGCGAAATTAGCTTCGAAACTACTTTGGGAACGATGTTTAGTAAATAAAAAATTAGATAAACAAAAGTGGAGCTATGAAAGCTCCATTTTTTATATAGTTAGTTCTCAATTTTTATTTGTTATGTTCTTAATAACCATATTATCTTTGCTAATTCTACTCAAATCATTAATTCTTTTATTATTATCTAGTTTTTGAGAGCTTAAAAAGAATTTCTAAAGATGGGTTATATTTAAATTCCAATGGACACCCAAATAATAAGAAATATTATCTGATTTTTTTAATTATCTATTTTTTATCAAGTTCATTGAAGTTAGTCCAATCTTTGAAATTGAATGATTATATATTTTTCTTCTATTCTTATTTAAACCATACCAAACCCATGTAGCAGTATGACCCTCCATGGTGTTTGGATTATCAACGACAACTTCTTATACATGGATAATAAAATTATTGCCTTCGTCGTGATCATGCTTAATATCTAATATTGTCTCACTAAACTTCCGCTTGTTTATTAATTTTAATATTTTTTTACTTTTGTTATTATTGTGATATTATCTAATATGAGGGGTGGGGGTAAGATTTTAATGCATTATTTTTCTGAAGTTTTTTATGGGAATCTAACAATTTTTGTTCTATTAGAATCTCTTGTATTTGGTATGGTAGTTTCACTATCTATTTATTTCTTTTCTAAGAATAAATGGTGAAGTATTCTACTGAGTGTTCCTTTTAGTGCAATTTATCTTTACATGATATATCGCTATTCTTTTCATTTGTACTTTATTGCTATTGAGCTTTTAATGCAGTATGCTTTAATAAATATAATAAGTATTGTAGCAAATCAAAAGAACAAAAAATAGATCAATCTTTTTAATAAAACTAAAGGAGTACTTTAACTCCTTTTTTATTTGCAAACATACACAAATAAACGGTCATGAATTCAAAAAAGTTCATAAAAAAAGAGTACATTCAATTACACTCATTCCAAAATAAAGTAATAAATAATTATCTTAAATTTAAGAGGATAATAAGCTAAAGTAATTACCGCTGCCATTGTAACAAATATCCATTGCTTTGTTTGTATCGATAACATTTTTTCTAGATAATCCCGGAAAAGGGATGACTATGCCTAGCAGTATAAAATCAATAAAAATCACATAAGTTCTTTCAAATTTATTTTCGACTCTTCTATCTTAATTTTGAATTTCAACATGTTTTTAGCAAGAATTCTTTTAAAATTTAACCCTATTGGAATCATTTTGTTTATTCTTATTGTCGTGACAATGCTTTTATATCTTTAACAATATTATCAAAGGGTACATTGTTATTTCCATCATAACTTTTAACTACAACTCCTTTTTTGTTAATTAAATAAAACTGATTACTATGTATTACCTGTCCATTTTCTGGTTTATTTGCAATAGTTTTGAAATTCTTCAAAGCAAAGTCTTTTATATAATCCTGTGAGTATCCACTTAACAAATACCAATTATCAGTATTCTCTGTAAACTTCTGTACATAAGAATTTAAAATCTCAGGGGAGTCCACTTCTGGATCAACACTAAACGAAGCGAAGTTTACTTTTAAATTCTCTTCCTTCACCATTTCTTGAATTTGTGCCATATTTGCAGTCATCTGAGGACAAAATGTAGCACAACTGGTAAAAATGAAGTCTACTAGCCATATATCTCCTTTTATATCCTTTAATTGAAAATCTTTATTATTCTGGTCTTTCATGTCAAATTCAGATAATTCCCAATCCATATCTCCTTTAAAATTACTACATCCTATTATTGCAAATATGGTTAATAAAAATAAAATGTATAGGATAGATTTCTTAATCATTGATCACACTACTTTCATTCTTTTGTTATACTCACTTTAACACAATTCGTAATAGAGTTTTATGTTATAAATAAGGCTTTTCCTTTAAGTGATCTATAAATTTTAGAATAATAACTATCTATTTATATTAATTTTTTATGTGTCCCACGTTCAATTATTTTTCCTTTTCTTAATATTATAATTTCAACAGTTAAATGTGCCAAGTTAGAAATATAGATAATTGATGTTTCTTTTGAGACACTCGATCCTTTGCTTTATACCTTCTCTTATGTGTTTTTCATTCCTGGTTTTACATTAACTAATGAAATCTATTAGATACCTCTGATAATTTAAACATCTGTTTTTATAATTGTTAAGCTTGTATTCTAAAAGTATCTAACAATGCTTGGAGTAATCTAATATATTGTCTCAAAAGGTTTTATTTTCCAATTTTTCACTTACACCTTTTGCTAAACAATAATAATTGTTTCCCTTCGTTACCTCTTTAAGGAACATAAAAAGACCACTCCTTTCTGGTTAAGTTTCTAACCGAAAAGAGTGGTCTCTTTACAAATGTGAAAGTTAAACCATTTATACATTAATAATTATGGAGAAAAATTCACTAATTCGTATTATTGATTTCAATAACCATCAATATAAAATTTATGATGTCACTATTACCCTATGTATTCAGGGGTTTATAGGTCTTACTTCATTTGCTGTTTATTCATAGCATTCATCATCTGATTGATTTTCTTTTGCGATGGTTTCATGCCCATTTGTGTCATCATCATTTTAAGCATTTGTTCATTGATTGGTGGATTTTTCTTTAAGTAGTTCATCATATATTTACGAGCTATGAAAAATCCTAGTGCAATACCAGCAAGTAATGCAACTAATATTAGTAAATATCCCCACCAGGCCATACTATTCCTCCTTCATGTTGTCTATGTACAGTGTACTAAATCCTCAATCATTATACAATATTTCAATAGTGTTTCAAATGTATTTTCTTTCTTTTATCGGTTTTATCCAGCCATAACGTTCATTTTCGAAGTCAATTGCTAATAAACGACCATCATATTTTCTTAAAATTTCTAAGAATGCTGATTCAGAATCAAATTTTCCCCATGCCTGTAACCTTAAACTATTTTCTCCTATCATTAATTCTACACCATTTGTCCGATCACTATCCCTAAATTTATACACATGACCCTCTACAATTAATTCTTTTTTCTTTGCAAAGGCTTGTCCCACTAAATACTGGATATGTAAAATAGGAATTGGTTTTGTAATATATTCAATTTGCCTTCGAATGATTTGTTTAAGTCTGCCGCTTACATGAAAATATTCAATAAACAAGTCGTAAAACATTCTTTCCCGTCCATAATAATACTCTGCAACCTCATCTTCTATTAAATAGATTTGATAGGCACGCATTATACCTCACTCCCGAGTTTGAATCGTTTCAACCTATTATAGACCTTATTTTCTGATTTTTTTGTCAAATACTGTTTCACTTGTCTGATTTTTTTGTCGAATGACCATTTCTTTTTAAATAGGTATACTATAATTAGAAATTAGTAGAAAGGGTGAGTTTTTTGAATATTCTTTGGGATTTTGATGGAACACTATTTGATACATATCCAATATATACAAATAGCTTTAAACAAATTCTTGGAAATATTCCCGAAAAAGTGATCTATCAACAATTAAAAATCTCCTATACTCACGCGGTAAATTATTTTCAATTAACAGAAGAGCAAACGAAAAGGATTAAAGAAATCGAAAATGAGGTCACACCTGAAGATATACGTCCTTTCCCAGATGTTGAGAAAGTTCTACAGTTCGCTAATTTAAATGTCATCATGACCCATAATACGAGGAAAGAAGTGGAAAATATTTTAACTCATTATCAGTGGGGACATTATTTTAAAGAAATAGTTACTATTGATAATGGTTTTCCACGGAAGCCTCATCCTGCATCTTATAAATATTTACATCAAAAATACGATCTCGACTTAATCATTGGGGATAGAGAATTAGATATACTTGCCGGCAAAAAATTAAATATTAAGACTTGTCTCTTTCAAAATAATCAAGCTGGAGCAGATTATTATCTTTCCCATTACAAAGACTTTTTTCAGCTCATGCAATACATAAAATAAAATAAGGCAATCCATTGTGTTCACAAATGGATTGCCTCTTTTATGTTTTATTTATTCATTAATGCTTTTACACGAGAAACCACATTCTCTACAGTAAATCCATACTCTTCAAGTACTTTTCCACCTGGTGCTGATGCGCCAAAGCCATTAATGGCAAGGATTTCTCCTTCATCTCCAACATAACGTTCCCAGCCTAGTGGAGCAGCCATTTCAATCGCTAAGCGTTTTTTCACTGTTTTCGGAATAACTGATTGTTTGTATGCATCGCTTTGTTCTTCAAAACGATCCCATGATGGCATACTTACTACAGATGCATGAATCCCTTCATTTAAAAGTACTTTTTGAGCTTCAACTGCAAGATTTACTTCAGAACCAGTAGCAAGTAATAATACATCAGTTGTTTCTCCTTCAGCAGGTGAAACAACATAAGCACCTTTTGCAACACCCTCATTTGCCAATTCTGCAGATGATTTCAGTGTTGGTAATCCTTGTCTAGTTAAAACAAGTGCTGTTGGTTTATCCTTAGATGTTAATGCTAATCTCCATGCGGCTGCTGTTTCATTTCCATCTGCTGGACGGATAACAGATAGATTTGGCATTGTTCGTAAGGATGGCAATTGCTCTATTGGCTCATGAGTAGGTCCATCTTCACCTACGGCAATACTATCATGAGTAAATACATAAGTTACTGGAAGTCCCATTAATGCTGCTAAACGAATAGCTGGACGAAGGTAATCGGAGAACACGAAGAATGTTCCACCATATACTTGTAATCCACCATGTAAAGCCATACCATTCATTGCTGCACCCATTGCAAATTCACGAACGCCGAACCAAACATTGCGTCCATCATAATGTTCTGGTGTAAAATCTTTTTCTTCTTTGATCATTGTATTATTAGAGCCTGCTAAGTCAGCTGATCCACCAATAAATGTTGGTACATGTTTAGCAATAGCATTTAATACTTCTCCGCTTGAAGCTCTGCTTGCAAGGCTTTTTCCTTCCTCATAGACAGGAATTGCTTGATCCCAGTTTTCAGGAAGTTCACCTTTTATCGCACGGTCTAATTGCTCAGCTAATTCAGGATAAGCTTTTTTATATTCAGCAAATAATTCTTGCCATTGTTGTTCTTTTTTCACACCTGGCTCAACGATTGTTTCATTAAAACGATCATATACTTCATTTGGAACATAGAAATCCTCTTCAAATGTCCATTTATAATATTCTTTTGTTAATTTTAATTCATCTGCACCTAATGGAGCACCATGCACTGCTGATTTTCCAGATTTATTTGGAGATCCATAACCAATGACTGTTTTTACTTCAATCATCGTTGGGCGTGTAACATCTGCTTTAGCTTCTGCTATCGCCTTTTCAATCGCCTCAAAATCATTCCCGTCTTCTACACGAATATATTGCCATCCATATGATTTAAAACGACCTTCAATGCTTTCAGAGAACGATTTATCTAGATCTCCATCTAAAGAAATATCATTTGAATCATACAAGACAACTAAACGTCCTAATTTTAGATGTGCAGCTAAAGATGCAGCCTCACTTGAGATACCTTCCATTAGGTCACCATCACCACAAAGTGCATATGTATAATGGTCTACTATATCAAATTTGTCCTTATTATAAACTCCAGCAAGATGACGTTCAGCCATTGCCATACCGACTGCCATTGCAATTCCTTGTCCTAAAGGACCTGTAGTCGCTTCAACACCCTTTGTATGACCATATTCAGGGTGACCAGGAGTTTTACTACCCCATTGACGAAATTGCTTGATTTCATCCATGCTTAAACCATAACCAGCTAAATGAAGTAAGCTATACAATAGCATAGAACCATGTCCAGCTGATAAAACAAAACGATCTCGGTTAAACCACTCAGGATTTTTTGGATTATGATTCATCATTCTTGTCCAAAGAGTATAAGCCATTGGAGCTGCTCCCATTGGTAAACCTGGGTGTCCAGAATTAGCTTTTTCAATTGCATCAATGGAAAGTGTTCTAATCGTATTTACGGCTAATTGATCTGTATTATCGAACATTTTGTCAACATCCTCTCTTACATGAATTCATCCAATTAATTATATTAGATATGTTTGTATTATAACTCAACTGTTAATACCTAAGAAAGTAACATAAGCTGAACTGTTTTATAGCAAACTTTCTTAAAATTATGTGAAACGATAAAAAGACTGAATACTCAGCCTTTATATAAATCATTCCATATAATTAATGTAACCGTTTTCTGTCCTGTACATCCCGCACTTTTTGTGGTGTTACGTCATTACCATTTGGATCAATAACCCGAACAGTTTCAATAGTGCTTTTCATTGATGACCGAAAACTCTCAAGATATTCACGACGTAAACGGGATTGTTCCTTTGCTTCATCTTCTGTTAAGCCTTGACCTTTTGCCTTTTTTGAAAGCAAATTAATTCTTGCAATTTTTTCTTTAGAAAGCATGTATGGCTACTCCTTTATATAAAAACTAAATAGCTATAAAACGATAAGGTTATCGTACTAAATATATTTGAACTTATCAAGAAAATAGCCCACTTAAGATTTATTTTTCACTTTTCATATATTCCTGATATCTTCGATTAACTGTTGCTTTCGATACATTATACCCAAAGCCTCTTAAGGTAGCAGCAATTTCAGCAAAAGTTAAGTCATTTTGGCGTAGACGAACAATTTCTTCAATAGGAAGTTCAATCCGGTCTCTTCCTTGCTCATTACGCTGTCCATTAAGATTAAATTCTGGGTGAAAGCCCTTATCTACAGCTCGTTTCATGCCTCTTTTTATTTTTAAATTATGTAATTTTCTTTGATATTCTTCAACCATACTGACAATATTAAGAACCATAGAGTCTGATTCGGACAATTCCAGTTCACCTTGGTGGGATACACAAAAGACCTTTACACCTTCCTTTTTTAGACAGTGAAGCAAAGCAATTTTTGCATTTCCTCTACCTAATCTTGTTTCATCCTGTACTAAAATAGCTTCTATATCTTCTTCTTTTATAAGATCAAATATTTCTAGTACTCCAGGTCTATCCAAATCGTATCCGCTAGCCTGATCTTTTATTATCTTAGTGACTTCAAATTTCCAGTGATTAGCAGCCTCTATTAATTCGACTTCTTGCCGTTCTAAAGATGTTTCCTGTGTTTGTTTATTTGTACTGACACGACAATATATAATTGATTTCATCCTTCATTTCTACTCCATATCATATGCAAGCTTGCTATTATCATTTAATAGGTGTTTCGCCTTTACCGGGATAATTAATTTCTCTCCAGCTTTAATATTATCCTCATTTAATTGATTTTTCTTAGAGACCCACTCAATAAACTCCTGTGAACTTAAGGAATGATTATCAGCATAGAGGTTAGCTATTTCCCATAGAGATTGTCCTTCATTAACGACAATTTCTTGATAGCCTGATGTATCTTCATCACTCGAGATCAATATATATAATCCTAAAAGGATCGAAATAACTACTAACATAATAACATAAGAGTATTTTTTCCATAGAGTAATCATATAATAACCCACCTTCGAATGTATGTTCGTTTATTTGATATCATTATAAAACGAACATACATTCGAAGTCAATGTTTTTTTCGAACTTATGTTTGTATTGGTAAAATATAAATGCTATACTAGTAATAAGTAAAGAGAAGTTTAATAGCCGGGGGTGTATATTATGACAAAGCTTACAAAAAGACAACAAGATATTCTTGATTTTATTAAGACTGAGGTAAAGTCAAAAGGATATCCTCCATCCGTACGTGAAATTGGGGAAGCTGTTGGACTAGCATCGAGCTCTACTGTTCATGGACATTTGTCGAGATTAGAAACTAAAGGTTTAATTCGTAGGGACCCAACTAAGCCACGTGCGATTGAAATACTTGATTTGGAAACAGAGAATATCCCACAACAAAGGGTTACTAATGTTCCATTATTAGGAAAAGTAACAGCGGGATTACCTATTACAGCAATCGAAAATATAGAAGAGTATTTTCCTCTTCCAGAACAATTAGCACCAGCTGATGAGAATATTTTTATGCTTGAAATTGTCGGCGAAAGTATGATTGATGCGGGAATTTTAGATGGAGATTATGTAATTGTACGCCAACAGCATACCGCCATTAATGGAGATATCGTTGTAGCAATGACAGAAGATGATGAGGCAACTGTAAAACGTTTCTTCAAGGAAAAAGATTTTTTCAGATTACAACCTGAAAATTCAACTATGGCACCAATTATTTTAAATAATGTAACCATTTTAGGAAAAGTAATAGGATTATACCGTAACATCATCCACTAATATGTACGAGGGACCAATTCAACAAATAATTGGTCTTTTTTATTTTATCTAATCCGACCATTTTTATATCTATTTATTACAGAATAAAACTGGAGAATTGTAGGATAAATGTCTGTTTACAAAGTTAAAGATACATAACAATAATAAAGTTCTATCAAATTCAGCCAACAAAAATACACTTACTATTAAAAAAAAGCCATTCTAATATTACATTTTATTAGGAATGACTTTTTCATTTTGATGGATTCATATTTTCTATTTAGAAGTAATTCTTATTGTTCGTTTTGATGTATTGTAATCAACAGTTGCTCCGAGGGCTTCTCCAACAAATCGTAAAGGGACTAGTGTTCTTCCATTCCTCACCTTTGCAGGAACATCGATTTGCGATACTTTTCCATTTACTGTTGGGGACTTAGCACCAATTTTTAAAATAATTTTTGTATTTGTTTTTATAGCGGTAACTACTTGATTCTTTTGATCCCATTGAACATTTGCTCCTAGACTTTCAAATATCCCCCTTAAAGGTACCAATGTTCTCCCATTTTCGATAACTGGTGATTGATCATAGGATTGTTTAACACCGTTTATATATACTTCTAATGCAGGAGTGACCGAGGGTTTCGACACTCGTTTAGCAGTTTGTCTTGATAATGAAATGGAGCCATCTGAATTGTGATAATGATATTGCCCAGTCTTCAATCCATATTTGCACAATTTGTTCTACATGTATGCCCACCATTGCCATCCAATCTACCAGGACTAGCACTCACGTTTATTGTAAATGGGATACAAATCAAAATAGTAGTTAGTAAAGCTATTAAACCTTTTTTTCTCACTTTTTTACTCTCCTTTTAATCTGTTACTCTTAGTCAATAACTTTTTATCGATATTAATACTGTATTTGTTTATTCAATCGTATCAAGTAACTCTACATCTATATTGTCAACATCTTCCGAGCTATGATATTTTTCCAAATGCCATTTATTCTTTAACCTTTTATAACCGTTTTCTTCAATCCACTTATGTAACTGATTGTAGGATTCTCCAATAAGACTATTCTTTCCCTTATGCCTCACTACAGCATAGCTTTGTCTTGGAATGGTTAATGCGACCATTTCTGTTGGTATATCTTTATAATCTGATACTTCAACACATACCCAATAGCCATCCTCATCCTTCGTTTCATTATCTACAACAAACGCTCCATAAAGTTGAAATGGATCAACAACCGTTGTAATATCTTTGATCTGTTCAAATAGTCGCCTTGTAGCTTGAGGAATTTCGATTATGTATTGTTCTGCTTCACATAATACCCTATACCCTACTAGCTTCAATTCAGCAAGATCTTTTATAATAACCTCCACTTCACTTCGTCCCCCCGTTCCAGTTTTCTAATGATCATAATTAATCTTACTCTTGTTTAAAACATTGTTGAAATATTAATTTATCATCATTTTTCATAATAGTCCATTATTATCAAATAATCAGAAAATCCTTCTCCTAGAAAAGGAGAAGGACAATTTTTATTTATCCAATAAACCTAGATTATCTAATACTGTTACAAACTCAGCTCTAGTTAATGGTTGATCTGGCTTCCACGTTCCGTCTGAATAACCCGTCATTATTTTTTTATCTATCGCCTTTTGAATTGCTTTACTTGCCCAGTGTTTCTTTAAGTTTTCTTTTTCTGGCACTTTTACGTCCTCCTTTTTAATATCTGCTTTCACCATCGTGATAAAATCTTTCCATTCAATCCCTTTGGCTCCACTCCTTAGATTACGAGGACAATTCTTTCCTGACCAATGATGATGTTGAACGACCTTTGAAACAGGAATATTATGATCATTCATCAGCTTTCTGGTTAACCACACTGCGTTTTCTACTGCCTTAATAAAATTCCCATCACTATTCACACAAATTTCGATAGCAATTGACTTCATATTGCCATCCCCATTACCATCTCCAGCATGCCAACCAACCTCGTTTGTTGGTAGTGATTGGTAAATAGAGTCATCATCAACAGTGAAATGCCATGAAGCCTGCCTCGAATTCCCTCTATATTGTAAATTAGCATGGGCTTCATCATCAGCCCCTCTGCTAGTGTTATCGGTCTCATGAATGGTTATATATTCCGGTTTCATTTTAATACCAGGTCGTGTAAATGTATTAGAAGCAGGGATAAATTTTTGATGTATGATCATTTTAATTTATCAACTCCTCTTTAATACAATATTCCGATATATCATTATTCGGAAAGGCTATTAGTCAAAAAGATTAAAATAAATACAAATCATTATTTTATTTCTAATATTACACTCAAAAAAAGCACCCATGATGGATGCATCAAAATTATTTTTCTCTTTTAAAAATAAATTTTATTTCATCCGTAAAGACTGAAGTTCCTTTTCCATCACTATTTCCATCAATAATCGGCAATGCTGAAACTAACTCCCAACTTTCTCCCCCTAATTTATCAAGATCTGCTGATAATGTAATATCATTATTAATAAATGTTTGATTGTTGAAAGTAAAGACTTTATATTCAAACTTCTTCATTTTTTCACCACACTCTTTTAGCTTCATTTATTTATTGAAAGGTTATTTACTTTTGATAATATGATTTATTATTTTTGTATAAATGATCTATTGGAAAACTATTCATAGTATTTGTTCAAACAAAATTATTTATGTAGGACAACTTTTTTACGTAAAAATACATTTGTGAATTATTTACAAAATCATAATTAGTGTGACCTGCCCCTCATTGAAAGAATTAATTTGTGAATTCCTTTCATTGCTTCTGTTCCTATGTAACTCCCTGTCATACCCAATAAGAAGCTGGAAGAAATGAAATATATTATGTAATATACCCCTGATCCGATTAACATATCTATAAGAATATACCTTTTAATTGTCGATCCTTTAATTGAACAAAAAACGACTTTATTTGTTGTAAACATATGTATCACATCCCACTGACTTTTTATTAAAATATGAATAAAATAAGTTGTCATATTCTAATCTCTAGATGATGAAACATTAGAGTAACCATATATTCAACCTTTGTTAAGAAAAATACGAATTCAACTCCCAAAAGAACTCCAACTAATTGTTATTAGACATTAGATTTACCTCATGTAAGCATAAGTAGTTCATTACTATGATGCATCTGTGTTGCATATATTTAATCCATTTAGTAGACAAAAAGGTAAACATATGGAATAATTATCTCTAATTCAAAATACTTAAAGGTGAGGTAAATTGTCATCATTATTACATGAAATTGAAAAACTTCGTAGTAAATTAATTGAATATGCGATCCAGTATGGTCTAAATGATTCTTATTCTATAAAACTTAGTCAAGAGTTAGATCAATTATTGAATATAGAATTAAAACAAGATAAATCATGATTACAAAACGAGATGTAAGCAAATATTAAAAATAAAGATAACTAACTAATTTTAAGCCCACCTCTAAAGAGATGGGCTTAAAATTTCATTGATGGGGCGAAGTATTTTGTCCGACAATCAAATTACCCAACACCATCCGAAGTTTACCTGAAGAATACTCCTCAAAATAAATTATTAGTTTCAGTTGTTTTTTGTTTGGGTTGTTTACATAATTTATTTCAATTTTCCTCTTTTTCTCCTTATGATACACCAGCTTCCAAGCATTATTTTATGTTAATTAGGTACCCACATGTTATTTAACCCTTAATTCTTGTCCTATATATTTTTTAATTAAACGCTTTAGCTAATCCATCTATCTTAATATCCAAACACAGAAGCGTTTTATACTACTATGCCAACTAAAACATGCATTTTAAATAAAAAACGAATTTAATATTTTATAACTTTTCGTGACGTATACTTTGAGCAAACTTTATTGGGTCATAAAGTGAAATAAAAGATGTAGAGGTCTTCAATTGATAGTTGTTAGTTGTAACTTTCCTTAATTAGCAACAATTAAGAGCCTCAATAATAAATACATCGGATATGAATTATTAGTTTTTTTAGGAAGAAAGATTGTAGAGCTTATTGACTAGGGGTGTAATTAATAAACAAATAAAATGTAACTTCATTGATTAGGTCTAGGTGTTTATAACTAAAATCTGATTTTAAGATATTTTATATTGATATTTACTATTTTTTGACATATAATTCCTTAAATGCCTCTGTAGCTATAGAAGGGAAGAGCGCCGGAAAACAATTGTTACCACCGGGTCGCAAGGCAAAGGTTTCAGAAGCACCGAAAAGCAAATTAGCTAAGGCAGGTGAAATTCCTGCCGGTGAAATTCCGTAGGGAAGCGTGTTGCCCTTAGCCTATGCTTACGAAAGGAGTGCGGGTTCGAATCCCGTCAGAGGCATCTATTATATCAGTAGGAATAAGAATGAACACCCGTAAGCTTAGTACTATCAAGGATTTACGGATTTTTTTATTTTTGGAGAATCCAAAAGCAAAAAAAGGTTTTTGAAAAAGTTTTAAATTTATTTTGCACGAGATTTCCGTCGGATCTGAAAAGGTGATAAAAAATTCTAGTCTATTTGATCACATACTTTTGACTAAACAAGCCTGAATTTATTTTAGTTGTCCGTTGGATTGGAGTAGAGAATATGTAATTGAATCTAAAAATGAGCCTGAATATCAATTCGGAATACACATTAAAAGGTTAACCTTCACCAGCAAAAAGAAGGTTATTAGTGATGCAGTATTTACCCGAAAAGGATATTTACATTTAGTCGAAATAGATAATAATCGTTCTATGAAAGACAATAGAAAAGTATGCTGATATGTGGAACAATATAACATTGACAACCAATTCTTTATTTTTTTACAACAACAATGAGAAAACAAACGATAGAAACGTGGGATAATTCATATAAAATCAGATGTGAAGTCCATACATATGTTGCCCTCTAACAACATGAAGGAAATTTGATAACTGATGCAAATACCTCCTAATTGTTTCATCATCAATTGAAGATAAGTACCACCAAAAGGATGGACAATTCTCCACACCACCTTTCAATGGTGCTGAAGACGCTTCTAAATACGCTGGGATATATACATTAAACAATTCAAAAGGGAACACGGTAATAAGAGGTTGAAATTGATAATGTTATATATGAGGGATCAATTGATATTACTACTGATGTACAAAAGTTATATAAGAACGAAAATTTATATCGGGTTAAATAACATTAATCCCCTCTCACTTGAGAACATTTTCTAGAACGCTCTATTAGCAGCTGATACCCATAAATGATAAAAGCAAAAATATAATAATATATAAAAAGGTGTATCCGTTTGAAATTAACTAATTTATAAACGTTAAACTTTTCAAAAAGATAAGTAAGTGGGTAGGAAAAACTAAAATTAGAAATTAAATTCAAAAGGATATAACGTTTAAATTTTCCAAATGATAAATGAAATATCCATATTGTACCGGCAAAAAATGGGCCAAAAATAAAACTTAAATCATGAAAAATAAGCTCTGCAATTCCTCCTTTAACTCTCCACCATTTATACCTATAGGAAAAAAAGCATCCGCATATAACAAGTAATGAACAAAAAATGGAAACAGGCAAATATTTGCGAAATGAACTTTTGGGCATAAATATAACAGAAATCCATGAAATGATTAATATAACTATTCGAATTAGATTAGGAATCATTTCTTCTCCCCCTTTTTTAGATATTCTTTATTATTTATAGTGAAACTATTCATCTAAATGGCTTTGATTGAGAAGGTCTTTCCTTAGTAGGGGGTGCTTTTCTTGAATAAGAAGGTGTCTAATTGTATTATACTGTTTTTTGGAACTACCTTATAGTGATTGGAATTATATTAAGGTGGAGAAGAGTTTGTGAAGGATCATACTTAAACAATGTGGACTTTAGTTAAATAAGACAAAGTACCTCTTAAAATCTCGGACAAGATCATGATATATTTGAACGTTGTAACTTCAGTATATTATCGATTAAGCACACATAGGTGATTAATGGAATCGCCTTAATAGCAATATAGAATAAATCATGCCTTTTAAAATATGTTACAATTCTACCTAATGTATAGTTTTAATTATTTTGTAAGATTTTAACATAAAAGAGGAGTTGAATCGCATGGCAAGTATTGAACAATTGCAAAAAATAAACACACCAGCCCATCTGGTATACTTAGCATTGACAACGAAAGAAGGCTTGTCTGAAGTATGGACAAAGGATCTGAAAGTGGAAGCAGTCGTTGGAAAGGTGAATGAGTTTCGCTTTGGCCCTAATGATACAGCCAAAATGAAAGTTATTGAGCTTGTTGCAGACAAGCGAGTCAGCTGGGAATGCGTTTACGCTGATGCCGATCCGGAATGGATCGGGACTACAATCACATTTGAATTAACTGAATCTAACGGCACCACAAAGGTTGATTTTAGCCATGCCCAGTGGAAGGCAGTTACGTCATGTTACAAGTATTGCAATTACAACTGGGCAATGTTTTTGCTGAGCTTGAAGCAGTACTGTGAGCTTGGAAAAGGCACACCTTACCAAGAAAGAACTTTTTAGAAAATTTAGGGTGAAAGTAATAAATATAAAAATGAACGATTTTTTCAACTAAACCAGCTAATTGTTTGTCAATATTTTTTAATAAAAAGATTAATAATGTTATGATATACTAAAAATGTTCATGACAAATAACCTTCCTCTATATTTGGAAGGTTTTGTTGTAATTAGTTAGATATAGTTTTTAAGATATAACTTGAAAATAGTTTTGCTTTTTAGTAAGGCGTAAATCCAGTGTAAGATAGTTATTAACACATGCAATAACTGCGACTCTAAATGGTTTTCCTTCTTCATGTTTCATATCATAATACTCTCTAAATCTTTTATTACATATGATCTCATCTGTCGTTTTCTTCTTACGAGAATCAAGAATACCACTTTGAACAGCCATATAAAGAGGATGACGAAGCCTACAAGAGCCTCATTTGGTAATTCGATTTACTGATGCAGTAAACTTACCGGAAGAATACACACTTGGATCTACTCCAGCGAATCCAACGAGCTTTTTGGCATCATTGAACCGAACTATCACTCCTATCTCGGAAATAATCGTGGCGGCGATTCCCCCCTCCCGATTCCAGGGATTGACTGGAGTATATGGTATTCTTCAATTTCTTTAGCATGGGCATCTATTTCATCTCCAATTTTAGATAGGTGCTCTCGGTATTGAAAAACAATCTTGACTAATAACTCAAGATTATAAATATTATTTTGGTACATATTTTTTAATAGGGTTGCGAAGGGCTGCTTCCCTTAATTTTTTGCCTTTTCGTTTACCCATTTATCTGAACGACTCATACATAGCGATGCTATTATTTGTTATTTCTTTTTCTCTCACTTTTAACACTGCTTCTGAATTGGGAAAAGCTAATAATGTAAGCAACGAGACCTTTGAATATAAGCTTCCAAAAACTCCTGTATACTCGGGAAATACCTGTTCCAAAAGAGTGCAGCTATATTTTAGTCTGTGCTGATACTTCAGCAATACTTCTTGTTGTCTTGTTAGATTACCGTCAGAGGCACTGCTCTGTTGTAAAGGACTTTTGTCCAATCTTATTATTTTATCTAACACCCATCTACATTAATTATAAGTGTCAATATTTATATCCTCTCGTCTTTACTTTATATTCTATTAATACTAGATATATCGAAGTAGCTCATAAGATAATTACCATCTTTAGAATGAACAATAAAATTCACACAATATTACACACTTTATTTTAATAGAATAGTAGAATACTTTATAAATTTACTCTACAAAAAGGTTGTGATATTTATGAAATATTTCATTCAATTCCTTATAGCCATCTTACTTACGGCTTTATCTTACTTCATTGCAAGCGTCTTACATAGTTATGGTTTATCGATTTGGAAAGCTCTAATTATAGGTACTACGGTAGTATTAGTAGGTGCTATTACCGAGAAAATGAAATCACCAATGTGGTTAATTATATTTATGCCTTTTCCTATCGGTATGCTATTACTATTTGTATTTTTAAATGTACCTCCATTGGATTGGTTGTTTACTTATTTGACAACACTAGTTATTTACACCATCATCCACATTATCATGAGTTTCTTTTTTAAATTTCACTCATTAATTCCTGCTTGGAAACTATCATAATAAAAACATAAAAGAATCCTTTAAAGGATTCTTTTTTTAATAATGAAATAGTTATTCTTTTTTAGAAACAAAATAATTAAATCGAATAATGAAGGACTGTAATTTTCCAATAACATTATTAACATATAAAAGGTTGTATATGTACCAACTACACGAGTTCCTAAAAAAGGATTTATATTTACTTAATAAAAACTTTAATAGAATGATTAAGGTTATTATAAATCTCGTTAATAATTATTAGTTAAAATTTTCATTAGTGAGGGTAGCAACTACTATGGAATTTAGCGAAGGCGGAGCCAATACTTTTTTTGTAATCAATCCATTATTTTAAATCGTTATTTAATCCTTATAAATTAATTTCCAACAAATGATTTAAGAATGGCCATGACTATTTTAATTTTACTACAGTCAATTAAGTGATTAATCCGTATTTGTCAAATATTTCATGCATGATCAAAATACGAAAAAAGCCTTGATTGGTTCAAGGCTTTACTGATTCTTGCCGATTTTTATATAAAAAAGCCTCATTGCTTTTTTCATCAATTATGTATTAAATGCTTGAATCCAATCTTCACCATAAAAGTTAATGCTCAATAAATTATTTTCTCTAACAAGGTTAGCAATTTCCTTATATACTTCTGGAGAATCAGTAGTAATTTTAAAACCAACATAATATTCTGTTTTTTTTGTAGCATCCACTTTAACATTTTCAATATAACGTAATTTGCTAATTAGTTTTGCAAAAAGAAATGCTTCTGTTTTATCAGATGTATAGCAGGAATCATACATGTCTGCAACCTCCTTTTCCAAAATTAATTCGACAAAAGGAGGAAAATCCCTCTACACAAACAAAACATTTTTTATCTCCATTAAGTTGATTTGTTCACCCCATATATTTGATGTCGGAGGATGGTCATCATTTACCATTATTATCGTGAGAGTTAAAACAATTCTTCTTTGCTTAAAGAACCTACTTAATAAATCATTGATCCTTTCATCTTAATCAAAGAAAAATTAAAAACGTACATGCCCGAACAAAATTTCTAAAACAAGCATTTAATATTGTAATCTTAGAAGAAAGGAGCTAATCATGGATAATAATCAAAGGGTATTTAATCTGGATGACATGAATAAGAACCTTACTAAAAATACTAGAATGCAGATTATGAATAACCAAGTTTTCACCTTCGTCTGTGGTGCATTCCCACTTATCACCTTTCCAGTTTTATTGCAAAGAGGACAATTTATAGATATTACTTGTCAGTCTGGCCCTATTACTATTAGAATTGGATGCGGAAACAGATTCGACTTTCGGGTTGCAACATTTAACTTACGTGCCGGACAAGCAGTTCAAGTATCTTGTATCGGTTAAACACTACTTCAATTGTTTTACGCATTCTAGACACAGTACCCAAGTGGTACTGTTTTTTTACTTACTCTGTTTGAGACAAGCAAGTTTCCAACTAATATATGTCCTGTTACAAAGACAGATGTCTTAAAAATCAACCCATGGTTACATCTCCTCATTAGATTGATATATTTCTTTTCAACATATTGCTTCCTAACTTTATAAGCGTTACGATTCATCACTCTAAGATAAATGAGAAGGTGTAAGGGTTAATCAAATCAAATTTACAATGATAAACCTAGGTAAGTTAGCTTTTAATTGCTTTCCTTTGTTCATCTAATTCTATACCATATTTTTTATAATAAATTTTGGTTCATAATCACTAATAACCTCAAATACACCTTTATTATAAATATAAACATGATGTTCTACATTTGGAATATCATTACTTCCCAACCATTGTAATTGATCAAACCATTCTATGAAGTCTGAATTAGTCATCTTATAAAAGCAAGCAGCAGTTTTATCTATATTTGACGCTCGTTTGTATGCTTCCTTTACAGCTGGAGTTAAGTCACTTCTTGGAATCTCCCCTGCATAGAGAAATGACCATACATAATCCTGTATATTAGAAATTTTATCGTAAATGATGTCTACTGAATTACCTTTAATATCAATTAATCTTATACACAATCCCTTTTCATCAGAAAAATTAAAGTTAGCTTCAGTTATATTTCCTTTTTCTAAATTGTTTACTGGTTACCATACATGTAGTTTTCGTAAATTCACGCAATCAGCTACTTTCTATATCATAATGTAGATTATCATCGACTCATTGTCCCATTAGTAATTCCAATGTAAAAAAATATTGGAAACATAATCAAATAATAATGGAAAAGGCGAAAATGATTTAAGGGCGACAACTATGTAGTTTAAATATACTAGTGTGTATGCTTTGATTATAAACATCGATATTAATTAAAATGATATTTAATAAATCTAAAAGAGAACATGGTAGCAAGAGGTTGGAATGCAAAGGTCAATTTGAAGGAAGTGTAATTTTTACTGAACAAGTTCAGATGTTATATAAAACGGAAAAATATCTTATAAGATAAAAAAATATGCCCCACTCGTAAAGATAAGGGTATTTTTGCATACGAAACAAACATTAATATAAGTAAATAATTTTTCTTGTATTAACTGTTTAAATTATATTAAACACGAGTAAATGAAAGACTACAATTAACCCAAAAGATGCATAACCCACTAATTTAACAGGGTGAGTAAATTTGTAGTTGTTAAATGACGTAATTCGTTGGGCAATTTCTAAAAATAATAAGGTTCCAATTAATAAAATCAATCCACCGATGATGAAAGTGTTATTCATCAAATTTACTTTGCTTACAATATGGTCACTGAATAATATCCATAGGTAACCTAAGAAAAGATTTAAAAGAATGGATAATACCATCTCTTTTGCCTTCATATTTATTCCCCCTAATATCAGAATATACAAATATTTTATCATAATATCCAATTTTTTGAAACTTAATATAAACAATTACTACACAATTGGATGTGTGTAATGCGACTTAAAAAGTTGTCAATAAAGTGGGTTATTTTTTGTTTGACAGTTATATATATAATAAGTTTTTAAAGTTTGTTCTTGTAACCCTTAACAAGGTATTCATTCAATCCAGTTCATCATTTACCTTCCATATCCTTTATACTATTTGGGATCAATAACGTAAATCCTGTCCCTTTAAACCACTGCCATTTGTAAACTCAATGTCAAAGTCGAATTGAACTCTTTTATCCATTGTAAAACCACCTCATATTAATTTTGGGTTGTTATTAAATATATTCCTGTTAAAGAAACTGTTTCCTATATCTGCACCATTTTTTGTTAAGTTTTTTCTATGGTTTTCATTATTCAAACATATGAATTTGGATAGTATAACAAATAAAAAACCACTGTATTAGTGGTTTTCATAAAACTATTATTTATTATTAATAACAAACTTTGGTTCATAATCACTAATAACTTCAAAAACACCATCATTATATATATATAAATGATGTTCTACATTTGGAATTTCATTACTCCCCAACCATCCGAATTGATCAAACCATTCTATGAAGTCT
The DNA here is from genome assembly GCF_017809215.1 of Heyndrickxia oleronia. Classification (GTDB taxonomy): domain Bacteria; phylum Bacillota; class Bacilli; order Bacillales; family Bacillaceae_C; genus Heyndrickxia; species Heyndrickxia oleronia. The sequence goes on from NZ_CP065424.1 coordinate 3,041,349, forward strand.
GAATTAGTCATCTTATAAAAGCAAGCAGCAGTTTTATCTATATTTGACGCTCGTTTGTATGCTTCCTTTACAGCTGGAGTTAAGTCACTTCTTGGAATCTCCCCAGCATAGCGAAATGACCATACATAATCCTGTATATTAGAAATTTTATCGTAAATGATGTCTACTGAATTACCTTTAATATCAATTAATCTTATACACAATCCCTTTTCATCAGAAAAATTAAAGTTAGCTTCAGTTATATTTCCTTTTTCTAAATTGTTTACTGGTTGCCATACATGTAATTTTCTTTGATCCATTCAATCAACTACTTTCCTAATGTAGATAAAATTAGTCTACTAAAATTTTATTAAATAATATCTTATTTTGTCAGTCATTGATCCATTTGGATAACGAAGAGACCACTTTTTTGTAAAAGTACTTTGATAAAAAAGAAACATTGATACCCTTTAGATGTTTTTGTTATTGTACCACTTGATTTTACTTTTGTATTACCTAGAAATTGATTAAAATGTTCAAGTGCCCTACAGTATTATCATAATTATTTACTTTATTTGTGGAATTTGTGAATTTTGCTATTGATCTAATTGCTTCCCTAGAATATACGATTAAGGCCACAAAGAAAGCCTAATTACTCGAGCTTTCTTAATGTTTATTTAAAACTAATACTAACTAACTATTAAACTTTAATATTGCAATATTTAAATTTAAAGCTAATTTCTTCTTATTTTGTCATAGGTTACTGTACGAATAAAAGGCTAAAAAATTTAATTTAATACACTTTATAATCTATAATATATTCACTATCCTCAACCATATAACGCTATTCAATCAAAAAAGTTCCATTTTAGGTAATCTTTTAATAGCTCTATCCATGCACTTACAAAAATTTTTACCTATTGTTGCTCTTCGACATTATCAATACCAATTAATCTTGTCTTATAACCTATAACATTACTTCTAACTCCCGCAATATCATCAATATAAACTGATCTTTCATTTTGTTTCCATATCATTTATTTCTTTTACTACTGCATTGCCTAATGGCGTTAATCAATTTTCGTCCAATCCTGTGAAAATCCCATCAACTTTTCTACATAAGTTTAGTTGCTTTCCATTGGCTCACTACCAAACTAGTAAATGTAATAATTCTTTTACAACCCACTTCCCTATTATGAAAATTATGGTATAATTTCCTAGAACCTACAACAAAAAAACTATTAGAAAATGAGGTAAAATCTATGCCAGAAATTAAATGGGGATCCCCATTGAGCTTAGCTTGTCTAGGTGTATTCTTAGGTGGATTAGGAATCTTTTTTAAAGCTATTTGGAGTACTTTTTTGTAAACAGACTAATTTAGTCTGTTTTCTCATTTTAATAATTTGGAAATGTAATAATTCTTTTGTTCATATATCCCCTTGTAATCCCTTCATTTTACTCTACCTTTTAGTCGATCCATATAACTTTAATAAGATTTCTATAATATACAAATGATATGAATCATGTTTCGCACATAATCAAGAAAATCGAAACAAATAAATGACCAAATACGAGGAGTTTATGAAAAATTGTATTTGACTGATTTATTTATTTTAAAATCGGGCAATTTTCGGGTGATATTAAAAATTTATAATAGCAATATAAAAAAAATGCCCGAAACAAAAACCCCTTAACACCAATGGTATCAAGGGGTTTCTCTATTAATACATTTGCATATATTGCTCGCGTTCCCATGGATGAACAGTTGTTCTGAACATATCCCATTCAATCTCTTTAGCCTCTAAGAAATGTTCAAGGATGTGCTCACCTAAAGCACTAGTCATTACTTCATCGGATACTAAGTTATCTAATGCTTGCTTTAACGTTCCTGGCAAATCAATAATGCCTGCTTCTTCACGTTCTTGTTTATTCATAACATAAATATTTCGATCAACAGGTGCAGGTGCCTTTAATTTATTTTTAATCCCATCTAATCCGGATTTTAATAATACGGCCATAGCAAGGTATGGGTTTGCAGCAGGGTCTACACTACGCACTTCAATACGAGTACTTAAGCCACGTGAAGCCGGAATACGTACCAGTGGGCTTCGATTTCTTGCAGACCAAGCAACATAGCAAGGTGCTTCATAACCAGGTACAAGTCGTTTATACGAATTTACTGTTGGGTTTGTAACTGCTGTGAAGTTCGTCGCATGTTTGATTACTCCAGCGATAAATTGATAAGCAGTTTCGCTTAATTCAAGATCACCACTTGGATCTACAAATGCGTTTTCGCCATTTTTAAATAAAGATAGATTACAGTGCATACCAGATCCGCTTACACCAAATAAAGGTTTTGGCATAAATGTGGCATGAAGTCCATGCTTACGCGCAATAGTTTTTACAACAAGTTTAAAGGTTTGAATATCATCACATGCTTTTAATGCGTGGGCATATTTAAAATCAATCTCATGCTGACCAGGAGCAACTTCGTGATGTGATGCTTCAACTTCGAATCCCATCTCTTCAAGCTCTAATACAATGTCTCTGCGGCAATTTTCACCTAAGTCTGTAGGAGCTAAATCAAAATAACCACCATTATCATTTAATTCTAATGAAGGTTCGCCTTTCTCATCTAATTTAAATAAGAAAAACTCTGGTTCTGGCCCAAGATTGAAATCTGTGAAGCCAAGCTCTTCCATTTCCTTTAAAATACGTTTTAGGTTATTACGTGGATCACCAGCAAATGGTGTACCATCTGCATTATAAATATCACAGATTAAGCGCGCAACTTTTCCTTTTTCTGCAGTCCAAGGGAACACTACCCACGTGTCTAAGTCTGGATATAAATACATATCTGATTCTTCAATACGCACAAAACCTTCAATGGATGAACCATCAAACATCATTTTATTATCTAAAGCCTTCCCAAGTTGGCTTATTGGAATTTCGACATTCTTAATCGTTCCTAAAATATCAGTAAATTGCAGTCGGATAAATTTGACGTTTTGTTCTTCGGCAATCTTTTCAATATCACTACGAGTAAACTTTGACATGGATAATTCCTCCCTGAGGTTTGAAGTGTTTTATAACTGAAGGTTCTCTCTAATAATACTTTGCTACAACGCATCCTTTATTAGATTAAACCTTAGTGAAAAAATCTTGGTCTTTCATTTTGTCTCATTGATGGACGTTGAAATCTTCCAGCTTGTAAAAGTTCTTCCCTTAAAATCTTTCTAATTTCTTCATTTGTTACTTCTTCTTTTGCCATACTTACTTCTTTTTGTACTTCTTCATGCTTCATTACTAAAATTTTCTTTATACCTGCCATGTTGATACCTTGATCCAAAAGATCTTTGATCTCCAATAACTGATCCACATCATTTAGTGAATATAGACGTCGATTTCCTTCAGATCTGACAGGATGAATGAGCTCATGTTCTTCATAATATCTAATTTGACGGGCTGTTAAATCAGTTAATTGCATGACAGTACCAATTGGTAAAATAGGCATTGAACGTCGTAGATGATTATTACTCATTCAAATCTCCGCCTTTCTATTTAATTTATATTGTCATTATATTATGATGTAATCTTAGTTGTCAATTAAATGTTAGATTTTCTTACATGATTTTTTTGATACAAAAAAAACGTGCGAAATAACATTTTCACACGTTCCCATCATGGACTATATTAATCCTTTTGAAATTAACCGATCTAATGCAGAACAAACTGCTATCTTCACATGAGAATAAGTTAATCCTCCTTGTACATATGCTGTATAAGGTGGACGGATAGGACCATCTGCTGATAATTCGATACTTGCTCCCTGAATAAATGTTCCTGCAGCCATAATCACATCATCCTCATAGCCTGGCATATAACTTGGATACGGAGTCACATATGAATTAATCGGTGAGGAAAATTGGATAGCCTGACAAAATTCAATCATTTTATCGGGATCATCAAATTGTACAGATTGAATAAGGTCTGTTCTATTGGCATCCCATTTCGGATCCGTATTCATCATAAAATGTTCAAGGATAGCTGATGTAAACACAGCACCCTTTAATGCTTGCCCAACAACATGAGGGGCTAAAAAGAAACCTTGATACATTTCTTGTAAACTATAGAGGGATGCGCCTGCTTCTGCTCCAATACCAGGCGAAGTCATTCGATAAGAACAAGCTTCTACCCATTGCTTTTTCCCAACAATATAGCCTCCGGTTTTAACAATCCCACCACCAGGATTTTTAATTAATGAGCCGGCCATTAAGTCTGCACCAACATGACACGGCTCTATATCTTCAACAAATTCACCGTAACAATTATCAACGAAGACAACTAAGTCTTCTTTTATCGCTTTAACAAAAGAAATCATTTCTTTTATTTCATTTATTGTAAAGGAAGGACGATTCGCATATCCTTTTGAACGCTGAATACCAATCATTTTTGTATTCGGCTTAATCGCATTTTTAACTGCAGCAAAATCCACCTTTCCTTCAGAGTTAAGGAGTACGGCATTATAGTCAATATTAAATTCTTTTAAGGAGCCAATTCCACTACCACGAATTCCCACAATTTCTTCTAATGTATCATATGGTTTACCTGTTATATATAACAATTCGTCTCCAGGTCTCAATACACCAAATAATGCTATCGATATAGCATGTGTGCCAGATATGATTTGTGGCCTTACAAGTCCAGCTTCTCCTCCAAAAACATCTGCATAAATTTTCTCAAGCGTATCTCTCCCAATATCATCATATCCATAGCCTGTTGAAGGGATAAAATGCGAATCGCTTACTCGATGTTTTTGATAACTTTGTAACACTCTAAATTGATTTTCTTCAATTCGCTGATCAATCTTTTCATGTATCGGTTTTATTTGTTGTTCTACATTTTCTACGACTTGCTTTAGTTTTGATTCATTCTTTAAATACTGAAACACTTGAAATCTCCTTTTATTGCTAATCTATTTTTTCATTTGAACGTTCAAATTGTATCATAAATTATTCGCCCATTTACGAATTAGGAATATATCTAACTTTAATCCGTTACTATTATAACAAATCGTTAAACTGATGCATAATTAACCTATTTTCAAAATTTTCGTTTGTAATAAGTGTGTCTCATGATAAAATCAATTTTGGTAATCATTTATTTCCTTTATATTCGTTAAAATTATATTTCTAATGATCTATTATCAGCTTAGAGATGAACATAATATTGGGGTGAGTTAATGACTTGGGAAATATTAAGTATTTTTGGTACTATTGCCTTCGCAATATCCGGAGCCATCGTTGCTATGGAGGAGGAATATGATATTCTAGGAATCTATATATTAGGAATCGTTACTGCATTTGGTGGAGGTGCTATTCGAAACCTGCTCATCGGTGTTCCTGTATCAGCACTTTGGGAACAAGGGGTACTTTTTCAAATTGCTTTACTATCGATAACCTTAATATTCTTATTTCCTCATAATCTTTTACGACATTGGCAAAGATGGGGAAACTTCTTTGATGCAATAGGTCTCTCAGCGTTTGCTATCCAAGGAGCAATCTATGCAAAAAATATGGGACATCCGATGAGTGCTATTATCGTTGCAGCTGTGTTAACAGGTAGCGGCGGTGGAATCATTCGAGATGTTCTCGCAAGGAGAAAACCATTAGTCCTTCAATCAGAGATTTATGCTGTATGGGCTATTCTTTGCGGGGCCGCTATTGGATTAGGCATTGCAAAACAACCCATTGAACTTTATTTATTATTTATTTTTACCACGATTTTAAGAGTTCTTTCTTATTCATATAAATGGAGACTCCCGAACAAAAGTATCATTAAAAGAGGATAACTAGTAGAAGTAAAAACTACTAGTTATCCTCTTTTATTGTTTTCATCCTATTCTAGTTTTCAGGAAAAAACAAATCATTACTCCTAATGGTTAATAAATCATGTCGATCATAAATATTATTGGTTAATAATCTCATTGCTTGAGAACGGATTGATTTCTCAATTATATTCCTTACATACCTACCATTCGAAAAACTTGTTGGATTCATCGTTTTTACATAGGCTAAATGATCCTTAAGCTTTTTTTCTGCTTCATGACTTAGTAAGTATTCCTTTTCATTTAACATTCTTTTTCCTATTTCCATCAATTGTTCTACATTATAATCAGGAAAATGGAAAACTAGCGGAAAGCGAGAATGCAAGCCTGGATTTAAACTAAGAAAATAATCCATTTCTCTAGAGTAACCAGCTAATATTAATATAAACTCATGCTGCCGATCCTCCATATGTTTAACAAGTGTATCAATGGCCTCTTTACCGAAGTCTTTTTCTCCTCCTCGACCGAGTGAATAAGCTTCATCAATAAATAATATACCGCCAATTGCCTTTTTCACTAAATCACGTGTTTTTTGAGCAGTATGACCAATATATTCACCTACTAAATCTGCTCTTTCCGCCTCAATTAAATGCCCTTTTGATAGAACATTCATTTTTAAGAACAGTTTCCCTATTAATCGAGCAACCGTTGTTTTACCTGTCCCAGGGTTTCCCTTAAACATCATATGCAATGCTTGTTTTCCCGCTTTCAGCCCTGCCATTTCCCGCTTTTTATTAATATAGATCCAAGCATAAACTTCTTTAATCATTTTTTTCATTTCTTCCATACCTACAAGAGCACTGAGTTCATTCTCAATTTCCCTTAGTGCCTCGTGCTCTGTTGAAATCGTCTTTGGAACAACTTCCTTTTGTAGATTAGTATTAGAGGCATCTCTCGGTTGTGCATTAAGCACAATACTTATTTGGCCATTGTTTTTCATACGTATTGGTTGATCCAAAGCGTTCACCTCACAATCTAAAAAACAGTATACGCGACGAGGTAAAAATGTGTGACATACGCCTAGATTCAAGCGCTACATTACTACCAATCAATTATCCTATGAATTACGATATGTGATTATTTACCTGAATATGTGAGTTATTTTTCTAGTATGCTTTTATTAAAATCTTCATGTATATTAATTATTACTAATTCTTCTTTCGATTTTTTCCTTTTTCAAGTAAAATCACCTCATTTTATTCTATTCCTTCGTTTGGCCAAACATACCTTTGTACAGATAATAATCATTAGGTATCTCTATATTTCATGAAATTAGTTGGATAAATAAAAAACAGCTAAACCAAAATTATTGGTTTAACTGTTTACTTACAGAAATTTCATCTATACAATTAATTATTCTTCAAAATTGATTTGCACATTCTTTTGTGGCGAGAAGGTTGAAATCGCATGTTTAAATACAAGCTGTTGTTTTCCTTCTGACTCGAATAACACGGTAAAATTATCAAAACCTTTGATTTGTCCACGAAGCTGAAAACCGTTTAAAAGAAATACCGTTACTGACGTTCCATCTTTCCTTAATTGATTAAGAAATTGGTCTTGAATATTCACTGCTTGTTTCATAAAATAGTCCTCCTCTTCTATCTCTATAATTAGTAATTCGATTTTAATTGAAGCTTTCCTGCCACAAATTTAGATATTTCTATATTTTTTTTGTGTCTATCCATTTCATTCGTCATATCAAACCATGTGACATTCAATTTATTTCTAAACCAAGTTAATTGGCGTTTTGCATATCTTCTTGAATTTTGTTTTAAAGTTTCAATTGCTTCTTCTAAGGAAACATTACCATCAAAATACTCATATAATTCCTTATAGCCAATGGCTTGGATGGACTGAACATTTCTAATATGGTGATCATATAAGTTTTTCACTTCTTCTATTAGTCCTTGATCAATCATCATATCTACTCTTCGATTGATACGGTTATACAGTTGTTCTCTTTCCATCGTTAGTCCAATTAATGCTACATCATATAACAGATTGGGAACTTGTTGTTTATGGTATTCGGTTGCAGTTTTACCTGTGCATTCAAATATTTCAAGAGCTCTAATGACTCTCCGTATATTATTCGGATGAATATTACTCGCACTTTCAGGATCAATTTCTTTTAACATTTGGTAAACATATAAATTACCTTTTGTTAGAGCCAATTTCTCATACTTTTGGCGGATCGATTCATTACTAGGAGCCTCACTAAATTGATAATCATATATTACCGATTGTATGTATAGCCCTGTCCCACCAACAATCATAGGAACTCTATTTCTCTCATGGATTTCATCAATGGTTTTTCTCACAATGTCTTGAAATTCAGCAACAGAAAAAGGTTCATCCGGTTCCTTAATATCAATTAAATGATGTGAAATACCATCCATTTCTTCATCTTTTATTTTTGCTGTTCCTATATCCATTCCTTTATATATTTGCATGGAGTCCCCACTAATAATTTCTCCATTAAATTCCTTTGCTAAACGAATACTTAATTCTGTTTTTCCAACTGCGGTTGGACCAATTAGTACGATTAATTTTTTTTTATCTGACAAAATCTTCACAGCCTCATTTCTAAGATATCTTAATCGTACCATAAACAGTTATACATTCTTCCCTATTTTTTTTATTCATATACAATTTTTTTAAATAATTTGTAGGAATTTTAACAAATATAAATCATTTAATTCTCATAATAAGTAAAAATAAAGACAGTATTTTCTCACTTTTTATTATTTTATGTAAAATGATGTTGATTTATCATATTAAATTTTTTATAATTTTATTTGTTGTTTGGATTATTTCTTCATCTTTCATATTTGATTGAGACCCTTTTAGATACTAAATTTTGAATAATCACTATCGAAAGGAGATTTATAATGCAACGGTACTTAACACTCTCTAATGAAATTCTCATTTTAACCTATGAAAAGGCAATGAAGTTAGAACTACCTAAGGAATTCATCGAATTATTACAAGAAGAAGTTGAAAAAAGACAACTTGTTATCAAATGATTTTTTCTTCCTAGAAATTTACCTTTATCATTCTACAGTATTAAACTTAAGACCTCTCAAGAAAATCCTTTAATCATGTGTTTTATAATGTATTAAAAAATTTCCTTATAATTTTTTATTTGTCCCATTTTTTTCTTAATAAATGGATATAATAACCTCCGTACATATTTACACAGAGGAGGTACTTCAATGAAAAAATATTTTTTTAGCGTTTGTGTTTTAAGTATTTCATTATTATTTAATTCCTTTCACACATTAAATGTCTATGCTCACCCTCATCCACAATTAGATGAAAAGCATAAACATCTACATATGAGTGATCAAGAAATAAATGATTTAATAAAAAAAGGTTATACAAGACATGAAGTTTTTAGAGCATATTTTATCTCCAAGCACTCCAATGAAAAGAATGTAGAAAAAATTCTTAAAGTTTATAGAGAGAAGCAATCATGGAAGGAAACAGCTAAGCAATTTGGTGTTGACCTTGAGAAAATAAAAAAAGAACATTTAAAAAAGCATAAAGAATTTTATGAAAAAAACAAGGCACAAATTATCAATTATTTAGCAACATACACTGGTAAATCTACTGCTACTATAGAACAATATTTAAAAGAAGATGTCGATCTACATTTTTTAATTTTTGCAGCTGCTATATCAAAAAAAGGAAATATGGATATTTCTAAAATTATCCAAGATAAGAAAAGTGGAAAAAGCATGAAAGAAATCACGGAATCAGCTAAATTAGATCCAAAAGCAGTGTTTCATGAGGTTAAGAATATCCAACATGGCATTTTTAAAGCCATCAAAAATAAAAAATAATCATTTAATTAAGGATGTCTTTTAATGTGATAAATCTCCTAATGGGCAACTCATTCTTACTGTGACAATTCAATCATTTTTTTATCATTCAACCAACTGTCCATTCAAAACACATGCTCATTCCATAGTATATATTAAGCTTTTGGATGGAGGTGAATGAAAAGATGTCAGGTTACTCAGGTGGAGGCTTTGCTGCTGGATTTGCATTGATTGTTGTATTGTTTATCCTGTTAATCATTGTAGGTTCTGCTTATATTGGTGGAGGTTATGGAGGTTACTAATCTCTAATTAAAAAGATGATTCAACAATGTAGATTAACCGTTGAGGGTAGATCAACATCACTTCTTCATTAATTAATAAAGAAAAACGCACCAGTCTATAAACTGGTGCATTTTTCTTTAGTGAATATTTTTTTTCTTGAAATTACCACCACGAACCTCTGCAATATCCCCTACCGCTAGGAACGCTTTATCATCTATTTCCTCTAAAATAGCCGTCAGTTTTGCTTCTTCAAGTCGGTTAATAATACAAAAAATCACTTTTTTTTCATCTTCAGTATAAGCGCCTTCACCTTTTAAATAAGTGACCCCTCTTCCTAAACGGGCAAGAATAGCGTCTCCTACCTCCTTGTGTTTATCAGTTATAATCCAGATTGATTTTGACTCATCAAATCCTTTAACAACCGTATCGATCGTTTTTGTAGCAATAACATAGGCAATAATTGAGTACATTGAACGATCCCATGAAAAGACAAAGCCTGCTACTCCTAGAATAAACACATTAATAATCATAATAATTTCACCAACAGAAAACGGAAGCTTCTTATTAAAGAGAATAGCTAGTATTTCGGTTCCATCTAACGCACCACCATATCGAATAACGATCCCAACTCCTGCTCCTATAACAATTCCACCAAAAATAGTAGCTAAAAAGATATTTTCAGTAAATGCCGGTACTGGGTGAAATAAAGCTGTGAAAATAGATAGTACGATAATTCCAAAAAGGGTAGAAATTGCAAAGGTTTTACCAATTTGTTTTCGACCAATAAAGAAGAATGGTAGATTTAAAACGAAGATAAAAATTCCAAGAGGTAAAGTAGTAATATGCGAGAGCATAATTGATATCCCGGTTATTCCTCCATCAATAACACTATTCGGGACTAAGAAAATTTCTAAACCAACAGCCATTAGGATTGCACCGATTGATATAGCAATTGCCCTTTGGATGACTTTTAGCTTAGACATAGGTTTATGCATGGTTCTTGACTGTTCTTGCTGATAGGTCATTCATTTCTCTCCTCCATCTTATATATAGTCTAATTATAACAAAAATATTAAATTTATAAAAAAGATAACCTAGTATAAATTATTATTTTTTTATTTAACTATTTCCCTTACATTCAAAATGAAGTATAATAGTTCATACAATTATATAGTAAATAGGTTTTCTAGGGTTCCGCGTATTAAACGGACTGGTCCGAGAGAAAACCCGCAAGAAGTTTTTTGCGTCACGGAAGGATAAAAGCCTGGGAGAATAATTAATTATTCCCCTAGGCTTTTTTTGTTTTCTAATTTTTTTCTTTTGGAGGTGCATGAAAGGATGAACAGACAATGGGGTTCTATATTCATTGGAGCTTTTTTTGAGGTGATATGGGTGATTGGATTGAAACATGCAAATACTTTTCTAACATGGACAGGTACAATCATTGCCATTATCATCAGTTTTTATTTATTAATAATGGCTGGTAAAAAACTGCCAGTTGGCACTGCCTATGCAGTGTTTGTAGGTCTTGGAACTGCAGGTACTGTTATCTCAGAAATATTATTTTTTAATGAATCTTTTAAGTTAGTAAAATTAATCCTAATTATCATATTATTGATTGGTGTCATTGGTCTAAAAATCTTGTCAAATGAAAAAGACGTAAAAGGAGGCGAAGAATAATGGCATGGATTTACTTAATATTGGCAGGAATTGGTGAAATGTTGGGTGTCATGTTCATCAATAAACTTCATAAAGATCGAAATCTGCTATCCTTTCTTTTACTCTTTCTAGGTTTCGGAGGTAGTTTTTTATTTTTGGCTTTAGCTATGGAAAGTTTACCTATGGGTACTGCTTATGCAATTTGGACAGGAATTGGTGCTTCAGGTGGAGCAATTTTAGGGATGATTTTCTATGGTGAACAGAGCGATTGGAAACGAATTTCCTGTATTGCCCTTGTTGTTGCTGCCGCAGTAGGACTTAAATTAATCTCATGATGCAAAAAGTTGATTACAGTTTTACCTAATAGCCGATTCAACGAAGCTTACAAGGTCAGATATCCAACCAAAAAGGCAAATATTTTATTAATACCTTTTATATAATACTTAAAATATAAAATGTTACGAAATATAATGAGGAAGAGAAGAAGGATAGGAGAATATATATTAACCTATCCTTTTTTTGTACTACATTAGTTCACATATACCACCACAAGAAAAAGTAATGGACCTGTTTAATTATGTACAACATTTCACACATTTTGCTTTAAAATAGAAAGAATCAATCTTCTAAATTAAGACCTTACCCAAAATTGAATATGTATGATCATTGTTTTCTGGTCTGAAAGATTCTTTAATAACACCCCATCCCAAATCTTGATACAAATTACGTGCTATTTCGTTGTTTGATTGAGTTGTAAGGACAACCGTTTTATTCTTTACTTCCCTTAATAACTCATTAATAAGTAACTTTCCGTAACCTTGATTTCTATGTAATGGATGAACTGCTAATTCAACAAATTCAAAACAATCTACTAGCCATCTATCATACTCAATTTGACTAAGCTCGTTTGAAATTAAGTCATGATAATATTGTCCAGATGATGACGTATATCCATAAGAGAATCCAATAATATCTCCTTCAACTGAATTAATTACATAGACCCTAAACCACTTGTAATTTGAGTGTTTTATCAAGCGTTCCTTAATTGAATGATTCCATACTTGTTTATAAAGAATATCAATAGTTTCTAATAAATTTTCGTTCTTATCTATTTTTTAAACCTTACCATTTAATCTCTCCCACTGTATACATTTTGTTAATAAATATACCATATATTAGACAGCATATCCTTTTTAGCTAAACTACCTGTTAGTCGAACTAGAAAAATGGGCTGCTAAATAAAAAAGTACACCACTAAAATAAAAGTGATGTACTACAAAGATGTGTAATATGAAAGATAAGGTATTGTTCTTATTTTTAAAACATATAATCACTGATCATTTATTTTTCAGATTAGCTACTTCCTTATTATTTATACCTCTTTTGAAGTTGTTCGATAGCCTGATTTCTTTCACCTCCGTCAGACAGTTCCTCCGAAAACTCATGAGTGTTGTTTTGTTCTGGATTAGAGTGTTTTCTAGATTTCATTTCCACCGTATTTAAATTATTATTGGGCGCTGCTTCTTCATTCCATTTTCCCATGTAATCATCCTTTCAAAACTAATATCATTCCATATTATTAGTGTGTTTCATTTTATCAAGAACATTCTCCACTATTACTTATTTTCATCCTTATTTCTTCGATTTCTTTCCTTTATTCCATCTGTGTATTCTACTAGCTTATAAAGAAGATAAAAGGGCCATATTAATATGAGAATTACACTAAACCACAAGGTCTTTTTCGTTACAAGCATCATTGTGATCGTTCCAAGCAATAAATAAATAATGAGTTCTAGCATAGCTTTTCTCCTCTCATTATTTTCTCTCCAATTTATTCAACTAACTATTGATTAACTTTTTGGATGATCTTATATTCATCATATCCAACCACCACTTGTCTTGTTCATACTCAAAATTTTTTCCATAATATGTATCATTCAAATAACAAGTAATTTAACAATGCCATCATTTCATTAAATTTATTACAAAAAAAGCCTTAACAATCTTTCATAAGATTGCTTAGGCTTTTTAAGTATTATGCGAGGTGGTTTTGTTTTTCTATCTCTTGCAACTTTGTTTCGAGGCGTTGTATATCTTCTTTGTTTTCGGCTATTAATTTTAAAAAGTTGTTTCTCAATCGATTGACAACAATTGCACTTTCTTCCCGTGTCAAGTTTGCACCAGGACGTGTGCCATCGTAATAGCCATTGGAGGTTGCTTCTTTCCAATCTTTTTCTGCCCATGTGCTTACTTTGTTAATATCTCGAACAGTCACTATCGGCACCTCCTTATTTAAATTTTTTGAATCAACACGAATAGAACTAAGTTCTGTGGAATCATATTTGGTCAATTCATTTGATTCAATAATCTCGATAATTTTATTTGCATAATTAGGATCTGTGGCATAGCCGCTATTTTTGACTTCTTGAGCAGCCTTTTTATAATCCGTTTCTCCAATTATTTTCTTATACCGACCACGACTGTCACCAGTATTATATAAGTTCGCTAAATCGACCATAGATTCAAACCATGTAGGATATTTTCTAAATGCTTTATCAACTTTTACAGGCTTACCATTCACATACTCAGTGGTTTCTAGTATGATTGATTGCCCTTTGTATTCACCCTTTATCCCAAAGATATTCTTACCTTTTACTGCTAACGTACTTCGTCCCCAGTTTGATTCAAGAATGGCTTGAGCAATGATCAATGATGCTAAAATACCATAATCATTTTGAATACGTTGAGCATATGGAGTGATTTCATTTATAAAGCTCATAATCCACCTCCTTTTTATTAGTAGATGCATTGAATTGCAATATTGCAAAGGCTTATTCAATGAGCAATTAATTGAATAAATAAAAAAACGGTGGGCTAGTCTTTATCATGAAATTATATGCACTAGCTTTTTATAAGTTGGTTTTTATGCCAATAGTAAACATATTCCACTTTGTATATATCCTTTGCGACAGTTAAACCTAAATTTAAACAGGAAAGGAGAGTAAGTTTAGTATGATTGTTTCCCTGGTTCGGTTTGGATTCCTTTTGTCATGGTTAACGATTTTTTTCATTCCAAAAAAAACAGTTAAAAGATACCTTCCAGCTTCTACAATGTCAGCATTATTAGTCATGACCACAGTTTTTATAGGAACCCATTTTAAATCTTGGAAGGTCAAAGGTGATTCAAAAACTAGAATTTATAACATATTAAGTGTTATTTTAGGTCCTTTTGCTGTAGGTACATTGTGGATTTTTAGATTAACTTTCGGGAAATTTTGGTTATTTATTGTGACCAATTTCATTCAAAATTTAATTTATGCATACCCTATATTAAACTTTTTAGAAAAAATAAAATTCATAAAATACGTTAAATTCACTCGAGTACATCATCTTATTGCATCAATGTCTTTTGCCATAATCATATACTGTTTTCAATCGTTTCTTGAAAAACCTTGTATAACATATTATCAATCACAGAATAAACAAGAGGCTGGGACATAACTAGCTTCAAATAGTGAAAAAGTTGAATTTGAGCGAACTCAAATTCAACTTTTCCTATTTTTGTGTGTTAATTCTTCTATTACCGTAGTTGTTTGGCCGTGAATTTTCTTAAATTCACGGCCATTAATGCGAGTCCCATTTCATTTTCTACCTTCGATTTTCCTCGTACAGAAAATCGAGTGAAACGTAAATTAGCCTTCAAGAATCCAAAAACTGGTTCCACATCGATTTTGCGTTTTCGATAGATGGAGCTCGTTTTCTCTTCTGAAAGCTTCGCTCTCACATATACTTTTTGTTGTTCCCATTGTTCATTCACCATTAGTTTTCGATTGTTGCCTTCTTTCGCTTTTGTACATGATGAACGGAATGGACATCCCGAACAGTCCTCACACTCGTAGATCTTGAACCTTCGTTGGAATCCCGTACGATCAGTACGGACAGAATGATATTGAAATTCAAGACGTTTCTGGTTAGGGCATATATATGTATCTGTTTCTTCACAATACTGCCAGTTGTCGGGATTCAATGGGTTTTGTTTGTACTTTTTCTTTTGCTCCTTCAAATACAGATTATACGTAATCAGTGCTTCTCGTTTTCTGTTCGAAAGGATATCATTATAGTTTTGTTCACTACCATAACCTGCATCTGCGACAATATGTTTCGGTAACACGAAATAATGGTTCTCGATTTCATCAAGAAATGGGATTAACGTACGTGTATCTGTTGGGTTTGAAAATAAACTATAGGCAAGCGTGTATTGCCCTTCTGTTGCGATTTGTACATTGTAACCAGCTTTCAATTGTCCGTTTTGCATATAATCATCTTTCATTCGCATAAATGTCGCGTCCAGATCTGTTTTGGAATAGCTATTACGTGTGCCTAAAATTTCAAAGTCTCGTTGATATTTTTGTTTTCGTAAGACAAAATCAATCAACTGTTTACGCACTTGTTTCGGGTATTTGCGTTCACTTCTTAAAGCTTTTCGTTCTGGAACGTCTGATGATTCCTCAATTTGTTTATCATACTCAGCTACTACATTGTCCACTTTTCCTACCAATTGAGCGAGCTCTTTCAATGATAATTGTTCATCACCTTCCCGTTCAATTTCAGGTATAATTTCGTTCTCAAGTAGCTCGTTATATAGCTGGTTTGACCTTTCAATTAAACTGTGATGATATTTCTCAATCGATTTCTTCCAGACAAACGTAAATTTATTCGCATTTGCTTCAATCTTTGTACCATCAATAAAAATTGCTTCTTGATCGATTAGTTTTTCTTCGATTAATTGGCAACGAAATTGGACGAAACATTGGCGAATTAATTCTTTCACATCTGAATGAACACGGAATCGATTGATTGTACGGTAGCTTGGTTCATACCC
The DNA here is from genome assembly GCF_017809215.1 of Heyndrickxia oleronia. Classification (GTDB taxonomy): domain Bacteria; phylum Bacillota; class Bacilli; order Bacillales; family Bacillaceae_C; genus Heyndrickxia; species Heyndrickxia oleronia. The sequence continues at coordinate 3,057,859 of NZ_CP065424.1, forward strand.
TTGTGATAGCCACATCATCCGGATACTGTCTTTTAATAGGGCTTCAATTTTTCGCCCTGAAAAGACAGATTGGGTGTAGGCACATAAAATAATTTTAAGCATCATGCGTGGATGATAAGCAGGATAGCCCTCATTTCGCAGAAATGGTTCGAAAACTTCATGAGGAATACTTTCAACTAGATGATGGATATGAAAGGCAATATCATTTTTTTGTAATTTTACTTCTAAATCTAAAGGCAAAACTAATTGATTCATGGTATAATTTTTAAACATAAGGATCCTTCTTTCTGTATAATTTTGTTGTGGTGACTTAATTTCATCAGAAGTGGTCCTTATTTTTGTTAAAAAAATAATCAAAGCCGGTGAAATTTTACTTGTCGTAAAATTTCACCGGCTTTTTCATCTCAGAGGTGGGTTTTGTCCCAGCCTCTTGTTTATATCCTATTTAACGTTCCATAGTACCTTTTTGAATTCTAATATAAATGAGTAATCTCATTTGATGTTTTTCCTTGAATACATTTCTTTCAATAGCTCAAACTATACAATAAACAATATAAGGGGACCTCTTTTTTATGGAAACGATTAAGCCAATTCAGATAAATACTAATAAAGAACTAAAAAACGAAAAATTAACTTCTGCAGAAATGGGGAAACTTTGGGCGACGTATATGGGAAATAGCATGTCTATACAGATATTATCCTATTACCTAAAAAATGTTGAAGATAAAGATGTCGAAAATTTGTTAAACAATGCATTAAACTTATCTAAAGAGTTTCTAGCAAAAATCACAGAAATTTTTCAAAAAGAAGGCTTTCCACTCCCTGTTGGATTTTCAAGTGATGATGTAAATTTAGGTGCTCCAAGATTATTTGAAGATCCATTCTATGTGCATTATTTAAAGTATGTTGCTAAAGCAGGGTTAAGTATTTACATGATTGCAATCCCATTAATGTATAGAGAAGATGTGAAATCATTTTTTCAAGATAGTATGGACAAAACCATGCAATTGATGGAACAAATAAATTCCATCTTAATGAATAAAGGTCTAATTAAAAAGCCTCCAACTATTCCAACACCTGATAAAGCAACATTTGCTTCTGAGCACTTCTTAAACGGATATATCGGTGATGTCCGCTCTTTACATGCGCTAGAAATAACCCATCTTTATGATAATATCGAAAATAATGTAACAAGTAAGGCTCTAATTACAGCATTTTCGCAAGTTGCCAGGAATAAAAATATTCGAGATTTATTTATTAAAGGGAAAAGAATGACGGAAAAAAATGTGGAACATTATATACAGAAGCTACATGATGAAAATTTACCCTCTCCATCATTACTTGATGATCTAATTACCAAGTCAGAATTCCCCCCATTTTCCGATAAACTCATGTTATTCCACAAGGTGGATATGTTTTCAATGAAGATTAGGACTATGGGAAACTCCTTGGCCGTAAATGGGAGAAGTGATATTGCACTAATGTATGTTAAATCATTAACAAATATTGGTCGGTTCGTAAGTGAGGGATCTAAGATTATGATGAAGAATCATTGGATGGAACAACCTCCTTTTGCTTTAGATCGAGAAAATATAAAATGATGAATGAAGAAATTTCAAATTATGTATTCCCCTTTTTTTATAGAACTAACTTGAAACCTTTTCTAATCTCTAATCGTATATATCAGTTACGTATACGAAGGAGTACAAAGATGAAATTATTACGATATTTTTTTTGGGTGACTGATATAGGTTTTATATTATATTGGACCATAACTTTTTTACATATTATTCCTGATGAATATCTTTTTAAGGATTACAAAAATCCTATACTTTCAGCTTGGAACTGGTCATTTTTTCCTTTAGATATCCTAATTTCAATTACTGGATTCACAAGTCTATACTTATATAAAAAAGGAAAGTCAGCATGGAGTAAAATGGCTATTGTATCGTTAGTTTTAACATCATGTTCTGGTCTACAAGCAATATCCTTTTGGGTACTAAGAAGTGACTTTGATCCATCTTGGTGGATTCCTAATTTATTTTTACTTGTCTATCCCATATTTTTTCTTCCAGGACTATTTAAAGAGAATCAGATATGAAAGTCTGGTTCTCTTTCTATTAAAGCTTTGTTTTTCCTTTTAAAAAACAAGGCTTAGCTTAAATGAAGAAATCCTCGTAAGTATGAAAGTAATTTTTAATTTGACATTCCTTAATGAGGTGGTGCTTATGAGAAAGCTAATATGGAATTTATTTATTACATTTCATCTGCTAGTAAAAACTAAGCAATTTCATTTTGAAAACAAATGCCAATGTCACTTTTCTTTGGTCATCCTGCCCCAACTTCAAAGACTGTATTAAATGAATCTATGGAATATAATAATTTTTATTTGGTTTTCAGACAAAGTAGAAATACTTTTCCATTTACCCTTTATTCGCGTTTTAGAGCACTGCCTTAATTTAGAACAATGAATACAGCTTATTATTGGTAAAAAACAAGGATAAATCCTATTAAATAAAGAGTTTATCCTTGTCTAAAATTACATGGCGCGTTTCATATGCAGTTTCATGAGCATTCATTCTCATTGACTCTCCATAATAGCCAGCCATTTTTAAAGTTTGCACTAACCATTGTCAACAAATCCGTTTTGAATTACATCTATTTTTTTCCGAAAATAGTTGTATTTTCAATACGGATTGAATCAACTTCCCCACACTTTAAACAAAAGGTGTAAATTTTATTTCCACCACTCATAGACATTTTGTTCGGTTTAATGGGCATATAATCTGTGCCTTCCGCGAATTCCGTACCACCACATTTAAGACATTTTTTATTCTCCATACCACAATACCTCGTTCTCTAAAATCTTTTTTATTTGCATTGCTTGCTTATCCTCTTCTTTTATACGATTTAACTTCCGAAAAGTTTCAAATGATAGTGCCTTTGCTTGCTTATTCTAGCCGTGCATATGCACGTGTTAATAAAGGACGAGGGGGCTAATTAATGGCCAAAGTACTGGGAGGCAGGACATGACACCAAAGAGCACCAGCAGGAACATTAGCAAGCCAATTCTGAGTACTCCTGTGACGTCCATTTAGCAAATAAAAACATCTATGCCACGTCCCATATCTATTACTACCATCACAGTCTTTCGGTAAAAACGATCAACCAAAACCCCAGCTATTAATCACAAGAGTACATATTGAATCCATCTAAATGCTGAAACCCATCCAATATCAAACTACTTTTTTGAATGAGAGGAGAGACCCCGTCAAATAAGGTTTGCAGAAACAGGCTTTCTTCCCAATTCTCTCGCCCAAATGGATAGTTGTCCTATATGGTGAATTTCATGAGCAATCGTATGTCTCATAATTTCACCCCAAGTATCCGTTACAGTTCTTCCATCTGGCATGGTATCGTAAAATAAATGGTTTTTCCATACTAGCATCCCAATTGTTCACAAAGTTCTCCACTTCTACATGAAATTCTGCGTCCAAATTTCGAACCTTGCTCAAGCTATTAAAGTTATCGAAACTTTCCTGAAAATCAGTTTTACCTTGTAATAGACGTATCCAGCTCCACTCGACATCAACAATATGGAAAAGTGTATGAAATATACTTCCCATACCACCTGTACGTTTTTGCAAAAGCTCTTCTTCACTTAACTCTTCACACCAACGATACCAGTCTTCTCTTACCATCCAGTTATATCGAAAAAATGTCTGCAACAATCCCCCTCCGAAAAAAGAAATTAAACTAGCGTTAAAATTAACTTTAAGAATAATAAAACATCTTATTTAGTATGACTTTTTCGACAAACATAGGATAATTTCCTTCTTCAACAAATCTCCTTCACCAAAGAAAAAATATCTCTTTTTTTCGCTGTTTTTGCTTAATATTTTACCGTACTTGATCAAACCAACTAAGATAGGCTCATCTTATCCAAAGGTTTTGATATATTAGGGCAATTTATCTGAAGATTATTAAGAATACTATGTTAATATGATTGTATAAATTTTAAGAATATTTTTAGTAATGAAGGTACCTTTTATAAAAAAAGGAAAGGAGAGTAAGATTGTGAAAAGGACTGTTTCGATCGTACTAGGTTTTATTATTCTCATCATCATTTTGATATATTTACCAAGTATAATTGCCCAAATGAAGAAGTATTCGTTCGACCATAATAAACAGTTGACAATTGAGACAAAAGTTATAAGTTATAAAGAGTTTCGTGAGATGTATTATCAACAAATGAAATTAGCCCAGAAATTAGAAGGCACAATAAAATATTCATTAATAGCAAAAGAAGTAAGAAAAGGCTATGATGCTGTTACTTATGATGTATTTTTTTTAGAGGATAGACCTCAAATAAAGGTAAAAATTGAATTACCAATAACAAAATACATGGATAACAATATGACTATTAACTTTATATCGGGGGCAGGAAATATTTTGGAAATATATGAGGATGGAAAATGGAAAGCTTTTAGTAAAAAAAATTACACCAGTGATGATTAATAACAATGAAAACAAGTAGTGCAAAGGAATTAATTGTTTTTTAAAATAAATCGCTATTTTCTTATTAATTATCATGCTAACGAAGTGAATTAAGATTTTATCTATATTATAAGTTTGTATTGAACGTTTTTATTCTTGTAAATCCCCCACACCTTAATTTTGAATGGATATTTAATATAATCTTCTTTAACGAAAACCTTAATCTGAACTGTTAGTTAAAAATACAACAAATTTATCATTTATTTTCCAATCCTTTTATACAGTAGACGCTTATCCACTATTTCCCTCTATACAACTATTTTCCAGTTTTATAAAATTATTAGGTACATCAAGACCAATCTGGAGGATATTAAATATGGGTTTATTCGGAAGTTCTTTAAAGAAAACAGATACTGAGTTTTCCTGGAACAAAAACAAAATTCTTATTGAAAATGGATACTTAAGAAGCGAAGGACTTATTAACACATCAAGAATCCCACTGAAACACATAGATACTGTAACTTATTCTTTTGAGGGATTAAAAATTGGACCGGAATTAAAAATCATTGGACAGGGCACTGTATTAGGTACATTAAAAGTGGGTGCTGATCTAATAAATGAAATTCAAGATTGGATACTTGCTAAACTATAAAAATCTATTTTGCTCCCAATGTGGAGCATTACCTGTTTTTTTAAAAAAATTATTGCTATGTTTAAATTTTTGGAGCATACATATATGACTTGGTTATTATTATCTTTATTTGGTTTTATATTGATTGTTTTAGCAATTTTTTATTTTGTTTATGAAGCTAAATCCTATAGAAATAAAGCTGTAGGAACTATGTTTTTAGTATTTGATCTTATATTTTCATTTGGAAGTGGGATCATTTTATTTGGATTACTTCTCATAATTATTGGATTGGTTAAAGCTACTGGTTCTTGATAATAAATAGAACAAAATGTTTAGTATGTTTCACTTTATTTTTTGCGCTACGACACACCTTAATAAGGGGCACTTTTCCATCTCCACGAAGTATACCCATTAAGTTATCTTTAAAACAGAAGAAAATTTTTACAAATCATTTAATGAAGGAAAACTAACGTTGAACAATAAATGTGGTCATTTTGTGGTCAAATCATATAAAATAGCAAGGTCAAACCTATATATATCAATGGTTTGACCTTGCTAGAAATTACATGACTCGTTTAAACATTTTTTCCATTTCATAAACGGAATAATGAATAATGATTGGTCGACCATGAGGACAGGTAAACGGATCAGACGAAACTCTTAAAGAATCGAGTAAAGCCTGAATTTCATCATTTCGCAAATGATGGTTGGCTTTAATCGAGCCTTTACAGCTCATCATAATCGCTGCTTCTTCCCGAAGCTTTTTAATATCAACCTTTTTCATTGACAAAAGCTGTTCAATCATATCCTCAATAATCTCCTGCTCATCTCCTTTTGGAAACCAAACAGGATGGGAACGAATAATGAAACTATTATGTCCAAACGGTTCTAAGAAAACTCCAACTTTCTCAAGTTCATGAAGGTTCTCTTGAATTTTTATCGTTTCATCTGTTGAATATTCGAATGTAAGAGGAACAAGCAAATCCTGAAGTTCCTTTTCCACTCGACCTACCTTTTCTCGGAAATATTCGTACTTAATTCTCTCCTGTGCTGCATGCTGATCAATTATATATAATCCCTTATCATTTTGAGCAAATATATACGTTCCATGCATTTGTCCTATAGGGTATAGGGGTGGTACCCTTGGAGAGTCTGGTGAAATATCCTGTTCGGCTGGAAATTCATAATGCTCATCATAATCCTCAATTTTTTCTTCGATCACTTCCGGTAATAGTGGTTCTTCGGGAAGAATGGACTCCTCATTGTTAAATTCCGGTTTATTTGATTCAACGATTTGTTTCACTTCATCAACTGGTAATTCATTCGTTTGATAGGTTGGAGGTCGTTCTGATTTAACCGTTTCAGGCCGATTCACTATTCTCTCTGGTAAATGATCCAACTGCATGATCGTTTGTTCAGCTTGTATCTTTTGTTTTTTTACAGGAGCAAATCCACTAGGAATTAGCTCCTTTTTCTTAAAGGCTGCTTTTATCGTTTCAGATACTAGTTGATTTAATTCCTGTTCTTTGCTAAGTCTGACTTCAAGCTTAGCTGGATGAACGTTCACGTCTACTAATATCGGATCCATCTGAATTGAGAGTAGCACTATGGGAAAGCGTCCAATTGGCAGTAATGTATGATATCCTTCTTGAATAGCCTTTACAAGTGAATAATTTTTGATAAAGCGCCCATTAATCATTGTAGATATATAGTTTCTTGACGCTCTTGTAATTTCAGGCATAGAAATATAACCTTCTAATTGAAAATCTAATGAACTAGCTTTGATGGGGATCATATTCCTTGCAATATTTACCCCATATATTGCCGCAAGTACTTGACGTACATCTCCGTTCCCGTTCGTTTGTAGCAACATTCGTTCATTATGACGAAGCCTAATAGAGACCTCCGGATGTGCTAATGCCAAACGGTTGACAACATCTGTAATATTACCTAGCTCAGTATGAATGGTTTTCATATATTTTAAGCGAGCAGGAGTATTATAGAATAAATCCGAAATGGTAATATCTGTTCCACGGCGACTTGGTGCTTTTTCTCGTGTTGTTACTCTTCCACCGTCAATGACAATCTTTGAACCTGGATGATTGTCTGTAGCGGTCACCATTTCCAAATGAGAAACTGAAGCAATACTTGGAAGTGCTTCTCCTCTAAATCCTAGTGTCTTGATTCGAAATAGATCATTTTCATCTTTTATTTTACTTGTTGCATGACGCTCAAAAGCGAGAGGAACGTCTTCCTCATCAATCCCTGATCCATTATCGATTATTCGAATTTTGCTTAATCCTGCCTCTTCTATTTCTATTTCAATGACTGAGCTCTTTGCATCAATTGCATTTTCAACAAGCTCCTTAACAACAGATGCCGGTCTTTCTACCACTTCTCCTGCAGCGATTTTATTGGATAGGACATCATCTAATTGAATGATTTTCCCCAAAGGGAGCACCTCCTAACCCTTTAATTTTTTTTGCAACTCATAAAGAGTATTCATTGCTTGTAATGGATTCATTTCTAATAGATTTATATTTTTTAACTCGTCAACAATTTTTTTCTCTTTTGAGGATACATCTTGTTTTGGCTTAGACTCTGGCACCTCGAAAAAGGACAATTGCTCCGAAGACTGATTTTTTTGCTTAATCGGGGTGGATGTTTCCTGAGAATCTTGATTCTCTAATTGACTTAAAATTTCATTTGCACGCTTAATTAATTCAGCTGGTAATTCCGCTAATTGAGCGACATGAATACCATAACTTTTATCAGCTGGCCCTTCTTTTATCTTGTGTAAAAAGACTACATTCCCATTTTGTTCTATCGCACTTACATGAACATTCTTCAACTGTTTTAGAGATTCATCCAAAATCGTTAATTCATGGTAATGTGTCGAAAATAATGTTTTTGCACCAATACGCGAATGAATATATTCAATGATTGCCTGTGCAAGTGCCATCCCATCATAGGTAGATGTTCCACGACCAATTTCATCGAATAAAATAAGACTGTCCTTTGTTGCATTAGTAATCGCATTTTTAGCCTCTAACATTTCAACCATAAATGTACTTTGTCCCGAGATCAAATCATCTGCTGCCCCAATTCGCGTGAAGACTTGATCAAATATTGGTAAGATGGCTTCACTTGCTGGTACATAGCATCCGATTTGTGCAAGAATGGAAGTCAAAGCAATTTGTCTCATATATGTACTTTTACCTGACATATTTGGACCGGTTATTAATAATAATTCACGATCTGAATCCATTAAACAATCATTTGGAACATATTCCTGTGCATTCATGACTTTTTCAACAACTGGATGACGTCCTTCTTTGATGACAATCTTTCTTTCATGGTTAAATTTAGGCTTTACATAGTGTCGCGCTTCACTAATTGTAGCAAAACATTGAAGACAATCAATTTCACTTACTGCTTTGGCTAGATTTTGTAGTCGTGGAATAAACTCTTTGACAAACTCCCGAACTTGCACAAATAAATCATATTCAAGTTCTACACTTTTTTCCTCTGCTTGTAAAATTAACGTTTCTTTTTCCTTCAATTCCGGAGTAATAAATCGTTCTGCATTGGCTAATGTTTGTTTTCTTTCATATCGTCCATCTTCTAATAGGTGTAAATTAGACTTTGTTACCTCTATATAGTATCCAAATACACGATTATAGCCAATTTTCAAGGATTTAATTCCTGTCTTCACTCTTTCCTCTTGTTCCAGTGCAGCTAACCAATTTTTACCATTTCTGCTTGCATCACGATATTGATCGAGCTCTTGATGATACCCATCCTGTATGATTCCACCTTCTTTAATGGATAGTGGAGGATTATCAATAATCGCCCTTTCTAAAAGATCCGTTAATTCTTCACAAGGATCCAAACTCTCAACAATCTTGCCATTTTCAATATTCATTTGAGCGAGAATTTGACGAATGATAGGAATCTGTTGCAAGGAATATTTCAATTGAATTAAATCACGTGCATTCACATTTCCAAAAGCCACCCGACCTGCTAATCTTTCTAAGTCGTACACTTCTTTTAATTTCTCTCTTAAATCCTGGCGCTCAAAAAAGCGTTCAATCAATGTTTCGACCAATTGCTGTCTTCGTTCAATTTCCTTTTGATCAATTAATGGTCGATCTAACCATTGCTTTAACAATCTACCGCCCATCGCTGTCATCGTTTCATCTAATAACCAAAGCAATGAACCTTTTTTCCCCTTAGACCGAATCGTTTCTGTTATTTCTAAGTTACGTTTTGAGAAATAATCGATTTTCATAAATTGATTAATCTCAACTTCAGATACAGGCTGAAGATGATCTAAGCTTCTTTTCTGAGTACGGAATAAATAATTAAGTAAACGAATAATCGATATTCTCATTTCTTGATTTGAAATGTCTGAAAGTAGATTTTGATAATCCATTTTTTCAGTTAGATCATCCTCGATAGAAATCGTTGCATGGATCCGTTCAATTAATTGCTTTTGATAGTTGTCTTTGAACTGTGAATGTACAACAATCTCTTTTGCCCCAATTGTCGCCATTTCATTAAGTACTAGATCAAAGCTACTTGTTATAAGGGATACATGATTTTCACCCGTGGATAGATCGGTATAGGCAATACCGAATGAACCTTCAAAATCAGAAATAGAAGCAATATAGTTGTTCTCCTTTTCGACTAAACCTTTTCCATCCATTTTCGTTCCAGGTGTTATCAATTGAACTACTTCTCGTTTTACCATCCCTTTTGTTTTCTTGGGATCTTCCACCTGCTCACAAATTGCTACTTTAAAGCCTTTTTCTATTAAAATATCAATATAATTGCTAGCTGCGTGATATGGCACCCCACACATAGGAATACGTTCACTACTGCCACCATCACGACTTGTTAGTGTAATTTCTAGCTCCTGGGATGCCTTAACCGCATCATCGAAAAACATTTCATAGAAATCACCTAATCGAAAAAATAAAAAGGCATCCTGATAATCTGCCTTTACTTGTAAATATTGTTGAATCATCGGCGTATATTGACTCATTATCGACAAAACCCTTTCCGTGCATCTATCTATTTGATTCTCATATTATAACATAATCTTGCAAATTTCAGCATGGAAGTATGTTGGAAAATCATCCTTAGATATATAAGAATGATGCAAATGTCATGTACCTTAGCCGTCTGACAAACATATTACTCTAATTTTTGTATGTAATGAAAATAAAATGATCAAAGGAACTGACTAAAATAGTTTCTGGAACAAAGAAAAAACTAGGAGAATTTCTCCTAGCCTACTTTTCAAATCCCATATAAGGTATATAAACCTACTCCTCTTCAGCTCCAACTAAAAAGTCCGGATTTAATTCTTCAAATTCTTCATCTAATTCGTCTTCCCATTCATCTTCACAATCACAGCCATCAGGATGAATAGCAACACAAACCTTTGTTTCTCCAATAACCTCAACAAGGAATTCTCTTTCAACATTGACTATCACTTTATTTCCATTTGGGGAAATTACTGCTTCGATACAATTAGGTTGCTGTAAGGCTCTTGCTACAACTTCCCTATCATCAAGAAAATCAGGGTCACGATAATTTAGCTTCACAATATCGCGATAATCCACTTTTTCTGTGACAACAGATGTTTTTGTATTATCACTGTGGGAATACCAGACATTTATATCGTATGAACCGAACACTTCAACCTTTTTATCTGTCTTCTTCGCTTCATACTTATGATTTATAATCCAGCAACCTAATATGCTCGATGGATGATGCGGTGGGCATATCGTATGATTGGACTGTGTAAATTTACGTCCTTTCGCTACGACTGCTTTTGTTATTATTTCTCTGTATTCTGCCATTCGAGCGAAACCTCCTCATTTATTTTCATTTCATCCTATGCATGGCATTCATCTATGGTGCGAATATTTTCAGTTGTTCTGGTGAATCATAGTTGCATAGTTTTCGATATACAACTAGGTGAGAAGATGTAAAGTAGAGTCATTACTAATACTGTTTATAGGTTATTTCATTATATGTAAATGCCTTGTTTATGTTCTAGGCGCATAAGTAGCAAATAATAAAGGGATTGACAAAATAAGACAGATTCCATCTCGAAGGCTATTTATAATTTTCAAATATTATAACGTAAAAAAGGGGGTCTGACCCCACCACACAATAATTAGTATAGAAAAAGCTATCTCTATACGGATTGATTGTATGGGGTCTGACCCCTTTTTTAATCGCAGCTTCCTGGCGTACTATTTTTTATTTTTGACCCAGTTTCTCCGGATAATAAGTCTCCTCCTGTTGAGGTGATTATTTCGTCTGTTACTGTATTTGATATTGTTGCGGCAACGATTTGTAGTAAGTCGTTTACATCTTCTTGTGATTGTTTAAATTCTTGAACAATTGGGATTTCATCTAATTCATTTTCAATCTTTTCAAGCTTGGCTTCTACCATTTTTAGAGCTTCTGACTTTCCATAGTGTTGGAAGTTTACTGCTTGTTTTTGTAAGCTTTTAATACTTGCAATCATTTCACGAACCTTTTGGTTTTCGTTAATTTGAGCTTCAGCCCTCTTGAAAAAGTCTACCTCTTCTGTTTCACTAATCATTTTTGCAATTTCTTTTGCACGTTCAACAATTTCATCTTTTGTATATCGTTTCATTTATTTCACCTCTACCACTTCTAATTCTTCAATCATTTCCCCATTTAAAGACCAAGTTTTAGCATCTGTGATTTTTACATTTACTAGTTTTCCAATAGCTGATTTTGGTCCAATAAAGTTAACCAATTTATTCTTTCTTGTATATCCAGCTAAAACATCAGGATTATTTTTACTTTCACCTTCAACTAGTACTTCGACTACTTGACCTTTATACTTTTCTAATGCTGCACGAGACATTTCGTTTACTAATGCATTTAGTCGTTGAAGTCGTTCCTTTTTAACTTCCATTGGAACATTATCCTTCATTTTGGCAGCAGGTGTTCCTTCTCTTGGTGAATAAATGAATGTATAGGCCATTTCAAAGCCAACTTCACGATATAATGACATCGTTTCTTCAAATTGTTCTTCTGTTTCATTAGGAAATCCAACAATAATATCTGTTGATAATGCCACATCTGGGATCGCCTTTTTAATTTTTCCAACAAGCTCCAAATAACGTTCTCTTGTATATTTTCGAGCCATTATTTTTAGCATCGCACTTGATCCAGATTGAACTGGTAAATGAATATGCTCAACTAAGTTCCCTTTTTTCGCTAACACCTCAATTAAACGGTCATCGAAATCGCGCGGATGGCTCGTTGTAAAACGGATTCTTGGAATGTCGATTTTATGAAGTTCATCCATTAAATCACCAAGACCATAATTGATATCCTCAAAATCTTTTCCGTACGCATTAACATTTTGTCCCAAGAGTGTAATCTCTTTATACCCCTGTGCAGCTAAATGACGTACTTCTTGAATGATATCCTCTGGGCGTCGACTACGTTCTTTCCCACGAGTATAAGGGACAATACAGTATGTACAGAATTTATCACAGCCGTACATAATATTAACCCATGCTTTAATTTGGCCCTTTCGAACTTTAGGAAGATTTTCGATGACATCGCCTTCCTTGGACCAAACTTCAACAACCATTGCCTTAGACATATAAGCTTCTTTTAAAATTTGTGGTAAACGATGGATATTGTGGGTACCAAAAATCATGTCTACATGATGGTGCTTTTCAAGAATCTTATTTACAACTGATTCTTCCTGAGACATACATCCACATACACCCACTAAGAGATCAGGCTTTTCAAGCTTTAACGGTTTCAAATGACCGATTTCACCGAATACTTTATTTTCAGCATTTTCACGTATAGCACAAGTATTAAGTAGAATAACATTGGCATCATCGACAGAATCAGTAGGCTCATACCCTAGCTGCATAAATATACCTGCCATAACTTCTGTATCATGCTCATTCATTTGGCAACCATAAGTACGAATATAGAATTTTTTACCGTTGCCCATTCCTTTAAATTCTTCAGAAATATGAAAGTCTTTTTCATATTTTACTTCTTCTTTCCCACGTCTTTTTGCCTCTTTTAAATTCGGTGGGATGTAAACAGATTGAAAGTATTTGCTATAATCCTTTTCGGATTTTTTGTCCGCAGGAGTAGCTGTTTTGATTTGTTGTCCCTCTAAGCGTTGCTTTTCGTTCATGGAGATCCCCTTTCTCTTATTAATAAATTCTATAATTTAATGAGATTCTTGCATTTCATTTCCATTATAATTATTTATATGCACATTATTCTAGTATAAAGCCTTTTCTATTTGAACACAATACTGCTGTCATATTGTCGAAAAAAGGTCAAAAAAAGAAGGTTTATACGCATCCTGCTAATTTGGATTAATGACCGGGACCATTAGTCGATTTTAAAAATTACAAAATAAAAGGGCCTAGTTACCTAAGCCCTCAAATTAAAAGTTTATGCGATTATCTTGGCTCCACAATTAGCTTGATTGCCGTCCGTTCTTCTCCCTCGATTAGAATATCAGTGAAAGCTGGGATACAAATTAAATCAACACCACTAGGTGCGACAAATCCTCTGGCAATCGCTACCGCCTTCACCGCTTGGTTCAATGCCCCCGCACCGATAGCTTGAATCTCTGCTCCACCTCTCTCACGAAGAACACCGGCAAGTGCACCAGCTACAGAATTAGGATTAGACTTTGCTGAAACTTTTAATATTTCCATTTCTTCTCCTCCTTGTATTTTCCCAATACCGAATGTCCATTCGAAAGTGAACAATCCTGGTATAATCATTCCATTGCTACTATATTCACTAAAATTCGTTTGTATTCCGGCTTGTTCGAAAAAAAGGAGGATTTTTATTTTCTTTTTGTCTCTTTGCTATACTTTTGATTATTTTTTATTCAGCTATAAATAAATGGTCATCATTTATAAGCAAAGTATCTATTTTTCTTGCTTTTCCAGTCTTGTTATCCACATCTATTAGACAGGCACTCAATTGCTTTCTTCCATCTTTCGGTACCTCAAACCTAACAGGAAGACTAGTTAAAAATCTTTTAATTACAGCTCCCCGCTCCATTCCTAATATCCCATCATATGGACCAGTCATTCCAACATCAGTTAAATATGCTGTTCCATTCGGTAAAATACGATTGTCTGCTGTTTGAACATGGGTATGTGTTCCAATGACTGCAGTCACCTTCCCATCCAAAAACCAGCCCATTGCTTGTTTTTCACTAGTAGCTTCTGCGTGAAAATCTACAAAAATAATATTGGTTTTATTTTTCGCTTGATTGATTAGCTCTTCTGCAGTTTCGAATGGACAATCGATAGCAGGAAGAAATGTTCTTCCTTGTAGACTAATAACAGCTGCCTCTACCCCACCTGACTTTACAAAAGTTAACCCTGTACCTGGTGTTCCTTTTGGGAAGTTCCCAGGTCTTACAATTGATTTAGCTGCATCAATAAATTCAAATACATCCTTGTTGTCCCATGAATGATTCCCTAATGTCACAGCATTTGCCCCATCATTAAGAAATTGCTTATATATTTTCTCAGTAATTCCTCTTCCACCGGCAGCATTTTCACCATTCACAATAGTTAACTCTGGACGATATTTTGATTTTAATTTCGGTAAGTACTCTGTAATCATTTCACGGCCTGGGGAACCTACAACATCCCCAACAAATAAAATCTTCATAATTTTTTCCCTTTCTAGCTGTTGATGTACAATTTATTTGTACAACTCAATCATTTATGATGTTTACATTTACATTATAGCAGTACATTTGTATTTATAACAAAGACCTAAAATTCCCTTAGCATAAAAACTAGGCTGTTTTCGTATAGTTTATTGCTTTTGTAAAAGCCCAGCTGACGGCTTTTACCCCCTAAAAGATTCAGCGATTCTTATGAAGTTTGCAGCACTTTTCTCAATGAAATGAAGGGCGCAGTGATCTTCAGCCAATAGTTATTAGTTAAAACTTTACTTAAATGAGAAAAGAGCCATAAACAAAAATAAAGCGGTGTAGAGTACACCGCTTTATTTTGCATATTCAACAGCCCTTGTTTCACGTATCACTGTTACTTTTATATGACCTGGATAATCTAGTTCACCCTCGATTCGCTTACGAATATCTCGCGCTAAGCGATGTGCTTCAAGATCATTAATTTGTTCTGGTTTCACCATGATCCTTACTTCTCTACCAGCTTGAATCGCAAATGATTTATCTACACCTTCATAGGATTCTGAGATTTCCTCAAGCTTTTCAAGTCTTCGAATATAATTCTCTAGTGTTTCACTTCGTGCACCAGGTCTAGCAGCTGATAACGCGTCTGCTGCTGCAACTAATACAGAAATAATGGATGTTGGCTCAGTATCACCATGGTGAGAAGCAATACTGTTAATAACAACAGGATGTTCCTTATATTTCGTCGCTAATTCAACACCAATTTCTACATGGCTTCCCTCTACTTCATGATCGACAGCTTTTCCAATATCATGAAGCAATCCTGCACGACGAGCTAATCTTGCGTCTTCTCCTAGCTCGGCTGCCAGAAGCCCTGAGAGATGAGCAACTTCAATTGAATGCTTAAGGACATTTTGACCATAGCTAGTACGGAATTTCATTCGACCTAATATCTTAATTAAATCTGGATGAAGTCCATGTACATCCACTTCAAAGGTAGTTTGTTCACCAATTTCACGAATATGTTCGTCTACTTCTCTTCTTGCTTTATCCACCATTTCTTCAATTCGTGCTGGATGGATGCGTCCGTCTTGAACTAGCTTCTCTAATGCAATACGAGCCGTTTCTCTACGAATCGGATCAAAACCTGAAAGGATTACCGCCTCTGGCGTATCATCTATGATAAGGTCGATTCCAGTCAACGTTTCTAATGTTCGAATATTCCGTCCTTCACGACCGATAATTCGCCCTTTCATTTCATCATTCGGTAAGTTTACTACAGAAACTGTTGTTTCAGCAACATGTTCTGCAGCACAACGCTGAATGGCAAGAGAAAGGATATTTTTCGCCTTTTTATCCGCTTCTTCTTTCGCACGATTTTCGCTTTCTTTAATCATCATTCCTAAATCATGTGAAAGCTCATTTTCAACTTTTTGAATAATAATTGCTTTTGCTTCATCGCGGGTAAGGCTAGAGATACGTTCTAATTCAGACTTCTGTTTCTGTACCATCTCATCCACTTTGCTTTCCATCTCTTCAATATGTTGTTGTCTGAAATTTAGAGAGTCCTCTTTCTTTTCAAGTGTTGCTTCACGCTTGTCAAGTGATTCATCCTTACGATCGAGGTTCTCCTCCTTTTGCAATAATCGATTTTCTTGTTTTTGCAATTCATTTCTTCGTTCACGAAGTTCACGTTCAATATCAGTACGAAGCTTATGATTTTCATCCTTCGCTTCTAACAGGGCTTCTTTTTTCAAGTTTTCAGCATCACGAGTTGCATCTTCTAAAATTTGCTCTGCTGCATTTTTTGCTCCTGTTATTTTTGCTTCAGCTATGGATTTGCGTAAAAGATAGCCAACAACTACACCGACGAGGCCAAGCAAAATGGAGATGATTACACTTAATAATTCCATTATTTCACCTCCCCTTGCTATGAACTTTTATCATGTCTCAAACATGTCGGCTGCTACATTGTTACATAGGTTTCAATATACAGCGCTAGGGCTTAAAAATCAAATTTTAAAAAAATAAAATTATACATATTAATTTTATAGTTGTGTCATTTTATTGTCAAGGACTTATCCAACGTGATTAACATTTTATGTAAAGTTGTCCAACTGTTTGTGCTTTATTTAAACTGATCATTTTTTTATAAAGGAAGGAAAGAAACATTATATTTGTTTTGATAGTATGTATTATTTCTTGTCAATCTATTATTGGGCCACTAAACCTACTATATTAATTCAATGAAACTAGTCATCCTAAACAATAGAAAAAGCAAAGCCATCAATAAATGAAGTGACTTTGCTATATATTTTTCGTTCTATAAATTTACTTTTCATTCTTATTTAGATTTTTAAATCTAGATAGTCAGCTAGAAAAATTTCACTTTTATGAGAACACTTTTTTAGGAGAGAACAATGATTTAAATATCAAATTCCTCTTGCTCTTCCTCAGCAGGGGCAGTTTTTTGATCATCTAATCCATAATGATCGCGTATTTTCATCATAACCTCATTGCGCAATTCAGGATTTTCCTTAAGGAATAGCTTCGCATTTTCCCGACCTTGACCTAAACGTTCATCATTATAAGAATACCATGATCCACTTTTTTGAACGATATCTAATTCAGAAGCCATATCAATGATTTCGCCTTCTTTAGAAATTCCTTCACCATACATAATATCTACTTCTGCAACGCGGAAAGGTGGTGCCACTTTATTTTTTACTACTTTTACTTTTGTTTTATTTCCAACAATATCATTTCCTTGTTTCAACTGTTCTGCACGACGAACCTCAAGACGTACAGATGAATAAAACTTAAGTGCACGGCCGCCAGGAGTCGTTTCAGGATTCCCGAACATAACCCCTACTTTTTCCCTTATTTGGTTAATGAAGATCGCGATTGTTTTTGACTTGTTGATTGCACCAGATAATTTACGCAATGCCTGTGACATTAAGCGTGCTTGTAATCCGACATGGGAGTCACCCATTTCACCTTCAATTTCCGCTTTAGGTACAAGTGCTGCAACAGAATCGATAACGATAATATCAATTGCTCCACTACGAACAAGAGCTTCCGCAATTTCTAACGCTTGCTCCCCAGTATCTGGCTGAGATAACAGTAGTTCATCAATATTAACACCTAATTTTTGGGCATATACAGGATCTAGTGCATGCTCAGCATCGATAAACGCTGCTTGCCCACCCTTAGCTTGTACCTCTGCAATAGCATGTAGGGCAACAGTTGTTTTACCTGAGCTTTCTGGACCATAGATTTCTATTACACGTCCTCTTGGGTATCCGCCAACACCTAACGCTACATCAAGGGCCAATGATCCACTAGGAACAGTTGAAATTCTTCTATCAGTTTGTTCCCCAAGTTTCATTACTGAACCTTTACCAAACTGTTTTTCTATTTGTTTTAACGCCATATCTAAGGCTGCTTGACGATCATTCACTAAATTTCCTCCTTTATGATTAGAAATTTCAAAGAAATTTGCTTAATAAATCTATCTTTACTATAACCGTTTTTTCATAGTTTGCCAAGTAAAATGACGAACATTTATTCGTCTTTTTTTTAGGTTATTTTCATTAGAATTACTTTTTTTAACCAAAATATATGTAAAAATAAGTACCTATCAAAGTTAAAAATTGATTTTTCGTATTCTGCAATTCTCTGGTAGAAAGAGCAAAAAGAACGGTACAATCATACCGTTCTGCTTCATACTAATTCTTTTAATAGATAATAACAACCATATTTGACCGTTCGAACTCGATTTCCATTTCTACTGCTTGCGAGGTCTAGTAAATAGGTCTTAGTTGGTTTATTTTTTCTTGCAATTCCAATCCATACCGTACCGGCCGGCTTATTTTCCAGCTTATCAGGCCCAGCAACTCCTGTAAAACTAATTCCAATATCAGAATCTAGTAATTGGAGAATATTTTCTGCTAGCTCAATAGCCGTCTCTCGACTTACTGCACCATATTGTTCAATCGTATTCTCTTGTACCTGAACAAGCTTCACTTTTGCTTCATTCGAGTAACAGACAATTCCACCTTTGAAAATTGAACTGACTCCAGAATGGGACGCCATTTCCGATTGAAACAAACCAGCAGTTAAACTTTCTGCACATGCTATCGTTAGTTTTTCCTTTTCCAATTGCTTAATTACTTCAGCCATGATGGTTGTCTCATCATAACCATAAAAATAATCGCCGACAAGATGAAGAATTTCTTGCTCAGTTTTATCGATTAATTTTTTCGCCTCTTCAATTGATGTGTGTTTTGCCGTAATTCTTAGCGTTACCTCACCATTTGCTGCAAGAGGGGCAATAGTTGGATTAGATTGGCGTTCCAAAATACTTTCAACTCTAGTTTCCAGCTCAGCTTCACCAATACCAAAAAACCTTAAAACTCTAGATTCGATTTTTTCAATCGTTCCCATCTTTTCTTGGATCGCAAGAATACCATAATGAGTAAACATCGGTTCCATTTCATGTGGAGGTCCAGGAAGTAGCATATAATATTGCTCTTCTTGCTGTAACAGCATCCCAGGTGCCATACCATAATCATTTGGCAATACTTTGGCACCTTCCAAAATCAGTGCTTGTTTTTTATTATTTTCTGTCATCACTCTTTTTGTTCGTTGAAAGTAGGCTTCAATTGAATCCATAGCCTCATCGTCTTGAACAAGCTTCGTATTCAGATGCTTAGCAATCGTTTCCTTTGTTAAATCATCTTTTGTCGGTCCAAGGCCACCAGTAAAAATAATTAAGTCTGCTCGTTGTTCAGCGATTTCAATACTTTTCTTTAACCGTTCAGGGTTATCCCCTACAACGGTATGATGGAATACATTTACACCGATTTCGGCCAAGCCTTTCGAAATAAACTTTGCATTGGTATTAACAATTTGACCTAATAATAGCTCTGAACCAACAGCGATAATTTCAGCATTCATCTCAATCACCTCCACTGATACTTATTTTGAATTGACAAAAATGTGGCGATTTTTATAGAAATAATCCCATCCGGACCAAACAGTAAAAAATAATGCAACCCATAATGCAATCATTCCAAGGGGAAATCCACCTTCTCCAAAAGGAAAATTATGTAACAACAATAATGCGATGGCAACAATTTGTGTCCATGTTTTAATTTTTCCAAGCATAGCAGCAGCTACTACTTCTCCTTCACTTGCTGCTAGAATCGCTCGTAAACCAGTTACTGCAAATTCACGACTAATGATCACTATGATCATCCAAGATGGAGCAAATCCAAGTTCAACTAATATAATAAATGCTGCAGAAACTAGTAATTTATCTGCTAAAGGATCTAAAAACTTCCCTAAATTCGTTACTAAATTCAGTTTCCTAGCATAATGTCCATCAACCCAATCAGTCGCAGAAGCTACAATAAAGATTAATGCAGCCACAAAGTGGGTAACAGGCATCTCAGCACTTAATAAGTTTATAGTACCCCAATCAAACGGTGCTACCATAATAATCACAAATATTGGTATTAAACAAACTCGTAATACAGTAATTTTATTTGGTAAATTCACGAATCTTTCCTCCAGAAAAATAGCCATCAATCGATGACTATTCAGTTTTAGTTTTTTCAAATTGAATTGTTATATTTTGACTGGTACTTTCACTAGGTGGAACGGCAAACTCTAGCTTTTGATCATTTATGTAAATTTCAGTTTGGGTAGCATTACCAATAACTAGATATGCTTCAGTTTCATTTGAAAAATCAACAGCTTGACTCTTTCCTTCTTCTAATGTTCCTTGGAAGAATGAATGACCTTGGCCATTCTTCATGTTTACCCATGTACGTCCAGTTGAAACTAATTTCACTTCAAATTTTTCACTATTCACTAATTGATAAGTAGAATTTCTCCCACTAGCAGATATCACTTTTACTTCCTGGGCAGGAGTTTCTGCTTTTTTATCTTCTTCATCTTTTTTGTTTGCATCATTTTGATTGTTATCATTTTTATCTTGAGTAGTATTATCTTTCGTTTTATCTTCTTTATCCTGTGCTACCGGTTTATTTTTTTCTTTCACTGGCTGTGTTTCTATTGGTGTATCCTTTGAGTTACCCAGCTTATCCTTTGAACCAGAACCAGCGAAATTAGTAACTAAATAATAAACAAGAGCAATTGCAGCAATAATAAAAACAGCAACAAGTATTTTTGGAAAAATGTCTAACATTTTTGAAGTACTAGGTGCAACTGTTTTTCTTGATTGTACACGAGAAATTTGCTCTGGTAAGTCTTCATTGTAAACATCAGGTACTTCCCGTTTATATTCTTCAAAAATCTGTTCAGTTTCTAATCCAACTGCCTCTGCATATTGTTTAATAAATGCCCGAACATAAAACTTTCCAGGCATCATATCATAATTTCCTTCTTCGATCCCTTTTAAATAGCGTTTTTGTATTTTGGTGATTTCCTGTAAATCATCTAAACTAAGTCCTTTCGCTTGTCTTGCTTCTTTCAAGCGACTTCCTAATTCTGTCACACCTGAACACCTGCCAATCTAATAATCAAATCCACCAAAACCCGAATCACTAAAAAAGTTATTTTTCTGTATTACTTCATATGTAATTTCTTGTTCCGGATTGTCACGCAGTTCTATAATATAGTCAAAATCCTCTAATGAGTATTCTGAGTTCTGAACAAATATATCAGGATGTTCGATTACCTTAACTGCAGGTAAACGCATAATTTCCCGAACAAGCTGCCAGTGACGTTCATCAGCTCTCTGTGTAGAAACTATTCCATCCAATATAAATATATTATTTGAACTATATTCATCTTTAATTAATTGATTTCGTATCGTTTGTTTTAACAATGTAGATGAAACAAATAACCATTTTTTACTTGCACAAACACTTGCAGCAACTACTGATTCTGTTTTCCCTACACGTGGCATTCCCCGAATACCAATCAACTTATGTCCTTCTTGCTTAAATAACTCTGCCATAAAATCGACAAGCAAACCTAATTCATCCCTGATAAATCGAAAGGTTTTTTTATCGTCGGCATCTCTTTGTATATATCGACCATGCCGAACCGCAAGTTTATCTCTTAATTTTGGTTCGCGAATTTTCGTTACTTTAATGGTTTCCATTGTAGCTAAGATAGATTCTAATCTTGCAATTTGTTCTTCACTTTTTACTAATAAAAGCAGGCCCCTTCTACCATCATCAACACCATTAATGCTAATAATATTAATTGATAGCATACCTAGTAATGAAGAAATATCCCCTAAAAGACCTGGGCGGTTTATTTGAATTTCATATTCTAAATACCATTCTTTACGATTCATAAACTCCCCACCACGACATTATTCTATATCCGTTAGCTTCTATAATAAATGATTTCTCTATAAGATGAAAGGAAAAACTAGCCATGTTTCGATAAAAAATCGTTTATTTTTACTATATAAGAGGATTTTTACAGTTCTTTATACAATTTTAGACATTTTTGGATGTAAAAAAAGAGGGGTGTTTTCCCCTCAGCGTTTACAGCAATTAATGTGTTCCATTATTTTGGACAAGCTTAACCATAACATTTGCAATGGCTTGTTGTTCTTCTTGTGATGCAACGGACCATAAATCAGAAAGTACTCGTTGCTGTTCATTTTTAGGATCTACCTGTTGTGCTAGGTAATCTCCAACCTGTTCAGCTAGTTGGTTAATTGTTTCCTGAGACATTCCTTGTTGCTTCGCTTGATTTAACCGATCACCAAGAAAGTCTTTCCATTGATCCCAGCTTTCTAACACTGACATACTTTCAACCTCCTTAAATTAAGTACGATGTTATTTTGTTCTGAGAACGGAGGTTTTATTCATTTATTATTATGTATACCAGCCCCCATTTACTGCCAAAACCTGACCAGTAATATATGAGGCCTTTTCTGAAAGAAGGAATTGGATAGTTTCAGCAATTTCACATGGATTCGCAAGTCTTCCCATTGGAATTTCCTCTTCCAGTGCTATTTTTTCATCTTCTGAAAATATCCCCATCATTTGTGTATTAACAGCACCCGGTGCTACTGCATTAATTCTTACACCACTTTGTGCAACCTCTTTACTTAGTGCTTTTACAAAAGAGATTTGAGCTCCTTTAGCAGTTGAATAGATTACCTCACATGAAGCACCCGTTTGTCCCCATATTGAACTAACAAGAACAACATAGGATTGTTCATTTTTCATTAATTTTGGTAATAATTTTTTTATAATAACCATTGGTGCATGTACATGTATTTTCCACATTTTTTCAATGATTTGGTCATCAGTATCCACAAAAAGCCCGTAATGGGATATTCCACTTACATAACAAATCGCATCAATATGAAAAATATTATTCAATAGCTTATCAATCCCTGAGTCAGTAGATAGATCTGCTTGAATCGGAATTAGTTCTAGATTATATATTGAAAGCTCGGCTAATAGTCTCTCCATCGCCTCTTTATTGTGGTTATAATGTAAGTATAAGTTCCAGCCTTCTTTAGCCATTGTGTGAGCTGTTTCCGAACCAATTCCCCCACTTGCACCAGTTATAAGTGCATATTTCTTCATTTATCTATCCTCTCCTATTCAAAGCAATACTCCTTTTTAATAAAAAGACATATCTTCCTGAAATTTTAATAGTATTTCCAATTCAATAAGTTTTTCCATTTTAGAACAAACAAAATAGAAAAACCCGGAATCTCCGAGTTTCTCATTTACTTTTTTAACCTTTTATTTATTTGGTATTACCTGACAAACGGTAAAGCGATCTTCTTCAAAAAACTGCTCTGCTGATTTTTTTAAATCATTAAAAGTAATCTCTTCTAATGTCGGTACAACATCAAAAAGATTCATTTCATTAAATGAATACCTTGTAAACTGATTCGCAATATAGTCAGGTGAATTTAATTGACGTAAAAATCCACCTATTTTTTTCTTCTTCGTTCTTTCTAGGGATTCTTCCGTTAAATAATTCCCACTTTTCGCTTCCATCATAATCGATTGTATACGTTCTGAAAGTTCATCAGGCTTTTCGGTATCTCCACCAACCATTGAAAAACCAAAACCCTCTTCCTGTGTGTAATCATATGAAAACGTTTCATCAATTAATCCTTCATTATATAGTTCATAATAGCTCTTTGAGCTTTTTCCAAAAAGGATGTCTAATAATAAATTAATCGTCAGCTCATTTTTCAGCATTTCTTTTCCACTTTGTGCCACATCACAAGCTTTTACTCCTACCAGACATTTAGGTGTTTGAACATTCATTTGTAGAACCTTCTTTTTCTCAGCAACGCTAGATGGTTCATCTTCGAAACGACGCTTGATTTCCGACATATCCTTATAATCTTTCTTATTTTGATTATCTCGAATAAGATTCATGATTTGATCAGGATCAACGGGACCAACTACAAATAAAAGCATATTACTCGGATGGTAAAATGTATTGTAACATTCATATAGTAGCTGATCTGTAATATGGGAAATTGATTCAATCGTTCCAGCAATATCAATTTTTACGGGATGATGCTGATACATATTTTCTATTACCCCAAAATATAAGCGCCAATCAGGATTATCATCATACATGGTTATTTCCTGACCAATAATCCCTTTTTCTTTCTCTACTGTTTTTTCTGTAAAATATGGACTCTGTACCATATCGATTAAGGTTTCTAGATTCTTTTCCACATTAGATGTACTCGAAAACAGATAGGCAGTCCGATTAAAGGTCGTAAAAGCGTTGGCAGATGCACCTTGTTTACTAAATTGCTGAAACACATCGCCATCTTCTTTTTCAAATAGTTTATGCTCAAGAAAGTGAGCAATTCCATCTGGAACATGATTATATTCAGTTGAATTCAACGGAACAAAGTCATTATCAATTGAACCATATTTAGTCGTAAAAGTTGCAAAGGTTTTGCTAAACCCTTGCTTCGGTAATATATAAACGTTTAACCCATTTTCCATTTTTTCATGATAAAGTGTTTCCTTCAATTGGTCAAAAGCAATTTTCTTCATTCTCCATTTCCCTCCAATCCAGTTAGAAAATAGATTGTATCTAATTCAATTTTTTTCGCAACATCAATAATATCCTGTTTTGAAATTTTATTTATCCCTTGAATCCAATCATCCACAGTAAAATTTTGATTGGCGATTACGTTATGATAAAGAATTTCAACCAATCCCCTAGATGTATCTGTCGTTTCAAGGAGCTGATTATTAATAACTGCTTTTGTTTGCTCGATTTCTTGATCTGTGAAATCACCTTTTTTCATCGCGTCCATCTGTTCTCTTATGATGGTTATTGCTTGATCATAATTTTTTGCTTCTATTCCGCTCATTACCATCAATAATCCTTTATGGCTTTCTAACCTACTCGCGGCATAATAGGCTAAACTAGCTTTTTCACGTACATTAATAAATAACTTTGAATGTGAAAACCCTCCAAAAATCCCATTGAATACTTGGAGTGCAAAATAATCTTGATCGCCAAAATGGACGTTTGTACGATATCCGATATTCAGCTTTCCTTGTTTTACATCTTGTTTTTCCTTAATTTCTTTTACTTCTTTAACATTACTTCCTTCTTTACGTTCTAGTTGAATAGGTGAACGATTTTCAAACTGGAGGTTCCTACAAAATGTTTCTACTTCATTTTCATTCACATCACCAATGATGTATAAATGTAGTTCATCTTCACTTATTGCTTTTTTATAATAATCAAATAGATTTTGCGGTGTAATCTCTTCTACTTTAGATGCTATTCCGTTTGCATCGAGTGCATAAGGTTCACCCTTACACATTTCCTCCACTAATCGAACATTCGAGTAACGCATTTTATCATCATAAATGGATTGGATTCTTTGCTTTAAGATGCGTTTCTCTTTCTCAACTGTTTCTTGATGAAAGCTTTCATTCTCAATGTTTGGATTCAATAATACCTCTGCTAAAAAATCTATACCTTTTTGAAGGAGTGGGGTGGAATCCTTAAGAAACTTTTCATTTGCAATATCAATTGAAAACGACATAATATGTTGTTCTCCCTTCTTTGCTAAATCAACAAAGAAGCCTGCACCATATAAATCATCTAGATATGTTCGTAATGCTGTAGTTGTTGGATACTTTTTTGTACTACTTTGTAATACATTCAATAGAAGTGCACGAAGAGTTACTGTTTCGGCATTCAAGGGGGCTTTCATTTTCCATACAAGTGTATTGGTTTTATATTTATTGGTTTTTACTATATGTAACGTAAATCCTTCAGTCTTAATAACCATTTCATTTGCAACAGACATAGCCAATCCTCCTTTAGCTTTCTTTTACTATTTTGTTATGAAGTTATTCTTACTATACATGTTATAGATAATGTCCTACAAGTATTTACCGTTTAAAAATAGCTTAGCGCATAGTTCATCCGATGGATTAAAAAAAAATGGTTCTTCCATCTATTAAGAAAGCTTTCTAATAAACAAAAGACCCCGAATGATTCGGAGCCTTTTGCTAAACCTATCTTTGTCCCTTAATATAAGGAATTCCACTTGCCTTTGGTGCATCTGCACGCCCTATAAATCCAGCAAGAGCTAAAATTGTTAATACGTATGGAGCAATAAGTAAATAAACACTTGGAATATCCTTTAAGAAAGGAATATCTCCACCAACAATACTTAAACTTTGAGCGAATCCAAAGAATAGTGCAGCGCCCATTGCACCAAGTGGATGCCATTTTCCAAAAATCATTGCAGCTAATGCCATAAAGCCTTGTCCTGTAATTGTAGAGTGGCTAAAATCAAGTGTGATTGTTTGTGCATATACTGCACCACCTAACCCTCCAAAAACACCAGATAACATAACGCCAATATAACGCATTTTTGTTACGTTAATCCCCATTGTATCAGCTGCGGCAGGGTGTTCACCCACTGAGCGAAGTCTTAATCCAAAAGGGGTTTTATATATAACAAACCACACAACAAAGGACAAAATGATAGCTAAATACGAAGCATATGTGACCCCACTAAAGAATAAATCTCCTATTACTGGTATATCACTTAGAAACGGTATATCTATTTTTCTAAAATTTTCTTTAATAAAATCAGTTTGCCCTTTGTCATACCATTTCTTTACAAGAAATAAAGATAAACCAAGAGCAAAGAAGTTAATCGCTACACCACTGACCGTCTGATCCGCCCTAAAGGTTATCGATGCTAATGCATGTAGTAAAGAAACGATTGCCCCTGCAATCATAGCAACAATAAGTGCAACCCATGGTGTTGCAGCTCCAAAAGTGTCAGCAAATGTTAAGTTAAAAACGATCGAACTAAAAGCTCCGATTATCATTAAGCCTTCCAAACCAATATTAACAACCCCAGAACGTTCAGAAAAAACTCCACCTAGTGCTGTAAAAATAAGTGGTCCAGCAACTAAAAGGGAAGATGTTACAATAATTTCAAGTGCAGTCATTAAATCCACTTATTTCGCCTCCCTTTTAAAACGAGTAATGAGCCATTTAATCATGTAGCTTGAAGCAACGAAGAAAATAATTAATGCAATAACAATTTCAACTAATTCATTAGGTACATTCGCATCAATCGGCATATTTAAGGAACCTACTCTTAAACCACCAAAAAGAATGGAGGCAATAACCACACCGAATGCCGTATTTCCCCCTAATAATGCAACGGCAATACCATCAAATCCAACACCAGAAAAGCTAGATTGTAAGAATGCAAAGCCAAATGTCCCTAAACCTTCCATCGCACCAGCTAGACCTGCAAATGCTCCTGAAATGGCCATTGAATAGATAATATTCCGATTCACATTCATCCCAGCATAATGTGATGCATGTTGATTGAAGCCTACAGATCTAAGTTCATAACCTTTTGTTGTTTTTTCAAGTAAAAACCACATGATAATTGCAGCAATAATTGACAAATAAATTCCATTATGAAGACTTGAAAAATCTGTAATGCTTTGTAGAAAGTCCGATTTTAGTGAAGCTGAAGCTGGTACTTCTGCAGTAGTGTCTGATTCATCAGATAGTACATTTCTAATAATATAATTGGATACATGCAGTGCAATATAATTCATCATGATTGTCACAATTACTTCATGAACTCGGAACTTTGCCTTTAATAATCCAGGAATAAACCCCCAAATAGCCCCTGCAATAATCGCTGCAATTATGGCTAGAGGTAAATGGATGATCTTTGGTAAATCAAAGGTCAGTCCAACCCAAACCGAAACAATCCATCCAACTAATAGCTGACCTTCTACACCGATATTAAATAGACCTGTTCGGAAAGCAAATGCGACAGCTAAGCCTGCTAAAATATATGGTGTTACTTGACGAAAAGTTTCACCAATATAAAAGGAATCACCAAACGCTCCATTCCATAAAGCAAGATATCCGCTTATTGGATTATATCCACTAATAAGCATGATAATTGCTCCGGCAATTAGCCCTAATAAAACAGAAATGATTGGTATAAGTATATTAATTAAACGATTAGACATTTGTTTGTTCACCTGCTTCCTGACCTTTCGATCCAGCCATTAATAGGCCTAGCTCTTGCTCTGTTGTTGTTTTAGGATCAACTATTGCAACAATTGTTCCTTCATATATAACTGCGATTCTATCACTGACATTCAAGATTTCATCAAGCTCAAAGGATATAAGCAAAACAGCTTTTCCATTATCTCTTTGTTCAATCAGTCGCTTATGAATAAATTCAATTGCCCCAACATCCAATCCCCTAGTAGGCTGAGCAGCAATTAATAAATCGGGATTTCTATCTACTTCGCGTCCAATAATAGCCTTTTGCTGATTTCCTCCAGATAAAGAACGAGCTAATGTATATTCACTTGGTGTACGAACATCAAATTCTTGTATTAGCTTTGTTGCTTTCTGATAGATTTGTTTAAAATTCAATATCCCATTTTTCGAGTAAGGCTTCTGATAATAGGTTTGTAATACAATATTTTCTCCAATAGGAAAATCTAAAACTAAACCATGCTTATGCCGATCCTCCGGAATATGGCCTACTCCGGATTCAGTAATTTTCCTTGGCTTTAAATTACGAATCTCTTTTTCATTTATTTTAATCGAACCGCTTTCCGATTTTCTCAAGCCAGTAATTGCCTCAATAAGCTCTGTTTGTCCATTTCCATCAACACCAGCAATTCCAATAATTTCACCAGCACGAACATTTAAGTTTAACCCTCGTACAGCAGGAACTCCTCTAGAATCCTTGACAACCAAATCTTTTATTTCTAATACATTTTGTTTTGGATTGGAAGGGATTTTTTGTGTAGTGAACACTACTTCACGTCCAACCATTAAATTCGCCAGTTCATTAGGATTTGTTTCTTTCACATTAACAGTTCCTATGCCTTTCCCCTTCCGAATAACTGTAACCTGATCACAAACCTCCATAATTTCCTTCAGTTTGTGTGTAATTAATATGATGGATTTCCCTTCTTTAATAAGTGTTTTCATTATTTGAATTAATTCGGTAATCTCTTGGGGTGTCAACACTGCTGTTGGTTCATCAAATATAATAATTTCTGCCCCGCGATACAATGTTTTTAAGATTTCAACACGTTGCTGCATACCAACTGAAATATCAGCTATTTTTGCTTTTGGGTTAACTGATAAACCATACTTTTCAGATATTTCACGAACTTCCTTTTCTGCTTTTTTAATATCTATCGTACCCGATGATTTAGGCTCTTTTCCTAGAATAATATTTTCAGTGACTGTAAAAGTATCCACTAGCATAAAATGCTGATGAACCATTCCAATTCCTAAGTCATTGGCGATATTAGGATTAGTAATATTCACTTTTTTACCTTTAACTCGAATTTCTCCTTTTTCAGGCTGGTATAAACCGAAAAGAACATTCATTAAGGTCGATTTTCCAGCTCCATTTTCACCTAAAAGTGCATGAATTTCCCCTTTCTTGACTTGCAAGGTAATGTCATCATTCGCAACAATACCAGGAAATTCTTTGCGAATCCCTAACATTTCTATAACATACTCCACCCTAAACCCTCCTTTTAAAGGTGACCCGCTTTTTTATTAAGGCTCTTTTCTCAAACAACGTGGCTATTTAAGTAAAGTATTAATAATAACTTTCAGCTTTAGACCGCCATCCCTTTCATTTCACTGAGAAAAGAGCTACAAACATTATAAAAGTCACTGATTCTTTTATTGGGTGTAAAAGCCTGCAGTTTAGCTTTTACAAAGCAGCATTCAACACCCTATCAATAAAATTTTATAATGGCAAAAGATTCTAAATAAAAAGTAAAAAATGATTTTACTTTTTATTAAAAATCTTTTTAGGACTGTCTAAAATGATGTATTAGACAGCCCCATAATTACAATTATTTTGTCGGTTTTAATGGCACTTCAATTTCACCATTCATAATTTTTTCTTTCCATTCATCAACAGCTTTAAGCACTTCAGGTGTTAAATTCTCTTGGGAAGGTGCAATACCTACAGCATCTTCATTGATACCATATTCAATATGTTCTCCACCAGGGAATTTCCCGTCTTTTGCTTTTTTAGATAAATCTTCAACTGCTAAATCTACACGTTTAATCATAGATGTTAAAGTTACATTATAGTCTTTGCCGTCTACTTTTACTTGTCCTTCATCCACTTGGTCGCGGTCAACACCAATTACCCAAACATTACTATTCGGATCTTTTTGTTTTAAGTTTTTCGCTTCTGTGAATACGCCATTACCAGTTCCACCGGCCGCATGATAAATAATATCAATACCTGATTTGTACATCGCAGATGCCATTGATTGACCCTTATCTGCTTTGTCAAATGCACCTGCAAATTCAATTTTCACATCTGCATCAGGTTTAACCGCTTTTACACCTGCTTGGAATCCAGCAGCAAATTTATTAATAAGGTCACTATCTGTACCACCAATAAATCCAACCTTATTTGATTTAGTTGTCAAGCCTGCTACTACACCAACTAAGAATGAACCTTCATGTTCTTTAAACGTAATACTTGCAACATTATCTCTATCTGTAATCACATCATCAACAATCGCGAAGTGACTGTCTTTTCTTTGTTTAGCGACTTCTTCTATAGCTGGCTTTAATTTATAACCAATTCCATAAATTAAATCAAATTTATTACGAACTGCTGTATTTAGGTTTGTTTTATAATCGGCGTCAGATTTTGATTGAAGGTAGTGATAACCATCTGTACCTTTTTCCAATCCATTATCTTCACCAAATTTTTTTAGACCTTCCCATGCTGATTGGTTAAATGATTTGTCATCAACACCACCAACATCAGTCACTAAAGCAACAGTAAATTCCTTTTTCTTGTCTCCCTTGCCTGTTGAACCTTCTTCCTTATCACTTGTACCACAAGCACCTAATAGTGTTCCTGCAGCTAGCACTAGTGAGAGAGCGAAACCAATTTTGCGCTTTTTCACTTTTTGTACCCCCTATTTTTATGATTTAGTAAGAATAAAAACTAGATTCGTTTTCTAACAACGTGAAAACTGAATTTATCTGCCTTGAAATAATTAACAGAGTATAGAACTGGTTTATCGTCCTCATTGTAATGAAGCTGTTTTAGAACTAATAGAGCGGTTTCAGGATCACATTCGAGTATGGGTGAAATCTTTTCATGGTAGCCTATTGGCTCTATTTGTGTCACCGCATGTGTAATCCTTTTGCCGTTTTTTTGCTCTAAAATATTGAAGAACGAGCTATCATTATATGAATATTCCCAAGGAAAGAGCTTTTCTGGTATTTTATCAATACAGTAAACTACTGGATTACCATTTGCAGTTCTTACCCTTTCAATGACAGCGATATCCTCTTCTTCATTACATAAAAAACGATTCATATCTTCCTCTGTCGATTCCTGAGTCTTTGAACTTAAAAAAATCGTTCCAGGTTCCATTCCGCCTTGGATAATCATATCGGTCACACTATATAAATGCTCAATACCTGAAGTAAATAATGGCTTTGGATTTACAAATGTACCAACACCATGACGACGGGTGATAACGTTTTCTTCCTCGAGAATTCGAAGTGCCTCACGCAATGTCGCCCGACTAATCCCTAACTGTTTTGCTAAGTCAAATTCAGATGGCAATTTTTCCTTTTCTTTATATACTCCTGTATCGATATCTTTTTTAATTCTATCGATCACTTGGAGATAAAGATGCCGACTATCTGATTTAATTAACATAAATGGACCCCCAAACATTCTTATAAGTCATCAGACCTCTGATCAATTATTCCTACTAATCGAAATTACTATATCATTTTTTTGAAGGATAATAAATATAATTTTTCGCTTTTGTCGAAAAAAAGCGACTAAAGACGAAAATTGGCAATAATCCTAATAATAAAAAGTGTAAACGTTCACTCCAATCCGACAGACTGCGCAGGAAATTTTCCTTTAATTCCAATAATAGGTATATGAAACTGATTATGTAGCTGAGGAGTGAATTATGTGTTCCAGAACGGGGGTGGAGACACATTTTGGGGCTGATAAGGGAATAATGTGTTCCAGAAACAGGTTTGGAAACACATTTTGGAGCCGATTAGGGAATTATGTGTTTCATAATCAGGTTTGGTGACACATTTTGGAGCCGATTAGGGAATTATGTGTTTCATAATCAGGTTTGGTGACACATTTTGGAGCCGAAAAGGGAATTATGTGTTCCACAACCTGAATTGGAGCCACACATATTGTCCAACACAAGTGAAAAAATCGTGTTTAAATTGTTGTTTTAAATATAGAGTATAAAAAAAGATGAGGAAATTAACTTTCCTCATCATGAGCTTTGTTCTTCTGAAGGTTTTGGTATAAGAACGACCCTTGGTTTACTTCCTTCATAAGGACCAACTACACCTCTTACTTCCATTTCATCAATTAATCGAGCTGCTCTTGTATAACCAATCCGAAACCGCCGTTGCAACATTGAGACTGAGGCTGTTTGCATTTCAGCAATCAGTTGAACGGCATCATCATAAAGTTCATCGTCGACTTCCTCAATTGTTTCAGTTATATCATCTGGAATCATTTCCTCTTGGTATTGGGCCTTTTGTTGAGATATAACAAAGTCTACCACTTCCTCTACCTCATCATCTGAGAGAAATGCCCCTTGTACACGTACTGGTTTCGATGCACCAACAGGAAGAAACAGCATATCTCCTCTTCCTAATAGTTTCTCAGCTCCACCCATGTCAAGAATGGTCCGAGAATCGGTTGCCGATGAAACAGCAAATGCAATTCTAGATGGTATATTTGCTTTAATAACCCCTGTTATAACATCAACTGATGGTCTTTGAGTGGCAATGATTAAATGAATTCCTGCTGCACGAGCCATTTGAGCAAGTCTAGTGATTGAGTCCTCCACATCATTTGAAGCGACCATCATAAGATCAGCCAGCTCATCCACAATTACGACTATGTATGGGAGTAATGGTTGCTTTTCTCCAGTTTCTAAATTATGTTTTTTTACATGATCATTATACCCTTCAATATTCCTAGTTCCCGTGTGCGAAAATAATTCATATCGACGTTCCATCTCACTTACAACTTTTTTAAGTGCTTGTGATGCTTTTTTGGCATCTGTAACTACGGGTGCCAGTAAATGGGGAACACCATTATACACATTTAATTCAACCATTTTTGGGTCAACCATCATTAATTTGACTTCATGTGGTTTTGCCCTCATAAGAATACTAGTTATGATTCCATTTATACATACACTTTTCCCACTACCGGTCGCACCAGCTACTAAAAGATGGGGCATTTTATTTAGCTCTGCCAGGACTGCTTCCCCTGTGATATCGCGTCCTAAACCAATTTGTAATTTAGATTCAGGCTTGTCCAATTCTTTTGCTTCTAGTACTTCTCTTAACGAGACAACTGCTACTTCTGAATTTGGCACTTCAATACCAATCGCTGATTTTCCAGGAATGGGTGCTTCCATTCGTATATCCTTTGCAGCGAGCGCAAGAGCAATATCATCACTGAGACTGACTATTTTACTAACCTTTACACCTACATCTGGATGCACTTCATACTTTGTTACAGCTGGACCTAAATGCACCTGCGTCACACGTGCTTTAACTCCAAAGCTTTGAAAGGTTCTTTCTAATTTTGCAGCATTCGCATGAATTAAATTATATTCTCTGCTTTGATCTGTTGCTTTTGGTCTTTTCAATAATGAAATAGGTGGTAATTGATAATCTTCATTTTCAACTTCTGTAAACGTAATATTCGGTGCTAAATCTTCTTCTGCTATTTCTTCACTTTTTGTAGAAATAGAAGGGTTATCAGGTTCATGTTGTGGCTTATCCATTTCCTCAGGAGTATAAGCTCTTTCTGTAAAACTCGATATAATTGGTTTAATTTCTTTGTCAGAATCTACTTGTTGTTTTTCCTCAATAACTGATTCCTCAACCATAGCGTCTATTTTTTTCTGTTCTTTCTTTTCTTTTCGATCTATTTTCCATTCTTTTAAATCATTTTTGGACATTTCCCATTGATGGCTGACAAACTCTTTTATACGAGCACCCAATTTTTCAAAGACAGTACCAATGGATTTCCCAGTTATAAGAATGAAGCCAATTACAATTAGGACCATACACAGTATTTTTGTTCCTAGAGAATCAAATAAGAAGTGAGACACAGCAAATAAAATCGCACCAATTATACCACCACCCATATCTGGTGTTGATGTATCTCCCTTCACTTCTTTCCAAAATAATTCCCAAGTACTTTGTAACACACTTGGATTTTTCACATGTCCCTCACGGCTTAATAATTCAAATAATTTCACATGACTTAATAACAATAAACTGATTAGAAAAATATATATACCGCATAGCTTACGACCAAAAAAGAATGGCCATTCTCTTTTAATCATTAAATAGACAGCTAGCCAAATGATGCCTATTAAAGCGACCATATACCATTCACCTAAAAAGAAGCGAAAAAAGAATACACAAGCTTTACCAACTGCACCAAGCTTTATAATTGATATTAAACTTAGAGCAATTAACACAATTCCTACCAATTCAAAACGTATATTTATCTTTATCTGCTGAGACTTCTTGCTCCTTCGTTTCCTTTTAGCCGCCATTTCTTTCACCCTCACGAATCACCTTATAATAAGAAAATGGAAGGGTTGTCTATTAAGAGGTTTAACCCCTTTACTTTTAGACAACCCCACAATTTACCTTATTATATCATAATCATTTCAGTGAAGAAAACGACTGTAGCAGTATTTTATTGTTGCATAAAGGAATATATGTGAAAAAATATCATTTAGAAGAAGGATATCATTTGTCCTGGATTCAACTCACTGTTTAAGAAATCAACTGGATTACTACTAAGTATTCGTACAATCCGATAATTATGTTCTAATTGTTCTACTAGCATTGGTACATTATTGTAGACGATGGTTTTATATTTACTATATTCATTTGCATCCGTTTGAAAAATTAATTCCTGTGGAACAGTTGTATAGAGGATCATTGAATCATTCCTTCAGAACTATTTTGATTTTTATTTACTTCGATCAATTCATTTAATTTTTTTATTGCAGCTCCTACCCCGCCGACTTCATTAATTAGCCCTGTTTTTACTGCATCAATGCCAACCACGTTTGTTCCAATATCCCTTGTTAAATTCCCTTTCGCGAACATTAATTCTTTAAAGACATCTTCTTCAATATTTGAATGCTCTGTAACAAAGTTTATGACCCGTTCTTGCATTTTGTCTAAGTATTCAAATGTTTGTGGGACACCAATTACTAGTCCCGTTAAACGAATGGGATGAATAGTCATCGTTGCTGTTCCAGCAATAAAGCTGTAATCGCATGAAACCGCGATCGGTACACCTATTGAATGTCCGCCACCTAAAACGATAGAAACAGTCGGTTTTGATAATGATGCTAGCATTTCTGAAATCGCAAGTCCCGCTTCAACATCTCCACCTACCGTATTTAAAATGACAAGAAGTCCCTCAATTTTAGGATTTTGTTCAATCGCCACGATTTGTGGAATAACATGTTCATATTTTGTTGTTTTATTTTGTGGTGGCAACTGCATATGCCCCTCGATTTGTCCAACAATTGTTAAGCAATGAATATTTGTGTCCTGCGATAATTGTGGGACATTTGTTTGGCCTAGCTGTTGAATTTTATCAATAATTCCCGGCTTATTATCTTTATTCTCATCGGATTTCTCTGGAGAAGGCTGTTGCTCCATTTGAAATTCTTTTTCCATTTTAAATCTCCTTTATCAATCACAATTTATCTTATACCCCTCAATATGATTAGTATCCACTACCACTCTTTTTTCATTCATTCAAATACCTGATACCCAAATAACATAAAAAAACCAGGAAAATATTTTTGGAGAGACCCAAATAAATGAGACAAGGAAAAAACACCCCCTGAATCGTATTAATACAATATGATTCTTAGGAGGGTGTTTTTCTATGGGCACAAGAGTACATTACGCAGAAGAAGTAAAATGGGAAGTAATTAAAATGAAACAAGCTGGAATGACAAACAAAGAAATAATGGAACAACTGGGGATAAAAAATAAGACTCAAATTAAAACATGGATGCGATGGTACAAAACAGGCCAAACCTATCGATTTTCGCAACAAGTTGGAAAACAATATTCCTACGGTAAAGAATCGGAGGAAATGAGTGAGCTAGAAGAATTAAAACTAAAGAATAAACAGCTAGAGGCTCAATTGGCAATTATAAAAAAGTACCAGGAGATCGAAAGGAGTTGGAGCCACGAGTCATTGTCCAAGTTGTAGAAGAACTCTCAGCCACTTTTAAAATAATTGATATTCTTGGAGTATTAGGCATACCTAAGTCAACATATTACCGTTGGAAAAAGAAGTATAAAAAAGTTGAGCTAACTTCATTAGAAGAGCTAGTAATCAAGCTGTGTAAGAAAAACTTCTATCACTATGGTCATCGTAAAATTAAATCCATCTTAAACAGAAAGTATGGGATAAATGTAAACCGCAAAACTGTACAAAAAATTATGCAAAAGTTTGAGATTCAGTGTCAAGTTAAGAAGAAGCGACAAAAGTACATTTGTGGTGAGAGTAATATTATTGTGCCGAACACTCTCAATCGTAATTTTAAAGCAAGCCGATTAAATGAAAAATGGGTAACCGACATTACCTACTTACCTTATGGCTCGACTATGTTATATTTATCAACGATTATGGACTTATATAACAACGAAATAGTGGCTTACAAAATAGGTACGAGCCAAGATATTAACCTAGTATTAGACACATTGAGGGAAGCTGTAGAATTACGTAAACCAGTAGGGTTACTTCTTCATAGCGACCAGGGATCTGTCTATACTTCACATGCATATCAGAATTTGGCCAAAAGAAAAGGCATTACCACAAGCATGTCCCGAAAAGGAAACTGCCATGATAATGCCGTCATTGAATCCTTTCACTCCTCGCTAAAGTCGGAAGGATTCAACGCTCAAAGTAGAGCATCTATATCCAATTCTAAAGTAGTACAAATTGTAAATCAATACATGTACCGATATAATCATGTACGAATTCAGGCAAAATTAAACTACCTGTCCCCACTGGAATACAGGGGACAGGCAGCATAGGTGTTTTTTCTAAGTCTCATTTTAACGGGTCAGTTCATTTTATTTCACCTGGTTTTTTATTTGCTATTAAATTTCCATAATAATTGGCAGAATCATTGGTCTGCGCTTTGTTTTTTCATATAAAAAGTAATTTAATTGATCACGAATATCTTGTTTAATGCTTGACCAATCAAATGCATCTTTTAACATATTTTTTTCAACAATCTCACGTACTAAATTAGTTGAGGCAAGCATCAATTCTTCTGATTCCCTCACATAGACAAAACCTCTTGATATAATTTCTGGTCCTGAAGCAATTGTTTTTTCCGCTTTATTCAATGTAACAACAACAATAAGAATACCATCTTGTGATAATAATCGACGGTCTCTTAGAACAATATTACCTACATCCCCCACTCCAATACCGTCAATAAGGACGTTCCCAGAAGGAACCCTTCCTCCGATGCTCATTTTATTATTTTTGTATTCAATAATATCCCCTTTTCCAGGAATGAAAATATGATCTTGCGCCAATCCAACTTGGCTTGCCAGTTTACCATGTGCAATAAGCATTCGATACTCCCCTTGAATAGGGATAAAATATTTAGGTTTCATTAAGTTTAACATCAATTTCAAGTCTTCTTGTAAACCATGACCTGTTACATGAATTTTATTTGAACTTGATAATACGGTTGCACCAGCCCTATAAAGCATATCAATCGTTTTTGACATATACAATTCTAATCCTGGTGATGGGCTCGCAGTAATAATTACCGTGTCACCCTTCTCAATTGAAATATGTTTATGTGAACCTTTCGCCATTTTTTGTAAGACTACGAATGGCTCTCCTTGATTACCTGTTGCTAATACGACCACTTTGTCTTTTTCATATTTCTGTATGTCTTGGACAGGAATGATTAAATCCTCTGAATCCATTTGTAGATAGCCAAGTTTTAATGAGATTTCATAGATTCGTTCCAAACTTTTTCCAACAACAGCAATTTTTCTACCATTTTCCCTGGCTGCATCAAATACTTGTTGGATACGCAGAAGATTTGAGGCGAAACAGGCTAGAATAACTCTGCCTTTAGCTGAATGAAAAGCACTGGACAATTGGTTTGCTACAGTTGTTTCAGATATAGAGTATCCAGGGTGCTCGGCCTCCGTACTATCGGATAATAAACAAAGAACTCCCTGTTCACCGATATTCGCCATTTTTCCTATTTCTGCTTGGTAGAAGCCTTTAACACCTTGATCAAACTTAAAGTCACCCGTATGTACAATATTTCCTTCAGAAGTATGAATACATATCCCTACTGAATCAGCGATGCTATGGGTAGTCTTAAAAAAAGTAATGGTAACTGTATCAAACTCCACTTTTGAATTTGATTGTATAATAGTAAACTCTACTTGTCGTTTAAGCTTTACCTCTTTTAACTTTTCCTTCGCTAATGCAACGGTCAAATTGGTACCATATACAGGTACATCTATTTTCATTAAAATATACGGAAGGGCACCGATGGCATCCTCATGGCCGTGAGTTAAAAATATTCCTTTAATCCGTTCTTTATTATTTTCTAAATAAGTTATATCAGGAATAACAATATCAATTCCAAGCATTTCGTCTTCTGGATACATTAAACCGGCATCCATCACAAAAATGTCTTCATCAACTTCAATTACATACATATTCTTCCCAATTTCCCCTACTCCTCCTAGGGGTATAATTTTAATTAATTCATTTTTTCTCTTTTTCAAATCTTGTTCCTCCCAAGCTGTATTTCCGATCTACATCAGTTATATCCATTATAATCGAAGATGAATTTAGACATCAATCTATTTATTGATAGGCAGAAATTGAAAAGCTTTGATCAATTATTAATTTTTCCATTACTCGAATTAAACTTTTAAGCTGTTTTAAATCATTGTTTGCATTCATTAAAGCAATTTGTATCCAATTATTTTCTATTAAATATCGATTACGATAATGGACTAAAAATCCATTTAAATATAAGTCTTCACCAATTGCAAGGGAAGATAGTTCTTTAGGGATTGCGATCGTTAAAACACATGGTGAGGAATGTTGATTATCAATAACAAAATGGAAGCCCTTATCCTTGAACATTTCACATGCTTGAATAAATATCGATCTTCTTTCTTTAATAAAGGATGGATCCAAAAACTTGTCTAAGGCAACATTTAAAGCATGGAATAAGTTTGAGCTTTGGGAAAAAGGAATACCTTCACACTTTTCATAATAAGAAATATCCAAATATCTCGGGACAGGATATGATAAGTTTTCCAAAGAATTATAAAAAACAAAAGATAAACCGGTATAGCTGCCAATGGCTTTTCCCGAAACTCCTGTTGCTAGGTATGTATGTTGCAGGTCCAATGGCACCGCTCCTATAGAACTAATAGCATCTACACATAACTTAACAGAATATTGCTTACATAAAGATTCAATCTTTTTAAAATCATTGAGCATGCCAGTGGAAGTTTCACAATGAACAAACCATAACCAATCATAATTACCTTCCATTAATTTATTTTCTATTTCCTCTATTAGAAAAGAGGTTCCCCAATCATAAGATATATGGTCAAACGTAAGCTGAAATCTCTCTGCATGATCAACTAAACGATCACCAAATTCACCATTCGTTAGTATTAATCCTTTCGAATTTAAACCTGCTAAATGAGCTGCAACCGCATCATTGCTTAAAGTTCCTGAACCTGTCAGGATAGCCACTTGCTTAGCATTTGTCATTTCTTTTAATTTCGTTTTAACAGCAGCTACCATATTACTATGTTCTTCTGAGCGATGCCATATCGGTTGCTGATCAAAAGCTGTTTGTACCTCCTTATCAATTGCAACAGGACCAGGTAAGAAAGAACGAACATGACTGATCATTTGTAGTGCATCACTAGTTAAAAATGTTCTCTTTGTTAAATACATTGGTTGAAATAAAGCTTCATCTTTCCCTACTAAATGTGCAAAAGGCTGAAATCCTAAATGGCGATATAGCTTACTTTGTCTAGTTGTTCCAGATATAAATGCGATATCATGACCTTTTTGAAGGCAATAGCGAATAAGCCCTCCTGTAAGTGCTGTAAACACACGACCATTTCTATAAGTTTTTTTTACAGCTAGCAATCTTACCTCACAAGGTTTTATGAATGAAAAATTTAAATATTCCTCTATTACTCCTAATTTTTCGTCAAGCGAGAACGGTCTAATATCTCGGATTGCCATCATTCCGATAACTTCGGAATCATGCTTACATATAATATATTGATTTTCTGCATGGAAACGATCGAGTAATTTCTTCTTATCATTTTGCTCATGCTGTGGTATTTCCTCTACAAACGTTTCATAATTCAAATCAAAAATTTGATCAAACTCATCTTTATCCCTTGCCATTTTAATCGTAAAACTCATTCTCCATCCCCCACAATTACTTTTTTTCTCTATGTCTTAATATAATGATGAATGCAATTATGGCAATAATAATGCTCCCCCATATATTTCTATCGTAAAAAAACAAAAAAAATGGTGTTGTCATGATTGCTATAAGGCCTGACTTTGTAAATGATCTATTCAAGAGAAATAAAATTAGAAATACAAAAACAAAACTAAATGTTGAAAAGGGGGATACAGAAAGTAATCCTCCTATAAACGATGCAACCCCTTTTCCTCCTTGAAATTTATAAATAATAGGATAAATATGTCCAATGACTACACAAAATAAGGCAATGGATTGGCCCAGAATTCCCAGACCAGCTACTTGGGCTACCCAACATATAAGATAAGCTTTTAGCATATCCCCAATTAAAACTAGTAAAAACCCCGTTTTTCCAAAAGATCTTCCTGCATTCCTTGCACCTGGATTGCCACTGCCTAATTGAAAAACATTTTTGCGATAAATAAGGAGACCTATTATATGAGCACTTAGAATTTGTCCCACACAATAAGCAAGTATGTAAATAAAAACTGTCTGCAATCTTCTCTTCCTTTACAATAATCTATTTCCTAAATAAGTTATCAAAAATTTACTAAAGGAATTTATATAATATTATGTTTCTATATTACCATTATTTTCAGATATTTGAACAAGAACAGATAAAAAAAGATTGGCCTACCTAAAAAATCACTTTGGTAGGCCAATCCATTTTTATTTATAACTATTTAACAGTTCTGTCAGACTAATTCTTTCAGACTCTGAAAGTGGCACGAGTGGTAAACGTACTGATCCGACATCCAATCCTTTTA
The DNA here is from genome assembly GCF_017809215.1 of Heyndrickxia oleronia. GTDB lineage: Bacteria > Bacillota > Bacilli > Bacillales > Bacillaceae_C > Heyndrickxia > Heyndrickxia oleronia. Next base: position 3,099,643 of record NZ_CP065424.1, read on the forward strand.
ATTGTAAGGCTGTTTTTATTGGTACAGGACTTGGAGCCGTAAATAGCCCCTTCATTATTGGTAACAGCTGTTGATGAAGTTTTGCAGCTTCTTTATTTGAACCATTTAAAAATGCCTGAATCATTTCCTGCATTTCATTCCCAATAATATGAGAAGCTACAGAAATAATCCCTTGCCCTCCAATTGATAGTACCGGTATAGTGATTCCATCGTCCCCACTATATAATTCGAAATCATCTGGAGTATTTGCGATAATATGTGTCATCGCATCTAGGTCGCCACTCGCTTCTTTCACAGCGACAATATTAGATATATCCGCCAATCTAATTATTGTTTCAGGATGGATATTGATGACTGAGCGTCCTGGAATATTATAAACCATTACAGGCAATGTTGTACTTTCAGCAATTGCTTTAAAATGCTGAAATATTCCTTCTTGATTTGGTTTATTGTAGTAAGGGGCTACAATCATAATTGCATCTACACCGGAAGCCTCTGCTTTTTTTGTTAATTCAATCGAAGCATATGTGTTGTTACTTCCTGTTCCTGCTATGACTGGAATCCTTCCATTAACTGTTTTTACTACATGTCTAAAAAGGGCTACTTTTTCTTCTGTTGATAAAGTAGGAGATTCCCCTGTTGTTCCAGCAACAACTAATGAATCCGATCCATTATCAATTAAATATTCAATTAGTTGACTCGTTTTCTGAAAATCGATATTCCCTTTATTATCAAAAGGGGTGACCATTGCGGTTGATACTCTACCAAAATGAGCCATCTATATCACTCCTTCATAACCTTAACATCTGATCGTTCTTCTTGAAGATTAAATTCATCATGAAGAGCATTGACTGCTTCGACTAAATCCTCTTCTTTCACTAATACCCAAATTGTCGTATGACTATCTGCTGACTGAAGAATTCTTATCCCTCTTTCAGATAAAGCAGATACTATTTTGTATGTCACACCTGGGACACCTGCTATTCCTGCACCTACAACCGATACTTTTGCACAGCCTCTTTCTACAATGGGAGCATGGCCAAGAGATTTTAGAATTGCTTCAGCTTTGTCAATCAAATCTTCCGCTACTGTATATACCACTCCAGTTGGCGAAATATTGATAAAATCAACACTAATATGCTCATTAGCCATTGCTTTAAATACTTCTGATTGCAAATCATATTGTCCATCTTTTGCTACCACTTTTATTTGTGATACTTTTGATAAGTGTGCGATCCCAGTTACTAAACGCTCTCTAATAGCATCAGCACCCTTGTTTTCCCTGTAGACAGAAGTAACTAATGTTCCTAAATCATCTGAATAGGTTGACCGAATCCGTATTGGAACCTTTGCCTGCATCGCAATTTCAACAGCACGAGGATGAATGACCTTCGCACCTTGATAAGCCATGTTGCATACTTCATTATAAGTTACTACAGGCAATCGTCTCGCGTTCTGAGCAATTCTAGGATCTGCTGTCATGATTCCATTAACATCAGTAAAAATATCTATCCATTCTGCATTTAAAGCTACTCCAAGGGCAGCTGCAGATGTATCGCTACCTCCACGCCCAATTGTTGTTACATCCCCATTAGGTGCTGCACCTTGAAAACCTGCAACAACGATACAATCAAAGATCTTTAATTCACGAAGAATACGATCTGTCTTCATTTTTATAATTTTTGCATTTGTATGCTCTGAATTGGTACGAAACCCAGCTTGAAAACCGGTTAAAGCAGTGGATCGAATCCCGTTTTCTAATAACATATTAGAAAAAACCAAACTTGAAATAATTTCGCCACAAGATAATAAAGAATCCTGTTCTCTTTTACTTAAATGTGTATTAGACCCATTTACCATTGACAATAATGTATCAGTTGCATAAGGGTCACCATTTCTTCCCATCGCAGAAACAACTACCACTACTTTATAACCATCATCCAATGCACCCTGAATATGTTTTAGGGCATATTGTCGACTTTCTTCATCACGTACTGATGTACCACCAAATTTTTGCACAATCAGTTTCATCATAACACCTCAAGAATTGATATAAGAATTAATACAACTATTAATCATATCACTATTTTACTAAACCAAGCTTAACCAAGCTTTCGGCAATCTGTACTGAATTCCATGCAGCACCTTTTAATAAATTATCAGAAACAACCCACATATGGAACCCCTTATCTTCATCTAAATCTTTTCGGATCCTTCCAACAAAAACATCACTTTTTCCAACTGCATATGCAGGCATTGGATATAACTGCTCCTTAGGGTTATCCTGAAGAGTTACACCATCTGCATCACGTAATAAGGATCGAATATCCTCTACTTCAATGCTCTCATGTTGTACCTCAAAATAAACCGACTCTGAATGTCCTGTTTCAACAGGAAGGCGTACACATGTAGCTGCTACCTTTAATTCAGGCATATGCATGATTTTCTTCGTTTCATTAATCATTTTCATTTCTTCAAAGGTATATCCATTTTCTTCAAATTTATCTATTTGCGGAACTGCGTTGAACGCAATTTGATAATGTTTTTTATCCCCTTTAACCGGTAATATTTCCGGGTTAAAGGATTCACCCTTAATGATTGAATGTGTCTGATTGTGTAATTCAGCAATGGCTGCTGCACCGGCTCCAGATACTGCTTGATAGGTTGACACGATTACTTTGTCTAATCCATATGCCTTTCGAATTGGTTCTAAGGCAACAACCATTTGAATAGTTGAGCAATTTGGATTTGCAATTATTCCGTTATGGGATTTTAGATCCTCTTCATTCACTTCCGGTACAACAAGTGGGACTTCAGGATCCATTCGGAACGCACTTGTATTATCGATTACAATCGCACCACGTTTAACTGCTTCCTTTGCAAACAGCTTAGAAATATTTCCACCTGCACTAAAAAGTGCAATATCCACACCTTCAAAACTTTCAGGTTTCGCTTCCATGACAACAATATCTTCATCTTTAAATTTCAGAACTGTACCAGCTGACCGTGATGAAGATAAGAGTGTAAGTTTCTTTATTGGAAAATCCTTTGTTTCTAATGTACGAAGCATTTGTTGTCCAACTGCTCCAGTTGCTCCTACTACAGCTACATGAAAACCTGTTGTTGCCATAAAACATTCCCCTTCCACTTTTACACCTTACTTTTTTATTAAAGGTTATTTTTCTTATAATAAATGCTTAAATAATAAATTTTATTTTATCATATATATCGTTGTTTCTATACTTTTTTATGCTAATTTGCTAAAAAGAGAATGTTAAACTTATTTCATTGCAGAAGGGCTGTCTCATAAATTGACTTATTGAGACAGCCTCTATTTTATTTATTGGAAAAATTTTTATTTTACCTATTCATCACGAAAACGTTCTACAATGACTGGTTGAAGTTGCTTCCCTTCGAGAGCAGCTTCGACTGTGTCTTGTAAGGATGACATTCTGGCTACCATTGAGTTAGGCTTCTTTTCAGGATCATCCTGTCCGTAAGGTATAAAATAAATATTTTTTGTAGACATTAAACGCATTAAATTCACGCCATTTAAACCTAGTGCATCATTTGTTGAGATACCCAATACAACAGGTTTCCCATTTCTTAATGTAGCTTTAGCAGCCATAAGAACAGGTGAATCAGTTAAAGCATTCGCCATTTTACTCATCGAATTACCAGTTAATGGTGAAATCACCATACAATCGAGTGGTAGCTTTGGCCCAAGAGGTTCAGCATCTACAATTGTATCAATCACCTTACGACCTGTCACTTCTTCAATTTTTTCGATCCACTCTTCACCTGCTCCAAATCTTGTAGTTGTACTTTTGACAGTAAATGTAACGACGGGAATCACTTCTGCACCTGCATCTACCAATTTCTTTATTTCAGGATAAACAGCATCGTAAGTGCAATGAGATCCTGTTAATCCAAATCCGATTCTTTTCCCTTGTAAACTCATTTATAATGACCCCTTTCTTTTAATTACATCTTCATCTAAAAGCTGTACTAATACATTACCAAGGATTTGACCTGCAGATTTAGGCGCAACAATACCAGGTAGACTTGGTGCTAATAATGCTTTAATTCCTCTTTTTTCTGCATAACGAAAATCTGTTCCACCTGGTTTAGATGCTAAATCAATAATTAATGTTTGAGTGGGCATTTTTTGAATGATTGCAGCGTTAACAATTAAATGTGGAATTGTATTAATACAAATATCAAGATCCTTTACTTCATTTCCCAAATCATTTAAATGAAAAGGCTGTAATCCCATCTCTTGAATTCGTGCAATATGTTCTGTCTTTCTTGCGCCTACCTTCACCTTTGCCCCTAAATGGTGAAAGGCTCTAGCAACACTCATTCCAACCCTACCTAAACCTAATACTGCTACAGTGGAACCATGAATAGTAAATTCAGTATGTTGAATAGCCATCATAATGGTTCCTTCAACTGTTGGAATTGAGTTGTATATTGCTACATCGTCGCGTTCAAATAATTTCACCAGTTTACGATTCGCTTTTTTAGTTATATGATCTAAATAAGAATTACTGATCCCCGAATAAATCGTGCAATGTGACGGGGTTTTTAAAAGGATATCTTCCGTTAATATCACTTCTTCATTGGAAAATATCGTATCTACTTCCCCCTCTTGATTTGTTCCTGGAACAGGTAAAATAATGGCATCAATTTCGCTAAAATTCACTTCATTTATCTTTTCTTTATAAACTCCTGAGAAAACATGATCTAATTGCTCAAATCCTATTAAAGACAGTCTTGCGTCTAATTCTGCTAATTTGCGGATTACCTCAAGCTGACGAGCGTCTCCTCCAATTACGGCAATCTGCAATCCTGTCAACATCAATATCGTCACCTTCTTAAAAGATTATCGCCTATCACTTCAATATCTTATGTGGAGTAATTGAATTCGGTGATTTATCTAATAAAAATAAAAACAGATTGACTTTATTGCCAATCTGTCCTTTTTCATATTCTAATAGTTATTTTCAGGCACCTCGAGAATAATCATTTCTGAGCCAATGGTTCTAATATGCTGCCAAGGTACCCTTATTTCACTGCTTTGTTTCCGCATCCATTTACCGGTTGGGATAATTAACGATTGAATTTGTCCAGATTTTTCGTTAAATTCAATATCAGTATGGCCTAATACTCCTAATCGTTCTGCTTTTTTAAAATCAACAATTTCCTTTCCACTTAATTCACTTAATCGCATAAAATATCCCCTTTCTCACCCCACTATTCTATTACAATATATCGCTTGCCATCGTTTTTTAGAACATGCTTTCAATCTTCCATATGCACAATAAAAAAACTGTCTGAAGGATTACTTCAGACAGTGCAGTGTATTAAATATTTTTTGGTAATCTTCCGTCAGGGCTTACTAAAGAAACAGAATAATGCGGAGTAAAGATTTTTTGAGCTAATTGATTAACTTGATCAATTGAAACTTTGTCAATCACTTCGACAATTTCATCAAGTGACCGATGTTTCCCTAATAAGAGCTCATTCTTACCGTTTCTACTCATGCGACTATTCGTGCTTTCTAAACTTAGCATTAGGCTTCCTTTTAACTGCTCTTTACAATTTTGAACTTCTTTGACGGTTACACCAGTATTTTTTAAATTGTTTAACGTTGATTGGATAGTATCAAATAAGTGATCTAATTGTTTAGCACCAGTACCGGCATAAATCGTTACCATCCCTGTATCCTTAAATGATGAATGATAGGAAAATACGGAATAAGCTAGTCCTTTTTGTTCGCGTACTTCTTGGAATAGTCTAGAAGACATACTACCCCCTAATATATTATTTAAAACAATCAAATCGTAAATGTCCTCATGACCTATAGGTAACCCCTCAAACCCGAGGCATAGGTGTGCTTGTTCCGTATCCTTTTTTCTAACGGTCTTATTTGTATGAAAGGTAGGAATATGCTCATTTCTATCAGTATTTCCTCCCTCATATGAACCAAATAGTGATTCAATTTCTTTAATAAAGGAATCAGACACATTTCCTGCAACAGATATAACTACTTGGTCCGGTGTATACATGTTGTGCATATATTCCTTAAGTGTTTGTCCCGTAAAAGTATCTAAAGTTTCCTCTGTACCTAGGATTGGATAACCTAATGGATGATTTTCATAGACTGCCTTACTTAACAGATCATGAACAATATCATCAGGGGTATCTTCATACATTTTTATTTCTTCATAAACTACATTTTTTTCCTTTTTTAATTCCTCGTCAACAAATGTAGAGTTGAAGAACATATCCGCTAGTGTATCTAAAGCGAATTGTGCATGATTATCAAGTACTTTAGCATAATAGCAAGTATATTCTTTTGAAGTAAATGCATTAACTTGTCCGCCAATTGAATCAAATGCCTCAGCAATTTCCTTGGCACTCTTTGTTTTTGTACCTTTAAAAAACATATGTTCTAAAAAGTGGGATATCCCATTATTATCTGGATTTTCATTTCTTGAGCCTGTTCCTATCCATATTCCAATAGCAACTGAGCGAACCGTTGGGATTTCTTCATGTACAATTCTAAGTCCGTTTTGGCATGTATATTTCTTTATCAATGTCTAATCCTCCAAACTAGGTGTATTCACTATTAGGTCTTCTGAGATACCTACTTCTTTTCTATTTTTAGTTTTCCATCATTCACTTTAATAATCCGTTCTTCGTCCAATAATTTTGATACAGTTCCTATTCTTAGATCCTTTTTCCTGATTTCATTAATTAATTGATCCAGAGCTTTTGCAGTTGATTCTGTAGGATGCATAAGAATCAGTGCCCCAGGATGAACTTTTGATATGACGCGGGTAACAATGGTTTCAGGTGATGGTTTTTGCCAATCAACTGTATCAACACTCCACATAATTGTTTGCATATTCATAGAATCAGCTATTTTGACAACTTCATCCCGATAACTTCCACTAGGTGGGGCGAATAATCGAATTTGTTTTTCTGTCGTTGCTTTAATAACTTGATTTGTATTAATTAATTCTTCACGAACACGATCAGATGAAAGTGTTTTTAAATCTGGATGAGTATAAGAATGATTCCCTATTTCGTGACCTGCTTCTACAATCATTTTTGCCATATCAGGATTATTTTTCGCCCATCTGCCTTCTAAGAAAAAAGTCGCATGAATATTGTGATCCTTTAATGTTTTTAGCATTGATGGAATATATTCATTTCCCCATGCCACATTAATTAAAAAACTTACCATTGGTTTATCAGGGTTTCCTCGATAAATGGGGGCAGCAGGTAAGTCTTTTAAATGAACAGAAGGTGGGACTTGTTTGAATACTAATTTGTTTTCATCAAATTGTTTATCTTGCTTCATATTTTTATATGAGGCTTTTATATCGACTTCAATCCCATTGTATCCAGGTATCGCCTTCCAAACCTTATCAATTCGTGCATCCTGTGGTTTAATTGAATATTGATCCGCCTTATTAACTATTTGATTATATAAATCATTTTGATCAGTAGATATGTATTCTGCATCTAATTTTAAAGTTGCTAAATAGGTTTCCGTTAACGGATTATTAATGATTGACAATGTAAGGATAGCAATCAGAATGATTCCAATCAAGTTTTTTATTTTATTCACCTTATTTTCCTCCCTTATCTAAAAAATATGATGAAGTAGGACAAGGTAGAACAACAAAAGAAACATACAGATTGGGATCGCCAAAAAACTAATTAAAATGAAAAAAGCCAGGTTCATTCCTGACTTTACTCTTTTTTATCACTATTTTCATTTTGTTCTTTTAAAACGGCTTTACGTGAAAGATTCACTCTGCCTTGATTATCGATCTCTAGTACTTTTACAAGGATCTCGTCACCGATTTTCAACACATCTTCAACCTTCTTAATGCGTTCCTCGGCAATTTCAGATATGTGAACGAGTCCATCTTTTCCACTGAAGATTTCAACAAAGGCACCAAATTTTTCAATACGTTTCACTTTGCCTAAATAAATTTGACCAACTTCTACTTCACGAACAATATCTTCAATAATCTTTTTCGCTTTTTTATTCATTTCTTCTTCTGTAGAAGAGATAAAGATTGTTCCATCTTGTTCGATATCAATTTTAACGCCTGTTTCCTCAATAATTTTATTAATTTGCTTACCACTTGGTCCAATTACATCTCTGATTTTATCTGGATTAATTGTCATTGTTAAGATCTTAGGTGCATAAGCAGATAATTCACCACGAGGATTAGATATTGTTGACATCATATGATTTAAAATTTGCATACGACCTTTTTTCGCCTGTTGCAAAGCTTCTTCAAGAATCTGTCTAGATAAACCCTCAATCTTTATATCCATCTGTAGCGCTGTTACACCTTTTTCTGTTCCAGCAACTTTAAAATCCATATCACCTAAATGGTCTTCCATTCCCTGAATATCTGTTAGGATCGTATAATGTTCACCTGATTTTACAAGCCCCATAGCAATACCAGCTACCGGTGCCTTAATCGGTACACCCGCATCCATCATAGCTAGTGTACTTGCACAAATACTAGCTTGTGATGTTGATCCATTCGATTCTAGAACTTCCGAAACTAATCTAATTGTATACGGGAACGTTTGCTCGTTAGGAATAACTGGCTCTAACGCTCTTTCTCCTAATGCACCATGACCAATTTCTCTTCGTCCAGGTCCTCTCATAGGTCCGGTTTCACCCACACTAAATTGAGGGAAATTATAGTGGTGCATAAAACGTTTTGATTCTTCAATACCTAAACCATCAAGAATTTGTACATCTCCAAGTGCTCCAAGCGTACATATACTTAATGCTTGGGTTTGTCCACGAGTAAACAATCCGGAACCATGTGTTCTTGATAAAATACCCACCTCAGAAGAAAGCGGACGAATTTCGTCAATTTTCCGACCATCAGGACGTACTTTTTCTTCTGTAATTAAGCGACGTACTTCACCTTTAACTAATTTATTTAAAATTTGTTTTACTTGTTTTAATGTGTCTTCTTCTAATTCTTCTTGTTCTTCATATTTAGCAATGACTTCGTCTTTTACCGTTTGGATGGCTTCCTCACGTGCATGTTTTTCTTGAACTTGAATCGCCTTGATTAAGTCAGTCTCACAAATAGAACGAACTTCTTTCTCTAGTGCTTCATCAATTTCATATAAGGTGACTTCCATTTTTTCTTTGCCAATTTTTTCAACAATTTCTTCTTGGAAAGCAATTAATCGTTTAATTTCCTCATGACCAAACATAATTGCTTCTAGCATATTTTCTTCTGGTACTTCATCTGCACCAGCTTCAACCATGTTAATTGCATCTTTCGTACCCGCTACAGTTAGATGCATATCACTTTTTTCCATCTGTTCAACAGTTGGGTTAATCACGAATTCACCATCAATTCTTCCCACAATCACACCAGCAATTGGACCTTCAAATGGAATGTCTGAAACAGATAACGAAAGTGATGAACCAAACATAGCAGCCATTTCTGATGGGCAATCTTGATCTACGCTCATAACGATACTAACGACTTGAACTTCATTTCTAAATCCATCAGCAAATAATGGACGAATAGGTCGGTCGATTAAACGACTTGCAAGTATTGCTTTCTCACTCGGTCTACCTTCCCTTTTGATAAACCCTCCTGGTATTTTACCTACAGCATATAGACGTTCTTCATAATTCACTGTAAGTGGGAAGAAATCTACAGATTTTGGTTCCTTTGAAGCTGTTGCCGTACTTAATACTGCTGTATCTCCATAACGTACAAGAACGGCACCATTGGCTTGTTTAGCAAGCTGACCGATTTCAACAGTTAATTTTCTGCCGGCCCAATCAATACTAAAAATTTGTTTTTCTTGATCCATATAAAAACTCCTTTCCACCTTTCTCCCTTTTTCTCCATCTAAAAAAAATGGGACAAAGAATAAATTTATTTTATTATTTTTTCTTTTATTACACAAAGGCTGTTTTCGTATAGTTTGTTGCTTTGTATAAGCCTACTACCGGTCTTACACCTAAAAAAGGCTTTCGACGGTTCTTATAAAGTCTGCAACTCTTTTCATCATGAAAGGAAGGAGCACATGTCAACAACCTATATTAGGCTAAAACATGATCTAAATAGCAACAATGTTAAAAAAAGAGCCTAAACAAAAAACAACTTACAAAACTTTTGTGTTCTATTTTTTTGACTTTATATTATGTATTGTAAACAAAAAAATCGAAAAGTTTATCACTACTTTTTGGGAGTTACCGAAAAATAATTATTTTTTCTATCGCTTTTATTGCTAACAAAAAAGCGGGAATTATCCCGCTTCTCTTGTTAAATAAGCAACTTAAATTAACGACGTAAGCCTAATTTGTTAATAAGCTCACGGTAACGTTGAACATCTTTGTTACGCAAATAAGTTAGTAAGTTACGACGCTTACCAACCATTTTCATTAGACCACGACGAGAATGGTGATCTTTTTTGTGTGTACGTAAGTGATCATTCAAATTATTAATATCCTCAGTAAGGATTGCAATCTGAACTTCTGGAGATCCAGTATCAGTTTCGTGAACTTTAAATTGGTTAATAATTTCATTTTTGCGTTCTTGTGAAATTGCCATCCTTTTCACCTCCTAAAAAATAGATAATCCCCTGTTACTGAGCAAGCGTCGGTGATTCGACTTGCCAAGCAAAGGTTCATTACACTGTACTAGAATACTACTATTTAACAAAAAAAACAAGTCTACATTAAATTTTTTTCAAAGTATTTGATGGTTTCTAATGTATCGTTAGAAATTTGTTCCTTAAGTTGGTCGATTCCATCAAACTTTTTCTCATCTCTAATTCGTTTATGCCATTCAATCTTTACTTCTTCCCCATAAATCGATTGATCAAAATCAATAATATGAACTTCGATCGTTAACATATACTCTTCTTCTTTTTTAAATGTTGGTTTAAAGCCAATATTACAAACTCCATTTAACCATTTATGATTTACCTTGATTTTTACTGCATAAACTCCTGGTTTCGGTAGAATATAATCACTATTCAATTGAATATTCGCTGTAGGAAATCCGATTTGTCTACCTCTTTTTTCACCATGAATGACAATTCCATTAGTTTGATAGAAACGTCCTAAAACATTTTGTACCCCAAGCATATCACCATTACTCAATAATTCTCGCGTTAATGTCGAACTCACTTTTTCTTCCCCTTCTTCATTTACCACCAATTTATCTACCTTAGAATAAGTAAATCTTTCTTTTGCATGAATAGGTAATGTTTCCATCGTACCTTTCCCAAATTTACCATAAGAAAAATCAAATCCTGCTACAACATGTTGCACATTTAAACCACAAATATATTGATCAACATATTCTTCTGGCGAAAGATTAGCAAAGCTTGATGTAAATCGAACAATAAATAAATAATCAATGCCCATTGTTTGAATTAATTGTTTCTTGTCCTCTAATGGTGTAATCAATTGGATTTGCTTATTTTTTTGACTTAGCACTACTGAAGGGTGCGGATCAAAAGTCATAACTGCACTCTTCCATTCATTTTCTTCAGCAATTGCTTTCGCTAACTTGATTACTTTTTGATGGCCTAAGTGAATACCATCGAAATATCCAAGGGCCATAACTAATGGAGGAAAATCTTCTTTTTTTAAATCATGTGGATGATGTATTGTAATGACTTTCAACTATCTCACCTTTTTCTATCCATTCAGAACTTTAACTGGTTTAATTAAATATGGTTTTTCTGGATGAATTTTATAAATTGCAATCACTTGATTTTGATAAATTACAGCGACCTCTTGTTCTCCATAAGTCCAAAAATCGTCTTTTGGTAACACTGCACCATTTAACACTTTCTCTGCTAATGTATCATTTATCACCATTTTGGGCAAATGAGAAAGACCACGATCCAACGGCTGGATATAATTTTCTAATTTATGATCTTCTAATCCCTTTTCAATATCAGAAAATGTGACACACTCTTTCTCAGAAAAAGAACCTGATGAGATACGGGTCAGAGCTGACATATGTGCAGGATAGCCTAAAAGCTCACCCATTGTTACTGCTAAGGTTCGAATATATGTCCCTTTTCCACATTTTACACGAAAGCTAAATGAGATATTTTCTCCTGTAAACACTTCTCGTTCATCCAATAATTCGATTTCATAAATATGAACCCATCTAGATGGGCGCTCTACTTCTATCCCTTTTCTTGCATATTCATATAAACGCTTTCCATTCACTTTTACAGCTGAATACATCGGAGGAGTTTGTTGAATTTCTCCTTGTAACGAATTTAGTACATCAATAATTTCCTGGCGATTTATATCCCTAGTTACCTGTTTTTCTTGTACTACTTCACCACTAGCATCTTCTGTTGTCGTAGAGAATCCTAGAGTTACTTCACCAACATATTCTTTACCTGCATTTGTTATGTATTCGGCAATCTTTGTTGCTTTTCCTAGACAAATTGGTAATACACCAGTGACATCAGGGTCAAGAGTTCCTGTATGTCCAACCTTTTTCATCTTCAACATTTTGCGAATTTTGAATACGCAATCATGGGAAGTCATTCCTTTGGGCTTCCATAGCGGAAGAATTCCGTCCATATGTATTGTTACACTCCTTTTTAAAGGCTCATTTCTAAAATTGCTATTTAAATAAGGTGTAGAAAAGAGCTCGTAACTTAATTTATTGATTACACAAAATATATGCAAAATCACGCATATACCTTTTAAAAAAGCTTTAAAAAATGGATAGACGAAGGGTGTCTATCCATTTTTTCTCACTTATCTGGGTTGATTTCTTTTAACAATGTTTCAATACGATTTCCATATTCAATGGACTCGTCGATAGCAAATGATAATTCTGGAGTCTTACGTAAACGAATTCTATGTCCAACTTCAGAACGAATAAACCCTTTTGCTTTTTCTAATGCATTTAATGTATTTTCTCTTTGTTTATGATCACCTAATACGGTTAAGTAGACCGTTGCTTGCTGTAAATCACCTGTTACTTGTACATCTGTTACTGTAACAAATCCTATACGTGGATCTTTTATTTTTCTGCCAATGATTTCACTAAGCTCTTTCTTCATTTGCTCACCGACACGATTTGCACGAAGGTTCATAAATAAAACACCTCACATTACAACCATTCGTAAATGGTATCTAATCTTTCCCATTCAGGAAAGGAATCTAAAAATCTCAAGGAATTTTCCAGTTCTCTTTCTGCGGAAAATTGCGTTGAAGATACAGTAACAATCGCAATCTTTGTACGTTGCCACATATCTTGATAATCAATTTCTGAAACAGAGACATTAAACTTTTGTTTTAATCGACTCATTGTCCTTTGTAGAACAGCTCGTTTTTCTTTTAACGAGCTTGTTTCAAAGATGCGGAATTCACATTCCACATAGCCTATCATGCACGCTCGACTTCTTCCATAATAAAGGCTTCAATGATATCTCCCTCTTTAATATCATTGTAATTTTTAATCGTAATACCACACTCATAGCCTTGGCTAACTTCTTTTGCATCATCTTTATAACGTTTTAGTGTATCAATTTCACCTTCAAAAATAACGACGCTGTTACGGATAATACGAATTCCACTATCACGTGTTATTTTTCCATCAGTTACATAGCATCCTGCAATTGTACCCACTTTTGATACTTTAAAGGTTTGACGTACTTCCACTTGTCCAATGATTTTTTCATGGAATTCTGGATCAAGCATACCTTTCATCGCAGATTCAATTTCCTCAATTGCCTTATAAATAATGCGATGTAAACGAATATCAACATTTTCTGCTTCCGCTGCACGTTTAGCATTTACATCTGGTCGTACATTGAAGCCAATAACAATTGCATTTGATGCTGCTGCAAGTGAAATATCAGATTCATTAATTCCACCAACTGCTGTGTGGATGATTCGAACATTCACACCTTCAACATCAATCTTTTGAAGGGAAGCTGCTAACGCTTCTACAGATCCTTGAACATCTGCTTTAATAATAATATTAATGTCCTTCATTTCGCCTTGTTTCATTTGCTCAAAAAGAGTATCTAGACTAACTCGAGCTGTCTCATTGCGTTGTGCTTGAAGAACTTGTTGCGCTCTTGCTTCACCCACTTGACGGGCAGTCTTCTCATCATCAAATACAACAAAACGGTCTCCTGCTTGAGGAACATCATTTAATCCAGTAATTTCTACTGGTGTAGATGGTCCAGCTTCTTTTACACGACGACCTAAATCATTTACCATCGCGCGCACACGCCCAAAGGTATGACCAACAACAATTGGATCTCCCACATGCAATGTACCATTTTGTACTAGTAGAGTCGCTACCGAACCACGCCCTTTATCAAGCTGTGCTTCGATCACAGTCCCAACAGCTTTTCGATTGGCATTTGCTTTATATTCCTCAACCTCAGATACAAGGAGAATCATTTCAAGCAAATTATCGATTCCTTCACCTGTTTTTGCTGAAATAGGAACAAAGATAGTATCTCCACCCCAATCCTCAGGAACAAGACCATGCTCTGTTAGTTCTTGCATTACACGATCAGGATTAGCTGATGGTTTATCCATCTTATTGACAGCTACGATAATTGGAACATTTGCTGCCTTCGCATGATTAATGGCTTCAACTGTTTGTGGCATAACACCATCATCTGCAGCCACAACTAATATAGTGATATCTGTAATTTGTGCCCCACGAGCACGCATAGTTGTAAATGCAGCATGTCCTGGTGTATCCAAGAAAGTAATTTTCTTCCCATTCACTTCAACTTGGTAAGCACCGATATGTTGAGTAATTCCACCTGCTTCACCAGCAGTAACCTTCGTATTACGAATAGAGTCTAATGTTGTTGTTTTACCATGGTCAACATGCCCCATTATTGTAACAACAGAAGGACGTTCTTCTAGTTCAACTTCATTATCTTCAGTGAAATACACTTCAAGATCTGTGGTATCAATTTGGATCTCTTCTTCCACTTCAACACCATAATCTGTAGCAATAAGTTCGATTGAATCTTTATCAAGCTCATTATTAATAGTTGCTACAACACCTAGCATGAATAGCTTTTTAATTAATTCTGATGGCTCTCTGTGGAGCTTTTTCGCAAGTTCTGCTACAGTTAAGGAACCACTAAATGTAATTTTACTTGGGAGTTCCTTTTTCTTAGGTGGTTGTGATTGTTGTTGCTGCGGTCTTTGTTTGTTCTTACTATTTTTATTATTTTTATATTGATTATTTTTTTGTTTTCCTTTATTTCCGTCGTTCTTATTTGACTTTACATCATTATTTTTTGGTTTATGTTTTGGTTGTGTAGTTTCATTCACGAGGCTCTCTTCAACTTCCATTTCTTTTTGTCTATTTTTTTTCTGGTCTTCCACTTTATTTTGATTCTTTTGATTAGAATTATGATTTGAATTAGATGCTTGTGTTTTATTATTTGAGCTTAACCATTCATCTAATTTATTAATAGCATTCCCATCAATCATTGACATATGATTAGATACTTCAACATTCATTTCTTTAAGCTTTGAAATGATTTCTTTACTAGATACATTTTTTTGTTTTGCATATTCATATATCCGAACTTTACTCATATGTTCACCCCCACCTATGATTCAGCCGAGCAATAATTCTAATTTTTTTGCAAAGCCATTATCCATCACAGCAACGACAACTCTTGCTTCTTTTCCAATCGCTGACCCGAGAGTTTCTCTTGAACTAATTCGTTTAATCGGGACCTGATAATACTGACATTTGTCTTGGATTTTTTTGGCTGTATTTTCTGATGCATCATTTGATAGAAGAACAAGCTTTGCATGTTTATTTTTTACTTCTTTTACAACAAGCTCCTCACCCGAAATAACCTTCCTTGCTCGATTCGCTAGCCCAAGTAGTGACATTGCTTTTTGTTCACTCATTAATTTAGAGATTCTCCCTTTCAACGAATCGGATTAATTCGTCATAGATTGAATCATCAATAGCTACTTCTAGATGGCTAGCCAATATGTTTTTTTTCTTGGCAAGTAGGATGGCATCTTTATCTTTAGACAAATATGCGCCTCTTCCTGATTTTTTTCCATTCGGATCAATTGATACTTCCCCATCTTTAGAACGAACAATTCGTATCATTTCTTTTTTAGGTTTCATTTCGCCTGTTGCAACACATTTTCTTAAAGGAATTTTCCTTTTTGTAGCCATTTAGATCGCCTCCTATTCGAAATCATCCTCATCTATTTCGAATGTATCATCTAGCTGATCTTCATTACTGAATAAATTATCTTCTCTTGGATATATCCCTAACTCGCGAGCTTCAGATTCACTTTTGATATCAATTTTCCATCCAGTCAATTTTGCTGCTAGACGGGCATTTTGACCACGTTTACCAATCGCAAGAGAAAGTTGATAATCAGGGACGATAACAGTTGTCGCTTTTTCTTCCTCATCAACAATCACTTCGAGAACCTTTGAAGGACTTAAAGCATTCGCAACAAACGTTACTGGATCATCAGACCATTCGACAATATCAATTTTTTCACCTTTTAATTCATTCACAATTGCCTGAACCCTTGCACCTTTAGGTCCAACACATGCACCAACAGGGTCTACATCAGCTTGATCAGTATAAACAGATATTTTCGAACGATCTCCAGCTTCACGTGCAACAGATCTAATTTCAACTGTGCCATCGTAAATTTCCGGAACTTCAATTTCAAATAGACGTTTTAATAGTCCAGGATGTGTCCGAGAAACAAAGATTTGTGGCCCTTTTGTTGTCTTTTCAACTTTCGTAATGTACACCTTGATACGGTCATGAGGACGATAAGACTCATTAGGCATTTGTTCACTTTGCGCAAGCAGTGCTTCAATTTTACCTAAATTCACGTAAATAAATCGAGGATCTTGTCTTTGAACGATTCCAGTCATAATATCATCTTCACGATCGATAAATTCACTGTATATGATGCCTCTTTCAGCTTCACGTACACGTTGGGTGACTACTTGTTTTGCTGTTTGTGCAGCAATTCTACCAAAGTCCTTTGGTGTTACTTCAATTTCTACAACATCTCCTACTTCATACGCAGGATTAATTTTTTGTGCATCCTCAACTGAGATTTCTAGTCGTGAATCAAAAACTTCGTCGACTACATCCTTCCTTGCAAATACACGCATCGTGCCGTTCCCTAAATTCAAGTCTGTACGAACGTTTTGCGCTTGATTAAAATTTCTTTTGTATGCTGACACTAGTGCAGCTTCGATGGCTTCTATGATAACATCGCGAGAAATTCCTTTCTCTTTTTCTAAAATAATTAGAGCATCCAAAAGTTCTGTGCTCATGGAAACGTCATCCCCCTCAAATATAAATAAAAAACTCTATGAGTTAATGTTGTTAATTCTAACGTAAATTCGTCAGAATGAGCTTTTGTAAATTAGATAAATATTAAAATACAATAGCTAGACGGGCTTTGGCCACTTTTTCAAAAGGTATTTCTACTTGTTTCGTTCTAGTTTTCACTTTCATTTCAAGTTTGACATGATCACCTGTAAATTCAAGTAGTTTTCCCTCAAATTCCTTCTCACCATCAATTGGCTCGTAGGTTTTAATATTTACATGCTTTCCTACAGCTTTTTCAAAATCCTTTTCCTTTTTCAAAGGGCGTTCAGCACCAGGAGAGGATACTTCCAGAAAGTAATTATTAGGGATTGGATCTAATTCGTCCAATTTTTCCCCAAGACGTTCACTTACTATCCCACATTCTTCAATATCGATTCCATTATCCTTATCTATAAATACGCGAAGAAACCAATTCTTTCCTTCCTTAACATATTCAATGTCAACAAGTTCAAGATCCATATCTAGAATGATTGGTGCAACGAGTTCTTCTACAACGTCCGTAACTTTGCTCATAAAAACCTCCTGATTAACAATTCGTAAATTTGATAAAAGTAAATTAATCATCATAGAAGCAAAATGGACAAATCCCTGAGTAAACCGTGTAATAAACACGAAAGAGTGGGTATGAAGCCCCACTCTTTCCAAGAGTTATCAGTAGTATTTCCAATAAAAATATACCATAACCAAAATTTATATGCAAATAGAAATGCGGAAGTGACTGGGTTAGACCCGACTAGCAAATGGGATAATCCGCTTTTTTGATTTCCCTAATGGGCGAACCTTCCTTTTTTATATTCCTATACACGTCTTGTTCAACGATTTATAGAATTTAGAACAATGACAGCTGATTTTGCTCTGGAAGTGATTCTAAGCAGCCATGTTTATCAAGGTATTCAATAATCGTCTTCGATACTTTTCCACGTTGTTGTAGATCCTCCTTGGAAAGGAATTCCCCATCCTCACGTGCTTTAACGATATTTAATGCCGCATTTGTTCCAAGCCCAGGAATAGCATTAAATGGTGGAATGAGAGAATTACCATCTATAACAAATTCACTTGCCTTTGATCGATAAAGATCAACTTTTTGGAAATTGAATCCTCTTTCGCACATTTCAAGACATAGCTCTAAAACAGTCAATAAACTTTTTTCTTTCGTCGATGCATCCAGCCCTTTTGCATTTATTTCTTCAATTTTTGAACGGATAGAAATTGATCCACGTACCATTGACTCTAAATCAAAATCTTCTGCTCTAACAGTAAAATATGCAGCATAGTATAAAAGTGGCAAATGTACTTTAAAGTACGCAATTCGTACTGCCATTAATACATATGCAGCAGCATGTGCCTTAGGGAACATGTATTTAATTTTCTTACAGGAATCAATATACCATTCTGGAACATTCTGATTGCGCATTTCTTCTTCCATTTCCGGTTGAAGACCCTTCCCTTTACGGACAGATTCCATGATTTTGAACGCTAACGACGGTTCCAAACCTTGATAGATTAAATAAACCATTATATCATCACGACACCCAATAACTTCTGGAAGTATACAAGTTCCATTTTGAATGAGCTCCTGTGCATTTCCTAACCATACATCCGTTCCATGTGAAAGCCCAGATATCTGAACCAATTCTGAGAATGTTGTTGGTTTAGTATCCTCAAGCATCTGCCGCACGAACCTCGTTCCGAACTCTGGTATTCCTAATGTACCTGTTTTACACATGATCTGCTCTTGAGTAACTCCTAATGAATCGGTATTGCTAAATATTTGCATAACCACAGGATCATCTGTTGGAATTGTTTTCGGATCGATTCCGCTTAAATCCTGCAGCATCCTTATCATCGTAGGATCATCGTGCCCCAGAATATCAAGCTTCAAGACATTATCATGAATCGAATGAAAGTCAAAATGGGTAGTTTTCCATTCCGATTCTCGATCATCTGCAGGGAATTGGATTGGAGTAAAATCATATACATCCATATAATCAGGAATAACAATAATCCCACCTGGATGCTGTCCTGTTGTTCTTTTTACCCCTGTACACCCTTGAACAAGGCGATCAACTTCAGCTCCACGTAACGTTAAGTTATTGTCTTGAGTATATCCTCTCACATAACCATAAGCAGTCTTTTCTGCAACCGTTCCAATCGTTCCAGCACGATATACATACTCCTCACCGAATAAAACTTTCGTATAATTATGAGCACGGGGTTGATATTCACCAGAGAAGTTTAGATCAATATCCGGTACTTTATCTCCTTTAAAACCAAGGAATGTTTCAAAGGGAATATCATGTCCGTCTTTTTTGTATTTTGCTCCGCAATTTGGACAATCCTTATCTGGTAAATCGAACCCAGACCCAACTGATCCATCATTGAAAAACTCAGATGTTTTGCATTTAGGACAGATATAATGTGGGGGTAACGGATTTACTTCTGTAATTTCGGTCATCGTTGCAACTAAAGATGAGCCAACAGATCCCCGTGAACCAACTAGATAACCATCATCCAATGATTTTTTTACAAGCTTATGCGAGATTAAATAAATTACAGCAAATCCATGTCCAATTATACTTTTTAATTCTTTTTCAAGTCTTGCCTCTACAATTTCCGGAAGTTCTTCACCATAAATACTTCTAGCCATTGTATAGCTCATATTTCGAACTTCTTCTTCTGCACCTTCAATTTTAGGTGTGTATAAATCATCTTTAATTGGTTTAATTTCATCTATCATATCTGCAATTTTATTGGTGTTAGTTACAACTATTTCTTTCGCCTTTTCCTCACCTAAGAAAGCAAATGCTTTTAGCATTTCATCCGTTGTTCGAAAATGAACATTTGGCAATTGGTGGCGATTCAGCGGATTTGCCCCTGCTTGGGAATTAATTAATATCTTTCGATAAATCTTATCTTCTGGATTTAAATAATGGACATTACCAGTTGCAACGACTGGTAAATTTAATTTTTCGCCAAGCTTTACGATGTTCATGATTATTTCTTCTAATGATTTCTCATCCTTAACAAGTTCCATTTCTATTAAATGGGCATAAACCTCTTTAGGATGCACTTCTAAATAATCATAGAATTTCGCTGTTTCTTCCACCTCATCAGGTGCCTTTTGCATCATTCCTTCAAATACTTCTCCTTTATCACAGGCGGAACCTACAAGTATACCTTCACGATATTTTTGTAATTGGGACCTTGGAATCCTTGGCACACGATAAAAATAATCTATATGAGCTAATGAAATAAGTTTAAATAAATTTTTTAACCCTTTCTCGGTTTGGGCTAGTAATGTGCAGTGAGAAGGACGAGCACGCTTATACGCACCACCTTTACCCATATAATCATTAAATTGATCATGGTATTCAATTCCTTGCTTACTGGCATCTTTTAATAATTTAATTAAAATATACCCTGTTGCTTCAGCATCATAAATCGCACGGTGATGCTGTGTTAATTCGATATCGAATTTTTTTGCTAATGTATTTAAACGATGGTTTTTAAATTCTGGATATAGCAATCTAGCAACTTCCAATGTATCAATAACTGGATTTGTGGCTTTTGGCAAACCAATCTTTTGATATCCGACATTGATAAACCCCATATCAAAGGAAGCATTATGGGCAACTAGAACATCATTTCCAGACCACTCTAGGAATTTTCGCAAAACAATGTCTACATCTGGTGCACTTTCAACCATATCATCCGTTATTCCTGTTAATTCAATGGTAGTGTTGGACAAACGATGGTGTGGGTTTGCAAAGGATTCAAAACGATCGATGATTTCCCCATTATGAATTTTGACGGCCGCAAGTTCAATAATGGTATCATAAACTGCAGATAACCCCGTAGTTTCAACGTCAAATACGACAAACGTATCATCACTTAACAGACGATGGGCATCATTATATGTTATCGGTACTCCATCATCAACTAAGTTTGCTTCTACCCCATATAATATCTTTATATCATTTTTCTTTCCCGCACCAAATGCCTCAGGGAACGATTGTGCCACTCCATGGTCTGTAATGGCAATAGCTTTATGCCCCCATTTTTTTGCTTGTTTAACTAAATCACTAACTGAAGTGACCGCATCCATTTGGCTCATCGGTGAATGAAGATGAAGTTCAACTCTTTTCTCATCATCTGGTGCTACATCTTGTCTTAATCTAGGTTTGATTTCATTTAAGTCATTGGCTATCATGACCAGGTCGCGAACGAATGTATCGTTTTGGATACTTCCGCGAGCACGAAGCCACATACCCTTTTTTACTTGATTAAGGATTTGTGCATCCTCTTTATCACGGGAAAACACTTTAACTAGGATAGAGCTCGTATAATCAGTGATTTTAAAGGTTAATAATGTTCTACCACTACGAAGTTCCTTTGTCTCAGCAAAAAAGACATAGCCTTCAATCGTAATTCTTCTTTCTTCATCAACGATTTCTTCCATTCTACGGAACGTATCATCATCCTTAATCGTCAAGCCAATCATCACTGGACCTTCCGGAGCACTAGCATCATTCGGTTCTGCATCCTTTTTCTGCATTTCCATGACAGCAAGCTTTGCTCGTTCTTCATCCTCTTTTTGTTTAGCCTCAATAAACTTCTTATATTCTTCATTTGATTCATTTTGCCCGATTTCAGAATCAATCATCATTAATGGAAATCCAAGATTTTGATAAATAGTTGAGATAATTTCCCCATATTTTTGCTTTAATGTTCTTGCCTCTGTATCGTTTCTTGCTTGTATGGTAAGTTTATTCCCTTTTAATTTTGGTACTTGTCCATTTAAAAGGGATAAAAGCATAGGTGAAATACCATCTAATTCTTTTACACAATAACTCCAGTAATCTAATACTTCTTTTTCAGAAATTTGTGTATCCATTACCCGTATGGAAAAATCCACTTGTGCAATATGATGGAACACATGTCTTAATTGTGTTGAAAAACGATAAAAAATTTCATACGGTAAAACGCGCTCTAATAAAAAATAAAAATGCCAACTTTTTTTATTTTTTTCAACTACTAGTTTCTCAATCTCAGCATTCGCAAACGATTGAACAACCATATTATCAGTCAAATTTAACTGCTGTAATAATACGCGAAATCTTTCTTTCCTGTCGGCGGGATTATTCGTCATATCTACCTCTCCCATCCATTTATTTTTATTTCTATTCCTTACACCAATTTGGTACTTACCTAATAATAAAAAAAGCCCTAACGAATTTCAATGTAAAACATTAAGGAAAATTTGCCTTTTAATTGATGTCAGAAGGATCAATTGCTCTTTATTACAGATTTAGTGGTTATTATGAAAGTTACAGCTAGCTCTTTTCCAAAGTAAAATGAAGAGGATTAGCGTTCTTCACCAGATATTTATTAGTAAAACTTTACCTAAATATATCAATGTTTGAGAAAAGAGCCTGTATAAAAATATTCCTTCTTAATACGTAATAAAAGCAATCGGTTTAATTTCCGATTGCTTTCAATTTTAAAGGAAGAATCTTTGTATATCATTCCATGTTACGATAATCATTAACAGCATGAGCAATGCAAAACCAATGAAATGCACCATACCTTCTTTTTGACGATCAATTGGTTTCCCTCTTAATGCCTCTACCCCGAAGAATAATAGTCTTCCACCATCAAGTGCAGGGATAGGTAGTAGATTCATGATTCCAAGATTAATGCTAAGGAGTGCTCCCCATTTCATTAAGTACAACACACCAGATTTAGCAACTACCTCTGTTGATTTGTAGATGCCAACAGGTCCTGAAAGCATGTCAATAGAGAATTGTCCAGTAACAAGTTTACCTAGCATACGGAATATCTCAATTGTCCATTGATAGGTTTGTTGAACACCATAAGTGGCTACCTTTAAAGGAGATTTTTCAACAGGATTTAGTACCCCAATTCTTCCTACTTCCTTTTCACCTTCTTTTTCTGCTTTCGGTGTTACGGCAATATCTTTTGTTTGATTATTACGTTCAATCGTGAACATTAATTCTTCACCTGGATGCTTTTGAATAACATCCACAATATCTTCCCAACTTGAAATTTCAGAGCCATCAATACTAATAACTGTGTCCCCAGTATGCAGTCCAGCCTGTTTGGCAGCACCATCATTTGTCAACTTGCCTAGTATTGGATCATTTGTGGGAACACCTTGAATGATCGCTAAAATGGTAAATATAACAATTGCCAAAACAAAATTCATCATCGGTCCGGCAAATATGGTCATCGCACGTTTTCCTAATGACTTTGAGGCAAATTGTCGATCCCACGGTGCTATTTGGGTTTCCACTTGATCCTCAACAATAACAGCTTCTTTCATAAGGGAGAAGGTTTTTAATGTTTCATCGTCCTCTTCCTCATATCCTTTAATGATTAGATCATGATCTAAATCAGCAGATTCTACCTCAATTAGTCGAATATTAGGATATCTGTTTTTACCGTTAAGAACAATTTTCTCCACTTGTTCCTTATCATTAAAAATCAATCCAACACGTTGACCAGCTTTCAAATCGAGCATTTCCTGATCTTCACCAGCCATACGCACATAGCCACCTATAGGTAGTAATCTTATCGTATAAAGGGTTTCATTCTTTTTAAATGACAAGATCTTCGGACCAAAGCCTATCGCAAATTCGCGACAAAGTATTCCCGCCCTTTTGGCAAAGTAAAAATGACCTGCTTCATGGAAGAAGACTAATGCGCCAAAAATAATTATAAACGCTATGACAGTAGTCAAATGTAAAACCACCTTTTTAGAAGAGTGTGTTTATATATACTCTTGTTTCTTGATCAATTTCTTTAATTGTATCCAAGTCAGGATGTTTAATCACATTATGCCTATCTAAAGCTCTTTCTATCAATTCATCAATTTGTAAAAAGGCAATTTTTTTATTTAAAAAGGCATTGACCGCAGCCTCATTAGCTGCATTTAAAACTGTAGGTAATGATCCGCCAGTCCTCCCTGCATCATATGCAAGTTTTAAGCAATGAAATCTCTTATAATCCATTTTTTCAAAATTTAGTTTACCAATGTCCTCTAAATTCAGTCTCTTTCCTGATGGTAAAGGAAGTCTGTTCGGATAGGATAATGCATATTGAATCGCAACTCGCATATCAGGCGAACCCAATTGTGCTTTTATACTTGTATCTTGGAATTCTACCATGGAATGAATGATACTCTCTCTATGCAATACTACATCAATTTTATCAAAAGGTATATCAAATAGCCAATGTGCTTCAATTACTTCCAATCCCTTATTCATCATTGTTGCTGAATCAATGGTAATTTTAGCACCCATTGACCAATTCGGATGATTTAATGCCTCTTCTACTGTGACCCCAATTAAATCCTCTCTAGTCTTGTCCCGAAAACTACCGCCAGAAGCGGTGATAATCAGGCGATCAATTTCGCTATCCTTCTCTCCTTGCAGACACTGAAATATTGCAGAATGCTCACTATCTACTGGAAGAATGCTTACACCATGTTGTTCCGCTGCAGACATAACTAAATGTCCAGCCGTTACAAGTGTTTCTTTATTTGCAAGTGCAATGGTTTTTCCCGCTTGGATGGCATGTAATGTTGGAAAAAGTCCGACACTCCCCATTACAGCATTAACTAAAATAGTTGCTTTCTCATAGATGGCTACTTCCAATAAGCCGTTTTGACCATATGAAAGGCGTATAGAATGTCCGTATTCCGCTTTTAATTTTTCATAGTCATCTTGATTTTGTACTGAAACTAATTCCGGTTTAAATTCAGAAATAATTTTTCTCGTTAATTCGATATTTTTACCGACTGTAATTGCAACTAAACAAAATTGTTCAGGATGATTTCGAATTACGTCTAATGTTTGAGTACCAATAGAACCTGTAGCACCCATTAAACTAATATATTTCATGTTTTCAACTCCTAATTTCTAAAACCGCTTGATTAATTACCAATAATATGAAGTATATGCAATAAAGGCCATACAAATAATAAACTATCAAAACGGTCTAAAATTCCGCCATGTCCAGGAAGGATTTTTCCTGAGTCCTTTACTCCATAGTGACGTTTATAGGCTGATTCAGCTAAATCTCCAATTTGTCCAAAAATCGCTAAAACAGCTGAAACGAATAATAACTTTCCTATAGATACATCAATGTTTGAGAAAAAGTGAAAGAGAATGCCCACAACAACGGCACATACAACCCCACCTACAGCACCCTCAATAGTTTTATTTGGACTAATTTCTGGCCAGAGTTTCCTTTTCCCCATAGAACGACCAATAAAATAGGCACCCGAATCTGTTGCCCAAATAATAAATAAGGAATAGAGAATATATGTAAGACCGCCAGTTTCTCTTGTTTCAATAAAATAATAGATCCCCATTCCTACATAAAGTACTGTTAGTAATAAAAAGGAGATATCATCAAACGTGGTTTTATTTTTTGTTATAACGGTAATAACAAGAAATAAAAGTATGGCAATAAAGATATATTCCAGTTTTGAATAGCCTAAATTCTCTATTACATTAATATATTGTTTTGGTATTAGAATAATCCATAATAATAAAACAGAAATAATTCCTTGAAATGAAACGATAGAAATTTTTCTCATTCTTAATAGCTCATAAATAGCTACTGTTCCCATTAAATAAGAAAGGATAATAAATGGGATGTTTCCATAAATAACGATTGGTATAAATATAGCTGCAGCAATCACTGCCGTAATTATTCTTTGTTTCACTGTTCTTTTCCCTCACTTTGTATGCCGCCGTAACGTCTTGATCTCCGTTGATATTCTTCGATTGCTTCTAGAAGGTCCTCTTCACTAAAATCCGGCCATAATACATCTGTAAACACAAATTCGGTATATGCAAGTTGCCAAAGCATAAAGTTACTTAGACGTATTTCGCCACTAGTCCGGATTAATAAATCAGGATCCTGTAAATTTTTAGACATTAGATAGTGGGATATTGTTTCCTCTGTTAAATCCTCAGTACTGATTTGACCGTTTTTTGCATCTTGTAAAATATTCTGTACTGCATTGACAATTTCATCCCTACCACCGTAATTTAAAGCAAAGTTCAATATAAGTCCACTGTTATTACAAGTGTCATCCATCGCTTTTTGTACGGCTTTCATCGTATGTACAGGTAATTTATCTTTATGCCCCATCATTTCTACTTTCACATTTTCTTCAATCAATTCAGGTAGAAAGGCACTAAGAAATTCTTGTGGAAGCTTCATTAAATAATCTACTTCCATTTTTGGGCGAATCCAATTTTCAGTAGAAAACGCATAAAGAGTTAATACCTCAATACCGAGCTTGTTTGCTAGACGTGTAATTGGTTTTACTTTTTGCATTCCTTCATGATGCCCTGCAACTCGAGGAAGTCCTCTTTTTTTGGCCCATCTCCCATTCCCATCCATAATAATCGCTATATGCTTGGGAAGTTCTTGCTTTTGTATATGCTGAATTCTTTCTTCAATACTTTGTGTTCCTTTGGAAGTTTTTTGTAACTTCATTTTCTTTAACATAACTTGCCCTCCACTGGAATACTGCACTTAATAAATCTATAACATATAATATGATATCAAAAAATCGGATGAATATCTTTATTTACAAAAAATATGTTTTAAATGTGATTTCTATTATAGATAAAATTAATATATTTGTGTAGTTTTTCCATCCATTTTTTCAAAGTACAAATTGTCCCGTGTAGTTTAAATCCCTTGTATCAGTGAAAGGATGGAAGGTACAGCTTCTACCTATAAAATTTGTCATCACTTAATCAAAATAGCAGCAATGTTTGAGAAATGAGCTACTAAAACAAATCAAGTAGTCTTTCATTTAAAAAAAGCTCTCGATTTCGAGAGCTTTTCGTTATACTTCTAATATATCTTGTTCTTTTGATTTAGTCAGTTCGTCTACTTTATTAATATACTCGTCTGTTAATTTTTGAACATCATCGGAATAACCTCTTAGATCATCTTCAGAAATTTCACCGTTTTTCTCTAATTTCTTCAAATCATCATTCGCATCACGACGAATATTTCTAATTGCTACTTTTGCTGATTCTGCCTCTTTTTTCACTTGCTTCACTAATTCTTTACGACGCTCCTCTGTTAATGGAGGAATTGCAAGACGAATTAATGTGCCATCACTATTCGGTGTTAGACCTAAATCAGATTTTAAGATAGCTTTTTCAACATCTGATACAATAGTCTTGTCATACGGTTGGATAACAAGTAATCTTGCCTCTGGTACAGATACCGAAGCTAATTGGTTAACTGGTGTTGGTGCTCCATAATAGTCAACAACAATTCTATCTAATAATGATGCACTTGCTCTTCCAGCCCTAATTGAGCTTAGCTCACGCGTATATGCTTGAATCGCCTTAGTCATTTTTTCCTTTGTATTTGCAATTACTTGTTTCGGCATTATTCCTTCCCCCTTACAATAGTACCAATATTTTCACCCATTATAACACGTTTGATATTCCCCTTCTCCATAATTGAAAAAACAATTAATGGAATATCATTATCCATACATAATGATGAAGCAGTAGAATCCATTACGGCTAAGCCATTTTTAATTACATCTAGATAAGTTAATTCATCGTATTTAATTGCATTTTTATCTAATTTTGGATCAGCAGAATATACACCATCTACATTGTTTTTAGCCATTAATATGACTTCTGCCTCAATTTCTGCCGCCCTAAGTGCTGCTGTTGTATCTGTAGAGAAATACGGGTTCCCTGTACCTGCTGCAAATATGACAACACGTTTCTTTTCAAGATGTCTAATGGCGCGTCTACGAATATATGGCTCGGCCACCTGACGCATATCTATAGATGTTTGAACACGAGTTTCGATTCCATTTTGTTCTAAACTGTCTTGAAGTGCTAAAGAATTCATAACCGTAGCCAACATGCCCATATAATCAGCTGTAGCGCGATCCATTCCCATCTCGCTGCCGATTTTGCCACGCCAAATATTCCCGCCACCTACAACAACAGCAACTTCAACACCAAGTTCTGCTAATTCTTTTACTTGTTCTGCCACTGATTTAATAACTGAGGGATTGATACCAAACCCTTGTTCACCAGCTAATGCTTCACCACTTAATTTTAAAACTACACGTTTATATTTTGGGGTGCTCATTTATGGACCTCCAATTGGTTTAGAGTATGTAAATTTTCATCGATGATATCTTTTATGTTATTAATGCAATGATTTCCATGCAATAATAATAAAAGCTTGGTACTCTTTTCTTGATTTTATACTTGATTAGTCAAAATTATCAATTGTAATTTATGTACAATGTCAATTAGAAAAGAACCTTCTCTAAAAATAGGGAACACAGAGTGTTCCCCATCATTAAAGCTTATTTCTTTACTTGACTCATTACTTCTTCAGCGAAATTATCTTGACGCTTTTCAATACCTTCTCCAACTTCGTAACGAGTTAAATCAGTAATTGTAGCACCGTGTGATTTAACAAATTGACCAACTTTTTGATCTGGGTTTTTTACGAATGCTTGGTCAATAATACAAATTTCTTCGAAGTATTTGCTTAAGCGGCCTTCAACCATTTTAGCAACGATATTTTCAGGTTTTCCTTCATTTAATGCTTGTTGAGTAAGAACTTCACGTTCATGGTCAACTTCTTCTTGAGATACTTGATCACGAGAAATATATTTAGGATTCAATGCAGCTGCATGCATAGCAACATCCTTCGCAACAGCTTGATCAGTTGTTCCTTCTAATACTGCTAATACACCAATACGGCCACCCATGTGTAGGTACTCACCAAATGCTGCATTATCAGATTTTGTTTTTACTTCGAAACGACGTAGCGTGATTTTTTCACCAATTTTTGCAATAGCAGCATTGATTGTTTCAAGTACAGTACTACCATTTTCCATTTTTTGTTCTAATGCTTCTTCAACAGTAGCTGGGCTATTTTTCAATAAATGAGAAGCTAGTTCTTTAACAAGATTCATAAATCCTTCATTTTTTGCAACGAAATCAGTTTCAGAGTTTACTTCTAAGATAACTGCTTTATTTCCTTCACTTAAAATGAAAGTTGTACCTTCTGCAGCGATACGATCTGCTTTCTTTGCAGCTTTAGCAATCCCTTTTTCACGAAGATAGTCGATTGCTTTATCCATATCACCATTTGTTTCTGTTAATGCTTTTTTACAGTCCATCATACCGGCGCCTGTTTTTTCGCGTAATTCTTTTACCATTTGTGCAGTAACTGCCATGGGAAGTCCTCCTTTATTGTATGTAAATATATATTAGTTATATGTTCACTCACTCTTTAAAAAAAGGTGATAAGGTTGAAACCTTCTTATCACCTTTTTTCATACATTTTTCCACAAAAGTAGATAATTTTATTCAGCAACTTCAGCTGGTGCTTGTTCAGGTGCAGATGTTTCTTCAGCTTCACCTTGTTTCACTTCTACAATTGCATCTGCAATTTTACCAGTTAATAATTTAACCGCACGAATTGCATCATCATTAGCTGGAATTACATAGTCGATTTCATCTGGATCACAGTTTGTATCAACAATACCTACGATAGGAATGTTTAATTTACGAGCTTCTGCAACTGCAATACGCTCTTTACGAGGATCAATGATGAATAATGCATCTGGTAATTTCTTCATATCTTTAATTCCGCCTAAGAATTTAACTAGACGTTCATGTTCTTTTTTAAGTTGAACAACTTCTTTTTTAGGAAGAACTTCGAATGTTCCATCTTCTTCCATCTTTTCGATTGCTTTTAAACGTTCAATACGTTTTTGGATTGTTTCAAAGTTTGTTAATGTACCACCTAACCAACGGTGATTAACATAGTACATACCAACGCGTTCTGCTTCTTCTTTTACAGATTCTTGAGCTTGTTTCTTTGTACCAACGAAAAGAATATTACCACCGTCAGCAGCAAGCTCTCTAACAAAGTTGTATGCTTCTTCAACCTTTTTCACTGTTTTTTGAAGATCGATGATATAAATGCCGTTACGCTCAGTGAAAATATATTTTTTCATTTTTGGGTTCCAACGGCGAGTTTGGTGTCCGAAATGTACACCAGCTTCTAGTAATTGTTTCATAGAAATTACTGACATTTTATTTCCTCCTAATGGTTTTGTTTTCCTCCGCTCCATTCATTTTTAAATAAAGACTATTTTTTTCAATAGCACCCTTCATTTAAATCCTGAAGCGTGTGTATTAACACCAAAAATTAATATAGCATAAAACTGTCTATCAATCAAGATTATCTGTAGCTTTTTTATAGAATTTCAACATTAATTCAATTTCCGTTATTCCTTTGTTTAATTTTTTTGCGATTTCTTCATTAGTTAAACCCTCTTTTTTAAGAGAGACAACTCGTTCCTGAACTGTTTTCGGTTCAGCTTCCTTTGCTTCAAGGTTTGTTACTATACTACTAGGTTCCACTCTATTTTGATAGGACTTAACTGCAGTCAAATGCTTATATGAATGTGGAGTGATGCCCTTATTATCAATTTTTTGTTTTTCCTCAGAAGTTTCGATATTGAAAGTCTCATTAACTTCACTGACTTCCGTTTTTTCTTTTTGACTTTGATTTTCCTGAAGATGTTTTATGTTATCGATAAACTGATTATTTTCCTCTTTTAATTCTTCGATGTAAGCTGAAAATAAATCTTCCATTTCCTTCATAGCGTGTTTTTGTGTGTGGTCCAAAGCAGTTATGCGATTTTGGCGTAAGTAAAGAATAATAACCGCAAAAATTGTAATTATGTTTAAAATAATAGAAAAAAATAACATCATGTTTGTCATGATAAATCCCTACCCGCTAAAATCAATATTATTTCCTTTGTATGGATGTTGCTGTTCTTGATCCTTTTGTTTGTTTTGTTTCTTTCTTTCATGATCAAGTTCATCATGATCGTTTTGTTTCCTTTTTAGGTGCACACGATCTTTTTGTTCATTCTTCATCACTTGTTTGCGCTTTTGTTGTAGTTCTTTTTCCATTTGGTTTAGAGCATGGTCGTTCAGCAACTGTCCCTCTTGATGTAGTTGCTGAACCTGTTTTCCGACATCAATACTTTTAGGTAAGGCAATTTGCATTTCAATTGATTTTAATTCCATGCAAGAGAAGCCTCCTTGAGAATATTATAGTTGTTTCTCTAAAATATTTTTTAGCTTAAACAATGCTTTGGAATGTATTTGTGATATTCTCGATGTGGATAAACCCATTATTTCACCGATTTCAGTCAGTGTTAATTCTTCATGATAAAAAAGGCTTAATACAAGCTGTTCTTTTTCAGATAATTGAGTAATAACCTTTGATAACTCTTTAATTTGCTCACCTTTTACTAATAATTCTTCTGGATTAGGTGCTTTTTCATCCTTTAGAATAAACCCTTGCATTTCACTGTCATCCATTTCGTTTACATGCTCATCCATTGATAAGACATTAGCAAAAAAATGCTCATTTACCGTTTGACAAACTTCTTCTTCCGTCAATCCCATATGATTAGCTATTTCCTCAGCAGTAACTGGTCTCATATATTCTTGTTCAAGCAATTCGGTAGCCATTTCTATCTTTTTTGCCCGTTCCCTCGTCCCTCTTGGTAACCAGTCTTCTTTTCTAAGTCCATCAAGAATAGCACCACGAATTCGAAAGGATGCATAAGTATCAAATTTAAGATCACGTGTAGCATCAAACTTGTTTAATGCGTCTAGCAATCCTAACATCCCGAGACTTTTCAAATCATCCTTTGAAACGCTTCGAGGAAGGCCAACCGCAATCCTATGTACATGATATTGAACAAGTGGCAGATATTTTTTCACTAAAACATCACCTGCATGTGTATCACGCGAATGTAACCAAAGATCCCAGTATTTTTTTTCTTCAGTAGCTTCTTTGTATAACATTGTTCTCCCTCCTCGAGTTTCTTTTATTTCATAATGGAGCCGATTCTTATCTTTAGCAATTATCAAGAAGACAATAGAAATCTACTTATAAATGATCAAAAAAAAGGCTGTTTTCGTATGGTTTTTGCTTTTTACACCTAATAAAGAATATTGGTTCTCTTTAAGTTTGTAGTTCTTTTCTCAAAGGAATGAAGGACTCGTCGATCTTCAACCTATTTTTATTAGTTAAAACATTATCTAATAGCAACTATGTTTGAGAAAAGAACAAAAAAAACAATTTGGAATAATTCCAATAGCCTTTTGCAAATATCATCCTTTTTTCATACGTTTATATATTAAATATCTTTTGTACCTTTATTAACTGTTCTAATTTGCAATAAACAGGTAGATGGATCGAATTCAATCGTCCGCCCACTATTACCACCAGTATCCTCAGCAACAATACGAATATTTTCCTTTAATAACGCCAGTTTTACTGCTTCAACGTTTCTTGGACCAATTCTCATCATCTCATTCTGAGAAGAAAAGGAGAACATTTCTGCACCACCAGCTATTTTCGCTTTTAATTTATGCGCTCTAGAACCTTCCATTACTAGTTTTGATAAAAGCTCTTTTATTGCTGTATCAGCAAATTTTGCTTTATTTATAGTTGTAGGATCCTTTGCAATGCTTGAATCTGGTAACATCACATGAGCTAATCCAGCTAAACGTTGGGATTCATCATATAGGATGACACCGACACATGACCCTAAACCTGTTGTACGAATCGTGTATGGGGATCGAACAATATTTAAATCAGCAATCCCAACTTTAATGACGGTCTCCATTGTTATTCCACTCCCAGCGCTTTAAAAATAATTTGGAAAGAATCTGGATTTGGGAGTAGAAAAAAGTGCCCATTTACACTTGACAATGTATCTGCTTCATATAGGGCCGTATCTATGACAATGGCATAATCACTTACTTGTGATACCTCTAATAATCCATAACTAATAATTGCTCCAAACATGTCAACACTAAGAGCAGGTACAGAAGGATATAAGTCTAAATTTGTAAAGTCTGATAATGCAGTTAAATAAGATCCTGCCATAATATTTCCAAGCTCGTGAGCAGCTGAAATTCCTAAATCATTTTGGAAATCTGCAAGAAATGAAAAAGATTGATCACCGGTCATTTTTCTAATAAACCGTTCACCTTGCTCAATAGGGAGGATAAAAAACATATTTCCATTTGCATCCCCTTCAATCTTTAAAAAGACACTAACAACTACATTTTCCGATCCACCAGCAAGCTCCGTTATTTCATGAAAAGGTACAATTCGCACATTTGGAACATTCATTTCAATTTTCTTATTAAGAAGGGTAGAAAGAGCAGTTGCGGCATTCCCTGCTCCAATATTCCCTATCTCTTTCAAAATATCCAAATGAATCGTTGTAAACCCATTATCTATAGACATCAATATTTCTCCTATTTAAGTGGACTAAGCACTTGTTCTAAATTTATTAACAATAATAAGCGTTTGTCCACTTTGGCAACACCAGAAATAAATTCTGCTTTTGCCATGTCAACTATATCTGGTTGTGGTTCAATAATATCTTTTGGTATATCAATCACATCATTGGCCGCATCTACTAATAATCCAACTTCCATTGTTTCCATTTGAACAATAATGATCCTTGTGTCATCATTAGGTAATATTTTTCCAATTCCAAATCTCTTTTGTAAATCAATAATTGGCAATACGATCCCACGTAAATTTATAACACCTTTTACAAAGCTTTCAGTACGAGGAACCCTTGTAATATGTAATACTTTTTCAATCGCACGTACTTGCTGAACAGGAATAGCATATTCTTTATCTAATAAGCGAAATACGATTAACTTCACATTTTCAGTTGCAATGACATCTGTCATTTTTCCCACTCCAATCTTTCCTCCAAGGTAGATAAAATTCCTTTTATTTTATCAATGCATTACAATCAATAATTAACGCTACTTGTCCGTCACCAAGGATCGTTGCACCTGAAATGGCAAAAACATTAGTTAAGTAATTTCCTAATGACTTCAACACAATTTCCTGTTGACCAATGAACGAATCAACGACTAAAGCAGCCATTTTATTCCCTTTTCTAACAATAACTACTGAATGATACTCATCTTCATCCGATGTATTCGGAACACTAAAGACATCCTTAAGAAATACTAATGGAACGATATTTCCTCTAAAGTCAATGACCTTTTGATTATGTGCATTTAAAATATCAGTTTGTTTTATGATGGCTGTTTCTATAATTGATGAAAGTGGAACGGCATATTTTTCGTCACCAACTTCTACCAACATAACTGAAATAATTGATAATGTTAATGGCAGTTGAATAATGAATACGGATCCATCGCCTTCAGATGAATCGATATTGATCGTTCCACCTAAGGATTCGATCGTTGCTTTAACTACATCTAATCCAACACCTCTACCAGAAATATCAGAGATCGTTTCAGCAGTAGAAAATCCAGATGCTAGAATTAATTCGAACACTTGTTTATCAGTTAGCGCAGCAGCTTCTTCTTCAGACAGAATTCCTTTTGATAAGGCTTTATTTAACACTTTTTCACGATTGATTCCAGCACCATCATCTTCTATTTCAATAAATACATGATTTCCACTATGATATGCTTTTAATTTAATCGTTCCTTCTTCAGGTTTTCCTTGTTGTATACGTTTTTCGGGCATTTCAATTCCATGATCGATAGCATTTCGCAATAAGTGTACAAGTGGGTCACCTATTTCATCAATTACTGTACGATCTAGTTCCGTTTCAGCACCAATAACCTCTAAATTGATCTTTTTATTTAAATCTCGTGCAAGCTGTCTCACCATTCTAGGGAATCGATTAAAGACAGTTTCAACTGGAACCATTCTCATATTCAGGATAATATTTTGAAGATCACTTGAAATACGTGTCATTCTTTCCACTGTCTCATCTAGCTCTGAATGCTTTAATTCCTTCGATATCTGCTCTAATCTACCACGATCGATAACTAGCTCTTCAAAAAGATTCATTAAAATATCTAATCTTTCTATATTCACCCGTATCGTTTTGTTATGATTTGCGGAATTAGTAGATGACTGCTTTTCTTCTCCCTTTTTCTGAGGAGTTTTTTCTTTTACCTTGTTAATAGGTTGATTTGTTTGCTCTTCCTTAAGTTCTTGCACTGTCTTACCATGGAATCGCTCGACATCTTTTATTTCTACTATTTGGACATTTTCAATTTCAGAAACCTTCATCACTTTCTTTTTAATTTCATCAGCTGACTCTTGTGTAATTAAAGTAACTGTAAATTCACTATCAAATTGTTCTGCCTCTAATTGATCAACAGACGGAGTGGAATTAATAATTTCACCCGATTTTTCTAGAACTTCAAAAGTCATAAATACTCGTGCAGCTTTCAATAGGCAGTCACTTCTTAATGAAATTGACAATTCTAAACAATTGAAACCTTGTTCAAGTGATTGCTTAATAATGGTTTGCTCATATTGATCATAACTATTTTTTAGGTCTTCCTTAACAACTTCTACTGTAGCAGCAACTTCCTGTTGTGCTGATGATTGAATGATAGGTGATTCTCCTGTTTCGATGATATGGAGCTTCTCAATTACTTCTGTTACATCTTTTTTTCCATCACCACCACTGGCAATCGATTCAACCATCGTTTCAAGATCATCAACTGCTAAAAAGACAACGTCTAAAATTTCTGGAGATACAGAAATTTTTTCATTACGAATTGCATCAAGAACGTTCTCCATCTTGTGGGTTAAGTTGGCTAAATCTTCAAACCCCATTGTTGCAGACATTCCCTTTAAAGTGTGTGCTGAACGAAAAATTTCATTGACAATAGATAAAT
The DNA here is from genome assembly GCF_017809215.1 of Heyndrickxia oleronia. Taxonomy (GTDB): domain Bacteria; phylum Bacillota; class Bacilli; order Bacillales; family Bacillaceae_C; genus Heyndrickxia; species Heyndrickxia oleronia. The sequence continues at coordinate 3,135,930 of NZ_CP065424.1, forward strand.
CATGCGGATTTTTTTCCAATAGTAATAACTGTTCATTACAGGATTGTAAATGTTCCTTACTTTCCTCGATAAAAATCTCTAAATATTGACCCATTTCCATGTGATCCCACACCCTTCTACAACATGTACTTCATGATTGTATTTGATATTTGTTCAAGATCTTTAATTTCATCTACTAAATTCGTGGCAATTGCTGATTTCGGCATTCCGAAAACAATACAACTATTCTCTGATTCTGCAATTGCCTTAACATTTCCATTATTCTTTAATTCTATCAAACCTTTTGAACCATCAGAACCCATTCCTGTCAATATTACTGCTATTTTATCGTATTCAGATAGTTTACTAACTGACTGAAACATAAAGTCAACAGAAGGTCGATGTCCTTTTATCGGTGGTGAATGATCTAAAGATATAGAAACTTTAGAACCATGCTTATTTAACTGAATATGGTCATTTCCCGGGGCAATATAAGCCACTCCATCCTCTAATATATCCCCGTCTTCTGCTTCTTTTACCTTTATATTACTCATTGAATTTAGACGATTAGCAAGCGATTTTGTAAATCCTGCAGGCATATGTTGGACGATAAGAATTGGTGCTTTAATGGATTCTGGCAGATTCGTTATAACCTCTTGTAATGCCCTTGGGCCCCCCGTGGAGGAACCAATACAAATTAGCTTTTTCCTACTTTGATTCCAAGAATTATGATTTGGAACTAAAATTGATTCAACGGGATTCTTATTCAATTTAGTTTGGACTAACGGTCTGCAAACCTTATCCATGTTCACTTGACTTGCATGTTTTACTTTTTGGATTAATTCTTCTTTTACTTTGATTAAGTCTAGTGAAATGGGGCCAGACGGTTTAGTAACAAAATCAATTGCACCGTTTTGCATAGCAATAATTGTATTTTCAGCACCAATTTTCGTTGTACTCGATAGCATGATAATTGGAGTTGGCGTTTGTTTATTAATAATGGTTAAAGCATCAAGACCATTCATCTTAGGCATTTCAATGTCCATGGTGATGACGTCTGGTCGTAATTTATTTACTTTTTCAATTGCTTCAATTCCATTACGCGCAGTTCCAATCACTTCAATAGACGGTTCCTCTTGTAAAAAATCAACGATTAATTTCCTCATAAATGCAGAATCGTCAACAACAAGTACTTGAATCGTTTTCATCATCATCCCTACCTTTCAAAGAAGCTCCGCAATTTACGTATAAATGGATTAGATTGTGATGAATGCATTGCAAGTTTTGCTTCACCTAAATATGTTTGTATAATTTTTTCTAGATATTCTGTTATTGATGAACGAGGAAACTCTGATAAGAACGGAACCTGTCTAATGACAGACTTTCGTACATGAGAATCCTCGGGCAATACCCCAAGAATAAGAATCTCTTTATTTAGAAACTTTTTCATTGCTATTTGCAATCGTTCAAGTGTTTGGAAGCCTTCCTTTTCTCTTTCACTACGGTTGCAAATCAAAAATAGCCGATGATCCGCTTCTACTTCATTTAGAACAATATACTTCATCATCGAGTAAGCATCAGTTATGGCAGTCGGTTCAGGTGTAGTAATAACGAAAATGTCATCAACTGATAATAAGATTTGAATATTTGCTTTTGTCGCTCCAGCTCCCATATCAAAAATAATATAATCATAGATATATTGAAGCTCTTCAAGTTCAGATAATAATCGATCAATTGCTTCTCGATTAAGCTCTACGATATTATCAAAGCCATTTCCAGCGGAAATATACGATATCTGGTTCGGTGCTGTAAAAATAATATCTTGGATTGGAATTTGTTGTTCGAGAAAATCTGAAATCGTATATTTTGAATCTACACCTAAAAGTACATTGACATTACCCATACCGATATCAAAGTCAAAAATTAAAACTTTTTTCCCTCTTTTAGACAAAGAAATGGCAGTATTGACAGAGATATTAGTTTTTCCAACGCCACCTTTCCCGCTAACAACTGCAATTGTTCTTGCTGTTACCGAGTGCTTTTTCTTCAACATTTTCCGTAAATTTTCTGCTTGATCCATCATTGGTCGATACCTTCAAATATATGCTTAATAATGGCTTGTGAACTTCCTACTTCAACATCATCTGGGACATCTTGTCCATAGGTTAAATAGGCAACCCCTTTTTTATTTTGAACCATTATATTAACAATTGTTCCATAAGTTGAGGTCTCATCCAGCTTAGTGAAAATAAATTTATCTATAGATAGTATTTCAAAGTTTTTAATAATCTCCTGGATATCCCTTTCTTTCATTGTCATTGAAATAGTAAGAAATGTTTCAATATCTTGCTTAAAATCGATGAGATTTTGAAGTTCCTCAATATATTTCATTTCTCTATAATTTCTTCCTGCAGTATCGATAAAAACATGGTCATAATCCTCATATTTTTTTACCGCTTTTTGAAAATCTTCTAATTTATAAACAACTTCCACGGGGACATTTAACAAATTAGCATATGTCTTTAATTGCTCAATTGCAGCAATTCGATATGTATCCGTCGTGATAAATGCTATTTTTTTTCGGTTATTAATCACTTCACCAGCTGCAATTTTTGCAAGAGTAGTCGTTTTTCCTACTCCTGTAGGTCCTACCAAATTAATATATTTTTTCCTAACATTGCTTCCCCCATTGTCATATTGTGAGAGAATATCTGTAAAATGTTTCTTCGCCCATTCGGAAATTTCCTGTTCTGAAGGGTCGACCTGTGAACTTCTCCATTGCTTGAGAAGCTCCTCCCCTAAAGAATGGATAATATTCATATTTAAATCTTGACTATATAATTTTTCACAGAAAATTTGAATGGGTTCAGGATAATTTTGCATTTGAATTGGCTGGTTAATCGTAATATCTTGAACCATCCGTTTTATTTCATTAATTTCTTCATGTAAATTTTTATTTGACTCCAAAGACTTTTGACTAGGGTGTTGAGGGAGTTGCTCCCTCTTCTTTTCTTTAACAAATACCGTACTAGGTTTTCTTTCCATATCTAATGCAGCTATCACTTCTAGTTTTTTCTTTTTAAATAAACCAAGCCAGCCGCCAGTATGTGTCACCTTAGAATTGAGAATAACTGCTTCATCCCCTAAGTCCTGACGAATTTGTTTCATGGCTTCAGCCATGTTCTGAGCGACATATTTTTTTACCTTCATTCTACATTCACCACCCCAATACTTTGGACTTCAACATTTGCTTCCAATTCATTGTAGGATAAAACCGGAACACGTGGAAAATACCGCTCTGTCATTTGGCGAACATACATCCTTACTGCAGGTGAACATAAAATTATCGGCGTTTGACCGATTAATGATAATTGCTCAACTTGATTCGCGACTGCTTCAAGAATTGCCTGGGAATCATTCGGATCAATTGATAAATAATTCCCATGCTCAGTTTGTTGAACACCATCCGCTATCATTTTTTCAATTTTTCCAGAAACCGTTACTACTTTTAGAACATTTCCTTCTTCAAGAAATTGATTCGTAATTTGTCGGGCTAAAGCCTGACGAACATATTCCGTTAACAGGTCTGTATCAGTAGACATTTTTCCAAAGTCTGCTAACGTTTCGAAGATAATAGTTAAATTACGGATAGAAACATTTTCTTTTAAAAGTTTCGCAAGTACTTTTTGGATATCTCCTACTGAAAGTGGATTTGGTGTTACTTCCTCCACTAATATCGGGTACGATTCTTTCACGTGATCAATAAGCTGCTTTGTTTCCTGACGACCTAATAATTCATAAGCATTCATACGTAAAATTTCTGTAATATGTGTGGAAACGACTGAAGGTGGATCAACCACCGTATACCCTAGAATCTCTGCTTGTTCTTTCATTTCTTCGGTAATCCACTTCGCTGGTAATCCGAACGATGGTTCGACAGTATCAATTCCCTCAACTGAATCATCATCCATACCAGGACTCATGGCTAAATAGTGGTCAAGAAGAAGCTCACCTCTCCCCATTTCATTGCCTTTAATTTTCAATATATATTCATTTGGCTGCAATTGAATATTATCCCGAATTCGCACAACTGGAATAACTAAACCTAATTCTAAAGCAAGCTGCCGCCTAATCATGACTACCCGATCGAGTAGATCACCCCCCTGATTGGCATCAGCGAGAGGAATTAATCCATATCCGAATTCAAATTCGATCGGATCAATATTCAATAAATTAATCACACTCTCAGGACTCTTTAATTCTTCAGATTGAATTTCTTCTTCCATCTCTTGTAATTCTATATCATCCTTTTTTGGAATTTTCGATAACCGGTATGCACCAATAGCAAGAGCTGCAGCAATTGGGATCGTAACAATATCATTAATAGGTGTTGCAATTCCCAAAATAAATATAGTCGCCGCAGCAACATATAACATTTTTGGAAACGCAAAAAGCTGGGTCATCACATCCTGACCTAGGTTTCCATCCGATGCAGCACGCGTTACAACTATACCGGTTGCAGTTGATATGATTAACGCAGGTATTTGACTAACAATACCATCCCCAACTGTTAGGAGAGAAAACCTCATAGCTGCTTCAGAAATTGGTAGCCCTAACTGGGTCATCCCAATAATGATTCCAAAAATTAGATTGATTAGTACAATAATAATTCCGGCAATTGCATCCCCTTTTACAAACTTACTCGCACCATCCATTGCTCCATAAAAATCTGATTCTCTACTTACCTTTGTCCGTCGATCTCTCGCTTCTTGTTCAGAAATCATCCCTGCATTTAGATCTGCATCAATACTCATTTGTTTACCTGGCATCGCATCCAAAGTAAAACGTGCTGCTACTTCTGATACACGTTCAGATCCTTTTGTAATAACAATAAAATTGATAATAATTAAAATTAAGAAGACAACAAGTCCTACGATTACATTCCCTCCAACTACGAATGTACCGAATGTTTCTACTACACCACCCGCTTCTCCTTTTGATAATATAGATCTAGTAGTCGATACGTTTAACCCAAGTCGAAACAAGGTTAAAATTAAAAGTAATGTAGGAAAAACAGAAAATTGCAATGGCTCGGTCATATTCATCGTTGTTAATAGAACGAGTAATGCAAGAGAAATATTTATGATAATTAGAAAACTTAATAGACCTGGCGGAAATGGTATGATCAACATCGCGACGATTAATATAACACCTAGGATAACGGATAAATCTTTTGTTGACATACACTTTCTCTCCTAACATAAAAGCACTAAATTTTATTTTTAATACGGTAGACATAAGCTAATATTTCTGCAACGATTTTGAAGAATTCTTCTGGGATCGTATCGCCAATTTCCGTTTGAGCATAAAGCGCTCTAGCTAATGGTCGATTTTCCACCATAATTACTTCATTTTCTTTGCCGATTTTTTTAATTTTTTCTGCTAAGAAATCTACCCCCTTTGCAATAACATAAGGTGCATCATGTTTGCTTTCATCATATTTCAAACAAATTGCATAGTGGGTAGGATTCGTTATAATAACATCCGCATTAGGAACCTCCTGCATCATTCTGCGCATCGCCATTTCTCTTTGTCTCTGTTTGATTTTCGATTTAATTAGTGGATCACCTTCAGAGTTCTTGTATTCATCCTTAATATCTTGTTTTGACATTCGAATATTTTTTTCAAAGTCATACCGTTGATATAAAAAATCAAAAACTGCTAGAAATAATAAGGCGATGGATGCGGCTAGTCCCATTTGTAAAACCAAATTGATAATAATCTTAATTGCTTGTCCAACCGTTTTATAAGACAAACTTAGGACTTCATCAATTTTCATCCATAAAACGATAAAGGTAACGACACCAACAAATGATATTTTTAAGATTGATTTTAATAATTCAACAATTGCCCGCATGGAGAAAATACGTTTAAATCCCTTAATTGGATCTAATTTTTCTAATTTAGGGGCAATACTCTCTGTCGAGAACATAAAACCAATTTGGGCAAAGTTTGAGGCAAACGCTGCGATAAAGGCAACAATCATGATAGGCCCTAATATAATCGCCACTTCTTTTAATACCTCAATAAGAATGTGCTGAATATTGTTTTCTGTTACATCTACCAACAGATAATGTTGAAATGTATACCGAAAAAAAATATAAATATGATTGCCAATAAAGGATGAACCAAACATGAGAAATAGAAAAACGGCTAACAGACCAACCGCAGTATTAATATCTTGACTTTTTGCTGTTTGGCCTTTTTTTCTAGCATCCTGACGTTTTTTAGGTGTTGCCTTTTCCGTCTTCTCTCCAGAAAAAAACTGTAAATCAAGTGAAATCCATTTCATCATGTACCACCTACTATTTTCATTACATCCCTCATCGTATAAAACATCAATTCAAATAAGCGTTGAGACACAGAAAAAATTACACCCATGACAATAATTAAAACGATAAAGCTTACAGCAATTTTCACCGGAAAACCTACTACAAAAATATTTAATTGAGGTACTGTTCTAGCAATAATACCGAGTGCAATATCTACTAAAAATAAAGAAGCAACTACCGGTATGGACATTTGAAAAGCAATCACAAACATTTTACTAAATGCCTTAATAATAAATTCGATTAAAGCTCCATCGCCAAATGGGATTGCTTTATCAATGGGTATAAAGTTATAACTATAAAAAATTCCATCTAAAATAATATGATGACCATTTAGAGCAAGTAAAAGCAATAATGCAAAACTATATAAATATTGACCCATTAATGGACTTTGAGTCCCTGTTTGTGGATCAATAACATTAGCAATCGCAAAGCCCATTTGAAAATCTATAAATCCACCTGCAATTTGAATGGCTGCTAATATTAAATAAGCAATAAAGCCAATAAAGAGACCAACCATCGCTTCCTTAATAATAAGCATGAAATAATGAGCGTCAATTTCAAAGCCAGGTACGTCTAATGTATAATACATTAGCCAAGCTAATAGGAAGGCAAATCCAATCCGATATATAGCTGGTATCGTTCGATACGAAAATAAAGGCATTGTTACAAAAAAGGCTGACACACGAACAAATATTAATAAAAATACAGAGAAAGATGGTATAAGCTGTGCCATTCTATCAACCTACATACCTAGTTAAATTAGAAAAAATATCTGTTGCATAGGATAATAAGTGACTTAACATCCATGGTCCAAAAAACACAAGTCCAATTAAGACTGCAACAATTTTTGGAATAAAAGCTAAGGTTTGCTCCTGAATTTGTGTAGTAGCTTGAAATATACTGACGATTAATCCAACAATTAAGGCTACAAGAAGAAGCGGTCCAGCAACAATTAATGTAATATATATCCCTTTTTCAGCAAGGGAAATGACCATATCCGAATTCATTTTTCATTCTCCTTCTATGTTGAATACCGTTAAAAGCTTTGCAGCAATGATTTTACAACCAAATACCAGCCATCTACTAAAACAAATAGTAATATTTTAAAAGGTAAAGAAATCATAACTGGTGGTAGCATCATCATCCCCATTGACATTAAAATACTAGCAACAACCATATCGATAACTAAAAATGGAATAAATATCATAAAACCAATTTGAAAGGCGGTTTTTATCTCACTTAACGCAAATGCTGGTACTAATGACGTAATCGGAATATCTTCTACACTTTTTGGCTTATCTGCGTGAGAATATTCCAGAAACAGCTCCAAGTCTTTTTGCCTCGTGTATTTACTCATAAATTCCTTAAAAGGTACAGATGCCTTATCATAGGCTTCTTCAAGTGTAATTTTGTCATTGAACAGCGGTGTTAATGCTTGCTGATTCACCTCATTAAAGGTAGGTGCCATTACAAAAAAAGTTAAAAATAATGATAGTCCAATGATTACCTGATTCGGCGGCATTTGCTGTGTTGCTAAAGAAGTACGCACAAAAGACAAAACAATAACAATTCTTGTGAATGATGTCATTAAAATCAAAATACTAGGTGCGAGCGATAATACAGTTAGAAGGAGAAGTAGCTTTACTGCTGCTGAAACATTATCAGGTGAACTATTATTAAAAAACTGCATAAATTCATTCATCTGTTTTGGACTCCTTCTTATCTAGCTTATTTAATGCTTTATTCCTTTCCTTTTTCATATGGGAAAGCTGATCTTTTAATATATTTTGAAATGAGTCAGCATGGTTTGCTTCCTCATTTTTTTTTCTATTTTTAATCCCATTTGCTAGTTTTGAAACCAAGTCTTTCGGCTCAAGTGATTGATTTAATTGATCTTCATAATAATGGATAAATTCATCCACTTCCTTCTGATTATCAATTTCCTTCAGCAAATGGATATCCTCTCCAACCCCTAAAATCAAGATTCGATTCCCTGCCTTAACAATTTGTAACGAACGGTTTCCACCTAAAGGTGTACCACCGAAATTTTGAATCATACGATTTTGTTGATAAGAACGACTTTTTTTATTAATAAATTTTAATAAGAAATATAATAGTGCAACAACAAAAATTAGTGCGAAAATCATTTTGGCAACGTCCATAAAAGTTATAACCGAGCCATTCGTTTCTTTATTTGTTTCTATATTTTTGTCTTGTTTTTTCTCAATTACCTTATCTTCTGCTTTCTTTTCCTTAGAAGAAAAATAATCAGACACAGTACCATTGACCGACTCTGCATGGGCGACGATGTGCTGCCCATACAGAGGTGTCAATAGTAACAGGAAGATGATTATTTTCAAAAAATTCTTTTGCAACGTTAGCACACCTTCTTATCTACATTTAAGCAAGAGTTTTTTGGATTGCCTCAATAACACGGTCTGCTTGGAAAGGTTTTACAATAAAATCCTTTGCTCCCGCTTGAATTGCATCAATTACCATTGCTTGTTGTCCCATAGCAGAACACATAATAATTTTTGCATTTGGATCGAACTCTTTAATCTCTTTCAATGCTGCAATTCCATCTTTTTCTGGCATAGTGATATCCATTGTAACGAGATCTGGTTTTAATTCTTTATATTTTTCAACTGCTTGAGCGCCATCAGCAGCTTCTGCCACTACTTCAAATCCATTCTTCGTTAAAATATCTTTAATCATCATTCTCATAAATGCTGCATCATCTACGACTAAAATTCTATTTGCCATTTTTATTAACTCCCTTATCTCTATAATTTCTTAATTCTATCTCTTTGACTTAGTATATCTGTAATTCTGACACCGAAGTTTTCATCAATTACAACTACTTCTCCTTGTGCTACAAGCTGCCGATTCACAAGGATATCAACAGGTTCCCCTGCAAGCTTGTCTAATTCAATGATTGATCCAGTACCCAGCTCTAAGATTTCCTTTACGGACCTCTTCGTTTTACCAAGTTCAACTGTTACTTGGAGTGGAATATCTAGTAACATATTTAAATTTCTTGTTTCAGGTGGTGCAAGCTGAACCTCTTCAAAACTTGAAAAAACGGCTGGTTGAACATTTTGCGCTTGATTCATATGGCCATTCCCAGTTTGATAGGTTTGCTGTTGTCTAGGCTGTGATTGAGGCATATCATATGAACTTGTCTGCATATGCATTGGTTCAACGGCTGGTTGTTCTATTTTTTGAGTATCACTCATCATAGTACTTTCACTTGGTTTTACAGCCTCTTCTGATTCACTATTATTAAATAGGTCCTCTACTAATCTCTTACCAAAATCTAATGGTAATACTTGCATAATGGAAGAATCAATTAAATCTCCCACCTTTAATCGGAAGGATATTTTTATTAACAAATCTTGAGCAGGTATTTTCTCTGCACCTTCACCTGCATTTAAATTTAGAAAATCGACGACAGGTGGAGAAATATCAACTCGTTTATTGAATACAGTTGACATTGATGTAGCTGCTGAACCCATCATTTGATTCATTGCCTCTTGAACTGCACTTAAATGGATTTCATCAAGTGTTGTTTCTTCGGTAATTTCTCCTGTTCCACCAAGCATTAAATCAGCAATGATTGAAGCATCCGATTGTTTAATCACAAGCATATTTATACCAGAGAATCCTTCTGTATATTTCACCTGGATTGCTACATATGGATGTGGAAATTCATCATTTAACTTTGATTGTTCAATAACAGATACGGTTGGAGTCGTAATTTCTACCTTTTGTGATAAAAGAGTTGATAATGCTGTTGCGGAACTACCAAATGATATATTCCCAATCTCTCCAAGTGCATCACGTTCCATAGATGTTAAATAATCATCTACAGATAATTTACTGTTTTCTTCAGTTTGTTCATTTTCTTCATCAGCTGTACCTCGTAGGAGCGCATCAATTTCATCTTGTGAGAGCATATTACTCATCATCGTCTCCTCCTTTCACTTCATTTAAAATTTGAATTGCCATCTTTTTACTACTTTTTCCAACCTGTGCATAATATTTTGGTATACCTTCTAATTTCACAATCACAGGCTCATCAATTTTCTTATCTAATTGGATGACATCACCCATTTGAATACTTAAAAAATCCTCAATTGAAATCTCCGCATTACCTAATTCCACAGCAAGTGGAATTGGCGCATGCTTAATTCTTTTCTCTATATTTTCAGCCTCGATTGGCTCTTTTTCTTTATTATTATTCTGCATCCAATAATGGACAGATAAATTAGGTATAATCGGTTCCAGCACAACATGTGGAATACAGAGATTAATCATTCCACTTATTTCACCCACTGTTGTGTTCATGGATATAACAACAACCGTTTCATTTGGTGAAACCATTTGTAAAAACTGGGGATTTACTTCGAAGTCTGCCAAAACAGGATTAATTTCCGCTATATTCCCCCATGCTTCTGTCAAATGTTCAAACGCACTTTCAAATAAATTTGACATAATTCTTTGTTCGATTTCGGTTAAATTATCAACCTTATTGACACTAGTTCCTTTTCCACCCATTACGAGATCCAGCATGGAATATGCAATATTTGGATTAATCTCCATTAGAATTCTTCCATCAAGTGGAGGTACATCAAATGAGTTCAAAATCGTCATTTTTGGTACAGATCGTATAAATTCTTCAAATGGAATTTGGTCTGCAGATGCTACCGTAATTTGTACATACGTTCGTAATTGTGCTGAAAAATAAGTGGTTAAGAGTCTTGCAAAGTTTTCATGAATCCTCGTTAAACTTCTAATCTGATCTTTTGAGAAACGTAAAGCTCGTTTAAAATCATATACTTTAACTTTTTTAGTCTCTTGTTCTTTCTTTATATCATCGGCATTCATTTCGCCTGTTGATAAAGCACTTAACAAGGCATCAATTTCGCTTTGTGATAATATTTCACCTGACATTTTATCCACCTCCCTTTTTTAAAAGAATTATTTTTATTGAACCACATAGGAGGTTATATAAATCTTGACGATTTTACCGTTTTGCATATATTGATCAACGGTTTTCTTCAAGTTATTTAAAAACTTTTGTTTGCCTTCTTTGCTATCTAAATCCTCAGAAGAAGTTTCAGATAGTTCATCAATCACGGCATCTTTCACTTGAAAATCTCTTTTTTCAAGTTCCTTTTTCGCTTTTTTGCTATCTGTTTCAATTTTTAAGGCAATTTTAATAAAATTATTGTTTTTTAAATTGGTCGTGATCTCAGGAACATCGACAGAGCTTTCAACGACTTTATCGATGGATGGGCCATTATTAGCACTTGTATGATCCATTTTATAAATAACAATAATTGCAATTGCTCCCGCTAATAAGATCACAAGTATAAGTGTGATCATTGTAGCCAACATCTTATTCTTCATGTTGGGCGACCTCCTGATTCATATTTCCTAACAAGTTGATAGAGTTATAAAATGCTAGAATTCTTTTTTCAATTTGTTCAATTGTTTCCTTTACAACGTACTTATGACCATTCGTTAATGTAATCGTTGAATCCGGGAATGCCTCAATCGTTTCAATATACAGGGCATTTAATAAAAATGACTTACCATTTAATCTGGTGAGGGTAATCATACTTTTACCAGTGGAGCAGACTGGCATATATCAGTCTGTCCCACTGTCCTCCTTATCTTATCGTTTTAAGTTAATGAGTTCTTGTAAAATTTCATCTGATGTTGTGATGATTCTTGTATTTGCCTGGAAACCACGTTGAGCAACAATCATTTCAGTGAATTCCTCAGAAAGGTCTACGTTGGACATCTCGAGGTAACCAGCTCTTACAGATCCACGTCCTTCTTTTTCTGCTACGTCTACAGTAGCAGGGCCGGAGTTATCGCTTGCTTGAAATAGATTACCACCAACTTTTGTTAGTCCAGATGCATTGTTAAACTTAGCAATTCCTAAATTAAACGTTTTGTTTTCTCCCCCATCCTTCGGAATAGCAATAATTTGACCTGCTGAATTTATAGAAAAACTTGTATAAGTTGAAGAACTAATAACGATATTAGCTCCAGCTGAGTCTTTTACATAAAATCCATCTCCATTTACTAGATTACCATCATCATCTAAATAGAAATTTCCAGCACGAGTATAATAATCTTTTGTTCCATCATTTACTACAAAATATCCATCCCCGTCAATAGCAAGGTCAAGTGTTCTTCCAGTCGTTTGCATGCTTGACTGAGTGTCGATAGTATCGATTGTTCCTAGCGTAGCTCCAAGCCCTACCTGTATAGGATTCGTTCCCCCCTTAGTTCCTCCGCCACTAGCTCCTTGAATCGATTGACTAATTGCATCCTTAAATGTTACACGACCTTTTTTAAAGCCATATGTATTGACATTGGCGATATTGTTTCCAATTACGTCTAGTTTTGTTTGGAAGTTTTTCATTCCACTAATTCCTGAGTACATTGAGCGTAGCATGTATGATCATCCTTTCAAAGTTAGTTAGCTGTATCTGTCATTTAACAGCTAGACGACTTCCTCATCGGTCCAGTCGTTTAATTTACAATAATTGCACCGTTTATATTGGTGAAAATTTGATTGCTTGCTTCTTGTAAGTTCATTGCTGTGATCACAGTTTCGTTTTTTGCACTAACAATTAATGCTGCATTATTTACTATGACAAGAGATTCATTGACACCTTTTCTTTTTGCTTCGGATACTTTCAAACCAATCTTGTCCCATTGGTTAGCATTTATTTGAATGCCTCGCTGCTCTATTCTTTCACTAGCATGCTTACTAATCGTCAACTGACTAGTCTCATGGGAAAGAGCTTGATTAAAATGCTGTGAAAAAGGTGTTTGAGCCGTATTTAATTGTTTTGGAACTTGTACATTTGGTTTAGACGTAATTGGTTGTAATGGAACTTGACGATATATTGGCCTGTCCATTCAACCACTTCCTATTCTTTATTTTCGTTATCAGGATCTGAAGGTTCTTTGTTATCATCACCTGTTTCTGGTGGGGTATTTGTCGATATTCCTACTTCAGAAATATTTGCTGGATCAAGCTCTGTTCCATCTTCTAAAACAAATTTTACTGACCCATCCACAAAGCGAACGGTTTTAACTACTCCACTACCAGTAGTTGTTTCTGGTTTCCCATCTGGATCTTCACTTGCCGTAATCTTATGCCAAGTTACATTTTTTCCGACAAATTCAGAATAAGCGATTAATTGCGTTTGTTGCTGCATCCCAACTAAATTTTCTATCGATCTATTCATATTTGTCATTTGTTCTAAGGAAGAAAAAGTAGCCATTTGTGCGATAAAATCTTTATCCTGCATTGGATTTAATGGATCCTGATTTTGTAATTGAACCATTAGTATTTTCAGAAAATCATCTTTACCTAAAATATCTGAGCCCGTTTTTCTTTCCGTCTTTTTAATACTTGAATATTGCAAACTCGGATCAATTGTATTTGCCATTTCATCACCTATATTTTCTCTTCTATTAAACTATCATTTAAAACCTCTGAAAATTGAACCTTGGATTTATCCTCTTTGTTCTGCTTATTTTTTTCCTGTTCATCATGGAATGACTGTTGTTCAGCATCACCTTGATCAAACTTCTGTGCTTCAGTTTCACCGAAAACAACATCAAGCTTATCCACTTGAATATTTTGCTGTGTAAAAGCATGCTTTAATTGATGTAATTGTGAATCAAGGATATCTTTAGCAGCACTTGTAGTAGCAATCATTCTTGCTGTTAAGGCACCCTTATCTTGTAGTATTTCAATTCGTAATGAACCTAAATGTTCAGGGTACAGTTTAATCAATAGCTTATTTGTACCATCGCCTTTAAAGAATTGAGATTTACCTAAAATGTTCGTAAAATCCTTCACAAACTGTTCGTAGTTAACTGGCTTGGATTCTTGATTCACCTGTAAAACAAATTGTTCAATTTTTGAAACTTGTTGCATATGCACAGGATTGGTACTAATTGATTGATCTACAAACTGATTTCCTAGCTCCTGAACCTGAGTCTGAGTTGTTATTATTTGGTTTTGCAATGGTTGAGTCATTCTTGGCTTTGCTATAAGCTTGCTATCTGACATCCCTTGGTCTAATACCTTTTGTTGTTGACTTAATATTTTATTAAAAGCATTTTCTAATACGGTATTTTGATTGGGTCTATCATTGTTGATGATTTGCTCTAGCTTTGTAATAACTGTTTCCATATTTTCTTTAAGGATACTCAAAGATTTTATGTCATTTTTAGCTAGATCGATTTGCTGTGACAGTGTTTCAACTGCCTTTGATGCTTTTGCAGCAAATTGAAGCAGATCTGGCTTTAATTGCTTGAATGATTCTTTTGGAAGATTAGCTAGTACCCCGAGCAATTTAGCTGTAGCATGGATAAACTCACCTGAACCCATTTGGTCTTTTATAGCTTTTAACTGATTCACGTTTATTGGATTATTTCCTAGTAATGATAAAAGTTCATCCATTAACGTTCCAAATTGCTCTTTAAAATCATCTACTGAAATTCCCATAGCATCGGCTATTTGTTGTTCAGAAAGCTTTGAGTCGTTTAAAAGTTCCAGACTATTACCTGTTCCACTACTGCCACTCTTCAAAATGGTAAGAATATTATTGAATAGATCCATTATATTTACATCAATCTCTCCAGTAGCTGATTCACCAAGACTATTTTGTGAGTTTAAGAGGCTATCAAATGCACTTTTAAATCCATTAGCTTGTTGGGCAACCTGACCTAGTTTCCCGTTTACAGGCATCAAATTGGTAACTTGCATGGTACCTATATTCACTTTTTCACCTCCCTTCATTTAAGAGTCACTGATTAATCATTTGTTTTTGCACTTAACATTTCAGTATATTTCGCCGCACGATCAGCTGGCATCTTTTCCATAATTTTGGCTAACACATCTGATTTTAAATTGGAAAGAATTTTTAATGCTTCCGGATCTGTCATACTAAGAATGATAGGTGCCGCACTCTTGGGTGACATCGATTCATAGGTTTGTACAATTTCCTGAAATGCCTTTTTATTTTGGTTCTGTATTTGTTTTAATTCATCGATCTCGTCTTCAAGTCTTTTTTGTTCAAGAAGCATTTGTTGTTTTTCATTATCTTGACTATCAATTTTAGATTGCAATTGAGTTAACTCAGTGTCCTTATTTTCAATTTCCGCTTGTAGATCGATGATTTTGTCTTCATATTCTTTTAGACTTTTTCCGCTAGTTTTTTCAACTTTAGAAGAAATAAAAGGAAGTTTTCCACTTAAATCCTTGGCTTTTTCGAATACATTCACACCAGCAAATTGGGCAACAATTAATGCAATCACGATTGCAAATAATAAAGGAATAAATATTACATATAGGAACCACTGAAATCTGCTCCTTGGTTGATCTTCTATTTTTTCTTTTACTTCTCTTTCCATCCTTATCACCTAATTTCCAGTGTGATGAAAATAGCTTCGCGTTGAGATTTCATCTGCTTGCTTATTCTCAATTTCCTTTAATAAGTCTTGATATCTCTCGAAGTCTTTTTCCTTCATTTTTTCATATTTTTTCATTTCAATATTCTTTTCCTGTAGTTGTTGTTCACACCAATTCATTTGAGTCCGAGCATTTATTACAAGCTCTTGATAATGTTTAATTGAAATCTCCAAATTAGCAATAAAGCGTTGGTAATGTCTAATTTCTTGTACTTGAAATCCAGTTTGTAGTTTAGCTGCTTGAAATTCCACTAAATCTTCTTTTTTCTTTAACAATTGGTACAGTTCTTTGCAACATTTTCAAAACGTTTCACAGCTTTTTGATAAGTAGCAAGGGCCTCATCTTTTTCACGTTCTTTTAATGTTAGTATCTTTTCAAATTTGTATTGATATTTCATGCCCATTCCCCTTTATTCGCAAGCTGGATAATTGATTGAACACTTTGCTCCATCGTTATTTTTTCATCTGTACGCTGTTTTAAGAAAGAAATAATATTAGGGTATCTTTCAATAGCCTCATCGATTTCTTTTGAGGCGCCACGTTTATATGCTCCAATACTAATTAAATCTTCAGAGTTTAAATATGTACTTAATGTTTCCCTTACTTTATTTGCAGCCTCTTTATGCTCTTCTGAAGCGAGATGATTCATTAAACGACTAATACTTTTTAATATATTGATAGCTGGAAATTGACCTTTATTGGCTAGGTTACGATCAAGAACAAAATGACCATCTAATATTCCTCTAACTGTATCAGCGATCGGTTCATTCATATCATCTCCATCAACTAATACCGTATAAAAGCCAGTGATTGTACCTTTTTCATTTGTTCCCGTTCTCTCTAATAATTTCGGTAAGATAGCAAATACCGAAGGTGTATAGCCTTTCGTTGCTGGAGGTTCACCTACCGCCAATCCTACTTCCCGCTGTGCCATGGCAACACGTGTTACAGAATCCATCATAAACATGACATTAAGGCCTTTATCACGGAAGTATTCAGCAATCGCGGTAGCGGTAAATGCCCCTTTAATTCTCATTAGAGCTGGTTGGTCTGAGGTTGCTGCGATGACAATGGAACGGCTTAAACCTTCTGGGCCAAGATCCCTCTCGATAAACTCTCTTACCTCACGACCACGCTCACCAATTAATGCAATAACATTTATATCAGCCTTCGTATTTCTTGCAATCATTCCTAGTAATGTACTTTTTCCCACGCCACTTCCTGCAAATATCCCTATTCTTTGTCCTTTTCCAACCGTTAATAAACTATCAATAGCACGAACTCCAACTTCTATCTCCTCTGAAATAGGCGGTCTTTTTAATGGATTCGGAGGACTTTGTTCAGTAGGAATTGATTTTAATCCCTTGGGTAAAACAGATCCATCCATTGGATTGCCTAATGAATCAATGACCTTCCCGATTAATGTTGAACCCACCTTTACTTCAAGTGGTTTTGATGTTGCTTCAACTAAACTTCCAGGGGCAATATCTTGAATATCAGCATATGGCATTAGAATGACATACTCGTCCTTAAAACCAACGACTTCTGCTTGAATTTTTCGATGGTGTTTTTTTCCGCCAACATGGATCCAGCAAACATCACCAATTGAGCTCTCCGGACCTAATGATTCAATCATTAACCCAACGACACGCTTTACTTTACCGTAACGCTTATATGTTTCCACTTCTGGAATAATCGAAAGAAGTTCTTCTGCCTTCATATTGTTTCACCCTCAACGAATTCCATTAACTTCACTTTTAATTCCGTCAGTTGACTATCTACACTTGCATCTACACGGCCATGACTTGTCTCTATCAAACATTGGAATTCACTTAATTCATCATTCGCGTAAACATAGCATTGTTGATTACTCGGAAATATTGCATCTAATTCATCCTTACATTGAATGACAAAGCTATATTGTGTAGGATGTACAAGGATATGAACCTCTCTATGCTCTTTTACTTCCTTTAATGCTTCTTTAACAATGTTAAGGAATTTTTCTGGTTGTTCTTCTATTGTTTCGTGTAATATTCTTTCGGCTACCTTCATTCCCAATTCTAAAATGACCTTTTCAGCTGATTCGATATATCGAACATATTCGCCTTTTAAATCAGCTGTCATTTGATTGACCATCTCTAATTGTCCATTATATTGTGCAAATCCTTGTTGTTGCCCTTCAGTTAAGCCTTGTTTAAAACCAATGGCTTTTGCTTCTTCAATTAACAAGGCTTTTTCCTCATTCCACGCTTGTTTTTCTTCTAAAGTTTGATTTTTGATTAAAAGAGCTTCTTGCTCAGCTTTTTGAATGATTTCATGAGCCTGTTGTTGAAATTTTTCCAGTATTAATTTTTTCTCTTGCTCTAATGGATCTGTTTCATCAATTTCTTCAACTGGCTGAAGGCATGAAATATCTTTAATCCCTATCACTTTTGCTTTTATTTCACTCTGAACTGCGGTGCGTGATTTTATTATCTTAGACAATAATGTCATCTCCTCCACCACGAGCTATAATAATCTCTCCAGCATCCTCTAATCTACGGATTGTAGAAACAATTCTTGATTGAGCCTCCTCAACATCCTTCAAGCGAATTGGTCCCATATATTCCATTTCCTCTTTTAATGTTTCTACCATTCTCGTAGACATATTTCTAAATACTATATCTTTTACCTCATCACTAGATACTTTAAGTGATAATAATAAATCTTCATTTTCACAATCACGTATAACACGTTGAATCGAGCGATTATCAAGGGTAACGATATCCTCAAATACAAACATCCGTTTCTTAATTTCCTCAGCAAGCTCAGGATCTTGTATTTCTAGTGCATCTAAAATCGTTTTTTCTGTAGAACGATCCACTCCATTAAGCACTTCAACAACAGATTCAATTCCACCCGTTTGAGTGTAATCTTGGGTAACTGTCGCTGATAGCTTTTGTTCTAATATGGTTTCAACCTCACTAATAATTTCAGGTGATGTACGATCCATAATAGCAATTCGACGAGCAATATCTGCTTGCACATCTTGGGCAAGTTCTGAAAGAATTTGTCCGGCCTTTTCAGGATCTAAGTAAGATAAAATTAAAGCAATTGTTTGTGGATGCTCATTTTGGATAAAGTTTAGAATCTGACTTGGCTCGGCACGTCTTGCGAAATCAAAAGGTCTAACCTGCAATGAGGAAGTTAGGCGATTGATAATGGTTGCTGCTTGTTCCGCACCTAAGGCTTTTTCAAGAACGGTTTTGGCATAGCCGATACCACCTTGCGAGATATAATCCTGTGCTAGGGCAATATTGTGAAATTCATCAAGAATATCTTCTTTCGTATTAGAATCCACTTTTTTCACACCTGATATCTCTAATGTTAATTTTTCTATTTCTTCTTCTGACAAATGTTTATAAACTGACGCTGAAACATCAGGTCCAAGTGAGATAAGTAGAATAGCGGCTTTTTGCTTTCCTGTTAACCCTTTTTCTTTTATCGCCATTTTCCATCCCCCTTTAATCCTCTGATATCCATGTTCTTAGTAATTTTGCAAATTCATCAGGTTTCTCTTTTGCCATTTTTTCCAGTTGTTTTTTCCGTAGAGTGCTTTCTGTTTCATGCTCTTCATTTACATCTGCAATTTGAATTGGTGTAGATTCGATCATTGGCTCTTCCATAAGTTCTTCCTCTTGCTTCTTCCGTCCACGAATCATCAAAATAATTAAAAGAACAATAACAAATAGTAAGATTCCACCGATTAGGTATATCCACCAAGGTAATGATGAATCTGATTTTGTCCCTTGTTTTACTTTCCCAGTAAATGGTTGAACTGAGACAGCGATTTTATTTTGAAGTTCTTGATCAGTTAAATCTGTTCCTACATTTTTATCTATTGATGTACGAATAATCGTTGATAATATTTTTGTAATATCATCCTTTGTACTTTGCGGTAATGAATTAACATCCTTTGGATTCGGTGGTTCAACCATTACTTGAATGCCAAGATCTCTTATTTTATATGGACTTTCGGCAATTTGCTTATGAATTTTATTCACTTCATAATTGATTGAATCCTGGGTTTTTTCATAATCTCCATCAGAATCCCCATCAGTTTCTACATAAGTGTTTATGGAATCATTAGGGTTTTCAGCTTGTGTAGTTCCCCCTGCAGCTGCACCTTTTCCTGAGTATGTTTCAGTAATCTTTTGGGCGCTAATTTCAATCCCCTTCATATTTTCCTTATCAACTGGCTCAACCAAATCTTCTTCTCTGTTTTCTTGGGTGAAGTCGATATCAGCCGATACACTAGCAACAATCTTGTCATAGCCCATCATTGTTCCGAGCATAGATTGTACTTGTCTTTGAATATCTCTTTCAATTTGATGTTTTATATCCATCTGTTGAGTAAATGTATTTCCGGTTCCACTTTGATTATTCAAGTCAAAATACTCGAAATTTTGATTCATAATTACGATGTTTTCATTTGGTAAATTAGGAACACTTTTTGACACAAGATTATATAAAGATTTAATTTGTGATTCACTAAATTCATAGCCTGGCTTTGTCGTTAAGACAATTGATGCAGATGCTTCCTGACCACCATCACTCACAAAAATTTCCTTTTTAGGCATATTGATCATTACTTTAGCATCTTCTACACCATCTATTTCTTTCATTAAATTTGACAATTCCGTCTGCATTGCATCTAATTTTACGACATCAAATTCATTGTCGGTCATTCCAAATCCCGCATTCTGACTAAAAAAGGAATAATCGATACTTCCCGATTTTGGTAAACCTTCTGAAGCTAGTTCGATTTTTAATGTATCAACTTGCTCTTTTGGAACTTTAATTGTTTTTCCATTATCAGCGATCTCAGATTTAATTCCTTTTGAATCAAGATTCTCTTTAATGGAGCCCGCTTCAGCTGCTGATAAATTGCTATATAACGGTTCCATCGTAGTTCTAGTAGAAAAATAACCGATTAATATAATGATAAGAATAATAAGTGCAATGGAGGAGATTCCTACAATTTTTTGCTTTTTCGATTTACTTTTCCAAAAATTACTTAATTTGTCTGAATAGCTTCTTAATTTCTCATTCATTACTATCCTCCAATTTTTGACCCCAATAAATTATTTCAATTGTTGAGCGTAAAGTAGGAATCTTCTGCATTCAATGAGCAAGAGTTCCTACTATACCATTTGGACAACTGGTTTACTTTAACTTAATAACATATTAAACTTGCATTCTCATTATTTCTTGATAAGATTCAACTACCTTATTTCTTACTTCAATCGCAGCCTGCAAAGTTATGCTTGCCTTTTGCGCTGTAATCATCACTTCATGAAGATCGACATTTTCCCCTTTTGCCAATTTCTCTGTTAAAATATCCGATTGAATTTGTGATTGATTCACATCGGATATTGATTTCTTAAGAAAATCCGAAAATTTCACTTGAGATTGATAAGGGGTTGTAACTTGTTGACTATTTTTTTGTTCCAACGGACGTAAAAAACCTGTTGCAACCGAATTTATATTTTGAATAGACATATCGTCTACCTCCTAATCATTATTACTTTCCGATTTCTAATGCTTTCATCATCATCGATTTTGATGCATTAAATACCGTGACATTTGCCTCATATGAGCGAGTGGCACTCATAAGATCAACCATTTCTCTCAATGGATCTACATTAGGGAGACTCACATATCCATCCTGGTTTGCATCAGGATTTTCAGGGTCATACACTAATTTGAATGGTGTATCATCCTCATTAATTCTCGTTACTTTTACACCACCACTTACATTTCCACCACCCATGGCAGATTGCAAATGAGAGGAGAATGAATTATTTTTTGGCTCAAGAACAACTGTTTTTCGACGATATGGTTGCCATTGGCCATTTTCAAATGTTGCTCTAGTAGTATCAGCATTTGCCATATTCGATGATATAACATCCATTCGTAAGCGTTGTGCCGTTAATGCAGAAGATGTTATACCCATGCCACTAAACATTGACATTACTATTTCCCTCCTCTAATCACCGTTTGTAGTGTTGAGAATTTCCCATTAATCCGATCTGTTAGCGCATTGTAATAAATTTGATTAGTAGCTAAATCAGACATTTGCTTATCCACATCTACACCATTTCCATTTGAGTTATATTGAATATTTTGTTGTGTTACAATCGCTGAATTACTTTCTATATTCTGAAACTCAAAATGTCGAGGATCTGTACGTAATGCACCAAATGATTGATTTAATTCATTTTGAAATACTTTCTGGAAACTAACGTCCTTGGGTTTATAATTTGGTGTATCCACATTTGCGATATTGTCCGCTATCGTCTTTTGTTTCAAAGAAGAATAATCTAGTCCCCGTTCTAATGTAGTAAACGTATTAGAAAATAATTTCAAATTTTACACCTCTTACTTTTTTACTAGACATAATCCGATTTAATACGACAAACTCTTTAAAAACTATTATTATTTTAATGGTAAAAAATCACACTGTCTATGCAATTAGTAGATTTTTCATAAAAAATCACCATTTTTTCTTGTTTATAGGACTTTAGTTCCATAAAAAAACAGGTCTTAATTTGTCAATTTTTTTGCTCATGAGATTTATTTTATCAAGTGGATGATCATTTCTCTAGTGGGTTATTATGGAAAAAAATTCACCGAATATTTGTATAATAATGGTAAATACAAAGGACTTAAGTTTTGAGGATTTAGGCTAATACCTGGAAATAGAATAGTCGAAATGACATTATATAGAAATAATAAAACCGCCAATAACAATTTATTGGCGGTAGCATTTTGTCGAAAACTATCATTAATTAGATTTTAATTTTTCTAATTCAACAAGGAATTTGTCATTTAATACTTTAATATATGTTCCCTTCATTCCGAGTGATCTAGATTCAATTACACCAGCACTTTCAAGCTTACGTAAAGCGTTAACGATTACGGAACGGGTAATTCCTACGCGATCCGCAATTTTAGAAGCAACTAGCAAGCCCTCTTTACCATTTAGCTCTTCAAAAATATGCTCAATAGCTTCTAACTCACTGTAAGATAGTGAACTAATTGCCATCTGTACAACTGCTTTGCTTCTTGCTTCTTCTTCTATTTCTTCTGATTTTTCACGAAGAATTTCCATTCCTACTACAGTCGCTCCATACTCAGCTAAAATTAAATCGTCATCATGGAATTTTTCTTGTAAGCGAGCAAGAATTAATGTACCTAATCTTTCTCCTCCACCAATAATTGGAACAATTGTTGTTAAACCGCTTTGGAATAATTCCTTATTCTCAACAGGGAATGCTGTATATTCACTATTTACATCCAAATTAGAAGAAGTTTCATTAATATTAAATAAGCTATTTGTATATTCTTCAGGGAATTGACGATCTTCTAACATTTTTGTCATACGCTCATTTTCAACTAATTGGTTAATTGCAAATCCTAATAATTTTCCACGACGACTAACTACAAAAATATTCGCCTCAATCACGTCACTTAATGTTTGAGACATTTCTTTAAAATTCACTGGTTTACCTGCTGCTTTTTGAAGCATCGCGTTAATTTTTCTTGTTTTGTCTAATAAATTCATTTTTATTTCCTCCTATAATCTCATACAATTGTTTAATATGTCCCTACCGATAGGCATGCCAAATTAGCTCTAGAACCTAAAGGATAAACTGACTTAGATCTTTATTTTGTGAAATGGCACTTAGCTTTTCATCCACATACTGCGGGGTTATACTAATCCGTTCTAATGTGATGTCTGGTGCTTCAAAGGATAGATCTTCAAGAAGCTTTTCCAAAATCGTATGCAGCCGTCTCGCCCCAATATTATCAGTATGTTGATTAACTTCGTAAGCAATTTCAGCTATTCTAACAATAGCATCGTCAGAAAATTCAATTTGTATACCTTCAGTTTCTAATAATGCAATATATTGCTTAGTTAAAGCATTATCCGGTTCAATTAATATTTTTACAAAATCTTCAACAGTTAATTTCCCTAGTTCTACACGGATTGGAAAACGTCCCTGTAATTCAGGAATTAATTCAGATGGCTTCGCCATATGAAAGGCACCAGCAGCAATAAAAAGAATATGATCTGTTTTAACGGAACCATATTTTGTTACAACTGTAGAACCTTCTACAATTGGAAGAATATCTCTTTGCACTCCTTCTCTAGAAACATCAGCTGAAGAAGAACCATTACTTTTGCTAACTATTTTATCGATTTCATCAATAAAAATAATACCTGCTTGTTCTGCACGTACAACTGCTTCCTGAGTAACCTCATCCATATCAATTAACTTCTGAGCCTCATCATTCGTTAATACGATTCGTGCTTCCTTAACAGTAAGCTTACGCTTTTTCTGTTTCTTAGGGATTAAATTACTAAATGCATCCTGCATATTCATCCCCATCTGCTCCATACCAGAACCTTGAAGCATATCAAACATAGATGGTTGCTGCTCTTCAATTTCCACTGTTACTATCTCTTGTTCTAATTCACCATTTGCTAATTTTTCTTCAATTATCTTACGTTTTTCCTTCATTGAAACATCTTCAGCTTGTTCCTCTTCATGATCATCTGTTTGATTATTACTGCCAAAAATCATCTCAAACGGATTTTTTGTACCTGAAGATTTCTTTTTTGATGGAACAAGTAAATTTAATAGCCTGCGATTTGCATTCTCTTCCGCTCTTCCTTTTACTTGAGCGACTTTTTCTTCTTTGACAATACGAACAGACGTTTCAACTAAGTCCCTTACCATAGATTCGACATCACGACCAACATAACCAACCTCAGTAAATTTTGTAGCCTCGATTTTAACAAAAGGGGCACCGACCAATTTGGCCATACGTCTAGCAATCTCCGTCTTCCCTACACCAGTAGGTCCGATCATTAATATATTTTTCGGAATAATCTCATCCTTTAATTTATCATCTAATAAACTTCGACGATATCGATTCCTTAATGCAACAGCTAC
Source organism: Heyndrickxia oleronia (assembly GCF_017809215.1). Lineage (GTDB taxonomy): Bacteria > Bacillota > Bacilli > Bacillales > Bacillaceae_C > Heyndrickxia > Heyndrickxia oleronia. Next base: position 3,160,813 of record NZ_CP065424.1, read on the forward strand.
AGCTCTTTTTGCATCTTTTTGACCTACAATATATTGATCAAGTCGATCTACAATTTGCCTTGGGGTTAAACTCATCGCTTTATTCATATTATTCGTCAAATAAGTTCACTCCTTATTGTTCAGGTTAGGATGTATTCGTATAGCTTGTTACTATAAGACCGTTTACTACTTATAATCATTTGTTTACAAAAATTTATCTGTAAAGACTAAACCTCATAGCTCTTCCACAATAATATTTGTATTCGTATATACACAAATGTCGGCTGCAATATCCAAAGAGGCCTTAGCAATTTCTTTAGCAGTCAAAATTTCTCCAGCATGCTGCTTTAATGCTCTCCCTGCTGAAAGTGCATAATTACCTCCGGAACCGATTGCTAAGATCCCATCATCAGGTTCAATCACTTCCCCAGTACCTGAGATTAAAAGAATTTGCTGTGCGTCCATCACGATCAGCATTGCTTCGAGTTTACGTAAAACCTTATCGCTTCTCCATTGTTTAGCAAGTTCTACAGCAGCTCGAGTTAAATTACCGTTAAACTCCTGGAGCTTTCCTTCAAACATTTCAGATAATGTAAAAGCATCTGCAACCGAACCAGCAAAGCCAGCAAGCACTTTACCATTAAATAATTTTCTAACCTTTTTAGCTGTATGTTTCATTACAACCGCATTTCCAAAGGTTACTTGACCATCTCCAGCCATTGCGCTTTTTCCTTTATGCTGAATAGCAAATATCGTTGTGGCATGAAAATCTCCCATACGAACACCTCCATAATTAATGCAAAAGCAGTTCCTAAACATATAGAATATTGAATAAGCTTTTATGCTTTTCATTCGTGATAGTGCGATAGAAACATGGATCCAATTTATTTTTATATTTTACTAATCAATATGACATGATGTTAAGCTCTTGGATGGTGAGACAAATAGGTTTTTCGCAAATGCTCTTTTGTGACATGGGTATATATTTGTGTAGAAGACAAATTTTCATGTCCTAAAAGTTCCTGCACAGTTCTCAAATCTGCCCCGTGATTTAATAAATGTGTTGCAAATGTATGTCTTAACATATGTGGATGCATTTTTCCAGTTAATGCAGCTTTATTGATTAAATCATTTAAAATGTATCTTATGCCTCTTTCTGTTAAGGGGGTGCCCCGAAAATTAACAAAGAGATACTCATGGTTATCTTTATTTTTCATTAGCTTATGCCTTGAATGATCTATGTAATTGCATAATGCTTTATTCGCGAAATCTCCAAATAACACAATTCTCTCTTTCTTCCCTTTACCCCTAACCAGTATCGTATCAAACTCAAGATTAATATCTTTCAATTGAATACTCGCACATTCACTGACACGGATTCCCGTTGCATATAGTATCTCAAGTAATGCCAGATTTCTTACATCTAAAGCTGAATCACCTTCACAGGCTTGAAATAACTTTTCCATCTCTTCTTCATAAAAGAATTTCGGTATTTTTAATTGTCGTTTTGCCTGGGAAAGGAAAACAAATGGATTTTCTTTAACTATTTGTTCCCTCATTAAAAATTTATAAAAGCTCCGCAAACTTGAAATTTTCCGAGCCAAGCTAGGCCTGCTGTATTCTTTTTCAAAAAGTGTTGTTAAATACAGGCGGGCATCAAAATATTCAACATTCCCAAGTTCTGTTATACCTTGTTCATTCATGAACAAATAAAAGTGCTCAATGTCTTGCCGATAAAACTTAACCGTATACTCTGAATAGTTTCTTTCTATTTGAATATACTCCATAAAAGCATAAAGACAAGCTTCTAAATTTTCATTCATCTTAACACCTCACAAAGGCTACTAAATATTATCACAATTTAGTAGCCCTTGCAATGAATGTTACAAATTTTTCACAAAGTTTTGAATTGTTTATAATTCATTCTATAATCACTTGTTTTTAAACAAGAATAGCAACAGCTGCATAAAACATGAATCCCTATTTCAAACCATCCATCTAAATAATTCGACAATATTTTCATTGATCCCCTAAAGCATTTTACAATACTAATCGAAAGAAATAAAGTAATAGTATATATTTTTTATAAAAAATTAATATAAGTATAATAAATAGGTCCTATTCCAGGTTGAAGATCGTCCGTCCCCGACTTTTTAATAAACAAAAGCTATAAACTTTATTAAGGGATAGCTGAGCTTTTATTAAGTATAAAAGTAGGTAGAAGGACTATAAAAAAGCAATATACTTTACAATTAAATGAAAAAAATATAAAGAGTGGGTATTTAAACCCACTCTAATGTCATTTAAATATGTTATTCAACTGTCTTTTCTTTATAATCACAATTGGTACATTGAACCTGTACACCCTTCTTCAACTTTTTCTCCACTAATAAATGATCACATTTAGGACATTTTCTTTCAATCGGTTTATCCCAAGATAGAAAATCACACTCCGGATATCTATCGCATCCGTAGAATATTCTTTTCTTTTTACTTTTTCTTTCAATAATATTTCCCTCATTACATTTAGGACATGTAACTCCAATCTCTTTTACAATTGGTTTTGTATTTCTGCAGTCGGGAAAATTACTACAAGCCATAAACTTACCATAACGCCCCATTTTGAACACCATTGGACTGCCACAGTTTTCACAGTCCTCACCGGCTTCCTCATCCTTAATCTCAACCTTTTCCATTTCAGCTTCGGCTTTTATAAGATTTTCATGGAATCCTTTGTAAAATTCATCAATGATCTTAACCCATTCAATTTTACCCTCTTCTATCTCATCGAGATTACTTTCCATTTTCGCAGTGAACTCGACATCTAATATTTCCGGGAAAAATTCCATGATTAGCTCTAATACAATTTCTCCTAATTCAGTAGGAATAAATCGTTTATTGTCCAAGGCAACGTAACCGCGTTTTTGAATGGTATCTAGAGTTGGCGCGTAGGTTGAAGGGCGACCTATGCCCAATTCTTCTAATGTTTTCACTAAACGTGCCTCTGTATATCTTGGAGGTGGTTGTGTAAAATGCTGTTTAGGATCAATTTCCTCAGAAGTGACTTGATCTCCTTTCTCCATTTGAGGGAGAAAATTCTCTTTTTCTTCTGTTTGGTCATCTGTCCCTTCAACATACACTTTCATAAATCCAGAAAATTTTAGTTTAGATCCATTTGCTCTAAAAATAACATCTCCATTCAATAAATCGACACTCATCGTATCCATTATGGCCTGAGACATTTGACTTGCAACGAAACGTTCCCAAATTAATTTATATAACCTTAATTGATCACGACTTAAATATTCCTTTAATGAGCTTGGTTCCCGCAATGTACTTGTTGGACGGATTGCTTCGTGAGCATCTTGTGCATTTGATGCTTTTTTATCCTTACGTTGTTCGGAGCGGGTATATTCTTTTCCATATTGGCTTTCAATATAAGAGAACGCTTCTGCCTGGGCAATTTCTGAAATACGGGTTGAGTCCGTTCTCATATAGGTAATTAAACCAACTGTCCCTTCTTTTCCTAAATCAATTCCTTCGTATAACTGCTGCGCTAGCATCATTGTTTTTTTCGCTCTAAAATTTAATTTACGTGCTGCTTCCTGCTGCAAGGATGATGTAGTGAAAGGAGGTGCAGGGTTCCGTTTTCTTTCCTTTTTAGATACAGAATTAACGGTAAATTCTTTCCCACTAATTTTGGAAAGAATATTTTTCACCTCAGCCTCGGAATGAAGGGATAATTTCTTACCATCCACTCCATAAAAAGAACCCTGAAAATTTTCTTTTCCTTTTTTAAAATCAGCAACAATCGTCCAATATTCTTCGGGTTTAAAGTTTTTAATTTCATTCTCACGATCAATAATTAAACGTACGGCGACTGATTGTACCCTCCCCGCACTTAAACCTTTTTTTACTTTCTTCCATAAAAGAGGGCTTATATTATAACCGACTAAACGATCCAATATCCTTCTTGCCTGTTGGGCATCTACTAAATCTGTATTTATTGGTCTAGGGTGTTTAAATGATTCTTTAATTGCATCTTTCGTTATTTCATTAAAAACAACTCTGCAATCTGAGTGAATATCCAAATCTAAGCTATGTGCTAAATGCCATGCAATTGCTTCCCCTTCACGATCGGGGTCGGCTGCAAGATATATTTTCTTCGCTTTTTTAGCAGCTGTCTTTAATTCTTTTAAGACAGGTCCTTTTCCTCTAATTGTTATATATTTCGGTTGAAAATTATGCTCTGTATCCACACCCATTTGGCTTCTAGGTAAATCCCGAATATGGCCCATAGATGCTTTAACCTTATATTTTTTTCCTAAATATCTTTCAATCGTTTTCGCCTTAGCTGGCGATTCCACGATAACCAAGTACTCTGACATTAAGAAGCCTCCCAGAGGTTTTCATTATTTTTTGTTATAGTTTAAAGGGTAGAGTCGCTAGCTATCTCGTTATTTTAAATTCAGTAAATTTAGCTTCCGAATTATTCGTTAAATGGTATAGCCCTAATTACTCACACACCTTATGTTGCATACAAATACGAATTCTTTTTTTCATTCAAGCTATGTTGATTAATGATTAAATTTTCATACTCAAAACTGTTTCGTAAAATCAAGTGTTCATCTTAACGTTGATTAATTTATTTGTCAACATAAATGGATTGTTATAAAAAACAGTTACTATGGAGCTAGAAATCGTTTTCAACTTTTTATTTCTTTATTTTGTAATTATATTAATACAATTAAACATAAATGTATCTGTTGGAAAATGTATAACAGATTTTTCAAAATTGCAACCTTTTTAAGCTAAAATAGGTAATATTTTAAAAAACTATATTTTACCCAAGGGATTTTAAACGTACTTTTTATACCTAAAACTACTATTATAATAATTTCTCCTATCAAAACATTTTATAAATATAGGACTCCTATCCCGCTTTTTTAGTCTAATATATTTCTTCCAAAATATCATCACCCGTTAAAACAAGTTTAGCTCCCTGTTGTATGAGAAAATTGGTACCTTTTGATAACGGGTCTACGACACTTCCAGGGATAGCAAAAACCTCTCTATTCTCTTGAAGTGCAAAATCAGCCGTTATTAATGAACCGCTTTTTTCTTCTGCTTGAATGACAACAATTCCTTTCGACAATCCACTAATAATTCTATTTCTCATTGGAAAATGCCATCTCTGTGGTTTTGTATTTGGAGGATATTCAGACAAAAGAAGGTGTTCCTTTTTCATATTCTCTGCAAGGCGTCTGTTTTCCTGCGGATATATATGAAAAAAACCACTTCCAAGAACACAAATTGTTTTTCCTCCATGCAAAATGGTCATTTCATGTGCCATCGTATCTATCCCTTTTGCTAATCCACTAATGATTGTGATCTTTTTCTTAATAAGAGTCGGAAGAATTTGTTCAATCGCTTTTCTACCATATATATTGCCTTTTCTAGAGCCAACAATAGCAACGCAAGGTGAATTCAAGAGTGAAACATTGCCGATCGCATACAGGGCAAGAGGAGGATTATAGCATTGCTTTAATAAGTAGGGGTAATCAGGGTCAAATAGGTGGATAATATTTGATCAATTTTCAGATGATGTAGATCATAATAAAATTTTGAGAAGTGTTCAGGAGAAGAATTAATGATTGATTTCAACTTGGATGGAGGTGTCTTATATAGATTTTTTAGAGTAGGATCAGATTGGATGATTTTAATAATACCTTTAGAATTAATTCCCCTACAGTGATGGAGATGAATGATCCTTTTTTTAAACGCTTTCACATGATTCCTCCTTTATATAAGGTTTAACAAATAGAGGATGACAAAAAACATCCTCTATTTGCTTTAAAACTTTTAACCTAGTGAGTTTTACATTTTTCATAAAGTCCTTTTTCTTTAAGAACTTCAATTAAAGTTTCACCCATTACAGAAGGTGTTGCAGCTACTTTAATGCCACATTCGTTCATGACACGAATTTTTTCAGCAGCAGTACCCTTACCACCAGAAATAATTGCACCAGCGTGGCCCATACGTTTTCCTGGAGGTGCAGTTACTCCACCTATAAAGCCTACAACAGGTTTAGTCATATTGGCTTTCACCCAAATAGCAGCTTCTTCCTCAGCTGTACCGCCAATTTCACCAATCATTATTACAGCTTCAGTTTCTGGATCTTCATTAAAAGCTTTTAATACATCGATAAAGTCTGTACCATTTACAGGATCTCCACCAATCCCAACTGCAGTAGTTTGTCCAATACCAGCTTGAGATAATTGATGTACAGCTTCATATGTTAATGTTCCAGAGCGGGATACTACTCCTACATGACCTTTTGTATGAATATAACCCGGCATTATACCAATCTTACATTCTTCAGGTGTAATCACTCCTGGGCAGTTAGGACCAACTAATCGAGTCTTTTTGCCTTCCATATAGCGTTTTACCTTTACCATATCCAATACTGGAATATGCTCTGTAATACAAATAGCTAAATCTAATTCAGCATCAACCGCTTCCAAAATTGCGTCTGCAGCAAAAGGAGCAGGAACATAGATAACAGATGCATTTGCACCAGTTGCTTTCACAGCTTCAGAAACTGTATTAAATACTGGTACTCCTTCCACTTCTGTTCCACCCTTACCAGGTGATGTTCCACCTACGATTTTTGTACCGTATTCAAGCATTTGTTTTGTATGGAAAAGAGCTGTTTTACCAGTAATACCTTGAACGATTACTTTTGTATCTTTATTAACAAATACGCTCACAATATTCCCCTGCCTTTCTTAAATATTAGCCTACTAATTCTACGATTTTTTGTGCTCCGTCTGCCATTGATTCAGCAGCAACGATATTAAGTCCAGATTCATTTAAAATCTTCTTACCTAATTCCACATTTGTTCCTTCTAAACGAACAACTAAAGGCAATTCAAGTCCAACTTGTTTTGTCGCCTCCACAACACCTTCTGCGATAATATCGCATTTCATAATACCACCGAAGATATTAACGAAGATACCCTTTACATTTTTATCGGAAAGAATGATTTTGAATGCTTCTGTTACTTTTTCTGCAGTCGCGCCGCCCCCAACATCAAGGAAGTTGGCTGGATCTCCACCATAATGCTTGATAATATCCATTGTCGCCATTGCAAGACCTGCACCGTTTACCATACATCCAATTTTTCCATCTAACGCAATATAGCTAAGATCGTACTTAGAAGCTTCGATTTCCTTTGGATCTTCTTCTTCTAAATCGCGATATTCAACGATATCTTTTTGACGGTATAAAGCATTTGAATCAAAGTTTAATTTTGCATCAAGTGCCATGACATTACCGTCACCAGTAACTACAAGTGGGTTGATTTCTGCAATTGAACAATCTTTTTCAACATATGCAGTATACAGACCCATCATGAATTTCACTGCTTTATTTACTAGAGCTGCAGGAATATTGATATTGAATGCAATACGACGAGCTTGGAATGCTGTTAAACCAACAACTGGGTCAATTGTTTCCTTGAAGATTTTTTCAGGTGTCTTTTCAGCAACCTCTTCAATTTCAGTACCGCCTTCTTCAGATGCCATTAAGACAACACGTGAAGTAGCACGATCTAATACAAGTCCAACGTAATATTCTTTTTGAATATCACAACCTTCTTCAATAAGAAGGCGCTTAACTTCTTTACCTTCTGGACCTGTTTGGTGTGTAACTAAAGTTTTTCCTAAAATTTCGTTCGCATATGTACGGACTTCATCCAAGTTTTTAGCGACTTTAACACCGCCAGCTTTACCACGACCACCAGCATGAATTTGAGCCTTAACAACACAAACATCTGTACCTAATTCTTTCGCAGCTTCTACCGCTTCTTCAACAGTGAAGGCTACTTTCCCATTTGGTACCGCTACCCCGTATTTTCTGAGGATTTCTTTACCTTGATACTCATGGATATTCATTTTCCATCCTCCTATCAAACTATACAAAAAATAAACTGCGCTTCCATTGTATTAAATGGATGAAAATATGTCTAGCCTTCTGAGCCTAATTCAAGCACATTTCGGCATTATTTTTAATCAATTGTTTGTTTTGACCTAATTATTTCAATATTGAGTGAATTAGTTTGATTCCTTTTTCTCACGATCTAAACGATAAATAAATGCAAATACTTCGGCAACCGCTTCATATAATTCTTCTGGGATACTTTCATTAATATTTAATTGACCTAGTAATTCTACTAAGTTACGATCCTCTTGAATAGGGATTTGTTTTTCCTTCGCAGTATCGATAATTTGATCAGCAATGAGCCCCTTTCCTTTCGCAATTACGGTTGGTGCTTTTTGCTTATCTGACTGATATTGCAGTGCGATTGCTTGTTTTCTTTCATAATTTTGCTTCATATTCGTATATCAACCCCCGAATATAGTGAATGAGCCTTTTGTATGTTTGAACGTTCCATGCCACCATTCCCTTTATTAGGTTGGTCAAATTGTATAGCAGAAAGTGTATAATTAATTTCCATTAATGCTTTTTTTAAAGGAGGAATAAATTTTTGCGATAACTCTGGAAGATATTCACCTTCATTAATTATTTTTATCGTGATCACACGATTTTGCACTTTCATATCTACTATTGTTTCTTTTAAATGCTCTAACTCTAAATAAAAAAGGATCTTACAATAGTTTGCATCAATTTTTCCATCCTCTTTGCTTTTACCAGACCATTGCATAGTGACTTCTGTTTGATAACCAAATAATTGAATCGGGAGCTGATAAACAATATTAGTTATCGGATTATTTTGATTGGATAATAATAGTTGACCATTCATTTTATTTACCAATTGTTCAGCAAGCTCTTTAGATTCCAGAGGATGGTTGGTCTCTTGTAAATATTTAACCAGTAGCGGCTTTAATATATTATCTGTTTGGTTTAATTCTGCATTACCTTTAAGTATTTCAGCTTCGTAATTTATTCCTAGTTTTTTAGTTACTGTTTTGAATAGTTCCAGAATGTCCTTACCTTTTACAGATTCCTTTACTTCAGTTTCTACTTGTTTTAAAAAATGTTGGTCTTCCATAGAAAGAGCTAATCTTTCATTTTTGAATGGCTCGACACGATTTGTATACTGGGATTCTTTTTCATTTGTTTTCACCATTTCTGGGATAAAAGTTGTTGTTGATCTATTATTTTCTGTACTTTCATCAGTTAGGTAATTCTCAAGAATTTGAACACTTTTATTAATTTGATCATATGATTTTTCTTTTAAATTGGTTAAATGCTGTACAATCTCGTTATATTTATTTGCTGCTTCGACTTCATTATTTTTTATATTCAATTGATTAACAGCATTTCCATTTGTTAACGTTGTTTGTTTATCTATAGTTGTATTGTTAATCATTCCTAATTTATCTAATAAATTTATTGCTTTTATTTTGTTAGGAGCAGTTTCCTGAATTGCTGTGTCTATTATGGAAAGTAAAACTTTCTTAGCAATTGGAATATCCTGCTGTACGACATTCCTTATCATTGAAAGCAATAATTGATTAGTTTTACTAGTAGGTTCCAATTGTAGTTGCTTTTCAAATAATTGCAATGTATCGTGAATGCTTTTTTGCGTCTTGATCGTTTCTAGAACAGATTGAAAAATCGTTTCTGCTAATGGAAATTTATTTTTAAACATTACTTGAAGCGTGTTAAAGCTGTCTTGTGAATTCCCTTTATTTTCAAGCCATTGGGCAATTGTTACGATTGCATCTTTTGTCAATGGAATTTGTTCTTTAGATAAAAATGCAAGAAGTTCGTTATTTACTTTATTATTCGGAAGTGAAAGTTGGTTTAATAACAAGGAGTTTGCATTATTTTCCTTCGAGTAGGAAGATAGCATTTTAAGGATTGTTTCCCCTTCTCGTGAAAGTACTTGAAACCAATATTGATTACCATTTATTAAGGGTACTTCAAGCTTTGCAATTATATTTTGCTGCCCTACTTGGACGAGAGCTGTTTGATTCGGAAATATTTTCTTTATATTACCTAAAAAAATTTGTCCAGACCGAAATTCGAAGCGTGGCTGAATGGTTTTTATATCTAATTTTGCTAATGATTGTAGCGTAAGTGGCAGCATTGTTTCCCCTTTCCTCCATTACTTGTATTGGATTTACTGTTTATTTAATTTCCAAAAAAGCTATACCTATTAGTAAAATCTCAAACTGTTGTGTCTAGCTTTATTGCAAATATATCATTTATGCTTAAATTTTTTATTATATTTTACTAAAGTGATAAGTGGCCATACATATTGATAACTATGGTAATGAATATAGAACTGACCACCTAAACCTTGTCCCACAGGATAAGCATTATCCCTCTCTTTAATATCGGCTTCATTGATTAAAAAGTTTATCCCCTTTCGAATCGTTGGTGTTTCCTTATCAGATATTGTGATTAATGCATCTAAGGCCCATGCTGTGTGTGTCAATGTACTCTTCTTGAGCGCTACATATTTTTTGGCGATATCACTCCGACAAGATTCACCCCAGCCACCATCAGCATTTTGTATACGAGTTAACCAATTTTTTGCTCTTATGATTGCTGGATGATCCGAACCAATATTAACTGCCAGTAAGCCCAAAACTGCGGTCCAAGTTCCATAAATAAAGTATATTCCCCATCTGCTGTCCCAAGATCCCTCTTTATTCTGACGCGTAAATAACCATTTCGTCGCTTTTTTTATTTGAGGATGATCCTTGCGAATATCTGTGTACATTCCTAAAAATTCCAAGGTTCGTCCAGTTAGGTCTGTTGATGAGGCATCCATTAATAGTCCCTCACCATAAGGTAAAAAATTCAACAGTGGATTATCCACATTTCTTTCAAATGAAGCCCAACCGCCATCATCATTTTGCATGGATAAAATCCACTGAATCCCTCGATTCCAGGATTGCTGGTATATTGGTTGAGTATGGATCAATCTAGAAAGTGAACGAAGAGAAGCAGATGTATCATCAATATCTGGATTGATCGTATTAATATTTGAAAATCCCCACCCACCTGGTAAAGTCCTAGGAGAATGAATCTTCCAATCACCAAATTTATTATGCTGTCTTTTTAGTAGATATTCGGTTGCTTTAATAATAGTGGGATGGGAAGTTGGGACACCTGCATTTTGAATGGCATCTGAAAGTAAAGAGGTGTTCCAGACATTTGCCGTTGTATATTGACAATGATAATTTCCATTTATTACACATATCATTGATTTCAATCCTGAAATCGCTTTTATAATTTTGGGATCATTTTTACTTTTTCCCCTTGCCAAAAATGCATATATCATGTAGAAAGTAGCACTAAAATAACTATATAATGTACCATCCGCTTCTGTATGCTGAATCATATAATCTTCCAAATACTCAATAGCTTTTCCATGGAGATCGTTGTGCCATTCCTCAATTTCTTTTATTCCATGTTCAATAAAATCGATAATTGAGCGAGTTTCTTCCATTTCTTCTTCCTTCCTATTTTTACTTTCCCCAATAAAAAGATCATTTAATTTTGGTGAAGATAAAGGCTTTATAACAAATTTAGAATCAGCAAGAATTAGTAATGGGGCTATATTAGCCCTCCCAAATACGGAAATATCAAAAAAATTCACTGGAAAGCTTTTAGGAAGTAATACAGCTTCAACAGGAATTGGAAAAAGTACTTCCCACTCCTTTTGTCCAGTGAGAGATAATAACACATTCGTGAACATATTTACAGATTCAATACCACCATTTTCAATAATGAATTTTTTTGCTTGTAGTAGATTTGGATTATCTCTATCAATGTATCCAGATATTTGTAACGCATAATAGGAACTTACTGTCAGTGATATATTTCCTCTTTCCTCATCCAAAAATAATCTCCATGCTCCATCTTCATATTGTTCATTCAAAATCCTTCTTGTTAAGCTTTTTATGAGGTCTTCATCTTCCTCTAATTGAAGGGTTCTTAATAAAATAATCATACAGCAATCTGTAAGAATCCCTGTTTCAAAGGGATACTTCCATGAGCCATCCTCTGCTTGTTCAGAAATTAATTTGTTAATTAACTCATTAATCTGTCCTTCTACATTAACACCCAAATCTTATCACTCCTCATTTTTCAAATGCTTTATGATTAATTTCTATTCAAACGAATGTAATAATTGCCTAAAGAAATACTATTTAAAGCACGAAAATAAATGATTAATTAGTTTAAGAAATAGAGTCATCTTTTTTGCATTTTGATCATGACTAACTCATAATGTTCTTAAAGGAGTGAGCGTTAATGGACAATTTTACATATTGGAACCCAACAAAATTAATTTTTGGTAAAGACCAATTAGAACAGCTAAAAACAGAAGTACCCCAATACGGAAAGAATATTCTACTTGTTTATGGCGGTGGCAGTATTAAAAGAAGTGGCTTATACGAACAAGTGATCAATATTTTAAAAAATTTAAATGCAAACATACATGAATTATCAGGGGTAGAACCAAATCCTCGCATTTCAACTGTTAGAAAAGGAGTAGATATTTGTAAAAAAGAACAAATTGATTTCATCCTTGCAGTTGGTGGTGGGAGTGTTATTGATTGCACAAAAGCCATTGCTGCTGGAGCAAAATATGATGGTGATGCATGGGATTTAGTTACAAAAAAAGCATTTGCTACAGACGCTCTTCCCTTTGGCACTGTTCTTACCCTTGCTGCAACTGGGTCTGAGATGAATTCTGGTTCTGTTATTACCAACTGGGAAACAAATGAAAAATATGGCTGGGGAAGCCCATTTACTTTCCCGAAATTTTCTATCCTTGACCCCGTTAATACATTTACAGTTCCTAAGGATCAAACGGTATATGGGATGGTCGATATGATGTCACACGTTTTTGAGCATTATTTCCATTTAACAGAAAATACTTTAATGCAAGATCGTATGTGTGAATCTTTATTATTGACTGTTATGGAAACTGCACCAAAGCTTATCAATGATTTAGAGAATTATGAATATCGTTCAACTATATTGTACAATGGGACAATGGCATTGAATGGTATGCTTTCTATGGGATTTAGAGGGGATTGGGCTACACATAATATTGAGCATGCGGTATCTGCCGTTTATGATATTCCCCATGGTGGTGGTCTGGCAATTCTATTTCCAAATTGGATGAAGCATAACTTAAAGGTGAAACCTTCTCGCTTTAAACAGCTAGCTGTTCGTGTATTTGGTGTTGATCCTGAAGGAAAAACAGACGAAGAAATTGGACTGGAAGGGATTGAAAAGCTTCGTGAATTCTGGAATAGCATAGGTGCACCATCAAGACTAGCTGATTATGGGATTGATGACAGTAAATTAGATATAATGGCTGATAAAGCAATGGCTAATGGGGAGTTCGGAAACTTTAAAAAGTTAAATCGGGATGATGTATTAGAAATTTATCGGTTATCACTATAATTTAAATAGGCTGACACTATGTCAGCCTATTTTCATGAATTTTTAATGGGAGCAAATGTTTTACGGTGAATGGGACAAGGCCCATATTTTTTAATCGCTAATAAATGTTCTTTCGTACCATATCCCATATGTTGCTCAAATTTGTATTCCGGATATGTAATACTATATTTTTTCATTAGATTATCCCTTGTTACTTTCGCAACAATTGATGCTGCAGCAATGGATACACTTAATGCGTCACCCTTAATAATCGATTGCTGTGGATAAGGAATATTTAGTTTCATCGCATCAATTAAACAATAATCAGGACGGATTGATAAGTTAGTGATCGCTTCTAACATCGCTTTTTTTGTTGCCTCATAAATATTTAATTGATCAATTTCTTCTGCAGTTATTAATCCAATACCTACAGAAATGGCGTTTTCAACAATATAATGATAATATTCTTCACGCTTTTTTTCCGATAGCTGCTTTGAATCATTAATACCAAGTAATTTAAAGCCTTTAGGTAGAATAACTGCAGCTGCCACTACAGGTCCTGCTAGTGGACCTCTACCGACTTCATCAATCCCAACTATGTACTCAAAACCCTGCCCCGCAAGTTTATTTTCATATTTCATCATTTCGTTAAATTTTTCATGTTGAACCTTAATATTTTCTTGCTCTTTATACCAATTTTGTAGGAGCTTTTGTACCCCTTTCCGTTCATCTAGTTCAAGTTGTTGAATAAACGGATCATCTAGGGTTACAACTGTTTTTAGTGCTTCTTTTATATCTTTAATTGTGTTTGATTTCATCTGTATCCTCACTACTACTTTGAATGCAAATAGATCGTCAAATAGGGAAATTACATATTCAATCCTCTTCAGCTTGATCTTCTGGTAAATCAAATGATATGCTACCTAATTTTTCAGAGCGAATATCCCTAATGATGGTTTCAGCTGTTTTATCATAGTCTACTTCACCTTTTGACATTAAACATCCCCTTAATGTCCCTATATGGTTAAACAGAGGCAAAATATCGTTAGGGATCTCCGATAGCTCATATCTTTCCGTTAATCGATTCGGATAATGGTTTTCAAGAAAACGTAAAGCATATACAGCAATATCTTGTAAATTTAATATCGTATCTTTAATTGCACCTGTCAATGCTAATTTATAACCAACCTCTTGATCCTCAAATTTTGGCCAGAGAATCCCAGGGGTATCAAGAAGCTCTAGTTCCTTTCCCACCTTAATCCATTGCTGTGATTTAGTAATTCCAGGCATATTACCAGTTTTCGCAATATTCTTTTTCGCAAGACGATTAATCAAGGTAGACTTACCGACATTAGGAATGCCAATAATCATTGCTCTGATTGCTCTCGGCTTCATTCCTTTTGCTCTCATACGGTCAAATTTCGGCTTAAGTATTTCCTGTGCAGCATTAACAATCTGGTGCAAGCCACTGCCAGCTTGTGAGTTTATCGCTAATGCCTTTTTATCGTTTTGTTCATAGTATTTTAACCAACTATTTGTGATCTCTCTATCTGCCATATCTGCTTTATTTAATAATATTAAGCGTGGCTTCTGTTGAATGATTTCTTCTAGCATTGGATTGGCTGATGAAACAGGAATCCTTGCATCAACCAATTCAAAAATAATATCTACTAATTTAAGTTTTTCTGTTACTTCCCTTCGAGCTTTCGCCATATGCCCTGGAAACCATTGTATCGTCATCCTATGCGCTCAACTCCAACTATTATTTATGTCATATTTTTATGTAATTACTTTACAATCCTAATATCAGAAATTGGCCACCATATTAATTTCGTATCACCAATTACTTTTTTTATTGGGATTGTTCCAATACTTCGACTATCCTTACTACCTCGACGATTATCCCCCATTACAAAAATTTCACCTTCTGGGACAGTATCTCTGCCAATATAGTCCCTCAACGTAAAATCTTCTGTTAATGTACCAACCGCGATTTCTTTCTTTGCCTCATCTAGATAAGGTTCTTTATAGGCTTTACCATTTATGTAAAGAATATCATCTTTATATTCAATTCTGTCCCCAGGTAAACCAATCACTCGTTTAATATAATCCTTCTTTTCTGGTGCATGGAAAACGATGATATCAAAACGATCGGGCTTTCCAAATCGATTAACAATCATGCGATCTCCATTATGTAGTGTAGGCATCATCGATGACCCATCAACAACAATTGGTGCAAATAAAAAATAACGAATAATAACTGCAAGAAGAACCGCAATTAGTAAAGCTTTTGTCCATTCCCATAATTCGTTTTTTTGTTTTGACATTATCCCGCCACCTTTGTTAAATTGCCAAGTATTATTATAAATATATCAGCTTCATCCAAAAAAGTGAAAGATTAAATTAAGATCATGATTTTATTTATCATTAATATTTCTTTAGAAAAATATATCAATAAAAGTCGAAAAGGAGCTTGATAACCAAGCTCCTTTTGTCTTTGAATCGTAGCTATCTTAATATTCTTTAAGAAATAGAATAGCTTCTTTTCATTATTAACGAATTTCTTTAATACGAGCGGCTTTACCACGTAAATTACGTAGGTAGTAAAGTTTCGCACGGCGAACTTTACCGCGACGCACTACTTCAAACTTCGCAATCTTAGGAGTGTGAACAGGGAAAGTACGTTCTACACCAACACCATAAGAAATTTTACGAACTGTGAAAGTTTCGCTGATTCCACCACCACGGCGTTTAATTACAACACCTTCGAATAACTGGATACGTTCGCGAGTTCCCTCGATAACTTTAACGTGAACACGTACAGTATCACCAGGACGGAACGCTGGAATATCAGAGCGAAGTTGATCTTTTGTGATTTCTTCAATAATTTTGTGCATCGAATTCAACTCCTTCCAACAGATGCTCATACAAATCCTTTATTGCAGCGGAACATCGTTTTCATATGATTTATGCGTTCATAAATCACAAGAAATATCTTACCATATCACTAGTTGTATTGCAATAACAACTTTTATTTGTTTTCTTTATGTTCTTTTTTCCAATCGTTGATCCATTGTTTATGTTTGTCAGTTAGAGGGTAATTTTCAAGAAGATCTGGTCTTCTTTGCAGTGTTCTTAATATCGATTCTTTTTCGCGCCATTCGTCAATATTCTTATGATTTCCGGAAGTCAGGACATCTGGAACTGTCATCCCTCTAAAATTAGCAGGTCTCGTATACTGTGGATGTTCAAGTAACCCTGAAGAAAAGGAGTCCAAAATAGGAGAATCCTCATTACCTAATACTCCAGGAAGAAGTCGAACAACGCTATCTATGACAACCATTGCTCCAAGCTCTCCTCCAGTTAGAACATAATCACCGATGGATATTTCATCCGTCACAACATGTTCACGTATACGTTCGTCATATCCTTCATAATGACCACAGATAAAAATAAGATGTTGTTCTTGAGCTAATTCTTCCGAAACTTTTTGAGTTAAAACCTTTCCTTGTGGACAAAGGAGTATGACCCTAGGCTTCGTATGTTCATTCGATTTCGTTAAATGATCAACTGCATCAAAGATAGGCTGTGGTTTTAAAACCATGCCAGCTCCTCCCCCATAGGGGTAATCATCAACAGTTTGATGTTTATTATCAGCATAATCCCGAAAGTTGACTACATTATACTCTACGACATTTTTTTCTGCTGCTTTTTTCAAGATGGACGAACCAAATACACCCGTAAACATTTCTGGAAATAATGATAGTACATCTATTTTCATGATAATAAACCTTCCATTAATTCAATCGTAATTGATTTATCTTTTACATTTACAGACTTTACGACATCATCAATATAAGGAATTAAATATTCCTTACCATTTCCCCCTTTAACTACCCAAACATCATTCGCACCAGGTGTTAATATTTCTTTTACGATTCCAATTTCTTCACCATCTGTTGAAAAGACTTTACACCCGACAATTTCATGAAAATAAAATTCACCTTCGTCTAAACTTGTCAATTGTTCTTCAGAAATTTTTAAAATTCCATTTTTCCATGGTTCCACTTCATTAATATTATTGTATCCTTCAAAAGTAAGTAAATCGAAGTTTTTATGTGTACGATGAGTTTTTACTGTTAACTGAATCGGGGTATGATCATTAAGAAAAAGGTATAAAATATTTCCCTTTTTATATCGCTCTTCTGCGAAATCCGTCTTAGAAATAACTCTTACTTCTCCACCAAGACCATGGGTATTCACAATTTTTCCTACATTAAACCATTTAGTCATTTAAATCCACCTCTAACGTATTTCTATGATGATCCCATCTTTTACAATGATCATTTGTTCTTTTGTGATTTGATCCCAGCTGTCACCAACATTGACATCAACAAGAGCCTGTACTTCCTTCTCTTTGATTTCACTTCCTAATGGCAATATGTTAAGCTGTTCAATTTGAAAATCAATTAATTTTATTTTTTCCTTCCGCCCATTAATTTCTTTTTCAAAATGTGATTTTAAACTAGCTGAAGGAAATTTCTTTGTTCTATCAAGTTTTTTTAATTCAAACCTTAATTGATCACATTCTTTTTGCAACATCATTTTTTTTTGATAATAAGATTGATGGAGTTCCTTTTTACTTTGTTCTGTTAATACCTGCTTTACCGTAACTGTTTGTAACAGCTGCATTTTTTACCTCCTTATATTTTACTGATTGATCTATTTAAAAACCTATTTAATGAAATAAAATAATAATAAGGAGTATGTGTGAGGTTTTATGTACGATATTTATTTATTATACAGAAGGCTCTTTTCTCAAACAATATCGCTTTAACTTTAAAAATAAGGTAACAACGACAAATTCCTTATTCCACTGAGAAAAGAGCGGAAGTCTTCTTAAGTACGCCGAACCCTTGCTTAAGTTGTAAAAGCCGATGTAGGGCTTTTACTAAAACTAGACAAAAACAGTCATACAGAAAAAGGGAGGTATTAAACCTCCCTTTTTCTGAACATTCATTAACAATGTTCATTCGACAATTTCCAAATAAATTTTCTTATGTTGTTTGGATCCTGCTGCAGCATAGACAACAGTTCGAATGGCTTTCGCAACACGCCCTTTTTTTCCTATGATCTTACCGATATCTGCTTTATTAACAGATAGTTGATAAGAAATATGATGATCTTCTTCAACTTCATGAACCGAAACATCCTCAGGAAAATCAACAAGGGGCTTAACAATCGTTAAGATTAGCTCGTGCATCGAAATCACGCTTATTTGCTATATTTCGCGTTGTGGAATTTTTCCATGATGCCTTGTTTTGAGAATAAGTTACGAACTGTGTCAGATGGCTTTGCACCATTTTGTAACCATTTTAATGCTAATTCTTCATTGATTTTCACTTCTGCTGGTTGTGAAACTGGGTTGTAAGTACCAACTGTTTCAATAAAGCGACCATCACGTGGTGAACGAGAATCAGCTACAACAATACGATAGAAAGGAGATTTTTTTGCTCCCATACGTTTTAAACGAATTTTTACTGCCATTTTAAATAGCACCTCCGAATAGTTTTACACAAGATAGTATATTATCAAATAAATACTTAGTTTGTAAAGTGTTTTTTCTTAACACTTATGATTATATCAAAAATGATGGACAAAATCATTACAAATTCGCTTTTTTTATATAAAAATAGCTTCTGCACTTGTCACTTAATCCCAGTGAGCTCAAGGCATATTGATATCGACCTACATAAATGGAAATTTAAAGCCTTTTCGTTTACCCTTTTGCATGCCGGTCATTTGTTTCATCATTTTTTTCATGTCTTCAAATTGCTTTAACAGACGGTTCACTTCCTGTACAGAAGTTCCACTGCCTTTTGCAATTCTTTTCTTTCTACTGGCATTCATAATCTCAGGATTGATTTTTTCTTGTTTTGTCATCGATTGAATAATAGCTTCAACATGACTTATTTGTTTTTCATCAATTTGAAGATTCCCCATGCCTTTAATTTTATTTGCCCCTGGCATCATTTTTAACAACTCATCAAGGGGACCCATTTTTCGAACTTGCCCTAATTGATCAAGAAAATCATCAAATGTGAAATTCATTGTTCGTAACTTTTGTTCAAGTTCCTTTGCCTTCTCTTCATCTACATTAGCCTGTGCTTTTTCAATAAGTGAAAGCATGTCTCCCATACCTAAAATACGAGAGGCCATTCGTTCAGGGTGGAATGCTTCTAAAGCATCCAATTTTTCACCCATACCGACAAACTTTATAGGTTTTTCCGTAACAGCACGTATAGAAAGTGCAGCACCACCACGGGTATCACCATCAAGCTTAGTGAGAACGACACCGGTAATTCCTAATTGTTCATTAAAGCTATCGGCAACATTTACGGCATCTTGCCCAGTCATGGAATCAACTACTAGAAAAATTTCATCAGGATTAGATAATTCTTTAATTTCCTTTAACTCCTGCATCAATTCTCCATCAATATGCAAACGACCTGCGGTATCTATTAAGACATAGTCATTATGATCTTCTTTCGCTTTTTCGATCGCTTGTTTCGCAATTTCAATTGGACTTACTTGATCTCCTAAAGAAAAAACGGGCATATTTAGTTGTTTTCCAAGTGTTTCAAGCTGTTTAATAGCGGCTGGACGGTAAATGTCAGCAGCAACTAACAACGGATTACGATTATACTTTTTGCGTAGAAGATTTGCTAATTTACCAGTTGTCGTCGTTTTACCTGCTCCTTGTAGCCCAACCATCATTATGATCGTAGGTGGTCGTTTCGAAACAGCAATTTGGCTTTGCTCCCCACCCATTAAGTTCGTTAATTCTTCCTTAACAACCTTAATGACTTGCTGTCCAGGAGTTAAGCTTTTCATAACTTCCTGTCCAACAGCGCGTTCACTAACCTTTTTGATAAAATCCTTAACAACCTTGAAGTTAACGTCAGCCTCTAACAATGCTAGACGTACTTCACGCATCATTTCTTTTACATCGCTCTCCGATACTTTCCCTTTGCCGCGAATTTTCTGTATTGTGTTTTGAAGTCGGTCGGCTAGTCCTTCAAATGCCATTCATCCCGCCTCCTAGTCTAATTTCTCAAGCGCTTCAATAAGTGTCGAAATTTCTTCCTTCGAAGTAGTTTCAATAGCTTTTTTCAATTTTTCAAGAATTAAATTTCTCTCTTGAAATTTTTGGAATAACAAAAGCTTCTTCTCATATTCCTCAAGCATTGCTTCTGTACGCTTAATATTATCAAACACTGCTTGTCTGCTTACTTCATATTCTTCAGCAATTTCTCCGAGAGAAAAATCATCCAAGTAGTAGAGGGACATATAGCTACGTTGCTTTGGAGTTAACAACGATTGATAAAAATCATACAAATAATTCATTCTCGTTGTTTTCTCTAGCATAACCTTCCCCTCCCTTGTTAAGTGAAAAACCTTTACATATGAAGAATACACAGTTTTCATTCTTTTGTCAAGCAAACGAAAGAAATGCCTGGGGTTAACTGAAAAGAAGCACTATGGATAGACAAAAGAGCTGTGTATTAATGGGTCATCCCATCATACTTTGATCTATTCATATTGCGAAGGCTCGTCATCCTAGACAACTAAACAGGGCTGTCTAGCCAATAACTTGTCAGACAGCCCATCTTTAATTATTCTTCTACCTCTGTTTCTTCAATAACCGTTGAGAACAAACCGTACACGTATTTTTCAGCGTCAAATTCTTGAAGATCATCCATTTTTTCACCGAGACCAACAAACTTGACTGGAATATGGAGTTCATTGCGAATGGCAAGAACAATCCCACCCTTTGCAGTTCCATCTAATTTAGTTAATACGATTCCGGATACATCTGTTACTTCCTTAAAAGTTTTAGCTTGAATCATTGCATTTTGTCCTGTTGTCGCATCTAAAACAAGCAGAACCTCATGTGGTGCTCCTGGAATTTCTCTTTCAATTATCCGCTTTACTTTTTCTAATTCATTCATTAGATTTACTTTATTTTGCAAGCGGCCTGCTGTATCACATAATAATATATCTGCTTTCCGGGCTTTGGCAGCTTGTACAGCATCAAACATAACTGCGGCAGGATCGGAGCCTTCTCCTTGTTTAATTACATCGACTCCCACACGATCTCCCCAAACCTCTAATTGATCAATTGCGCCTGCTCGGAAAGTATCACCTGCTGCTAATAACACTTTTTTTCCTTCACTTTTAAATTTATGTGCAAGCTTTCCAATAGTCGTTGTTTTTCCAACACCATTTACTCCAACAAATAAAATGACCGTTAATTGATCTTCTTGAATATTAATTGAATTTGGTGCATCTTCATTACCTTGATAAATTTCTACAAGTTTTTCGGATATAACAGATTGAACTTCCGCTGGATTTTGAATATTTTTCTTTTTTACTTCCATTTTTAAATCCTCAACAAGCTCCATTACAGTATTAAACCCTACATCTGCTTGTATAAGAATTTCTTCTAACTCTTCAAAAAAATCCTCGTCTACTTTACGATAACGTGCAACAAGATCATTCACCTTATTCGTAAAATTATCCCTTGTTTTCGTTAATCCCTGTTTAAATTTTTCAGTTACAGAATCTGTCGACTTTGTAAATTTATCCTTCAACTTTTTAAAAAAGCTCATATTTTTTCACTTCCTGTTCAATTCTATCATTAGGATTGTACTAATTCTTTTGAAGCTTCAAGTTTGACAGATACAAGTTTCGATACTCCGGATTCTTGCATTGTTATACCATAAAGCACGTCAGCACCCTCCATCGTTCCTTTTCGATGGGTGATAACTATAAATTGCGTTTCTTCGCTAAATTTCTTTAAATATTTACTAAAACGATACACATTGGCCTCATCAAGTGCCGCTTCCACTTCATCCAGAATACAGAATGGCACAGGGCGGACCTTTAATATAGCAAACAGAAGAGCAATCGCCGTCAACGCTCGTTCCCCTCCAGAGAGAAGACCTAAATTTTGCAACTTTTTCCCAGGTGGTTGTGCAACAATTTCAACACCTGTATTTAATAAATCTTTAGGATCTGTTAGTTTTAATTCAGCACGTCCACCGCCAAACAAAGCTTTAAAAATCGGTTCAAAGTGGAACTTTACCGCTTCAAAGGTTTGCTCAAAACGTTTCTTCATTTCTTCATCCATTTCGTCGATAATTTGCAGCAGTGTTTCCTTTGCCTCGACCAAATCCTTTTGCTGTTCATTTAAGAATTGATATCGTTCAGAGACACGCTCATATTCATCGATGGCACCAATATTAACAGTCCCTAATTCATCAATTGCAAGTTTAATTAATTTCACTCGTTTTTGTGCTTCTTCTATCGGTACCTGTAAAGGATATTGTTCTTTAGCTGCTTCAAAAGTTAGCATATATTCTTCACGTAAACGTGTAAGTCGATTTTCTAAATCAACATCTAACCGGTTAATTTTAACCTCTTCATCCTTAACAACTTCTACTAACCCTTTATGCTGACGCTTTAATTCCTTTAGGTTTATTTCTGCATCCTCAAGTTTTGTTTGAAGTTGGATTCTTTCTTCA
This sequence comes from Heyndrickxia oleronia, assembly GCF_017809215.1. GTDB lineage: Bacteria > Bacillota > Bacilli > Bacillales > Bacillaceae_C > Heyndrickxia > Heyndrickxia oleronia. Next base: position 3,183,817 of record NZ_CP065424.1, read on the forward strand.
CGTCTTATAGATATTAACTTTGTTGTTTCATTCTTATCTATTAATTTTTTTTCTGCTGCCTCCGAAAGTTCTTCCTCACCTGAATGATTATTTGTCATTTCTCCTTCAAGCCAATTTAAATCTTCGGAGTAGACAGCCCTTTTTTGCAAGCACTCTTCTATCTCAATCTCTGTATTATTTAATCTTTCACGACTCGAAACAAGTTGTTCATTTTTTACTGCTAAATCTGCTTTTATATCACTGATTTCCGCTAAAAGTTCATCCTTAGAATTTTTTTGATTATTTTTCTGTAATGTTAGCGTTTCGATTTCCTTCTCAAGGCTTTCAATCTTAACAGTGATATCTTGTAAATGAATTGTTAATTCTTTGATCCGTTGGTCTATATTTGAAACAGATTGAATTGATTCTAATCGTTCCATGTCATAGATCTGAAGCTTTTCATTTAAATTTTTCTCCGCTAATTCAATCTGTCTCATCTCGGATTTTAGTTCTTGTTCATTTAAGCGAAGCTTTTCGCCTTGTTGTCTTGCTTCTTCAAGATTTTTTTCGCTTTGAACAACTGTTTGCTTTAACGTTTTTACTTGTTGTTCCAGTTGTAAGGTCTTATCCTCCATTGAGACAATTTTTTCTTTTAGATCCTCTAGTTCACCTTTTCGACTAATAAGAGAGGCTGTCGTATTTTTAGCCGCTCCTCCAGTCATCGATCCTCCTGGATTAACAATATCACCATCTAATGTCACAATTCGATAACGATATTGTAATAACTTAGCTACTTCATTGGCTCCTTGTAAATCTTTGGTGATTACTACATTCCCTAAAAGATTGGAAATAATTGTCCGGTATTTAGAGTCCACTTCTACAAGATCGGCTGCCATTCCAATAAAAGATTGGGAGGAACGAACGATTTCTAGCTGATTTAGAGGCAATCCTTTTCCCTTAATAATATTTAGCGGTAAAAATGTCGCACGACCATATCTGTTTTTCTTTAAATATTCTATTGCTTTCCTTCCATCTTCCTCTGTCAAAACAATGATATTTTGTGCTGAACCACCTAAAGCTGTTTCAATCGCTAATTCATATTGTTTAGAAACTTGAATAAGTTCTGCTACTGCGCCTTCTATCCCAGATAATTTGGAATCTCGAGCCTTTAACACCTCACGCACACCCTGATAGAAACCTGAATAGTCTTCTTCCATTTCCTCTAATGTTTCTTTTCTTGATTTTGCCTTTTGTAAATATTGATAAGCTTGGTAAAGTGTTGTTTCCTGTTTTTGATATTGGTTTTTTAATGTTTCTAGTTTGTTTTGATGTTCACGGAATTGATGAACTTGCTTCTCTATCTCACTCCGAATATGTGTGAGTTGTTCCTCCGTGTTCCGTTTCTCCTCTGAAATCATTTGTCTTTGATCGATATATTTTTTATTCTCATCATCAAGTTTCTGATTTTTTGATTCATGTTGATTAAGCTGTTGTTCTAATAGGTTTTTCTCATTTCGACTTGATGCCTTCTCATTTAATAATTCGATATAATCCCCTTTTAGAGATTCAATTGTTGCTTCGATATCAATATTTAATTGATTGGATAACTCTATTTTTTCCTTGAGCAGTTTCCTCAAGGATGAAGCAGATTTCGTATGATTATCAACTTCTGCTGTTAATAAACTTTTTTGCTCTTCAAGTTTAGCTAGTTTTGTCGTCATTTCTTGAACATTTTTTTCAAGTTGTTCTTTATTATTACTAGCATTCTTCTTTCTTTCTTTAAGAACTTCTTTCCTTCCCTCGAGCTTTTCTAACTCTTCTGTTGCTGAAAGTAATACATTTTGTAAATCATTAATCGATTCGTCAAGCGCATGAAGACGATCTCTCATTTCCTCAATGATTGCTTCTTCCTTTTGAACCTTCGAAGAAAGACCCATTTCCTGATCTTGATGAATATCTAATTGTTTTTTCAAAATTTCCCATTTATGATTCAGTTCCTCAATCTCATAAACAGTTAGTGCCACTTCAAAATTCTCTAATTCATTTTTTTTATCTAAATAATCCTTAGCGATAGAAGACTGGATTTTTAATGGTTCAACCTGACTTTCTAGCTCATGGAGTATATCATTGACGCGATTTAAATTTTCCGCCGTTTCACCAAGTTTTGCTTCTGCCTTTTTCTTGCGTGTCTTATATTTTAGTACACCTGCTGCCTCTTCAAAAATGGTTCTTCTTTCTTCTGCTTTACTGTTCAAAATCTCTTCTACTTTTCCTTGACTAATGATGGAAAAAGCTTCTCGACCAAGTCCAGAATCCATGAACAAATCAATGATATCCTTTAGACGACAGGATTGCTTATTTATGTAAAACTCACTATCGCCTGACCGATATACTCTTCTAGTTACACTAACCTCATTATATTCAATAGGTAATCGATGTTCTTCATTATCTAAAGTTAATGTTACTTCAGCAAAATTAAGAGGTTTTCTTGAATCACTTCCAGCAAAAATTACGTCCTCCATTTTGCCACCGCGGAGGGATTTGGCGGATTGCTCTCCTAATACCCATCTAACAGCATCAATAATATTACTTTTCCCACTGCCATTTGGACCTACAACTGCCGTTACTCCAGGTACAAATTCAACAGCAATTCTTTCGGCAAATGACTTGAATCCTACTATATCTAAGCGTTTAAGAAACAAGCTTCTCCCTCCATTTTCTTTTCTTCCTCTTCACATATTCATGCTTCTAGGAGAAGTGATACTGCCATAACTATTGTTCAATTATTGGTGTTTTAAGTTTACTTAAGGCAATTTGAGCAGCATGCTGTTCTGCCTCCTTCTTTGATCTTCCCGTTCCTACTCCTAATTCTTCACCATTAAGTGTGACTCGAGAGACAAATTCACGGTTATGGGCAGGACCCCGCTCTTGAAGAACGATATATTCAAGTAAACCAGAAGCATCCTTTTGAACAAATTCTTGCAATTGACTTTTAAAATCCATCACATGAGAAAAAGCACCGGCATTTATTTTTGGGTATACAACCTTTTCTAATATAGAAATAACTGTTTCAAGACCTTGATCTAAATATAAAGCACCAATGAATGCTTCAAATACATCTGCAAGCAAAGCAGGACGTGTTCTTCCCCCTGTCAGTTCTTCCCCTTTACCTAAAAGAACTAGCTCACCAAAATTTAATTCATTAGCAAATGTAACTAGTGATGGTTCACAAACTATTGCAGCTCGTAACTTCGTTAGCTTGCCTTCACTCATCGTAGGATATTTATTATAAAGATATTGTGAAACAGTAAGTTCTAAAACGGCGTCACCTAAAAATTCTAGTCGTTCATTATCAGCATGAAGTTTTTTACGATGCTCATTCACATATGATGAATGTGTAAATGCTTGTTTTAATAATTGTAACTGATTAAATTCTATTCCCATTTTCTTTTGGAATTGGTTAAATTTCTCGTCTATTTTCAATGAATATTTTTCATTTGCACGATATGATCTACGCATTTGGTCATCCACCTTGTTAATCTCTGTTATTTAAAACTACATATAAAGTTTATTAAAAAATTGCCTTTAGTGCAAAGGTCATTTTTTAAATATCATAACTAAACTAAATAGTCATTTCATAGCTTTCTCTATTAAATCTTTAATATATCAAAGTTTAGCAAAGAAAAAAGTAAAAGAGGGTGTCCTAAGTGAACAAATCACTTAGGGCACCCTTGTTCGATCATTATTGAACGATTATGCTTGAGCTTGTATGTAATTAACAGCGTCACCCACTGTTGCGATTTTTTCAGCATCATCGTCAGAAATTTCCATGTCAAATTCGTCCTCAAGTTCCATTACTAATTCAACTACATCAAGGGAATCTGCGCCTAAATCGTCTTTAAAAGAAGCTTCTAAAGTAACTTTAGATTCTTCTACACCTAAACGATCCACGATAATTTTCGTTACACGTTCTAATACGTCTGCCATATGGTTCACCTCCCCTCAAGACATTATAGATGAATTTGTTTAAATAATAAAGTGAAATTTATAGAGGAGTTGTAATTGCCTCTACCAACTACATTACCATGCCACCATCAACATGGAGGGTTTGACCTGTCATATAATCAGATGCAGTAGAAGCTAAGAATACTACCACACTTGCAACATGTTTTGGATCACCAAAGCGAGCTAACGGTATTTGCTTAAGCATTTCAGATTTAACTTCCTCAGGAAGCTTATCAGTCATATCGGTTGTTATAAATCCTGGAGCTACAGCATTAACATTTATCCCACGTGATGCAAGCTCCTTTGCTGTCGTTTTAGTTAAACCTATCACTCCAGATTTTGCAGCTACATAATTAGCTTGTCCAGGATTACCGCTTACACCAACAATGGAAGCAATATTAATTATTTTTCCAGAACGTTGCTTCATCATTTGCCTTGTTACTCCCTTTGTGCAAAGGAATACACCTTTTAAATTGATATTAATAACGTCGTCCCATTCCTCTTCCTTCATTCTCATCAATAAATTATCTCTTGTAATACCTGCATTATTAATAAGAATATCGATTTTACCGAAAGTCTCAATTGTTTCTTTGACCATATCTTGCACTTCATTATTATTGGCAACATTACACTGAATGGCTTTGGCCTCTCTACCTAAAGCTAATATTTCTTTGACAACTTCCTCAGCTCTATCTTTACTCCCTGAATAATTCACAATAACATTAGCGCCTTCTCTTGCTAGTTCTAATGCAATTTCACGTCCAATTCCACGCGATCCACCCGTAACAAGGGCAACTTTTCCTTCAAGCTGCATCTTTTCTCCTCCTAGCTATTATTTATGCTATTTTCTATAACAATACTGTTATTGTAGGTAATACTTTAACGCATAGAACGGAACGACTGTACCTTATTAGAAAGTACCCTACAGTAGGGCTATTACATAAGCAACAAACTATACGAAAACCGATTTCATTCATATTTGAGCGCTCAGTTACTACTTAGTTCACTAATAAGTTTTTCACAGCTTTCAATATCTTGAACGGAGTATGTTTTAACATCTCGATTTATTTTTCTTATTAATCCAGATAAAACTTTTCCTGGCCCTATTTCTATAAAAGTATCAACACCATCTTCGATCATTGTAACGATTGAATCCTCCCATAAAACAGGTGAATACAATTGTTCAATTAGTTTTGCTTTAATATCTTGAGATTGATGCATTGCTCCTGCTGTAACATTAGCAATAACTGGTGTTTTAGCATCTTGTACAGTAATTTCATCAAGAACCTGGACAAATTTTTCTGCAGCTGGTTTCATTAGCTCAGAATGAAATGGTCCACTTACTTGTAAAGGAAGTACACGCTTTGCACCTGATTCTTTTGCTTTTTGCGAAGCAAGTTCAACACCTTTTACTGTCCCAGAAATAACGATTTGTCCTGGACAATTTAAATTTGCTAATTGAACAGAATGACCACTTAACGTAATTTCTTTTGTAATTTCTTGAAGTGAATCTCGATCCAAGCCAAGTACAGCAGCCATCGTTCCTTCACCATTCGGCACAGCTTCTTCCATATATTCACCACGTTTATGAACAGCATAAACGGCATCCTCAAAATCAATTGCTCCAGCTGCAACGAGTGCTGTGTACTCTCCAAGACTATGACCTGCTGTATAATCTGCACGTATTCCTGCTTCTTCAAGACAATTTAATATAGCTATACTCGTAGTAAGTAATGCTGGCTGTGCATTGGTCGTTAATGTTAATTGATCCAATGGTCCATTTAAAATAATAGTTGATAAAGAATATCCCAAACGCTTGTCTGCACGTTCAAAGATTGATTTCGCATCAGCATTATTTTCAATTACTGATTCTCCCATACCAACCGTTTGAGAACCTTGACCTGGAAAAACAAATGCAATTTTCCCCATGATAATCTCTCCTTACTTGTTTTCCTTTTTTATCGTATCTTTAATAATTTGTGTCACTTGATGACTAGCCATTTCTCGTGCTTGTCTTACTGCATTATAAAGGGCATTGGCATTTGATGAACCATGAGCCTTAATAACCGGTGAATTTATACCAAAAAGACCTGCACCACCATATTCAGTGTAATCCATCATATTTTTTAATTCTTTAAGCTCATTTTTTACTAAACCAGCAGCCAATTTACTTTTAAAATTCGTCATAAATGCTTTTTTTAAGAGTGAGAATAACGATCCTGCCGTACCTTCAATTGTTTTTAACACCATATTACCAGTAAATCCATCTGTTACGACAACATCAGCCGGACCTTGTAAAAGCTCTCTTGATTCAATATTACCTACAAAGTTTAAATCAGCTTCTTTTAACATTTCAAATGTTTTTTTCGTTAATTCATTTCCTTTTTTCTCTTCCGTTCCAATATTCAATAAGCCAACCCGTGGTTTAGCAATACCACGTACCTTCTCTGCATAGATGGACCCCATAATGGCATATTGGAGTAAATGTTCTGGTTTCGCTTCAGCATTTGCACCCAAATCTAGCATAACAAAACCTTTACCATCAATTGTTGGTAAAGTAGGGGCAAGTGCAGGACGTTCAATTCCGTCAATTCGTCCAATAACGAATAGCCCTGCAGCCATTAATGCTCCTGTGTTTCCGGCTGAAATACAGGCATCTGCCTTGCCATCAGCAACTGCCTGGGCCATCAAGACCATGGAGGCTTGTTTTTTACGTCGAACGGCTTTGACAGGCTCATCAGTTCCTTCGATTACTTCATCAGTATGGACAACCTCAACACGTGGATTTTCTTCTAAATATTGTTTAATTTCATCTTCTTTCCCGAATAGTATTATTTCAATATCGGGAAATTCTTTAATTGCTTTATTTACACCTAAAACTATTTCCTTAGGAGCGTTGTCTCCACCCATTGCATCAATAGCAATTTTCATATTTGTCACCTTTTCTATTTCAAACTCTATCTATTATCGAAACAATCACATCTATTTAAATTAATGACTATTTCGATACATTTCGAACTCACCTTTAAATACAAGTTCATTTCCAACAAAACTATTAACCTCTACAACAGTTCGGTCTTTTTCATTATGTACATCGTATACTTTTGCTTTTGCAATCACACGTTCTCCTAGCTTTACCGAACGAGTAAAATGAATATTCGCTTTAGCTGTCAATGCTAATTCATCATTGATCACTGCAACTGCTAATGAATTTGCCTGTGCAAAAAGATGATGTCCTCGTGCAATCGCATTTCGTTTAAACACGTGTTCTTTTTTTACCTCGAAAATAGATATTGCACTTTTATCCAGGTCAATATCTATAATTTCTCCGATAACCTCATCGATCGGAAGTGAAATGACCTCATCTGCAAAACGTTTCTCCGCAACATTCTTTATCCTTTCCCTTAACTCTGGAATAGATAACTCCAGTCGATCTAAGCGAATGGTTTGGACACTTACATGAAATTGTTCTGCCAGTTCTTCATCAGTAATAAATGGATTAGTTTTTATCGTATCCTGTAATCGTATTTGCCGTTCTTTTTTCATTATCTTCATCAACAATCATCACCATTCACGATATTAGGACTTGGTACTAATAGTAGTATATAAAAAGAATGAGGAGAATGCAAGATAAGTAATCTTGCATTCTCCTTCAGTCTAATTTTTCTCCTGCTAATACTCCGGATTTCTCAATATAATTTCTTAATTGAGTATATTCATCATTTGTCCAGAAATCCTCCTGATTTATAAGTAACTGCGCATCATTTCGTGCTACTTCAAGTGCACGATAATCATGTACCATGTCCGCAACTTTAAACTCAGGCAACCCACTTTGTTTTTTTCCAAAAAAGTCTCCAGGTCCACGAAGCTCAAGATCTTTTTCACTTAATAAAAACCCATCATTGGTTTCTGTCATTATTTTCATTCTTTCCTTACCAACATCTGTTTTTGGGTTTGCAAGTAGAAAACAATATGATTGATCTTCTCCTCTACCGACCCTGCCTCGAAGCTGATGCAATTGTGAAAGACCAAAACGTTCTGCATCATAAATGACCATAATTGTTGCATTCGGTACATTTACCCCAACCTCTACGACTGTTGTAGAGACAAGTACTTGAATTTGATTGCTACTGAACTCTTTCATTACTTGCTCTTTTTCATCTGGATGGAGGCGACCATGCATAAGCCCAACATGAAATTTTGATTGATAGTAATCCGTAAGCATATGATATACGTCTATCGCATTTTGAACATCAAGCTTTTCAGATTCCTCAATAAGCGGACAAATGACATATGCCTGTCTCCCTTTAGATAACTCTTTTTCTACAAATCCTAATACACGCTCTAGCATCTCATGTTTTGCCCAATAGGTTTCAATCATTTTTCTCCCAGCTGGCAGTTCATCAATAATTGAAACATCCATTTCGCCAAAAGCAGTAATGGCTAATGTTCTTGGAATTGGTGTAGCCGTCATAAATAAAACGTCAGGAGCAATCCCTTTTTCTCTTAGTATTCTCCTTTGTTCAACCCCGAATCGGTGTTGTTCATCAGTTATTACTAAACCTAGACGGTGAAATTGAACCTCATCCTGAATCAATGCATGGGTTCCAATTAAGATATTAATCTCCCCATTTTCCAATCTCTCTAAAAGCTCTTTTCGTTTTTTTCCTTTAACCGAGCTTGTTAGTAGAGCTACTTCCAAACCAACCTGTCCTAATAGAGCTTGTAAAGAGCTTGCATGTTGCTCCGCTAATATTTCAGTTGGTACCATTAAAGCACCTTGATATCCCGCGGTCCAACTAGCATATAATGCAACTGCAGCTACTACAGTTTTCCCTGAACCAACATCCCCTTGTAATAAGCGATTCATTCGATAGGGGGATTTCAAATCTGCACATATTTCATTAATAACTCTTTTTTGTGCACCTGTTAGTGGGAAGGGCAATTTGTCGAAGAAATCACGCAGTTTTTTTAAATCATAGTGCTGCGCAATACCCGCAGAATGTTCTCTTTCAAATTTCCTTAAAGCCTGCATCTTTAATTGAAAGTATAGAAATTCTTCATAGACAAATCGTCTTCTAGCGTGCTTTACATCTTCTTGAGATTCGGGAAAATGCATCATTTTCATGGCGTCTTTCCTTGCCATTAATTTGTATTTTTCTATTAAGGAAATTGGTAGATTTTCATCAATTTCATGACCATAATGTTGAAATGCTTGAAGTATAAATTTCCTCAATGTTTTGACCGTTAATGATCCTTTAACAGAATAAACAGGTTCAAATTCAGCTGTATTTTGATGGGGGCCCAGCTTACATTCTTGGGCAGTTATTGCTGCACGATGTTTATCCCATTTTCCTGTCACCGTTATTGTATCAGCAATATTTAGCTTCTTTTTTAAATATGGTTGATTAAAAAAGTAAACTTTTATTAGATGCCTACCTACAAATAATTGAATAGTTAACCTGGAACGTTTACGACTATAAAACATAAGAGAAGGCTCACTATGAACCTTCCCCTCAACAGTCACTTTCTCATCGTGCTCAACATCCTGTAAATCTCGTAATCGATAATCTTCATAACGATAAGGGAAATGCTCTAGTAAGTCAAAAACAGTAAATATCCCCATAGATGCAAGGATACTCGCGGTTTCCTCACCAATACCTTTAATGATAGATACAGAATCCTTTAAATTAGTCACGGTCACCTAGTGGCATTCCAAAAATTTTAGCCTCTAATCTTCGGCCGGTTGGAGTTGCCGCAAGTCCTCCCTGAGCAGTTTCTTTTAAAGCAGTAGGCATACTCTGCCCTATTTTAAACATTGCATCAATCACTTCATCACATGGAATTCGACTTGTAATTCCTGCTAAAGCCATATCTGCTGCAACCATTGCATTTGCAGCACCCATCGCATTTCTTTTAACACATGGTACTTCAACAAGGCCTGCAACAGGATCACAAACAAGTCCAAGCATATTTTTCAAGGTAATCGCCATGGCCTCTGCACATTGAGAAGGTGTCCCACCTGCCATTTCAACAATTGCAGCAGCTGCCATCCCTGCTGCTGATCCAACCTCTGCTTGACAGCCACCAGCTGCACCAGAAATGGAAGCATTATTCGCAACAACGAAACCAAATGCGCCTGAAGTAAAAAGGAATTGAACCATTTGTTCTCGTGTTGGATGTAATTTGTTTTTCACTGCAAATAGAGTACCCGGTACTACACCTGCAGATCCAGCAGTTGGCGTTGCACAAATCGTTCCCATTGCCGCATTTACTTCATTGGTTGCTACAGCCTTACTTACTGCATCTAAGATAGTTTCACCTGACAAAAAATTCCCTTTTTCGATATATCGTTGCATTAAAACAGCATCTCCACCTGTTAAACCAGAGTGAGAAGTCACTCCATTTAATCCACGTTCTACAGCATCTTCCATCACTTTTAGACTTTTGTCCATCTGAGAGAAAATTTCTCCACGTGATCTGCCTGTCACTTCCATCTCTTGTTCAATCATGATTTCGGAGATTTTTTTATTTTGAGTTTCTGCCATTTCCACTAATTCTGCTACATTTTTAAACATTTTAAAACCTCCTTACTAGTTGCTATACCGTAAGCGCTCCCAAAACTTTACTTTTCAAATAGAATTAAATTAATCCACAACTCTAGCAACTTGTGTGATATTAGGTAGTTCTTGAATTTCTTTCAAAATGAATTCATCAATATTATGATCAACTTCAATGACCATTAGTGCCATTTGTCCTACTTCCTTACGGGAAACTTCCATATGTCCAATATTGATTTCATATTTTGATAATACATTGGAAACTGCTGCGATAGCTCCAAATCGATCATTATGAACGACTAATATGGCTGGATGATGTCCTGTTAATCTAAGTTCAAAGCCATTCAGTTCAGTTATCTCAATTTTACCTCCACCTATGGAAATTCCCACAAGTTCCATTTCACCAATCTCATCACCAATAACAAGTCTTGCTGTATTCGGATGGTCTGGAACAGCGGTTTCGGTAAAAAATTCGATATGCAATCCTTGTTCTTTTGCAAGATTAATAGAATTGATGATCCTTTCATCGAAAGTATCAAAATCTAGTAAACCACCGACTATTGCAACATCTGTTCCATGTCCTTTATAGGTTTCCGCAAAAGAACCGTAAAAATAGATTTTCGCCCATTTAGGAACTCTGCCAAAAAGTGTACGAGCAACTCGACCAATTCTAGCAGCTCCTGCAGTATGCGAACTGGATGGTCCAATCATGACCGGACCGATAATATCAAATACGCTTTTATATTTCATTTTTGGCCAACTCCCTCGACTAGATATTATATTCACATTAACGATTTTTGTCGATAAAAAGGAAATAGAAGGGTTTCCCCTTCTATATATTATATCTTCAATTGTTTCATTGGTAAAATTATTTTAGCTGGTAAGAAATATTATTCAACAGAAATAATGAATGAATATAAAGGCTGTTTTCCATTATGAACTTCAACTTCAATATCTTCATAATTCTTCTCAATAAATGCTGTCACATTTTCTACCTGTTCAGCTGAAATATCTTCGCCGTAAATAATTGTAATAATCTCATCATCTTCATTGACCATTTTATTTACCAATGAAGTCGTTGCTGTAATAAGATCTTTACTTGTTTCAACAATTTTCCCATCAGCTATGCCCATATAATCATCTTTTTCAATGGAGATCCCATCAATTGTTGTATCCCGGACTGCATAAGTTACTTGCCCTGTTCTCACATGTTGGATCGCTTCTTTCATTAACTTCTCATTTTCCTCTAAAGATAAGGACGGGTTAAATGAAAGTAATGCTGACATTCCCTGTGGTACGGTTTTCGTAGGTAAGACAATTATTTCTTGTTCAGACACCTGTGCCGCCTGCTCAGCAGCCATAATAATATTTTTATTATTCGGCAAGATAATTATTTTTCTCGCATTTACTTCTTTTACAGCAGTCAATATATCTTCCGTACTAGGATTCATCGTCTGACCGCCTTCAATTACAGCACTAGCACCAATACTTTTAAATAAATCAGCAATTCCCTGGCCCATAGAAACAGCAATAATTCCGTATTCCTGTTCTTCTTTAGGTACCGTTGTTTCTAATGTGTTATGCATATCTCCAATAATTGAACTATGCTGTTGTCGCATATTTTCGATTTTCATATTGATTAAGTTGCCGTATTGTTGCCCAAATGTTAATACTTCACCTGGTTGTTCAGAATGGATATGAACCTTAACCAGTTCATCATCGGATACAACTAGTAATGAATCGCCAAAACGACTTAATTCATTACGAAACTTTTCCTCTGAAAACGGATGTTTTTTTAATTTATCTTCTTCAAATTTCACCATAAACTCCGTACAATACCCAAATTCAATATCTTCGGTATTCATAAAACTTTGGGCATTTTTATGATGTTCTGCACTTACCATCTCATTCATTGAAAAAGAAATAGTTGATTCATTTGGTAACGCTTCCCCTTTTAATTCCGCCAAAAATCCTTCATAAACAAAAACAAGTCCTTGTCCACCACTGTCAACTACTCCTACTTCTTTTAATACAGGAAGTAATTCTGGTGTTCGATTTAAAGACTTTTTCGCTTCCTCTACAATAGATTCCATGAATGGAATAAAATCGATTTCAATTTTGGCAATTTCTACAGCTTTTTTTGCAGCATCTTTTGCGACTGTTAAAACTGTTCCTTCAACCGGCTTCATTACTGCTTTATATGCTGTCTCTACACCCGCCTCAAGGGCAGCAGCAAATTCCTTTGTTGTTACTTCTTTATTATTTTCGATTGCTTTACCTAGCCCACGAAACAATTGAGAAAGAATGACTCCAGAGTTCCCTCTTGCCCCCATAAGTAGTCCTTTAGACAGGGCAGCTGCAACATGACCAATATGGTCTTGTACATTTTTTTGAACCTCTTTTGCACCTGATGTCATTGATAAATTCATATTTGTTCCAGTGTCTCCATCTGGTACTGGAAATACATTTAGAGCATCAACTATTTTCGCATTACTTGCCAAATGGTTGGCACCTTTTATAACCATCTCCGCGAAACGTTTTCCATCCAAAGATGTAATTGCCACGAATCTTTTCCTCCTTATAACGGGTTTGTCACCCTGACTCCTTGAACAAAGATGTTTATAGAGTCTGCAGATATTCCAATCGTTTTATCAAGTGTGTATTTCACTTTTGATTGAACATTATGTGCGATTTCTGAAATTTTTGTTCCATAGCTAACAATTATATACATGTCAATATGTAATTCATCATTTTCATGACGTACAATGACACCGCGAGAGAAATTTTCTTTACGCAAAATGTCAGTGATTCCATCTCTAATTTGATTTTTAGATGCCATACCGACAATACCGTAACAATCGATGGCAGCTCCACCTGCGATTGTTGCAACCACATCGTGAGAAATATCTATATGACCAAAATTTGTTTTCATTTCAATGGACATTTGCTTTTCCCCCTAACTGTATTCATAACTTTAACCTAGCTATAGTCATTTTACTATAATATATTTTTATTTAAAAGTCGAATAAAAATCGATACTTTGAAGTCAAAGGCTGACTTAGGAATATCATAAGGAGGATTTTCCACTCTGCCTGTCGGAGCAGACCAGTCGCCTTCGCTTTTCTTTTTGTCAAGTATTTTTTCTTGAAAGGTTTTAGTTGGAGTCTTGCATTATTGAGGGTTGTATGATAAATTATTAAAGTATCTTTTTATGATGAATATTGAAGTGATGAAACATATGATATTTCGACTTCAGGGTAAGGAGGGAAATAATATGCCAAAAAAATGTGTTGTAACTGGACGTAAAACTCGCTCAGGAAATTCACGTTCTCACGCAATGAACGCAAATAAACGTACTTGGGGAGCTAATCTTCAAAAAGTTCGTATTCTTGTAGATGGTAAGCCTAAACGTGTTTGGGTTTCTGCAAGAGCATTAAAATCAGGAAAAGTTGAACGCGTATAATCGTTTCAGCATTATCCTGGCATAGTAAAAAAAATGCCGACAATCGGCATTTTTTTTTTACTCTTTTTTAAACGTCCCTAGCATCGCACGAACAATTCCACCTAAAAATTTAGGTAACTTAATTGTATAAAATTTCATACATGTCCCTCCTCATTTAACTTACAAAACCAATATCGAGCAGATTACCACTAGATTAGAAAATCAAATAGTTTTCTAAAAATAGTGTAAAAAAGCTAATCCAGTTGCCCAAATATATCGGGTTAAAATAGTTTATTCATAACAAATAAAAATGAGTACGCTCCCTGAAAAAAGGGCTTATAAAATTATCAATCTTCACTTCTTATCATCATTAATATGCCTGATGTGAAAGAAAAAGTACCGGTTTCTTCAATAAGTTCATTACTGATACATAATGTCGATCCCATTTGTATGTGTTTATTTTCTAACGGATATTTAAAGCCAAGCAATGTTATTCCCTCTACATGTTTACTGAGGGGAATAAAAGAAATATATGATCTTTTATCTATTTTGTTTATCGTGTACCGACCTGGAGAAAAAACGGAAATTATATTTTGTTTATCAATGATTTCTATTGTACATCCAATACTTTCTTCCCTTGTTAGTATCATAACATTAGCCATAAAATGATCCATTCTTCCACCGGTTGCTCCAAAAATTCTTATGATCCGTGGATTTTGATTTATTGCCCATAAAAAAGCAAGCTCCATATCTGTTTCATCTTTTTCTGGTTTATATTTTTTAATATTATTCGTAATTTGTTTCAGTTGTTCCCATTGGTCTTTTGTAACAGAATCAAAATCACCAAACGCCAATGAAGGGTGAATATTATTTTGAATTAAATACATCACGCCAAAATCTACCCCAACCCATATTACTTCTGATGAATGATAGTTGGAGAGATCAGGAATATATGTACGAGGTCCACCTGCGACAATATGTATAATTGGTTGCATGTTTTTCATTCCTTTCTTATTCTTTAGGTAAAGCTTTCACGAATTAATAAACGTTAAAAACCGCTCTAGTTGTTACTTAAACTAAACAAAAAGCCAGCAAATAGCTGACTAGTTTGTTATTATTATAATGTTTTACGAATCTCATTGATTGCTTTTTTACGGTCTTCATGATTATAAATGGCAGAACCAGCTACCAATACATTCGCCCCTGCATCAGTGCAAAGTTTTGCTGTTTCAGGATTAATTCCTCCATCCACCTCAATCTCAATATTTAATCCTTCCTGGTCAATCAGCTCTTTAACTTGTTTGATTTTTGGAAGTACACTCATAATAAAACGTTGGCCTCCAAAACCAGGATTTACCGTCATAAGTAATACCATATCAATATCTTTCAGAACATGCTTGATCATCTCAACTGGTGTTGCCGGGTTCAGAACTACACCCGCTTTCACACCAAAGGAACGGATATATTGAATCGTACGGTGTAAATGTTTACACGCTTCAACATGAACAGTTATATAATCCGCTCCTGCCTTTACGAAAGATTCAATGAATTGATCCGGATTTTCAATCATTAAATGAACATCTAAAGGAAGTTTTGTAATAGGACGAATTGCTTCAACAACTAATGGACCCATCGTAATATTTGGAACAAAATGTCCATCCATTACATCTATATGAATATAATCGGCTCCTGCCTTTTCGACATCTTTTATTTCATCAGCTAATTTTGAAAAATTTGCAGATAATATCGATGGTGCAATTTTCACCATAATCAGTACCTCGGCTTTCTATCTTTTATTTCCTGCAAAAACTGTAAATAGTGATCATAACGATACCTAGGTATCTCTTCATTTGCCACAGCATCCTTAACTGCACATTTAGGTTCATTTAAATGTAAGCAACCGCGAAATTTACAATCATTTCTCAGTGCTGCCATTTCAGGGAAACAATTTGATAAGTATTCTGCCTCTAAGGTATCGAATTCTAAAGCACTAAAACCTGGAGTATCAGCAACTAGGCCATTCTCGATATCAATTAATTCAACATGGCGGGTAGTATGCTTTCCTCTACCTAAATGAGAAGAAATATGACTCGTCTTTAATTCAAGATCAGGTTTAATTGCATTTAATAGAGATGACTTCCCTACTCCAGATTGTCCAGCAAACACACTAATTTTCCCTTTTATATGTGGCAAAAGCTTATCTAATCCTTCTTCTGTTTTAGAGGAGGATAAAGTGATTTCATAACCAATTTTTCGATAATCGTTTACATAGTCACTTAACTTCAATCTTTCTTCATCCGTTAATAAATCCATCTTTGTAATACAAATGATGGGATTAATCTCATTAGATTCAATAATTACTAAAAAGCGATCAAGTAATATCGAACTAAAATCTGGTTCTTTAGCAGAAAACACAAGAATCGCTTGATCTACATTGGCAATTGGAGGTCGAATTAGCTCATTTTTTCTTTCATATACCTCCATAATATATCCTTCCCGCTCATTTTCTGCCTGGTAAACAACAGAGTCTCCAACAAGAGGGGTAATTTTATTTTTTCTAAAAACCCCTCTCCCTCTACATTGGATAATTTGATGACCATCTAATACATAATAAAATCCACTTAATGCCTTGATAATTTTTCCTTCAGGCATAGCATCGACTCCTTCAAATTTAGTTAATCATTAGGATAATGAACGACATCTTCCAGAATTACTTCATTTCCTTTCATAACACGATATTTGGCAGTTTCTCCTTCTTTTATTGTAAATTGTAAAAGCCTTTTAGTCGGTTCGGTAATTGTAAACGTATCAAACGGAACAGATAGATTATTATTCATGTCTTCAATGAAAATTTGAATCTCTTCGGGCTTCTGTTCTTCTTCGCCCGGTTCATATGGGATAGATATTTCTTTTTCCACTGTTTTCGGTGGTTTTTCTTTTGGCCCTTTAGACATTACGACTTGGACCCTATCCCCCTTGATTAATTGTGCACCTGGAGCAGGATATTGTGATATGACCAGTCCTTCTTTTACTGTATCATTATATTCTTCTTTTGACATATCAATAACTAGGCCCGTTGACTCCTCATAATCCCTTAAACCTTTTTCATTATAATCTCTTAAATCCTTGAGACTAATTTTTTCTAATCCCTTACTCACTGTAAATGTTAACACGGTCTCACTAGGAACTACATCTCCAGATATAGGATCCTGTTCAATAATCGTACCAGCGGGGCTATCACTGTATTCTTCTGTCATTTTTATATCCTTAAATTTTAACTTTTGATTGTTTAAAAGATCATAAACCTCTTCATAGGACCTTCCTGTATAGTCAGATAGGGAGAATTTCTCCTTACCACTACTGACATAAATATCAATTTCGGCTCCCTCTTTAACTAATTTCCCTGCTTTAGGATTCGTTTTAATCACGTATCCTTCGGGTATTTTTTCATTAGAAGTTTTAATTTTTTTACCAACCTTAAGATTAGCATCTCTAATCGTCTTCACGGCGTTATCCAAACTAACTTCCTTAACTGAAGGGACTTTAATTTCCTTTGGCCCTAACATTGTTGGCAAGAAAAGAAAGCCGAGTACAGCAATGATAATTAGAAAAACGAAGGACCCACCAACGATCCACGGCCATTTTCTTTTTTTCTTTTTTTTGTCTTTTTTCTTATCCTCATTTACGCCTGTTTGATCTATATCCTGTGATCCGCTATCTTTCGAATGAATAATCGTTTCCTCTTTTGGATTCATTGAGTGTAAATTTGTAATGATAGGAATCGCTTTCGTTGCTTCATTATCCTCAGGAATTGTGAATTTAGCTTCATTAATCCTTTCCGGATCTAATGCTGTTCGAATATCTTCCCCCATCTCGTCCACATTATCATAACGTTGAAAAGGATCTTTTGACGTAGCCTTCAATACAATATTCTCTACGCTTTGTGGAATATTAGGATTCCATCTTTTCATTGAAGGGGTTTCCGTCTGTAGGTGCTTCAATGCAATGGAAACGGCAGATTCACCTGAAAATGGCAATCTGCCAGTTAATAATTCGAACATGACAATACCGAGAGCATATATGTCTGATTTTCTAGTAGCCATTCCGCCACGGGCTTGTTCCGGTGATAAGTAATGCACTGTCCCTAATACAGAATTAGTTTGAGTTATAGAAGTTGCACTTAATGCCATCGCTATTCCAAAATCTGTGATTTTCACAATCCCATCATGATCAATTAAAATATTTTGTGGTTTAATGTCACGATGAATAATTTGATGTTGATGGGCATGTGAAATAGCAGAAACAAGCTGTGCCATTATGTCAAGTGCCTTCTCAATCGATATTGGATAGAACTGCTGTATGTATTGCTTCAGTGTCATCCCATCTACATATTCCATCACTAAATAATAAATATCTTCTTCTTCTCCTACATCATAGATATTGACTATATTAGGATGATTTAAGCTTGTCGCAGACTGGGCTTCCCGTTGAAAACGATGGATAAATTCTTGTTCATTTGCAAAATCTAATCTTAATATTTTGATTGCTACATCTCGATCTAGAATCATATCTCTGGCTAAATAAACATTAGCCATACCGCCGCCGCCAATCATACTAATTATTTTGTAGCGGTCACTTATTCTTTTACCAATCAACATTCATTACACCCGCCTTCATCAGAAGAAGAAACTTCGATAATAACAAGTGTTATATTGTCTTCACCACCATGGTCATTTGCCATGTCAATTAATATTTGTGCTTTCTCTTCGATGTTATTTTCATTTTCTAAAATTTCCTTAATTTGGTCTTCGGTCAATTTGTCCGAAAGACCATCAGAGCATAAAAGTAAATAATCCCCTTCCTCAATGATAATCGTTTTTACATCAGCTTCTATTGACTGTTCAGTACCTAATGCTTTTAAAACGACATTTTTACGGGGATGATGCTCTGCATCTTCCTTTGAGATAATTCCTGTTTTCACCAATTCATTAACATATGAATGATCTTCAGTAATTTGTTTAAATCCATCCTCATTAAATAAATAGCAACGACTATCACCAATATTAGCTATTGTTACAAAATCATCTGTATAGGCAGCGGCAACTAATGTAGTTCCCATACCTTCACACTCAATATTATTATTAGCGTGCTCAAATAAAGACTGGTTAATTTCTGTCACAATTTCATGTAAATATTTTTCAACCATTTCAGCACTAGTCATTTTTGGTGCTTGCGTCCAATTTTTATACATTAAATCTACTGTTATTTTACTTGCCACATCACCTGCATTATGACCACCCATTCCATCTGCCACAATCGCAAGGTGATCACCTGCTGAATTAGTAAAAATTCCCCCATTGTCTTCATTCCGTTGACGAATTTTCCCCTTATCTGTTCGAAAAACAGCCCTCATCTTTAGAGGTCACCCCATTTCTTCTTATCGTTACTTAGTTCTTCCCCTTCTTTCTGAAGCATGAGATAAAAAATCCATCTCCACCAAAATCTTGAGGGAAAATTTGCACTCGATTATTGTTAACTAACGGCTGGATCATTTCAGTTAGTTGTAGTGGATATTCTTCGAAATCATTTGCCTCTTTTAAAAACTCTTGTACATTCCCTTCATTCTCCTCTTTATCAACAGTACATGTACTGTAAACAAGCAAACCACCAGGTTTGACTAAACGTGATGCTTCAATCAAAATACTTTTTTGAATGGTCTGAAGTGATTGAAGATCCTGTAATGTTTTGCTATATTTTATATCAGGCTTTTTCCTCAACACACCTAAACCTGAGCATGGCGCATCTACCAATACTCGATCAAAGGATTCACCTTTAAAATTCTCGCTTACCTGCCTACTATCCATTGCCCTAGTTTCAACATTATTTAATCCTAGCCTGTCCGCATTTTCACTTATTAATTTTATTTTATGCTCATGTAAATCTAATGAAATCACTTTACCTGTTCCATTTAATTTTTCGGCAATATGCGTCGTTTTTCCTCCAGGAGCTGCACAACAATCTAGAATATTAAGATTCTTAGTTAGGTTCATAGCATAGGCTACTAGCATTGAGCTTTCATCTTGGACTGTTATATAGCCATTCTTAAATGCTTGTGACTGGGCAAGGTTTCCCTTTAATGATCTAAGCGATTCAGGAACTAGCGGACTATATTGAATTTCATATCCTTCATCTTCTAACATTTGCTTCACTTTCTCTACTGAAGCTTTAGTCATATTTACTCGTGCTGTTTGTAGAGGGGCTAGAAGATTTGCTTCACACATTTCTTTCGTTTTTTCCAATCCAAATTGTTCGGCCCAGCGCTTGACCATCCATTTTGGATGACTAGTCTCAATTGAGATTTTTTCAATTGGATTATGTATCTCCTCTAAAGAAGGGAGACCCTTTCTTTGAACAGCTCTTAAAATGCCATTAACCATTCCTGAAATCCCGTGATGTCCTCTTTTCTTGGCAATTTCAACCGCTTCATAAATAACTGCACGATCAGGAATTTTATCTAAATAGACCATTTGATATAAAGAAAGCCGTAAAAGTATCTGTACCCAGGTTTCTATTTTCTTATTTATAAATGGTTTTAAGAAATAATCCAGTGTAAATTTTCTTTGTATTGTTCCATAAGTAATTTCCGTTAATAATCCAATATCAGGACCACTAATAGAATTTCTTTGTATTACGTGGTTTAAAAGTAAATTACTATAAGCCTGATTTTTCTCAATTGCTTCTAATATTTCAAGCGCTGATTCACGTACATTCTTCTTTTTATTTGCCATATTATTCTCCTAATATTGTTCCAATAGGTAAAGTAGAACCAGTTCCATTCAAAAACTGTTCTCCAGACATCTTTTTCTTTCCTGATGGCTGTAACTCAGTTATCTTTATACCTGTTAAATTACCTGTAGCAACGACGATTCCATCCTTCTCTTTTTCTACAATACTACCTGCTGGATGCTGTTCTGATAAAGAAACTTTTTTAGATTCCCAAATTTTCATGACATTCCCATTAAGTGTTGTATAAGCAACAGGCCATGGGTTTAAACCTCTAATATGGTTGTAAATGTCTTCACCTGTTTTAGACCAGTCAATTTTTTCCTGTTCACGTTTAATATTTGATGCAAATGTTGCTAGTTCGTGATTCTGTGGAATGGATGTAAGCTCATGATTGATAAGCTTTGGTAATGTATCCGATAATAAATTCGCTCCCGCTTTGCTCAATTTAATATGTAAGGTACCCACATTATCTTCCTCTGTAATTGGGACTTCAACTTGACTAATAATATCACCAGCATCTAGCTTTTCAGCCATATACATAATTGTTATCCCTGTTTTTTTCTTTCCCTGCATAATTGCATAATGGATTGGTGCACCCCCACGTAGCTCAGGCAATAATGAGGCATGTACATTAATACAACCAAGCTCAGGAGCATCTAACAAATCCTTTGGCAAAATTTGTCCATATGCTGCAGTAATTACTATATCTGGTTTTAATTTGATTATGGTATTTAATTCTTCTGATCCACGAAGCTTTTCAGGTTGATAGACAGGGATTTGATGTTTCTCTGCTTCAACCTTGACAGGGGTTGGAGTAAGTATTCTCTTTCTTCCGACCGGGCGATCTGGTTGTGTAACGACAGCTAATACCTCATACCCGTCTTGTATAATTCTCTCTAATACTGGAACAGAAAAATCTGGCGTTCCCATAAATACAACTTTTGTCATTCTCCTTCATACCCTTCTAATTCTTCTTCATCAATATATTTAAGAACTTTTGATGTAAACAAAATGCCATGCAAATGATCAATTTCATGCTGAATGGCACGTGCAAGATAATCTTCTGCTTCTAAAAAGAATGTTCTTCCCTTTATATCTTGTGCTTTTACTTTTACGTAATAGGGACGTGAAACTGTTCCGTATAACCCCGGAAAGCTTAAGCATCCCTCTATATCTGTTTGTTCACCTTTTGTTTCAAGAATCACAGGATTAATTAAATTGATTCTACCTGCTTCATCACCGATATCAACTACAGCTATTTGTTGATCAATTCCAACTTGTGGTGCTGCTAATCCTACACCATCTGCTGCTAGCATCGTATCATACATATTATTGAGTAATGTTTTTAAGTTTTTATCAAATTGCTTTACCGGTTCACATTCTTTTTCAAGAACCTCTGCCGGATGTTTTACAATCGTTAGTATCGCCAAGATGTTACCTCTTTTCCTCTATTCATTCCAGCTCTGTGCAAACACTATTATTTTGGAAAATTATATGGCAAATTTTCTTTGGAAAATTAAACTGCAAATTTTCCTACATCATCATATAAGGATTGACATCTATGTTGATGGTTAATCCTTCTGATGTGATTTGTTGTTGGTAATGTTCTAATAGATGACGGAGCTGTTGCGTTAAATTTGGTTCCCGTTTGTATTTTATCAAACATTGATATCGATATCTATTATTGATCTTTGGAATCGGTGATGTGGCAGGTCCTAGTATAATTGCTTCTTTAGATAATTTTGAATGAAGATAGTTCGATATTTTTTCGGTAATCGATACGACCTTCATTAAATCCTCATGACTAACAGTTATCAATGCAAGATAATAAAATGGTGGATAGGAGCCCAATTTTCTCATCATCATTTCTTTTTTATAAAAATGATCATAATCCTGCTTTCCAGCAAGCTCGACACTATAATGTTCCGGAGTATACGTTTGAATCACGACTTCACCGGCTAAGTGATGTCTACCTGCTCTTCCACTCACCTGTGTTAATAATTGAAAGGTTTTTTCTGAAGCACGAAAGTCTGGTAAATGCAGCATCGTATCAGCACTTAATACACCTACAAGAGTAATATTAGGAAAATCAAGCCCCTTTGCAATCATTTGTGTTCCTAATAAAATATCTGCCTTTCCCTCCTGGAATTGTTGTAGTAATCTTTCATGTGCTCCTTTTCGACTTGTTGTATCTACATCCATCCGGATCACTTTAGCCTCTGGTAGGAGTTTTGCTAATTCCTCTTCTACTTTTTGTGTTCCAGTACCAAAGTATCGAATATGCTCACTATCACACTCTGGACAAACAGATGGAACACTGGCTTCGTATCCACAGTAATGACATTTCATCTGACTAGTAAAACGATGATAGGTAAGGCTAATTTCACAATGAGGGCATTGTAGAACATAACCACAATCACGACACATCACAAATGAAGAATGACCTCGTCGATTTAAAAAAAGGACAGTCTGTTCCTTTTTAGATAGACGATCCTGTAGCTTTTCAAATAGTTCTCTTGAAAACATAGAGCGATTACCTTCGCGAAGCTCTTCCCTCATATCCACAATTGAAACAGAAGGCAATGCTTGGTTATTCATTCTTTTTTTCATGGAAAGTAGTGTATAAACACCCTTTTGGGATCTTGCAAATGACTCTAGTGAAGGAGTTGCACTCCCTAGTATTACCGGGCATTGATGAAGCTTTCCGCGGTAAATGGCGATATCCCTAGCATGATAACGAGGATTTTCTTCTTGCTTATAACTATTTTCATGCTCTTCATCAATAATAATAATCCCTAGGTTTTCAAACGGAGCAAATATAGCCGATCTTGCTCCAACCACCACCCTTGCTTCCTTACGTTCAATTTTTCTCCATTCATCATACTTTTCTCCAATGGACAACCCACTATGAAGGACAGCGACATCATTCCCAAACCGTCCTTTAAATCGTTCAACCATTTGTGGGGTTAAAGAAATTTCAGGCACAAGTACGATCGCCTCTTTTCCTTTGTCTAGCACACTTTGAATAGACTGTAAATAGACTTCCGTCTTCCCACTACCAGTAACCCCATTTAATAGGAACGTTTCTTGATAGTTGCCTTCAATGGAACGAATAATTGGCTCCATTGCCATTGACTGCTCCTCTGTCAATTGAAAAGGTTTAGTTTTCTCAAAGATTCGATGTTCATAAGGATCACGATATTCCTCTTTATTTTCTTCTTGAAAGTAACCTTTGCTTATTAATGAACGTATAGTAGTAGGAGCTACACCTGTAACTTCTTGTACCTGCTTAACAGGTATATACTCATTTCCATTCTGGAGAAAATATTCTAATACTTTTTTTTGTTTTAAAGCATTTTGTGAAAGACCTTCAATTGTTTGAAGAAGTTCTTCATTTGTTAATAGACACTTAATTACACGTATTGTTTTTTTATTCGCTTTATTTTTTACTAAATATTTTATTTCAACTGTTCCATTTTTTATTTCCTGCTGTAGTAGTGGAAGGAGTTTTCTTTCGGAAGCAGCATCCCATTTCAGTTCCATTTTATTTCCAAATATTTCATCCAAAAATGGATTAGTCCTATCATCAATACGTTTAAACACCTTCTCATATTTTGCTTTCATAGCTGCTGGTAACATTGCTTGATATGCAGATATTTTCAAGCATAATACTTGTTCGGATAACCATTTACCAAGATTTAATAATTCTTCGTTTAATACTGGATATATATCCAATGGTTCATGAATTGACTTTAATTTCATTACTTCAGTGTGTTCTTTTAATTCAATTATGAATCCTTGGATTAATCGTGGACCAAAAGGAACAGACACCCTCATACCAGGTTGGATAAACTCCTCCCATTGTTCAGGAACAAGATAATCAAATAATTTATCTGTATTCATTGTAGGAACATCTACAATTACACTTGCTATTCGCATACTTGATCACTCTTTTTAATTTCCTGAATCACTTCATCAAGAATCGCTTTTGCTGTTTCATTTTTACTTAAGAGTGGTAGCGCTCTTTTTGTATGATTCTTTTTATACATAGTGACAATATTCGTATCCCCAGCAAACCCTGCCCCTTCTTTACTTACATCATTGGCTACAATCATATCGGCATTTTTTCGTTCTAGTTTACCCCAAGCATATTCATCAACTTTTTCAGTTTCTGCCGCAAATCCTACTAAATATGGTTTATCCTGTTTTAAACCTAATTCTTTTAATATATCTTTCGTACGCTCTAATTCAATAACTAAATTTCCTTCTTTTTTCTTCATTTTTTGTGAAAAAACTTCTTTTGGACGATAATCAGCTACTGCTGCACTTTTAATGACAATATCTGCATGTTTATAGTTCTTCATTACTGCTTCAAACATATCCTGTGCACTCACAATTGGAACATGCACTACTTGATCTGGTATTTTTAAGCCTACATCACCTGAAACAAGAATAACTTGCGCTCCCATTTTCACTGCTTCCTCTGCAAGAGCATAACCCATTTTACCAGAGGATCGATTTGTTAAATAACGCACGGGATCGATAATCTCTTTTGTTGGGCCTGCAGTAATAAGAATGGTTTTCCCTTTTAACTCTTGCTTTGATTCTTTAAAGTACTCACCTAATAATTGAACCACTTTCTCAGGTTCTTCTAAACGTCCTTTACCTACATAGCCACAGGCTAGATAGCCTTCACTAGGCTCCACAAATTGATATCCAAAGTCAGCCAATATAGTAATATTTCTTTTTACTGCTGGATGGTCATACATATGTACATTCATCGCAGGGGCAATCCATATTGGTGCTGTTGTTGCTAATAATGTTGTTGAAATCATATCATCAGCAATCCCGTTCGCTAATTTTCCAATAATATTCGCTGTTGCAGGGGCAATAAGAACTAAATCCGCCCAATCTGCTAAATCTATATGTGCGATGACTTCAGAATTTTTTTCATCAAAAGTATCCGTATATACATCATTTCTTGAAAGTGCTTGAAAAGTTAAAGGTGTGACAAACTGGCATGCTGACTTACTCATAATCACTTTTACCTTCGCACCTGCCTGCGTTAACTTACTTGTTAATGCTGCTGCCTTATATACTGCTATTCCACCAGTTACACACAATAATATCTTTTTGCCTATCATGACTATTCCTCCATTTAAGCATTGTTCTTATATTATGAATGATTTTGTTCCTAGTTAAAAGAATCCTGTCTTTGTAATAACTAATTTTCGAGAATAAATGTCCTTTTAATTAGCTCTATCATCAATAACTAACTACTTTAAGATATTTACTCTATTATAAATAGCAGTCTAGTCCAAGAAAAGAGATTAAACAAGAAAAGCCGTTTTCATATATTTGTTGCTTTTGGGTAAAACCATACTGCAGGCTTTTACACCTAATAAAGAATTCAGAGCTATCTTATGTAGTTTTCAGCTCTTTTCTCGAGAAATGAAAGGGGATTGCTGTGTGAATCGGTTCATTCACGGCATTCAATCGATCGCTTTCGTTACCGCGCTCACACTTTTTCCTCCTTCTCGGTAATCTATCGCTCACTTTCGTTACCGCGCTCAATCTATTTTCTCCTTCACGGTAATCTATCGATCGCTTTTGTTACCGTACCCACTCAATTTTCTCCTTCATGGTAATGATACGTTCAACTTATGACTTCAAACTTTACACTTTATAGCAACAATGTTTGAGAAAAGTGCTTAAAAAAGAAAAAACAACCTATTTGATAGGTTGTTTTCACCTTATTATGCTTGTTCCTTGTCTGTATTAGTTTTCATTACTAATGTTTTCGCATAGATTTCTTCAAGTGCTTTTCCTACATATTTTTGCGAAACAAAATGATCAAGCGTTTCTTTTCCATCTTCCTGAAGATTCCGTGCACGCTTAGCTGCTACAGATACTAAGGAATATTTTGAATCAATAATTTTAAGTAATTTGTCAATAGAAGGATATAACATATCATTCAACCTCCAGCATTTTTTTATATCTTGGTGCAATTCTACTTGTCTTGCAATGTTCGGCCAGTACAATTGCCTTAATGCGATCACAAGCAGCTTCCACTTGATCATTTTCTACAACATAATCATATAAATTCATCATTTCAATTTCTTTTCTTGCTTCTTTCATACGATTATTAATTAGTTCATCAGATTCTGTACCACGTGTAACAATCCGAGATTGTAATTCCATAAGACTTGGTGGGGCAAGAAAGATAAACAGGCCTTCAGGAAATTTTTCTCTCACCTGTTTTGCTCCCTGAACCTCAATTTCTAGAAATACATCCTTTCCAGAATTTAAAGTTTCCTTTACATAATCAATTGGAGTACCATAGTAATTCCCTACATACTCAGCGTATTCAAGTAACTTATCCTGTTTTATTAACGCTTCAAATTCATCTCTAGATTTAAAGAAATAATCAACGCCGTCCACTTCACCTTCACGAGGCTTTCTTGTTGTCATAGAGATTGAATATTCAAAGTTTGTATCTTCATGGGAAAATATAGCCTTTCTGACTGTTCCTTTTCCAACACCTGAAGGTCCAGAAAGTACAATTAATAATCCTTTTTCTTTCATGAAAAAAATTCCTACCCTTCTTCACCATTATCGTCTTTACTACTAAGACGATGAGCCACTGTCTCAGGTTGGACAGCAGATAAAATAACATGATCATTATCCATTATAATAACTGCACGTGTACGTCTCCCGTAAGTAGCATCAATTAAATTTCCACGATCTCTCGCTTCCTGCACCAACCGTTTAATTGGGGCTGATTCAGGACTAACAATCGAAATAATTCGATTGGCAGAAACAATATTTCCAAAACCAATATTAATAAGTTTTATAGACATCATAATCCCCTACCAACTAATAGTCTATTTTGACCCGATAATGAAAGATTAAACTCTTTATTCAATATTTTGTACTTGCTCCCTCATTTTCTCCAATGTAGTTTTTAAATCTACTACTAACGCAGCAATTTGAGAGTGATTTGCTTTTGAACCAATCGTGTTAACTTCTCTGTTCATTTCTTGCATCATGAAATCAAGTTTTCTTCCAATCGGTTCCTTTAACGATAATATATTTTTAAATTGAGAAATATGACTTTCCAATCTAGTTATTTCTTCATTAATATCTGCTTTGTCTGCAAATATCCCCACTTCTGTTAATACTCTAGATTCGTCAATTATGCCTACCGTAAATTCCTTTATTCTTTTTTCCAATCTTACTTGATATTGTTCGATAACAGTTGGTGCAAATCCTTTTACCTTTTCAAGAAGTTCCTCAAAACGATTTAACTGGTTCGTTAGATCTTTTTGGAGTTCATTTCCTTCTATTTCTCTCATGCTCATTAATTGATGAACTGCTTCAGATACTGCCTCGATAACAAGATGATTAACCTCTTCATTTTCATCTTCTTTTTCTACAATTTCAAGTAAATTATCATTAGATAATAGATCCTCTAAGTGAATTTCCTCAGCAATATCATATCTCTTCTTTAATTGGTTTATAAACTGATAATAATCATCAAGCAATTTCCAGTCAATATGTAAACTTCTATGTGTCAATCCTTCACCATCAATGGTTACAAAGACTTCAATTCTTCCTCTATTCACATATTCCCCGATTTTCTTTCTTATTTTATCATCAATTTTCATTAATTGTCTTGGCATTCGCATATTTATTTCACAATATCGGTGATTCACAGATTTTATCTCAACTGTTACTCCAAATAGAGAGGATTCTTTTTTACTACTCCCATACCCCGTCATACTATAAACCAATACAATCACATCCCTTGTCCTATTTGGAAATGTATTTACAAAGTATATGTAATGCAAAAGAAAGGTAATAGAGTGACACTCTATTACCTTTGGAATTATATCATATATTAAGCCTTTTTTCTTACAAAAAGTGATCCAGCAAGTAAAAAAGTTGGAACTGAGCTTAAACCAATGATTAGCATCCAGTCCTTCGGTTCAATTGGTATCGTGTGGAAGATCGGCTGCAATGCTGGTACATATATCGCAAGTAACATCAATAGTAAAGAAGAAATTACTGCCCAAACTAAATACATATTGCCAAATGGGTTCCTCGAAAAAATTGATTTTTCACTACGGCAATCAAATACATGGATAAGCTGTGTCAATACAAGAGTTGCAAATGCAACTGTTTGCGCATATGCTAAATTTTCAGGATTTTTATGGTAAATTGTTAAAAAGGCAAGCAATGTAACAATACCTATAAGGAAACCTCTTGAAATGACTTTCCAACCAAGCCTTCTTGCAAATATTCCTTCTTTAGGATGTCTTGGCTTACGCCTCATCACATCATCTTCCGGTTTATCCAATCCTAAAGCCATGGCCGGTAAACCATCAGTTACTAAGTTTACCCATAAAATTTGGATAGGGACTAATGGTAATGGCAGTGATAGAAGCATAGCAAATAACATAACTAAAATTTCTCCAACATTTGAAGCGAGCAAATAGCGGACAAATTTACGGATATTCTCATAAATATTTCTTCCTTCATTAATTGCCGCTTTGATTGTTGCGAAATTATCATCTAACAGGATAAGAGATGATGCCTCTTTTGCCACATCAGTGCCTGTAATTCCCATAGATATTCCAATATCGGCAGACTTAATTGCTGGTGCATCATTAACTCCATCACCTGTCATTGCAACAATATGCCCACGATTTTGCAATGCTTTCACAATTTTTAATTTGTGCTCAGGTGAAACCCGGGCAAAAACTGCAACATCTTCCACTACTTCCTCCAACGCATCTAGTGAAAGATTATTTAATTCCGCCCCTTCCATCACTTTTTCCTTTCCTCTAAAGATCCCTAATTGTCCTGCAATTGATCTAGCAGTGATTGCATGGTCACCGGTAATCATTATTGTCTTAATTCCTGCCTCACGACACTCCTTAATAGCTTGCTTTACTTCAGGGCGTGGTGGATCAATCATCCCTTGAATACCAACAAAGGTTAATCCCTTTTCGGCATCTCTTTCATTTAGTATTACTGTTTGTTCTTGAATTGGTTTAAACGCAATTGCTATGGTCCTTAATGCCATTGAAGCTAAATGTTCCACTGAGGATTCGATAGCATTTTTCAATTCTTCATTTAAATATTGTTGTTTTCCTCCCCACAATACAGATTCACTCAAACCAAGGAGAACATCTGGTGCACCTTTGGTTATAACAAATCGCCGTCCATTCTTATCTTTCACAATCACACTCATCATTTTCCTTGTTGAATCGAAAGGGAATTCTTTTTCTATTTTAAATTGTTTTAATAAAGAGTCTCTCGTTAATCCCGCCTTCAACGCGGATACAAGCAAAGCTCCCTCAGTTGGATCACCATCAATAATGAATTCATCATCTTTCTTTTTCAATTCTGCATGATTGCAAAGTAGACCGAATGTTAAAAGCTGATATAAGCTTTTTTCATTTTGCGGTGTAATTTCTTGATCCTCTATATAAAAGCTTCCTTTAGGATTATAGCCCGTACCTGTTAAATTCCATGTGTTACCCCCACTCCACAAATGAGTAACTGTCATTTTATTTTGGGTCATTGTACCTGTTTTATCAGAACAAATGACTGATGCACAGCCCAATGTTTCAACGGCAGGCAATTTTCTAACGATTGCATTTTTTCGTATCATTCGTTGAACACCCAATGATAAGGCAATCGTGACAATTGCTGGTAGGCCTTCTGGAATGGCAGCAACAGCTAGAGAAACTCCCGCTAAAAACATAGTGTACAAATCATGTCCGTGAACGACGCCAGCAACCACAACTAATAATGTTAATCCTAAAGCTACAGTAATAAGGATTTTACCCAATTGCTCTAATCTTCTTTGAAGTGGAGTAACTAAGTTCTCTGCATTTTGAATCATGTCCGCAATTTTTCCCATTGCCGTGTTCATACCAATTCCTGTTACAATACCAAGACCATTCCCTCTCGTCACCATTGTACCCATAAAGGCCATATTTTCAAGATCACCTAAGCTTGCATGGCTATTCGAAAGAGGTGCAATCGATTTAACAGCAGGTACTGATTCACCAGTTAAAGCTGATTCCTCAATTTCAAGATTTACGGTTTGTACCAAACGAACATCTGCACCTATTCGGTCCCCACTAGAAAATCTAATAATATCTCCGACAACGACTTCCTTTGAAGGGATTTTGTGCCACTGCCCATCCCTTAGAACGGTGACCTGTGGTGCCGACAATTCCTTTAATGCATGTAAAGATTTCTCAGCTCTTCTTTCCTGAAAAAAACCTAAAAACCCGTTAATCAATACAATTGCAATAATAGCTATAGCGTCAATATATTCACCTAATAAACCAGAAATAAGAGTTGCCGCTAATAGAACTAGAATCATAAAATCTTTAAACTGGCTAATAAAAAGCAGGAATGCAGATTGTTTCTCACCTTCCTGGAGCTCATTCCATCCAAACTGCTTTCTTTTTTTCTCAACATCACTTGCTGTTAGACCATTTTCAATACTCGTATTCAATATTTTTTCTACGTCTTTTTCTTTCATTTCATGGAACATCATTCACAATACACTCTCCCCTTACCAAACCCATAGTTGTCCACCTAGTATCAAGATATTCAGCCCTGTCCAAAAAAATGATATAATGATTAAGAAAAAGCTAAAATGTAATGTCTGCCCCGATAACCAAGTGAAAAGACAGACTACACTTTCATTTTCAACAGGAAAATTTTCTACAATAAAACGGGGATAATGTTACAACCGCAGAATTAGAAATATAGTAGTAAGGGATTGTGAACAAATGTCTTTTGACGGATTATTTACAAGAGCAATGACAAAAGAGCTTGCAGATATATTAAAAGGTGGAAGAATCAATAAAATTCACCAACCCTATAAAAATGAAATGATTATGATTATTCGCGCGAACGGAAAGAATCATAAACTGATTCTTTCAGCGCATCCCAGCTATGCTAGAATACAATTGACGAAAGAACAGCATGAAAATCCCCAAGAACCATCGATGTTTTGCATGCTTCTCAGAAAACACTTGGAAGGATATTTAATTGAGGATATTTATCAAACTGAACTTGATCGTGTAGTTATTTTTGAAATAAAAGGTCGAAATGAGATCGGGGATATATCATATAAACAACTATATATTGAAATTATGGGAAGACATAGTAATATCATCCTAGTCGATAAAGATAGAAATATGATATTAGATAGTATTAAGCATGTTCCACCTGCTGTTAATAGTTATCGTTCAATTCTTCCAGGGCAAACATATATTGCTCCACCAAAACAGGATAAACTGAATCCACTATCAGCCTCAGAAGATGATATTTTACGGACACTTGATTTTAATAGTGGAAAAATTGACAAGCAAATAGTGGAGCACTTTTCTGGAATGTCACCATTATTAACTAAAGAGATCGTTCACAATGCCGGCTTAGCCAATCGAGTGACGATACCTCAAGCTTTTCTAAGTATAATGAACGAATTGAAACAGCATAAATATTTGCCATCTATCACTAGTTCTACAACAAAAGAAGCTTTCTATCTTCTCCCAATTACTTATCTAGAAGGGGAAGTCAAATCATTTGAAACAATTAGTGAGATGCTTGATCGATATTACTTCGGAAAAGCAGAAAGAGATCGTGTAAAACAGCAGGGTCATGATCTAGAACGATTTATTAAGAATGAAAAAGAAAAGAACGAAAGTAAGATAGAAAAATTAAAAACCACTTTAATCGATGCAAAGAATGCTGATCAATATCAACTATATGGAGAATTGTTGACCGCTAATCTTCATTTAGTAAAAAAAGGAATGGAGCAAATTGAGGTTGTCAATTATTATGATGAACATGCCAAAACTGTGAATATCTCTCTAGATCCGAGAAAATCACCATCAGCCAATGCACAAGCCTATTTTTCGAAATATCAAAAAGCGAAGAATGCGATTGGAATTGTACAGGAACAAATAGATAAAGCTGCTGTTGAAATTCAATACTTCGAACGCTTAATGCAGCAAATGGAATCTGCATCACCAAAGGATATTGAAGAGATTCGAACTGAATTAGCAGAAGAAGGATATATAAAATTGAGACAGAAACGAGGAACAAAAAATAAAGCTCAAAAATTAACGGTTGAAGCATATTCTTCATCGGATGGAACGGAAATATTAGTCGGTAAAAATAATAAACAGAATGATTACTTAACAAATAAGCTAGCAGCCAGAGATGAAATTTGGCTACATACAAAAGATATTCCAGGTTCTCATGTCGTTATTAGAAGTAAAAACCCAAGTGAAGAGACATTACTGGAGGCAGCTAATTTAGCCGCATACTTCAGTAAAGCAAAAGACTCTAGTTCAGTACCAGTCGATTATACAAAAGTTAGAAATGTTAAAAAACCGAATGGTGCTAAACCTGGATTTGTTATTTATGAGCAACAACAAACCGTTTATGTTACACCGACCGCTGATAAAGTTTTAAGCATGAAGAAATAATAAGCCGTTTGACGGTCTCAAGCACTATTTTTAATGTAAAATTCATTTAAAACAATAATACTTAAGCGAATAACGTAATGAAATTAAATACACTATGCTCATTAAAACAGGGGTATCTTATAACTAAGATACCCCTCTTACTCTTTTATCGCTTCCATTCAGAAGGATTTTTACGCCAGTCATTCAGTGTAGTTAAATCGGAATCTAAAATGATTCCTTTTTGCAAGGCAACGTCAATTAGAGTGGAATACGTCACTAAAGAATGTGTAGGAATATTTGCTTCTTTTAACTGTTCCTTCCCTTGCACAAGTTCATAAGTAAATATTGAAACCACACCTAATACCTCACAACCAGCACTTCTTAAGGCTTCTACAGCGGTAATAACACTACCTCCTGTGGAGATTAAATCTTCTACTACTACAACCTTTTTCCCTATAGCTACTTTGCCTTCAATTTGATTTCCTTTCCCGTGTGCTTTAGCTTTTGAACGAACATAGCACATAGGAAGTTCCATCAGGTCACTTATCCAAGCAGCGTGAGGAATTCCAGCAGTAGCAGTTCCGGCAATAATTTCAGTACCTGGAAAGTGATTCTGAATCAGATCCACTAACCCTTTGGCAATTTCCTTTCGAAGTGCGGGATATGAAAGTGTTAGTCGATTATCACAATAAATGGGAGATAATATTCCTGATGACCAAGTAAATGGTTCATTAGGTTTTAAAAATACTGCCTCGATAGATAATAGTTTTTCTGCAATTTCATTAGATGTTGTCATGTTCAATATCCCTCCATAATTGTTTAACGTGTAAATAGGTTTGCAAAGGCTCGACTGACTGAGTAATGGATCGACCAACTACTATCGCACTTGATCCAATCTTTCTAGCCTCTTGTGGTGTAACAACTCTTTTTTGGTCATGAATAGCATCCCCTTCCAAGCGAATACCGGGTGTCACACAGAGGAATTCATGACTAGTATGTTTTTTTATTTCATTGGCCTCTAATGCTGAACATACTACTCCATCTAATCCAGCCTGATAAGTAAGCTTCGCATAATGCAGAACAGAATCTGTTAATGAATGCTGAATTAATTGCTCCTTTTGCATCTCCTCTTCAGAAGTGCTCGTTAATTGGGTTACAGCTATTAATAATGGACGTTTTTCCCCATGCTTCGTCCCAGCCTCCAAGCCAGTTAAAGCAGCTTTCATCATTTTCAAACCACCTGCAGCATGTACATTGACCATGTCAATGCCTAATCCTGCTAATCCTTTCATAGCACTATGAACAGTATGAGGGATATCGTGAAGCTTCAAATCTAGAAATATCTGATGTCCAGTACGTTTTAAATGCTCTATTAATGAAGGACCAGTCTGATAAAATAATTCCATCCCCACTTTTACATAAAGCGATTCAGCTTCAAATTGTTTTAAAAAGTTCATTGTTGATTCATAATTTGGAAAATCTAAAGCGATAATTGGGGTATTTACCATGTTATTTCCAGCTCCTTCCTATGAGTTCTGATATATGAGAAATTCCTAATTCATCTAATTTCTCCGGAAGCTCTTTAATTAATTTTGGACATATTAAGGGATCGATAAAATTTGCTGTTCCTATGGCTACTGCACTTGCACCCGCATAAAAATATTCAATGATGTCTTCAACTGATTGTATACCACCCATACCTATAATCGGAATTGACACTCTTTGACTTACTTCATAAATCATTCGTATGGCTACAGGCTTAATTGCTGGTCCAGATAACCCACCAGTCCGATTAGCCAAAATAGGTTTTCCAGTGCGAATATCAATATTCATTCCTAAGAGTGTATTGATCATTGTTAATCCATCCGCTCCGGCTTCTTCTACTGCCTTAGCCATATCAACAATATTACTAACATTTGGTGACAACTTAACATAAACAGGAACATCGGAAACAGCTTTTACTTTCTTTGTTAAATCTTTTGCAACTTCTGGAATGGTTCCAAATGCGATTCCTCCTGTTTTCACATTTGGACAAGAAATATTTAATTCCAATGCCTTCACATTCGGAGCTTTAGAAATTGCTTCTGCAACTTCTACATAATCCTCTACTTGAGAACCCGCTACATTGGCGATAATTGGAACATCATATTGTTCAAGCCAAGGTAATTCATTTTCCAAAACAGATTGTAGTCCTGGATTTTGTAACCCAATGGCATTTAACATTCCAGCTGGCGTTTCCGCAACACGCGGCGTTGGATTGCCATATCTAGCTTCTGCAGTTGTCGCTTTAATCATGATTGAGCCTAGTTGACTTAGATCATAAAATTGACTATATTCTTTCCCAAAACCAAAGCATCCTGATGCAGGCATTATAGGATTCTTTAATGATAATCCAGGCAAATCTATATTTAAACGATTCATATGATCACCTCTCCAATACGGAAAACAGGTCCATCACTACAAACTTTTCGATATTTTGTTCCCGTTGAATCATCTACTAAATGACAAACACACGCTAAACAGGCACCAATCCCACAGCCCATTCTCTTTTCTAAAGATATATAGCCTTCAACCTCTGGATACATATTTTCCAATGCTTTCAACATTGGCATGGGACCACATGAATAAAAACAATCGAATTGGATATTTTCATTTTCCAACACATTTGTAACAAAACCTTTCGTTCCCAATGTGCCATCAACAGTTGCAATATATGTATTTCCTAATTGTGTAAACTCATCGTAATAGAATGCTTTAGTTGCTGTCTCATGCCCAAGAATATGAATAACCTCTACACCTTTTGCAACTAGCTGTTTTGATAGTTCGTAAAGGGGAGGAACACCAATTCCTCCACCCACTAAAAGTGCCCGTTCTCCTTTTTTTCTTTCCATAGGAAATCCATTTCCTAATGGTCCAAGCACATCGATTGTTTCTCCGGATCTTTTTTGAGATAAAATTCGTGTACCTTTACCATCCGCTCGATAAATCATCGTAAATCGATTGTTTTCCGCATCTATGCTTGCAATACTTATTGGTCTTCTTAGTAATGGATCCATTGTATCATTGATGCGTAGATGGACAAATTGACCTGGTTGATTCATCTCGCTAACGAGAGCTCCTTCTAGTACTAATTCAAATATATTTGTTGCAATTACCTTTTGGGATACTATTTTCATATTCTCTTGTTTAATCATTGTAGGACCACATCTTTTCGATTTTGACTTGTTGGCATTGCTTCTGATGAAAAATTAATGGATTCTAATACTCTTAGAATGGCTTCAGCAGTGTCTAAAGATGTTAAACAAGGAATATTGTTTTCCACTGCCGCTCTTCGAATTCGAAACCCATCTCTTTCTGGCTGTTTCCCTTTTGTTAATGTATTAATAATGAGTTGGACTTTTCCATTTCGGATCATATCTAACAGAGTTACACCCACAGATCCAATTTTATCGATAATTTCAACGTATAATCCTTCGGTTTGTAAAATTTTTGCCGTACCTTTCGTTGCCATAAGAGTAAATCCGATCGCATCAAAACGCTTAGCAAGTTGGATTGCTTCATGTTTGTCTTTATCTGCCACAGTAAAAAGGACAGTTCCATAATTGTGTATCTTCATGCCTGAAGCTATAAATCCTTTGTAAAGTGCTTTTTCAATTGTACGATCCTTTCCCATTACCTCACCTGTAGATTTCATTTCAGGGCCTAAAGTAATATCCACACTTCTAAGTTTCGCAAAAGAGAAAACAGGTACTTTTACAAACACCCCTTCTTTCTCCTCAACCAATCCTGTTTCAAAACCTAGATCAGTTAATTTAAAGCCTAGAATCACTTTTGTTGCAACATTCGCCATTGGAATATTTGTAATTTTACTTAAGAACGGTACCGTTCTACTTGAACGCGGATTAACTTCAATAACATATAATTCATCGTTTGAAATGACATATTGTATATTTAAAAGACCGATAATATTAAGTCCTTTTGCAAGCCTTGTCGTATAATCCACAATTCTTTCTTTCATCTGTTTTGAGATACTTTGGGTAGGATATACAGCAATTGAATCTCCAGAATGAACTCCAGCACGTTCGATATGCTCCATAATTCCAGGAATGATAATATTCTCTCCATCCGAAATAGCATCTACTTCGACTTCTTTTCCTACTAGATATCGGTCAATAAGGACAGGATGTTCTGGATTCACTTGTACAGCATGTTGCATATAGTAAAATAATTCTTTTTCTTGATAGACAATTTCCATTGCACGACCACCGAGTACATAAGATGGACGAACAAGCACTGGATAACCTATATCCTTTGCAATGGTTATAGCTTCTTCAACTGAAAATGCTGTTTTGCCAAGTGGTTGACGGATATTTAATTGTTGTAGAGCCTGCTCGAATTTATCACGATTTTCTGCACGATCTAAGCTTTCTAATGATGTACCGAGAATTTTTACCCCTCTTTCCACTAAGCTTTGTGCAAGATTTATCGCTGTTTGACCTCCAAATTGAACCACGATACCTTCGGGCTTTTCTAAATCGATAATATGCATGACATCTTCGATTGTTAGAGGTTCAAAGTATAGCTTATCTGAAATACTAAAATCTGTGGAAACTGTTTCAGGATTGCTATTAATGATGATCGCTTCATAACCAGCTTCTTGTATCGCCCAAACAGAATGGACTGTTGCATAATCAAATTCTACCCCCTGTCCTATTCGAATAGGACCTGAGCCTAGAACAATGACACTTTTCTTATTTGTAATAACCGATTCATTTTCCTCCTCATAGGTTCCATAAAAATAAGGAGTTTCTGATTCAAATTCTGCCGCACATGTGTCAACCATTTTATATACAGGGAGTATACGGTTTTTCTTTCTCCAATTATAAACTGTTTGTTCTTCCGTTTCCCAAAGCTCAGCTAGCTTAATATCTGAAAAACCTAATTTTTTTGCTTCTGTAGCAATTTCAAGATCAAAGGGATGATTAATTAATCGTTTCTCATACTGAATAATTTTCTGGATTTTATGTAAAAAGAAAAGATCAATTTTGCTCCATTCATGTATAGTTTCGATGGCAGTACCTCTACGAATCGCTTCGCTTATATAGAGAATTCTTTCATCCCCAGCTTTTCTTATCCTTTTTTCAATGATTTCATCACTGTAATGGTCTGCACCCAATAGATCTAAATGATGTACATTACTTTCTAAGGATCGAACAGCCTTTAATAATGACTCTTCCAGTGTACGCCCTATTGCCATGACCTCACCGGTTGCTTTCATTTGTGTGCCTAATCGACGGTTAGCAGATTCAAATTTATCAAATGGCCAACGAGGTATCTTTGTTACAATATAATCAAGTGCAGGCTCAAAACATGCATATGTCTTCCCAGTAACGGGATTCATCATTTCATCTAAACTCAATCCAATTGCAATTTTAGCTGCAAGCTTGGCAATTGGATAGCCTGTAGCCTTTGAGGCTAATGCAGAGGAACGACTAACTCGAGGATTCACCTCAATAATATAGTAGTTAAAGCTATACGGATCAAGGGCAAGCTGAACATTACATCCACCTTCAATTCCTAGTGCACGAATGATTTTCAAGGAAACATTCCGAAGCAAGTGATATTCTCTATCGCTTAATGTTTGACTAGGTGCAACCACAATGGAATCACCTGTATGTATACCAACTGGATCAATATTTTCCATATTGCAAACAACAATTGCATTGTCTCTTGAATCTCGCATCACTTCATATTCAATTTCTTTGTAGCCAGCAATACTTTTTTCTAGTAAGCATTGGTGAACTGGACTGTTTTTTAGTCCACTTGTGACTATTTCAATTAACTCTTCCTTGCTTTCACAAATTCCACCACCTGTACCACCTAATGTATACGCAGGACGAACGATGACTGGATAACCGATCCTTTCTACAAATTCCACAGCCTCATCCAAACTATGAACGATTGCACTTTCCGGTACCGGCTCATTTAATTCTTTCATCAGCTTGCGAAATTCATCACGGTCTTCCGCTTGTTTAATGGCTGATAATTTCGTCCCTAATACTTCTACATTACACTCTTTTAATACCCCTGCTTCTGCGAGTTCCATCGCCATATTTAATCCTGTTTGACCACCTAATGTAGGCAGAATCGCATCAGGTCTTTCTTTTCGTATGATTCGAGTAACAAACTCTAATGTAATAGGCTCAATATAAACAATATCTGCAATTTCGGTATCCGTCATAATAGTTGCCGGATTAGAATTCACAAGTATGACACGATATCCTTCCTCTTTCAATGCTAAGCAAGCCTGTGTCCCTGCATAATCAAATTCTGCCGCTTGACCAATAATGATGGGCCCAGATCCTATTACTAAGATACTCTTTATATCCGTACGTTTAGGCATTCTGCTTCACCGTTCCTTTCCATTTCTCAATAGATAATAAAAATTGATCAAATAAGAAATTCGTATCTTCTGGTCCTGGTGCTGCTTCTGGATGATACTGAACAGTAAATGCTGGATACAATTCATGTTCGAGACCTTCAATTGTACAATCATTTAAATTAACTTGAGTGACTTTTAAATGTGTCGAATGAATAGATTCTTCGCTAACCGCATAGCCATGGTTTTGTGAAGTAAAATATATCCTACCCGTTTTCAAATCTTTAATTGGATGGTTTGCACCTCGATGGCCAAATTTTAATTTATATGTATCTGCTCCATTTGCTAATGCAAATAATTGATGTCCTAAACAAATCCCGAAAATTGGACATTCCCCTAATAAGCCTTGAATCATTGCTACTCCTTCTGGAACATCCTTTGGATCTCCAGGGCCATTAGATAACATGACTCCATCTGGCTTTAATGCAAGAATTTCCTCCGCATTTGTGTTATATGGAACAACGGTAACGTCACAATTTCTTTTATTCAACTCTCGTAAAATCCCATGTTTAGAGCCGAAATCTACTAATACTACATGATGTCCTCTACCTGGACTTGGATATAGTTTTTTAGTCGAAACCTGTTCAACCTGATTATTTGGCGTGTTATCTTCTAGTAATTGTTTAATTATTTCATTGGGATTTACAGTTTCAGCGCAAATTGCCCCTTTTAAGGTCCCGTGTTTACGTATAATTCTTGTTAATTTTCTCGTATCCACCCCAGAAATACCGGGGATATTTTTTATTTTTAAAAATTCATCTAAACTCATATCATTTCGCCAATTTGATGGAAAATCTGCAGCTTCCTTCACGATTAACCCTTTAATTGCTGGTTGAATTGACTCGTAATCATCACGATTTATCCCATAGTTACCAACAAGCGGATAGGTTAATGTAACAATTTGACCACAGTAGGATGGATCAGTAATCGTTTCCTGATAGCCTGTCATTCCGGTTGTAAATACGATTTCACCAAATGTCGGTTCATTACTCCCAAATGCTTGACCGATCATCACGGTACCATCCTCTAATATGAGTTGTCTTTTCATTACTGTGCACCTCCTGCATTCCATTTCAATTTTCCATCGACAAAGGTTGCAATAGGCCACCCTTTACAATTCCATCCAGAAAATGGTGTATTCTTTCCTTTGGATTTAAATTCTAAATGGTTTATCTCTTCTTTTTGCTCTAGATTGATTACAGTAATATCTGCTGCTGCGCCAACCTCAAGTTTCCCGGATGTAAGTTGGAAAGCTTTAGCCGGTGCGATTGTCAACCAATCAATTAATTGTTTTAATGTAAAAATGCCTTTTTCTACGAAATGAGTATAAAGTAATGGAAATGCTGTTTCTAACCCAACAATACCAAATGGTGCATGTTCCATTCCTTTCCCCTTCTCCTCACTTGTATGAGGTGCATGATCTGTCGCAATGAAGTCAATTGTTCCATCTAATAAGCCTTCTATTAAAGCATCACGATCTTCTTTACTACGAAGAGGTGGGTTCATTTTATAATTAGTATCGATACCAGGAATATCATCTTCACATAAAAGTAAATGATGTGGTGTTACTTCAGCAGTAACATTGATCCCTGCTTTTTTTGCATCTCGCACGACTCGTACAGATTCCTTTGTACTTATATGACATACATGATAATGGCAACCTGT
Source organism: Heyndrickxia oleronia (assembly GCF_017809215.1). Taxonomy (GTDB): domain Bacteria; phylum Bacillota; class Bacilli; order Bacillales; family Bacillaceae_C; genus Heyndrickxia; species Heyndrickxia oleronia. The sequence goes on from NZ_CP065424.1 coordinate 3,225,196, forward strand.
TGCTTCAGCGAGTAGAATGTCTCTGGCTATATGTACCGATTCACATACCGAAGGAATACCAGGAACGCCATATTTCTTTGAAAACTCGCCCTCATGAACAGCTCCCCCGTAGATAAGAGAATTATCTTCACAATGTGCTACGACTGCCATATTAATAGCTGCTGCACGTTTCATAGCTTCAAACATCATTCCAGCTGTTTGAATACCTACTCCATCATCAGTAAAAGCAAACGCGCCTTTTTCTTTTAAACCAGAAAAATTCGTTAGTTCCTCCCCTAGTTGACCTATTGTAATAGATGCATAAGGTAATACTTTTACATGACCTGATTCGTTTATTCTGTTCATCAACCATTCCATTTGTTCAGGTGTGTCAGGAACTGGCTTCGTATTTGGCATACAAGCCACCGTTGTATACCCTCCTTTAGCTGCTGCCATTGTCCCAGTTTCTATTGTTTCTTTATGTTCCCCACCTGGTTCCCTTAAATGAATATGTAAGTCGATAAAGCCTGGCGCAATTAAGCAACCATTTGCTTCATAAATGTTCTCTCCATTTACTTCTAAATTAGTCCCCATTTCTTTTATTACGCCATCTTGTACTCGAATATCCACAAATACTTCCTTATTGTTCTCATCTAAGATATATCCGTTTTTAATTATGTAATTCATGTAAACAACCCCTTAATGAATGTTCTACTGCTCGCTTTAATACAGCCATCCTAATATATACACCGTTTTCCATTTGCTTAAAGATTCTAGATTTCTTACATTCTACTAATTCATCTGCAATTTCAACATTTCTATTGATTGGTGCTGGATGCATAATAATGCTCCCATTTTTCATCCTATTCACACGTTCTAAAGTTAAGCCATATTGGTCATGATATTGTTCTGCAGAGTAAAAGGATTTACCTTGATGTCTTTCATGCTGAATCCGTAACAGCATCACTACATCTGCGTGTTCTATTGCTTGATTAATAGGAGCATAGTTCCCTAAAGAGAATGAATGATCAAACCATTCTGGTGGACCGGAGAATGTTACATTCGCGCCTAGTTTAGTTAATGCTTCCATATTCGAACGAGCTACACGACTATGAGATATATCTCCAATAATCGTAATATTTAATCCCTTAAACGTTCCAAACTCCTGTTTAATTGTGAATAAATCTAAAAGTGATTGGGTAGGATGCTGTCCACAACCGTCACCGCCATTTATGATAGGGATCCTTATATTTGGAATTAGCTCTCGATAGTAATGATCTTGATTATGACGAATAACGGCTAAGTCAACCCCTATCGCTTCTAATGTTTTAACAGTATCGTATAATGTCTCACCTTTATGAAGACTCGATGTATTCGTTTCAAAAGGAATAATCTCCATCCCTAATTTTCTTTCTGCCATTTCAAAGCTACACTTTGTTCTTGTACTTGGCTCAAAAAATAGATTTACGGAATACATTTTTTGCGGTGTAGTCCATGTATTTCCCTTCCAAAACCACTCGGCATCCTGCAAAATTTCGTTAATATCTTCATTTGTTAAATCTGACATTGTTAATAGGTGACACATCGATAAGTCCTCCTTTTTATACACACACAAGTTGTTTTTCTACACGATTAAATAAAATTTAAATTTTAAATATCGAAACAAATAAGCAGCTAATTCTTATAAATTGAGTGCGTAAAAAAACACCCTACCAAATAGGTGGGTGTTTTTTTAAATATGTCTTCATTAATCAGTATAAATGGACATATTTAATATAACACCCTTGTAAGCCTCTCTGGACTTTTCTTAAAAGGTGATCTCCTTTTTACTTTTCTACTTCTCCAAATAAATCTAACTCTTCATCTTCCTTTGGACGTCCTGGCAATACAAGATTGAGTATGACTCCTAGAATAGCTGCTAATGCCATTCCTGAAAGTTCAAATTTATCTGTAAACCTGATGAACGCACCTCCTATACCTATAACAAGGATGACAGATGAAATCAGTAGATTACGATTATCAGCAAAATCGATTTTGTGTTCAACAAGCATTCTTAACCCACTCGCTGCAATCGTTCCAAATAAGACAATAGATACTCCTCCCATTACTGCTGTTGGTATAGAGCTCAGTAAGGCACTAATCTTTCCAATGAAGCTAAATGCTAGTGCAAAAACACCTGCACCACCAATTACATACACACTGTATGCCCGTGTGATGGCTAAAACACCAATGTTTTCACCATATGTGGTTGTAGGTGGTCCACCAATGAGTGAAGCAATAATGATTGATACTCCATCACCAAGTAAGGAGCTGTCCAATCCAGGGTCTGCAACTAAATCTTTATTTACCACTTTACCTAATACGATTTGATGGCCAATATGTTCAGACAAGGTTACGATGGCAACCGGTACGACAAGCATTACGACTTCCCAAGAAAATTTTGGCTCATATGACACAAACGGAATAACAAAATCAGGTAATGCTATCCACTTTGCTTGGATAACTCCCGAAAAATCAACCAATCCAGCAAAAATTGAGACAATATATCCGCCAACAATCCCGATCAGGATAGGAATTAGTTTTAGGAATCCGCGGAAGTAGGTGGAACTAATCACAATGAATGCAATCGTACATAATGCAACAACGATATGCTTAGTACTATAGACAAGATCTTGTGATGCTGCACCAGGATTTTCATACATTGCCATGCCAACTGCTGTTCCTGCCAAGCCTAATCCAATGACGATTATAACTGGTGCCACTACTATAGGAGGCAAGAGTCTCATTAACCATCGATAACCTAATTTATTTATAAGCAAAGCGACCAAACCGTATATGATTCCAGCGAAGAAGGTTCCCAACATGGCTGCTCCTGGACCACCTAATGCCTTAGCACTAATTAGGGGGGCAATAAAAGCGAAGGAAGATCCTAAATAAGCAGGAACCTTACCTCTAGTAATAAGAATATATGCTAAAGTTCCTAGTCCGCTTGAAGCAAGTGCAACTGCTGGACTCAAGTGGACTAGAAGCGGAACTAAAACAGTTGATCCAAACATCGCAAACAAATGTTGAATACTTAAACTAATCCATTGTGTTTTATTTGGTTTATCATGTATATCTAGTACGATATCTGGATTTCTCCCCATAAGATTCAATCTCCCTTACATTAAGTTTTCCTATAATTTGTGCTTCAGTCAAAATAAAAACCCTCTTTATAGCAAGAAGCTACAAAGAGGGCTAGACAACCTATCGAACAACATAATGGTTCAATAGAAAGTTTCCACCTTTGTCAGCCTCTCTGGACTGCTTTTAAAAGGTTTTTATTTAGTTTTCATAAATACTTACTTGATCTAATTCATCTACTTCCTCAAGGGCTACAACAATTCTTTCACTGCTTGAGGTTGGTATATTCTTACCGATGAAATCTGCACGTATTGGAAGTTCACGGTGACCTCGATCAACTAATACAGCTAGCTGAATTTGGGAGGGTCTGCCAATATCCATCAATGCATCCATTCCAGCACGGACAGTTCTTCCAGTATATAATACATCATCTACCAAAATGACTTTACGATTATTAATTTCACTAGGAATATGGGAACCCTTTACTTCAGGCTCAGCATCTTCATTTTTTTTCGATAAATCATCACGATATAATGTGATATCTAAAACCCCTACATCAATAGGACGGCCTTCAATTTGTTCAATTCTTTCTGCTAAACGCTCTGCGATATGAATACCTCTTGTCTTAATTCCTACTAAAATGCAGTCTTGTATCCCTTTATTGCGCTCAATAATTTCATGAGCTATACGAGTAAGTGCTCTTCTAATTGCTTGCTGATCAAGAACGATAGCTTTTTGAGACAATTTTTCCACCTCACAAATTAAAAACCCTCTCACCTTGTCGGCGAGAGGGTCTACGAATTTACAATTGAATCAACTATCCGTTTCCTTCCCAGCCTCACAGGACTGTATTAAAGGGGATATTAAGTTATTAATAGATTAATACTAGATAACTAATTTGTCAACCTTATCTTTTTAGCTCGATTAACAGTTTTTCAAATTCCTCTGGTAATGGGGCCTCAAATTCAATATATTGTTTCGTCCGAGGATGAATGAACCCTAGGATACCTGCGTGCAATGCTTGCCCACCGATTGACAATGTTTTTCTAGGACCATATTTAGGATCACCAACTAATGGGAAACCTATATATTTCATATGGACACGTATTTGATGAGTACGTCCTGTTTCTAATTCACATTCAATAAATGTATATTGATTGAATCGTTCTAATACACGAAAATGGGTCACAGCTTGTTTTCCATTATCAACTACAGTCATTCTTTGACGATCATTTGGGTCACGTCCAATAGGTGCATCAATTGTTCCATAATCATGAGGGACATTTCCGTGAACGATGGCGAAATATTTACGTGTCACTGATTTATCGACTAATTGATTAACCAGTCCTTCATGTGCCATATCATTTTTAGCCACCATTAATAATCCTGATGTATCTTTATCAATTCGATGTACAATACCAGGTCTTAACACTCCATTAATACCCGATAGATCCTTACAATGTGCCATCAAGCCATTAACTAGTGTACCTGTTAAATGTCCTGGTGCTGGATGAACAACCATTCCTTTTGGTTTATTTACAACGAGTACATCCCCATCCTCATAGTAAATGTCTAAATTCATTTCTTCTGCCTGAACATCAAGGATCTCTGGTTCAGGGATATCAATGACAATTTGATCATTAGTCGTGCATTTATAATTTGCTTTAATTTGTTTTCCATTTACTTTAACATGTCCATCTTTAATCCATTGCTGAACTTGTGAACGGGACCATTCTGCATTCAAAGTGGAAATAATCTTGTCGATACGTTCGTTATTCTCACTTTCAAGAATGATGTGTTCCATTTTTTCCATATGTTTTCTCCTTTGATTTACGCTCTTCTATAAGCATTTGAATAAGTAGTAGAATCACACCAATCGTTAGGCTTGCATCTGCAATATTGAAAATTGGAAAATCAATAATTCTGGCATAAAGAAAATCCACTACTTCTTGGCGAATTAATCGATCAATAAAATTCCCAATTGCCCCCCCTAACATAAAGGCAAGACTGATTCCTAATAAGGGTTTTCCTTTTGCATATTTATAAAGATAATAAATAATTCCACCAACAACAATGATGGTAATCAAATAAAACAGCCACATTTGGCCTTCTAAAATCCCCCATGCTGCACCTCGATTTCGATGTGAGGTAATGGAAAATACATCTTCAATAATATTAATACTTTCTCCTATTTCCATATTTTTAACGACCAACATTTTTGTTATTTGGTCTAATGCAATTACAAATAAAGCCAGTATGTAATAAATCACAAAGGATACCCCCGTATCTACTTTTTCATTATAATTATATAGTTTTTACGTTTCTTCTTTTGAATTGTAGCATACAGGGGGATTTTAGAAAAGTTTAAGATGTACTCAACTATAAGGTATGGATATTTTCCCATATGACCATAGTTGATTCCATTCATCTGAGGATTTCAATGTAGGTATTGTTTCCAGCCATTCTTTCGGGATTGGATCACCACTGTGCTCACACTTTCCATAATTACCTTTATTCCATTTAGAAAGTGCTGTATGAATATCTTTTAATTCTTCATTAATCATGTCTTTAATTAATTCGTCCTTTGTCTCATATGCACTTAATTCAGCTTTTAGATCATGAAGTAAATAAAATAATTGATCATCATTGCGGCACATTGATATTCCCTCCTTTAATGAATTATTGTTAGTTTACCCGAATCTTGATAATGATGATGGAGTAAGTCTTTCATGTAGTTACATAAAATAGAAAACCCTCGAAGATTTACCTTCAAGGGTTTTTTAGCAATTATTTTATTGAACATTTTCATAAGATTCTTTAACAACTGAAGCACAACGCTGACATAATGTTGGATGATTCTCGTCCTTACCTATTTCAGTTGTTACAATCCAGCAGCGTTCACATGTCTCACCTTCAGCTTTTTCAACAACAATTGCTGCATGTTCAAGTTTTACAGCATTTTCAGGAGCATCAGCGATCGCTCCACCTACCTCAAATCCAGAAACAATAAATAATTGCTTCATGTTTTCAGAAATGGAATCTAATAATTGTTTCATTTCATCATTCACATATACAGTAATTTTTGCAGTTAATGATTTTCCAATAACTTTTTCATTACGTGCTTCTTCTAGTGCCTTTAGAACATCATCCCGTAATTTTAAGAAATTTTCCCATTTTAATTCTAATTCCTTAGCATTTGGAATTTCAACATATTCAGGCATATTAGTAAGCTGAACACTAACTTCTTCAATGCCAGGGATATAGCCCCAAACTTCATCAGCCGTATGCGGAAGAATCGGTGTTAAGAGCTTAGTTAAAGCTGTTAAACATTCATATAGAACGGTTTGCATTGCCCGACGCTCTTCATTATCTTTTGCCTCAATATATAATACATCTTTTGCAAAGTCTAAATAAAATGAACTTAAATCTAGAGTACAGAAATTATTCACATTATGGTAGATCGTTGAATATTCATAACCTTCATAAGCATTTCGAACTTGTTTAATTAAATTATTTAATTTCACAAGCATAAATTGATCCACTTCACGAAGGTCCTCATACCTAACTTTATCAGTTGCAGGATCAAAGTCTGATAAATTTCCTAATAAGAATCGGAACGTATTTCGAATCTTACGATATACTTCTGATACTTGTTTCAAAATAGCATCGGATACACGAACATCTGCTTGATAGTCAACAGATGCTACCCATAAACGAATGATATCTGCTCCTAGTTGATTGACTACCTTTCCAGGCAAGATCACATTTCCTAATGACTTACTCATCTTTCTGCCTTCACCATCAAGGACGAAGCCATGGCTTAGAACACCTTTATATGGTGCTTGACCTGAAACTGCAACAGAAGTAGTTAATGATGAATTAAACCATCCACGGTACTGATCAGATCCTTCAAGATAAAGATCTGCAGGACGCTGAAGATCATCACGTTCAACCAGTACACCTTGATGGGATGAACCTGAATCGAACCATACATCCATAATATCTGTTTCTTTTGTAAATTCCCCATTTGGACTACTTGGGTGTGTGAATCCCTCAGGCAATAGATCCTTTGCTTCACGTTCAAACCAAATATTTGACCCGTGCTCACGGAATAAATTAGAGATATGCTCGATTGTTTCATCAGTGATGATCGGGTCACCATTTTCCCCATAAAATACCGGGATTGGTACACCCCACGCACGTTGTCTTGAAATACACCAATCGCCACGGTCACGGACCATATTAAATAGGCGTGTTTCACCCCAAGTTGGTACCCATTTTACTTCCTTTATAGCTTGTAAAAGTTCTTCACGGAACTTATCAATAGATGCAAACCATTGCGCAGTAGCTCGGAAGATAACAGGTTTCTTCGTTCTCCAATCATGAGGATATGAGTGTGTGAAGAAGTTTAATTTAAGTAATGCACCAGCTTCCTCCAACTTCTCTGTAATCGGCTTATTTGCTTTATCATAGAATAATCCTTCAAAGCCAGGTGCCTCAGAAGTTAAAACACCTTTATCATCAACTGGACATAAAACATCTAACCCATATTTTTTACCTACAAGGAAATCATCTTCCCCATGACCTGGAGCTGTATGAACACATCCAGTACCAGATTCTGTAGTAACATGGTCACCTAAAATTACTAATGAATCTCGATCATATAATGGATGTTTAGCTACTACATATTCTAGCTCTTTTCCTGTAACTGTTTGAACAATTTCAGGGGATTCCCATTCTAAAACTTCAGAAACCGTTTCTAGTAATGCTTTCGCAATTACATATTTTTCGTTATTAACGCTTACTACTACATAGTCAATTTCCGGATTTACAGCAATTCCTAAATTGGCCGGAATTGTCCATGGTGTCGTCGTCCAAATAATAATCTTTGTATTAGCTTCTAATACACCTTTTCCATCTTTTACTTCAAAGGCAACATAGATAGATGGAGATTTAATATCTTTATATTCAATTTCTGCTTCGGCTAAAGCTGATTCACTAGAAGGAGACCAGTAAACAGGTTTCATTCCTTTATAAATATATCCTTTTTTAGCCATCTCACCAAAAACCTTAATTTGTTGTGCTTCATATTCAGGCTTTAAAGTGATATATGGATTTTCCCAATCACCACGTACACCTAGACGTTTAAATGCTTCACGTTGATTATCAACTTGTTGATAGGCATATTCCTCACAAAGTTTACGGAATTCGGCAACAGACATTTCCTTACGTTTGACACCTTTGTTCGTTAACGCTTGTTCAATTGGCAAACCATGTGTATCCCAGCCAGGAACATAAGGAGCATTGAATCCTGTCATTGATTTATATCGAACGATAAAATCTTTTAATGTTTTATTTAATGCATGCCCCATATGAAGATCGCCATTAGCATATGGAGGTCCATCATGAAGGACAAATAATGGTCTACCTTTTGTATGCTCTTGCACCTTTTCGTAGATATTAAGTTCCTTCCATTTTTCTTGAATTTCCGGTTCGCGTTTAGGAAGGTTTCCTCGCATTGGAAATTCTGTTTTTGGCATTAATAACGTATCTTTATAATCCATGTTACTTCCTCCTTGATATCATAGGGACCAACAATTTAAAAAATCCCGAATTCACTATACACATCATTGCCTATTTAGAACTATTCTATAGGCTTTTTCTTACTTTTGTATGGATATGTTTAAACAACAAAAAAACCTTCACATCCCTGTAAAGGGACGAGAAGGTTTTCCCGCGGTACCACCCTAGTAGATAATCATAGATTATCCGCCTCTTAGCATTCGTATCGTGAATGAATCGCTATTATCTACTGACCATAAAGGTGTTCAATTCAAGAACTCTAGGGTGATGTTCCAATTATTTGCTTATACCAAGCTTTCACTATCCTTGGTTCGCTTTATATAATAAGACCTGTAAATAATTGTACTGTCCCTGTCATCGTTTAAAATATTAGTTTTATAAATTATATGTGAAATAATTTCATTTCGTCAAGATTATTTCATTTCTTCTTCAAGATTTAATTCTGTAGCATCAATTTCAAATTCCATTAAATGGTCCCAATCATCATTTTTTAACAAATCTAATTGAGCTTCGATTAACATCTTAAATCTTGTACGGAATACCTTTGATTGCTTTTTCAATTCTTCAATTTCTAAAGCAATTTTTCTAGCTTTTGACAATGCTTCATTTACAATTCTATCTGCATTTTTCTCAGCTTCTCTAATAATTAACTTCGATTCCTTTTGCGCATTGCCACGAACTTCCTCAGCCGCTTCTTGGGCAACAACTATGGATTTATGCAGTGTTTCCTCTATGTTGGTAAAATGTCCTAAGCGTTCATTAAGAGAGTTTAACGTTTCTTCCAACTCTTTTTTCTCACGAATGATAATTTCATAATCCTTAATAATTTGGTCGAGGAATTCATTTACTTCGTCCTCATCATACCCTCGAAAACCTCTACTAAATTCTTTATTATGTATATCCAATGGTGTTAAAGGCATTCTGCCACCTCCACAATGTATTCAAATTTAATCTTTAATAACTTTATGATTAAGTCCTATAAACAAGACCAGAAAACATTTTTATCTATATTCAATAGATATCAAGGCGCTTGCCTTTAGCTTCAACGCTAGCCCCTGAAAGTAAAAAACTTCAAGTTAAGACGGTTGAACTCCTAACTCTATTATACCGATATTCGACAGTTTGTGGGGATTTTCCTGCAACTTTTTCAAATTATTTCAACACACCAGCTTTTATTCGCCATTTTTCTTTTTTGGTCTTCCCGTCAAATGAAAGCAGCTTACACCTTCCATGTCCTCTTGCAGACAATACGTCCCCTTCTTCACAAATAAAAGCTGATTGTTCCACAATTCGCCAATTTATTTTCACCAAACCATGGGCTATAAGCGTTTGGGCTTTTTGTCTAGAAATATTGTATACAGAAGATAGAACTGCATCCAAACGTAGTGAACTCACTGTCGTTTGAATTTCTTGCCAAACTTCCCCAGTTGAAATTGCATCACTTAACGGGATTTCTAGAAGTTGAATGGATGTTTTACCGATTTGTCGGAACTCAAGCTTAATATAATCCAATAATTCTTTTGCTATAAAAAACTGTATACGCTCATTTTGGCATAAAATATCTCCAAACTTTTCTCGTTTTAATCCAATAGACATAAGCGTCCCCAACACCTGTCGATGCGTCAATGTAACAAATTTGGATGGATATTTTACTTCTAGTAAAGCAATTTGGTAATCTTCAGGCGATGGGGAATAGTAATCTGGATATAGGAGAACTCTGTTTCGCTCACAATCAGAATTCCCACCAAAAATCCCGTATTTCACACTTTGTTCATTGCCAATGATTGACTTCAGAATATGTATTTGCCGAGGATCTAAAAAATCAACTAACTTAGGTGCATAACGATCTTCGACAAACTGTTTCCATTGAATGACTTGATCAATAAAATCTTTTTCCTCTGATCTAAAATGTTGATATATATTATCCATAAATACCTCTTATACTTATTGATTACTATAGAAAAAGAAGACTGTTTTCGTATAGTTTGTTGGTTGTGTAAAAGCCAAACAACCGACTTTTACACTCAATAAAGGAATCCAGCGATTCATATGGAGTTTGCAGCTCTTTTCTCTGTGAAAAGGAGGGTGTAACGCTCTTGAGTTGATGATTTTTCGTTAAAACTTTACTTAATATCAACAATGTTTGAGAAAAGAGCCAAAAAGAAAAAGGTAGTATGATTACTACCTAGATGGTCCAATAATAAATCTGGCTAAGTCCATAGCTAGCTAATCTTAATACGATAATAGCTACAATTGGAGAAATATCAATCATTCCAATAGGTGGAATAAACCGTCTAAATTGTTCTAAATAGGGTTCACAAATTCGGCCAAAAATTTGTCCAATAGAAGATTGTTGAGCATTAAACCATGACATAAAAATATAAATAATAATAATATACGAGTAAATTTTAATTGCTTCTAATAAAATAGTTACTATTAATGCCATTCCTTTTAAGACCACCTCGAATCAAATTCACTATGTTGAATTAAATCGGAAATATTCCCTGATACTTCTACATTATCTGGAGTGCATAAGAATATATCCGTCCCAATTCTTTGGATATCTCCACCAATTGCATAAACTGTACCACTTAAGAAATCTATAATTCTTTTGGCTTGATCATGCTCAATTCTTTGCAAATTAACAACGACAGCTCGTCTATTTTTTAAATGATCTGCAATATCTTGAGCTTCTGCATAAACCCTTGGTTCAAATAAAATCACTTTAGAAGATGAAGACTTTTGAACACTTTGGAGGCTCACTACATTTTGCCTCTGATTAGCAGGTTTTGTATATTGTTCCCGCTCTGGCTCACTATCCATCTTTTCTTCTTCTGTATATTCATATTCATCATCTAATAAAAAAAATGATTTCAACTTTGTTTTTATCCCCATGTTCACACCTCCTATAAGATGACCTGCTTATTTCATCCTTCATCGCCAACTAATGACGTACCAATTCGAATATATGTAGCACCTTCTTCAATTGCTATTGTATAGTCATTAGACATTCCCATTGATAATTCATTACATGGTGCATAATCAAGCTGTAATTCTTGAATTTTCACTTGAAGTTCTTTCAATCCACGAAAACTTTGACGAATGATTTCTACATTTTCAGTCAAAGGTGCCATTGTCATTAAACCAATCACTTTAATGTTTTCTAAATCTTTTAAATCATGTATAAAATTTACCACATTCTCCGGACTAATGCCATGCTTAGATTCTTCCCCTGATACATTAACCTGTACAAAGCAAGATATTTGCTTATTGGCACGCTTATTTATTTCTTCAGCTAAAGAAAGTCGGTCTAGAGAATGAATAAAAGATACTTTATCAATAATATTTTTGACTTTTCTAGTTTGCAAAGAGCCTATGAAATGCCAAACTGCATCGTTTCCTATTGTTTCCCATTTATTTAATAGACCTTCATCACGATTTTCCCCCAAATTTTTAACCCCTGCCTGAAGTGCTTCCTGTGCACGTTCAGTAGTCACATATTTCGTAACTGCAATAAGTTTAATTTCTTCGGAGTTTCTATTAGATCTTTCACATGCTGCTTTAATTTTTTCATTAATGATTGAAAGATTTTCAACCACTTTCATTTAAATATCTCCTTTCAAACCAATAAAACTAAGCATTCTTCCTGTTTTTCCATGATCACGTCGATGAGAAAAAAATTCTTGATGATCACAACTCGTACAATAATTAGTGAGTTCAATATTTTCCAATTTAACTCCTGATTTTAAAAGAATCATTTGATTTAATTTTTTTAAATCTAAATGATATTGTCCATCCGATATTTCTTGGTATGGACAATCATCTTCTACCCAAGTATTTACTTTCTCAATCACTCGATCATCGACGATATAACAATTTTTGCAAATAGATGGACCAATTACCACGTTAATTTCTTCTGGTTTAATTCCTTCCTGATTCCATTTATCAACCATTTCTTTGGCGATCCCATTTACTGTTCCTTTCCAGCCTGCATGAGCTACGCCAATAATATGATGATTTGGCGCGTAAAAGAATAAGGGCACACAATCAGCAAAACAAAGAGTGAGAAGAATATCTTCTTCACCTGTATATAGTCCATCAGTTCGTTGGATACTACTTGAATAATCAAGTGCTCCTTTTCCAGCATCAGCATGATCCACTTTTGCAATATATGTATCGTGTGTTTGCTCGGCTCCTATCCAATGATCAAGAGTAAATCCAAGCTTCTTGGAAAGTAGTTTCCGGTTTGATTGTACACTCTTTTGGTCATCACCTACATGAAACCCAAAATTTAATGAGGCAAACTGTTTTTCACTTTGGCCGCCTAGCTTTGTTGTAAATCCAGCAATTAGCCGGGAATTTATCTGATTCCAATTTTCAATGATAAAAAACTCTTTCTCTTTTTTTTGGAAAGGTTCGCTCATAATCGTAACTCCTAATAAGGTTCTTAACCTTAGATTCTTTTTTATAGTTTATCACAGATTACGTTTTGGTTCATTCAAAAACTGTAAATCAAATCACTTGTAAAAGAAGAGATTGTGACAGATAAAGAGGAATTGAAGTGGAAAATGTGTCTCAAGATCGGTGTTTGAGACACATAAAGAAGAATTGAGGAGAAAAATGTGTCTCAGGACCAGTGCTTGAGACAGGTAAATGGGCTGAGAACTAAAAAATGTGTCTCAAGAACAGGGATTGAGACACATAAATGGGCTAAGAACTAAAAAATGTGTCTCGAGACCAGTGCTTGTGACACATAATAGGACTGAAAACTGAATAATGTGTCTCAGGACTAGTGCCTGAGACAGATAAACAGTCAGAGAAGAGGATAATCTGTCTCAAACCCAATCATTGATTATTTCGGTTCTGATAATTGTTGTTGCATGTAATTTTGATCACGAAATCTAACAAGAATGACGTCCGCGCCAATTTTTACAATATTACTCCATGGTATAATAAATTCCTCCTCTTTCCCGAAGAAACCTAGTATTTTCCCAGAACCGCCAACGATAATACTTTCTATTTTTCCTGTATCTAGATTAATATCAATATCACCCACATTTCCTAATTTTCGGCCATCAGAAATACTCACCACATCTTTAACTTGGAATTCTGATATTCTCACCAAATTTACCACTCCTTAAAAATCATTCCAATCAATGATATTACATGTATATGCTTTAGTTGATTTTTTTAGGAATGGCTTTAGTTGATCTTGCCAAAAGAATAAAATAGCTTTCATTAAAATAATGTAGGACAAGTACCCCGCTAAAAACGGGATACTTGTCCTACTATTGGATATTCTTATTCATTTGTTTAATGGCAGCCTTTTCTAAACGTGATACTTGAGCTTGGGAAATACCAATTTCTTCAGCAACTTCCATTTGCGTTTTCCCTTGAAAAAATCGTTTTCTAATAATGAGTTTTTCTCGGTCATTTAACCTGCGCAACCCTTCTTGTAAAGCAATTTCTTCCACCCAATTCGTATCACGATTTTTTTCATCACCTAGCTGATCCATTACATAAATAGGGTCTCCCCCATCATTATAGATAGGTTCGAATAAGGATACTGGATCTTGTATTGCATCAAGAGCAAATACAATTTCCTCGTGTGGTACTTCCAATACCTTTGCTATTTCTTCTGCTGTGGGCTCCCTCGATGTTTTACTCATAAGTTTTTCTCGTACTTGTAGCGCTTTATAAGCAATATCTCGTAGTGACCTTGAGACACGGATTGGATTATTGTCACGTAAATATCTACGTATTTCTCCAATAATCATTGGCACCGCATAAGTAGAAAATCTCACATTTTGACTTAAATCAAAATTATCAATTGATTTCATTAGTCCAATACATCCTACCTGAAAAAGATCATCTACATACTCACCACGGTTATTAAAACGCTGAATAACACTTAATACAAGTCTTAAATTACCGTTTACAAGCTTCTCTCTTGCATATAAATCTCCTTCATGCATTTTTTTTAACAATTCTCTCATCTCTTCGTTTTTTAACACAGGAAGCTTTGATGTATCGACCCCACAAATTTCAACTTTATTTCGCTTCAAGTCTTTTCCCCCCCTTATAGGAGCTGCTGTTCAAAATTAAGTATCTCCTTGGGTGGGAAATTTATGCATGAAATGAAATTTGTGATAGATGGTTAAATCCTCTAATTACTGATAGAAATAGCGTTTTAAAAAAATATTTTTTTAAACCATTTTATTAAATTCTTTTTTTAATCGTTTAATGATTCTTTTTTCCAACCTTGATATATATGACTGTGAAATACCTAACATATCTGCTACATCTTTTTGTGTTTTCTCCTCTCCCCCGAGTAGACCAAATCTGAGCTCCATGATTTGCTTTTCACGTGGAGATAATTGGTGCAGAGCATTAAATAATAACTTTTTATCCACATTTGCTTCGATGTCTTTTGTAATAATATCCTCTTCGGTACCAAGAACATCTGATAATAACAATTCATTCCCATCCCAATCAATGTTTAATGGCTCATCAAAGGAAACTTCTGATCGAATTTTATTATTTCTCCGCAAATACATTAAAATTTCATTTTCGATACATCTTGATGCATATGTAGCTAACTTTATTTTCTTTTCGGGGTTAAAGGTATTTACTGCTTTTATTAATCCAATTGTTCCGATACTAATTAAATCCTCAATATTAATACCTGTATTTTCAAATTTTCGGGCAATGTATACAACTAATCTTAAATTTCTTTCAATAAGCAAAGATCGTGCAGCCATATCACCTTTTGGCAGCTTTTCTAATAAAACTTCCTCCTCTTCTTTTGTCAAGGGTGGTGGCAATGCTTCACTTCCACCAATATAATAGATCTCATCTGTTTTTAACCCCAATTTTAAAAGTACTTTGTACCAATAATAAGATAATTTTATTTTTAATTTTTTCATCTCATGTCCTCCTTCTAAATAGATAATCTTAGGAGTATAGTTATAGTAAACAATTGAATTTACCTTTTTTCGTTTAGGCAAGAGCTACAAACTTCTAAGAACCAATAAAGCCTAGTTGGAATAGCAGGCAGCAGGGCTTATACAAAAGCAACAAACAATATGAAAGCAGCCTGCGTTTAAGATACTGATTTTATTGAGATTCCTGTTAACATTTTGGGATGAACGATGCATTGGAATACATCTTCACTTGATAAGGCATGATTTGAAAATGATATTAACGCTTTTTGTACATTCCAGCTTTCATGATCTTTTTGAATTATCATTTGATCGGGTTTATACGCAAGCAAAAGTTGATTTCCTTTACTAACAGTCTTTGCAGGTATGAATCGAACTCTTTCACTCCATTCGGAAGGTAATTCCGTTTTCCCTTGCAAAAAATTCTCTGAATGCTCTGTAGCCTCTATAATTTCCGTAGGAAGCTGATTTCTAAATGATTGGGTTGAGATGATCATTACAGGCTGCCTTGATAATGGATCGTAAAGCTGGTTTCCACTATCTATAAGACCTTTCACTTGAATAGAAACTCCATTTATCTCGACCATGACATCTACTAATTGATCAAATTGAATGGTCGTTATTTCAAATGTTTCAATCCTTTTCTTAGAGAAATACCACGCAATTGGAATGCCAAATAGTATGAACAGCCAACTAATCGGATCACCGAATCCTCTAACTGATGCTAATAAAACTGAACTTTGCAATTGAAAATCAAATTGAATAAAATAATGAACTCCGATTAAAATGCCACCAGTTAAGAAAGTAACAAAATAAAAGGTAAGAACATTGGATATAAAATATTTAAAGCGTTTATAACCAAAAACTGTAAAGACCATTACGAAGGAAAAAAGTAATTTGATGAATGGGTTTCCTGCATAAGCTGATAACGGAGTCAGGCTCATAACAATTAGTAAAGATCCGATTAAACCTCCAAGTAAAAGCTTCCATTTTGATATTGGACGTTTCATTATAATGGCAGTTATCCAGAGTAGCATCACGTCTACAATGAAGTTTAAAAGCCATATCACGTCCATATAGACGACCAAACCTATCCCCCCAATTGCTATGTTTTTTATTCATACCAGCTTTTCTTAATGGTATCGTACATACCTGTTTGAAGTGTGTCATTTCTTGTATGGGAAATTAGAGAAGTTTTCAAGATTTCGTTCGAATTTTGTCAAATTAAAATACGCTATCTAGTGACCTTAAATAGGGGCTATCATAAGAATTTTGGGGATAAAAAAAAGAATTGTCTGGTAAGGGAGTTAACCCTTATTAGACAATTCTTTCTTTCTATTGATTTCTACGATTTCTATTTCTTAAAAATGTAGGGATATCTAAAGTATCCTCCACTTGTTGATGTACTTGTCGAATAGGTTCCTGTACTTCTTCACGCTTTGGTTCACGTTCACGTTTAACCGTTGGATTAACAGGTTGCTTTTGCTGTCCAACACCGAAGGATGGTCTACTTACAGGTTTTTGCTGTCCAATTTCTTCTGTAAATCCTGTTGCAATCACTGTTACAACAATTTCATCTTTTAGATCTTCATTGATTACTGATCCAAAAATCATATTTACTTCCTGATCAGAAGCAGAAGCAACAATATCGGCTGCCTCTTGAACTTCGTAAAGACTTAGATTTACTCCACCAGTAATATTCATTAACACACCTTGTGCCCCATCAATTGATTTTTCAAGAAGTGGAGAAGAAATTGCCTTTTTCGCTGCTTCTGCAGCACGATTTTCACCTGTTGCCACACCAATACCCATAAGTGCAGAACCCTTATTGGTCATTATCGTTTTAACATCAGCAAAGTCAAGATTAATTAATCCTGGAGTTGCGATTAAATCTGAAATACCTTGAACCCCTTGACGAAGTACATTATCTGCTTCACGGAATGCTTCAAGCATTGGAGTACTCTTATCAACAATCTCTAATAATCGATCATTAGGAATAACGATAAGGGTATCTACTGCTTCCTTCATTGAAGCAATACCGCCTGCAGCTTGTGTTGCACGTTTTCTACCTTCAAAAGAAAATGGTCTTGTAACAACACCGACAGTTAAAGCACCTAAATCTCTAGCTATTTGTGCAATGACAGGTGCCGCACCAGTTCCTGTACCGCCGCCCATACCAGCAGTAACAAAGACCATATCTGCTCCTCTTAAAGCTTCTTCAATTTGTTCCTTGCTTTCTTCAGCAGCCTTTTTTCCCACTTCAGGATTAGCCCCTGCACCTAATCCTCTCGTTAATTTTGCACCAATTTGCATTTTAATTTCAGCTTTTGATAGATTTAAAGCTTGCGCATCAGTATTAACAGCAATAAATTCAACACCTTGAACATCATGTTCGATCATACGGTTTACAGCATTATTACCGCCACCGCCTACGCCTATTACTTTTATCGTTGCTAATGAATCTAAATTTGTATCGAATTCCAGCATGACAGATCCTCCTAATTCGTCCATATTTCAACAAGATATTCTTTTTCTTAAACGGCTACATCCGAAATATCAATTTGATTATTTTATATCATTTTTTAATTATTAACTTAACCTGTGTTCAAACTATTTAATTTGTTAGAAAAAGCTTTACTCAAAAAAGTAGCCAAAGAATTTTTTCATTCTTGTCGAAATTTTCTCTTCTGGTTGTTTTTCCGTTTTTTGCTTTGGTTGCGGCTTTTTAGCTGACTTTTTTTCGACATGTTCAAAATGAGCAGGTGCTGCACTGACATTTCGCCCTTGCAATCTAGCATTCTTATAAGCATATTGGATCAATCCAACCGCAGTAGTATATTGAGGTTCTCTTACACCAATATAATCAGGTATTGCTATTCTTACACGGTTTTGAAATACCGAGGCAGCTAATTCCATAACACCTGGTAGATTGACACTTCCACCGGTTAATACTATTCCACCAGGGAGATCTACCATTCCCATGCGTTTCAACTCTTCTAAAACAAAGTCAAAAACTTCTTCTAATCTAGCTTCTATAATATCAGATATTTCTAATTGATTAAATTGCTGATGTTGATCGCTACCTATAATTGGGACACTAAATACTTCATCAGCTTCTGCATCTTCACTAAAGGCATGTCCATTTTTTACCTTAATTCGTTCAGCATCTTCCGTTGAAGTTCTAAGTACAATCGATAGGTCCTTTGTTATATGTTCTCCGCCTATCGGAAGTACATTAGTGCTTTTTATAAAGCCATTTTCAAAAACAGCTAGAGTGGTAGAACCTCCCCCAATATCGATTAAAACAGTGCCAAGGTTTTTCTCATCTTTAGATAAAGCGACTGCCCCTGCTGCCAATGGTTGAAGGACAATTTCAGTTATTTCTAAACCTGCCCTTTCAACACAACGTAATGTGTTATGTAATATAGTTTTTGATCCTGTGACAATGGTGCCTTCCATTTCCAAGCGAACCCCTATCATTCCACGTGGATCATTTATTTCATCTAACCCATCTACAATAAATTGTCTAGGGATTACATTAATAATTTCTCGTTCAGGTGGAATCGAAATGACTTGTGCCGCATCCATGACTCTTGCCACATCTTCATCAGTTATTTCTCGATTTTCACTAGAAACAGCTACTACCCCATGACAGCTTTGAAGCATCACATGGTTTCCTGCTATTCCAACGATGACATGATTGATATTCATGCCTATCATTCTTTCTGCTTGCTCAACTGCTTTTCGAATAGATTTAACTGTCTCATCTATATCAACAATAGAACCTTTTCTAATTCCTTCGGACTTTACATTCCCAACACCAATGATATTCAGTGAGTCGTTTACCATCTCACCAATAATCACTTTAACGCTGGATGTACCGATGTCAAGACTTACATATATTTCATTGTTGTTCATACCATGGCACCTCCCTTTGCTAAATTTCTTTGCCACATTCATTTTTTTATTTTAATCATTAGTTATCAAACATTATCTTTTGAATATATAATATAAAATAATTCGACATATGAGAAGAATTCCCTTTAAAAAGTTTAACTTTTTTTCATATTTCCTTTTTTAGTCGTCCATTTAGCAAGTAATATTCTTCGAATAACTGCAATATTTTGAAACAGTCTTACTCCAAAGGCAAATATTGCAGCTAAATATAAGTCTACACCAAGATGAACTCCTAGAAAAGCTAAACTTGCAGCAAGAATTATATTAAAAAAGAAACCTGAAACAAAAACCATCGTTTCGTAGATGTTTTGAAGATAGGCTCGAATCCCCCCAAATAATGTGTCTAATGCCGCTAGGACAGCTATGGAGAGATAGTTGGCATATTCTTCAGGGATACGGATATCTGTTAATAATCCTAAAATAATCCCTATTATTAGACCAAAAACTGGTAGCCACATTTCCAACCTCTCCTTTTTTACAATTAGGCTACTATCATGATTCAAAAATATTTTTCTAATATAATCTTCAATCAATCAAGCGTATGAATACAAAAATCTCCTAAAGAATTTCTATAATTGAACAATCCATGCGACATAATCCATTATTTAACGGGCTTCATATAACGGATTCTAATGCTTTCATCATAAGCCGGTATACTAATTGATTCCTCTGGTTTTCCTATCTTTACCTGTAAATTATCAACAAAAAATTCATCAATAACAGGTGAAACCTGAATACGGTTATAAAGTTTATCTGCTGATTCACTATTTTCTGCAATTACTCTTACCTCAAGTGGGTATTGATTAATGGAATGTCCATTAATCTTTGTATCACCATTAATATCACGAATTACCGTGGTATTTATAACCCTTTCACCATCAATGGAAATCTGTTTTGCCCCGTACATATTCAGATCATTAACAAGGCGTTTTAAAAGAACTGGAGAGACATCCTTTACCTTTTCTCCCAACAATAAAGCCTCTTTTAAGACATCAATCTTAATAACTATACCAGGACCATTTACTTCGGTTTGTCCTGCCTCTTTTTTTAGTTCATCTAATGTTTCTTTTAATGCCTGCTCTTTACTATCCTTTACTTTTGCCTCATATTTTTCAATTCGTTCCTCATTTGAGGAAATTTCTTTTAGTAATTTAGATTGTAGATCCTGCTCCTTTAATAAATCCTCCCTAAGCTCCCACATATCACGTGTGTCTCTAACTTTAGGCTTTTTGATCGTCTGAAATTGAATTGCTAGCATAAAACCAATGATAATCGAAATGACGGTCATACTCAGCTTAAACTTCGTGCCCACTCCTTTTCACCTTTTCTTTTCTTAGGATTCGCCAAGAATAGGCTCTATTTGTATTTGATTCTTTTTTTCCATCGTAAAAATTATATTATCGTTTACTAATTGGTCTTTTACACCACCAGTAATGGATAAGGCAGATTCTAGAATACCAGGGTCTCCAAGGGCTGTAATCGTAAAGGGCTCAGGAAATGGTATACCATCTACTGTAATAACAGGTCCAGTACAAATAATGTACGAACTATGGTTAATTCTTTGTCCATTAACAGCAATCGCAGTAGCCCCTGCAATATATAGTTCATTAATTACTTTAAAAACATGACGGTCATGTACAATGTAATTATTTACATTTTCCTCTTTCGGATCATAATCTCCATCCTTTAGGGTGACGATTAAACCTTTTCCCTGGACTTTTACCTTTCCTAAAAACATCCGATATTTTTCAGCGTCTTCAGCAAGATTATAAAAAACTGTCTCTTCTTTCGATAAATCTTTTTCTATGGAACGAACCTTATTTTGCTTTTCATACAATTCCTTTTGTAATTGACGATTTTCCTTTTGTTGCTTAAGTAATTGATTACGTAATTCATTTTCCCTAACAAACTGTGGATCTGAAAAATGATTTTTAGTCTTTTCATCTTTATTTACTGTGTTGTATGAAAAAGCAAGCATAAAGCCTAATACGAGACTGACAAATGCAAGTATGACATATTTACCTTTCATTTTCTTGGTTTTCATTATTCTTTTGGCCATCTTCCTCCTTCACCTCCGTTTTAAAAGGTTTGAAGGTTGAACCAACTTCTAAATCAATGACCCCTTTTACATTCGGATCAAGTTGGCTAACAATAGATGGGTAGTAGATAATTTTACTTGCTAACGTTCGAATCGTTGCCGAAACCTCGAAACCATCATTCATATATAAGGTTATATGATATATATCGGTTTTTTTAGGAGAATAGTTAATCTCTGAAATTGAATTGATAATCTCTTTAGGTAACTGTTGAATTTGCTCTACCATTGCTTTGAGAATTTTCCCTTGTTTAAAGTTGGTTAAAATCGGAATATTACTTTGAGAATTGCCTTTTTGATTAACTATATTTCCGCTTTCAAGTACAGTTAAAAGTTTTGTACCATCAGATATGTTCGCTACAGCAGTGTGTTCCTTAATTTGCACCACCACATTATTTGGAAAATTTATCTTAACCGTTGCTTTTTTTACTTCGGGAATAGTTAATAATTTAGAAGTCGTTTTTTCTTTATTGATGCTCCAAATATTTGTTTTATTTGAGATCCCCATCTTTTTTATTACTGTTTCTGTATCAACTAGTTGGTTACCTGCTACTTTGATATTTTTAACATGACTTAGAGGAGATTGGAAATAAACAACAAAGAGGATTAATAGAAAAAAAATTGAGATTAAAAATATTAACCTGCGATTGGCCTTCCTTTTCCTTTGCTCTTTCAACTTTGGAATCCGATCTTCTAAAGATACAATTTTTCTTTCTGACATAGGTGTCCCTCCTTTCATTTTTCATTCATTCAAAAAATGAAGAACGGATCAACCGTCCTTCAATTTCTTATAAGATCATTGCTAGAGAGATTAATATTCAATCACATCCTGCATGACTTTAAATAACCGATCAGATGCATCCGGTATGCCCATACCTTTTGCTGCTTTTTTCATTTTCATTATTTTCTCATCATTAAGTAAAATTTCATCGATCGATTTAATTAATTGCGGCCCGGTTAAATTATTTTCAAGAAGCATTGTAGCTGCACCTTTTTCTGTTAGTGCACTGGCGTTTTTTTCTTGATGGTTATTGGTTACATATGGACTAGGTATTAATATACTTGGCAGTCCAAGTGCAGTAATTTCAGCTAAAGTGGTTGCACCCGCACGGGAAATTACTAAATCAACCCCTCTTAAGAGGTCTGGCATATTATGTATGAAAGGAGCTACAACAATATTTTCTGGCTTTCCTACTAATGAAACTTCCTTTTCAACTTCATTGAAATGGACTTCACCAGTCACATATACGATTTGGTATGGTTTTTCTGCAAATTCAGCTAATGATTTTATTACTGCTTCATTTATCGGCCTTGCCCCTCTACTCCCGCCAACTATTAGTACCGTTTTCTTGTTGGCACTTAAGCCTAACGATTGAAGAATGTCTTTATTTTGCTCACCAATTACTTCAGAAGCGCGTGGGTTACCTGTTAAGACTACTTTTTCCTTTGGGAAAAACTCACCTGCAGAATCAAAACAAGTCGCCACTTTATTTACATATCTACTTAAAAACTTATTTGTTAAGCCAGGAATACTGTTTTGTTCATGAATAATGGTTGGAATTTTTTGCTTTGCTGCTGCGTATACAACAGGACCACAAACATAACCACCTGTTCCTATAACTACATCAGGTTTAAAAGATTTTAATAATCTTTTACAATCTTTAACACCTTTAAAGAAACGAATGAATGTTTTTATATTTTCTAAAGATATGGATCTTTTTATACCTGTAATCTGAATCGATTGAAAGGGAATATTTTCTCTGGTAACTAATTTAGATTCTAGCCCTTTTTCTGTACCTATATATAAAAATTCAGTATTCGGATGTTTCGCTTGTATAGTTCTTATTAAAGCAAGTGCAGGATAGATATGTCCTCCCGTACCACCACCGCTTACAACGATTTTCATTTTTTCACCTCAAAAATATTAACACAGTTTTTTAATTGTAATATGACTTTCCTATCATACTATATTCTAAACCAGTTTTCTTGCCCAGTAAAAGAATATTTATATGATTGTAATACTACTGTAGAACAAATGTAAAAAAACCCTTGAATAGGGTTTCTTCTCTCGATAAATAGAATAATATTAATTTCTGTACTTGCCAAAGTTAGGTTAGTCCAACTTTTCTTTGCTCCCACTCTTCCTTCTGGCACTTAAACAAATTAAATTCTTGAATAGCGACTAATATTAAGAAGGACACCTATAGCCATTAGCATAAGTGTAAGTGAAGATCCTCCATAACTTAAAAATGGTAAAGTAATCCCCGTTACTGGCATTAAACCAGTTACTACGCCAATATTAATCATTACCTGAATAGCAACCATGGAAATAATACCAACAGCTAAAAAACTACCATAAAGATCTGGAGCCCCAAGAGCGATCCGAATGCCGCGCCAAAGTAATAGAGCAAATAATAGTAAGACAAATGTTCCTCCGATAAAGCCTAGTTCTTCAGCTAAAATCGCGAAAATAAAATCTGTTTGCGGTTCCGGGAGATAAAAGAACTTCTGGCGGCTTTCCCCTAAACCAAGTCCAAATAAACCTCCAGGTCCGATTGCAAACAGTGATTGAATAATTTGAAATCCTGCACCTTGTGGATCTTGCCATGGATCTAAAAATGATGTGATACGGGCCATTCGATATGGTGCAGAGAGAATTAATGCAACAAACCCAGCAACACCTATTAAACCAAGTATTGCAAAATGCAAAATTCTTGCTCCCGCTATAAAAATCATAATGACACAAGTTCCTAACATAACCGTTCCAGTTCCTAAATCTGGTTGCAGCATAATCATTCCAAATGCAAGGAAAACAAGGGAAAGTGAGGGAACTAGTCCTTTTTTTACGGTCGTAATATACTTTTGCTGCTCCGATAAAAACTTTGCTAAAAAGGCTATCATTGCTAACTTAATAAATTCAGAAGGTTGGATTGAAAAAGCCCCAACTCCGATCCAACTTCTTGAACCATTTCGCTCCATTCCTATCCCAGGTATAAGAACTAAAACTAGCAGAACAAAGCATATAATTAAGATCGTTTTAGCCCATGAACGCCATGTCCAATAATCGACATTCATTATGAAAAACATAGCTAGGACACCCACTCCAGCAAATAATAACTGACGTTTTGCAAAAAAGAGGGAATCATCAAATTTATAGTTTGCCCATATTGCACTAGCACTATAAACCATTATAAGTCCAACTGTTAATAATAATAATGTGACGATAATTAACATGATATCAGGATTTGATTTTTTTACTGGCAAAGTCAACACCTCGAGAGTGAAATATTTGAGCTAGGTGTTCATTCTCAAGATGTTAAACGTAAAGGAATCTACAACGGCCAATACGTTCTTCTTTTTTGCTCTTATTTTAACTTATGCACGGCATCGATAAAAATATCACCGCGAACTTCAAAAGTTTTATATTGATCCCAACTTGCACAAGCAGGTGACAGTAAGATAACATCCCCAGGCTTTGACAATTCAAAAGCAATAGGTACTGCCTTTTCAACATTATCGACACGATGCACCATTTCTATTCCAGCTATTTCTGCAACCTTTTCTAGCTTTTCAGCTGTTTGACCAAATGTTATCATCGCTTTCA
Source organism: Heyndrickxia oleronia (assembly GCF_017809215.1). Classification (GTDB taxonomy): domain Bacteria; phylum Bacillota; class Bacilli; order Bacillales; family Bacillaceae_C; genus Heyndrickxia; species Heyndrickxia oleronia. Next base: position 3,250,478 of record NZ_CP065424.1, read on the forward strand.
CATTTTTAAGAGATGGAATTAACTCATCGAATTCATTGCCTCGATCAAGACCACCAGCTAACAAAATAATAGGTTCAGAAAATGCGTTTAACGCACTTTGCGCAGCTAAAATATTCGTCGCCTTTGAATCATTATAAAATTTCCTACCAGCAATTTCCTCAACAAATTGTGTACGGTGCTTAACCCCTTTAAAAGTAGTTAATACTTTTCGAATGGCTTTATTTTGCACTCCCATTAGCTTGGTTGCAGCAATAGCAGCCATAATATTCTCCAAATTATGTTCTCCTGGGAGAACAATATCACTTCTAAGAATGATTTCTTCTCCTAGAAAAGTAATCATACCATTTGCAATCGAACACCCTTCTGCTAATGGTTTTTTCGCTGAAAATGGAATGATTTTCGCTTTCGTAAATGAAATGAGATCTAATAATTCCTCCTGATCAGCATTAACAATTAAATAGTCGTCTTCTAATTGATTTCTAGTAATATTTGCTTTTGCCTGTGCATATTCTTTCTTTGTTCCATGATAATCTAAATGCGCTTCATAGATGTTCGTTATTATTGCAATATGTGGACGGAAAGACCGAATCCCCATTAATTGAAATGACGAGAGCTCTACCACCATTTGATTATCTTTTGTCGCAGTTTCAGCAACTTCCGATGCGACGGTCCCAATATTTCCAGCAATTAATGGATTGGTTCCTTCATTTGCTTGTAGTATTTCAAAGATCAAGGTTGTAGTCGTTGTTTTACCATTTGTACCTGTAATTCCGATTAATTCAGCTTCAGAAATCTGATAGGCTAGTTCAACCTCGGTGATAACAGGTATTCCACGTTCAATCGCTCCTGCTACTAATGGATTAGTGTATGGTATACCAGGATTTTTGACAATTAATTCGAAACCCTCATCTAATAATTCAATCGGATGACAGCCACAAATTACTTTAATCCCTTGTTCTAATAACCCCTGTGCCTCAGGATTTTCATTTAATGGCTTATAGTCATTTACCGTAACAAAGGCTCCTAATTTATGTAAAAGCGAGGCAGCACTAACCCCGCTCTTCGCTAATCCCAATACAAGTATTTTTTTATGTTGATAGTTATTAATTGTTTTCACTTACAACCACACCTCGATATAAATTGCTAAAATTGCGCATAATAATCCTACTGTCCAAAAAGTGACAACTACTCTCCATTCAGACCATCCAACTAATTCATAATGATGGTGCAATGGACTCATCCGAAAGATTCTTTTCCCTGTTGTTTTAAAAGAAATGACCTGTAAAATAACAGATAATGTTTCAATAACAAATACTCCACCAATTATGATAAGTATTATCTCTAGCTTTGTTAAAATAGCAATAGTAGCTATAGCACCTCCAAGTGCTAATGATCCCGTATCACCCATAAACACTTTTGCTGGGTGAGCATTAAATACAAGAAAACCAAGGACTGCCCCCACAACAGCAACTGAAAAAACGGCCACATCATAATTTGACTGATTCCAGGCTAATACAGCTAGTGCACCAAAAGCAATTGCTGAAGTTCCTGACACAAGTCCATCCAGTCCATCTGTTAAATTAACCGCATTTGAAAATCCGACTAACCAAAAGATTATAAACACTAAATAAAACCAACCTAAATCAAATGAGTAACCAGTACCTGGAATGGTAATCTCAGTTGAAAATTGGGATTGGCGAAAGACAACATAAAATATGACGGAAATAATAATTTGCCCGAGCAGCTTTTGCTTTGAAGTTAACCCTAAGTTACGTTTTAGGACAACTTTAATAAAATCATCTAAAAAGCCTAGCAACCCAAAGCCTAAAGTTACCAATAGGAGAAGATAGGTTTTTACCGATGGCTCAGAAAATTTATATGTCATGACTAATGTCGTAATAACGATTGATAAGATAATTACGATTCCACCCATAGTCGGTGTACCCGTTTTCTTTTGATGTGACTTTGGCCCCTCCTCACGAATACTTTGCCCAAATTTTAATCTTCTTAAAAAGGGGATAAATATTGGGGATAGAAGTGCTGTAATTAAAAACCCCATTAAAATGGTAAAGAAAATCACTTGCTCCATCATTTTATCCCCTCCTTTTACTTTCTATATAGTTTTCCAATAAGCTTGCAAATTCATCCTTTTCTTCTTCTACTGCAATATCATATGTAAATGCTTGAGCATTAAGAAGTTCAGGAGAATAAAAGATAAATTTAGTCATTGTTTCACACTCTTCTTGTTTTAATTTTCTAGTATATTCTTCACATAGTTGATGAAAGGCACTGACGAGATCATCCACAAAAATAACTGGAAAATGGTTAGGCGTATAATTAGGCAATGACTCATTATTAAGCCAAACTGCTGCAATTGCCCCATTTTCTATTGCTTTATCTAAATTTTTATCATGAATTGGGATGAATAAACCTTTCGCCTGTAACTCATCAGAAAATATTGACACAGTATCAAACTTCATATCTGGTTGTTGGATTCCACGCGTATGTGTAGATAGATGATATACGTCATTAAACGATAACATTCTTATCTCTCCTTTACTGCTTCTAAAGCTACTACACGATCATCAAAATCCAATATTTGACCACCAATTTCTTGATATGTTTCATGTCCCTTTCCTGCAATAAGAACCACATCACCTTTTTTTGCGTTCTTAACTCCGTAGTAAATCGCTTCTTTTCGATCAGGAATTGTTATATATCTTTGCCCTTGAACTCCAGATTCCATATCACGAAGAATATCTAAAGGATCTTCACTTCTAGGGTTATCAGATGTGAAAATCGGATCTGTTCCGTACTGACAAGCAATTTGAGCCATTATTGGGCGTTTTGTTTTATCTCTATCTCCTCCACAGCCAACGACAACAAATACCCGTTTTTCTGCAAAATGCTGAATCGTCTTTAATACATTTTCTAAACTATCAGGAGTATGGGAGTAGTCAACAATGATTGGGAATTCTTGACCCCCATTGACTAATTCAAATCTTCCAGCTACGCCTTTAACATTCTCAATCGTATGGATGATCTGATCTAATGAGATATTGGAAATATAGCCTGTCGCAATTGCAGCCAACACATTATATACACTAAATTTTCCAATCAGCTGTAAATTCACCTTATGCTTTCCTTCAGGTGAATGTAAAGTAAATGTAGTACCAGATGCACTCATATGAATATTTGTAGCAAAAAAGTCGGCTTCATTATCAATTCCATAAGTGATAATATGTGCAGCAGTTTCTTTTTGAAATTTTTCTGATGCTTTATCATCAATATTAAGTACGGCGTATTTTGGCTTTTTATGGTCATAGGTATTTCCAAGCTGAGAAAATAGTAAACTTTTCGCCCTTCTGTATTCCTCCATTGTATGGTGATAATCCAGATGGTCCTGAGTTAAATTTGTAAAAACTGCAATATCATAATCACAACCAAATACTCTTCCTTGATCCAGTGCATGTGAAGAAACCTCCATTATAGCAGTTTTCACATCCGCATCAACCATTTTCTTAAATGTTTTTTGGAGGATTGTGCTATCGGGGGTTGTTCTTTTAGCTTCATGTACTTCATCACCAATTTTTATGTACATCGTCCCAATTAATCCTGTATTTACCTGGCTATCACGAAAAATTTGATCAATTAAATGACTCGTTGTTGTTTTTCCGTTTGTTCCTGTAATCCCAATTAATTGGAGCTTTCTCGTTGGTTGATTGTAAAATGCATCAGCCAAGATCGCCATGGCTCTTTTTGTATCTTTTACTACAATGACAGGTATCGAAACATTTACAGGTTGTTCAGCAATAATAGCTGCAGCACCTTGTAATTCAGCGTCTTGAGCAAATTTATGACCATCTACCGTTAAGCCTTTAATACATATAAACAATGCACCTTTCGTTACTTTGCGATTATCTTGAACAATATCGGTAATCGTTGGATTTTCGTTTGGAAGTTTTACGAGGGGTAAAACATTTAATAGTGTATGTAAGTTCATTTCTACAGTCCTTCCTCTGTTTCAATTACAGAAATACTAACTTTATCATATCTTTAATGAAAAATAGTACCTACCCATTTTACTAAAAAAATGCGGTGGATGCTATTAGATTATAATATATTGATTGATATTGGAGGGATTTTCTAAGTAAAAACATTTTCATAAAAGAAGCGGCAACCATTTGCCGCTTCTTCATTGCAATAAAGCTTACAATAACTTCTAATTCATATAAACTCGGATGGTAGAACCTTCCTCCACTTTAACACCAGGCAAAGGATCCTGCTTAATAACCGTTTCTCCTTTACCACTTACTTCTAATTTCAAATTTACGAGTTGTTCCATTAATTTATTCTTCGTCAATCCTTTTAAATCTGGAACTTCAATCGTAGGTGTATCTAAGTAAGGGGTAATTTCTTTTTCCATTTGATTTTTTCTCGGTTTAACTCCCATCGCACGAAGACTATCACCTATAATAGTACCCGCAATTGGTGCTGCTACTTGTCCTCCAAAAAGGACTGTATTTTTTGGATTATCTACGGCAAAATAAACGACAATTTGTGGATCGTCTGCTGGTGCAAACCCAATAAATGAGAGTACATAGTTATTTTCCATGTATCCTCCACCCGGTTTCGGCTTCTGGGCTGTACCTGTTTTTCCGCCAACTCGGTATCCTTCGACAAATGCCTTTTTTCCGGTACCATTTGCTACTACACTTTCTAACGCTCTTCTAACCTCTTTAGATGTTTCCTCGGAAATAACTCTCCGTTTCGCAACTGGTTCTTTTTCCATAACAGCTTTTCCTGTTTTGGGGTCTACTAACTCCTTTGCAACAAAAGGCTCATATAAAGTTCCGCCATTTACTGCTGCTGCGACAGCTGCAACTTGTTGGATTGGAGTAACCGACACCCCTTGACCAAAGGCAGTTGTCGCTTGTTCCACCGGTCCAACTCTATCCATATTAAATAAGATTCCTTTTGATTCACCTGCCAAGTCGATTCCAGTTTTTTCGCCAAAGCCAAAATTTCGAACGTATTTAAATAAATCTTCCTTTCCAAGGCGTTGTCCTAGTTCTACAAATCCAGGGTTGCATGAATTTTCTACTACTTCTAAAAAAGTTTCCTTCCCATGTCCCGATCGTTTCCAACATTTTAACACCGCATTCGCTACTTTTATCTTACCTGTATCTACATACGTATCCTTATCAAGATCTACTTTCCCTTCTTCCAGTGCAGCTGCTAATGTAATTACTTTAAAAGTTGAGCCTGGTTCATAGGTGCTCCATATAGGTAGATTACGGTTATACACTTCTTGCGATACATCTTGGAATTTCGCAGGATCAAAGGTTGGACGACTTGACATTCCTAATATTTCTCCTGTTTTAGGATCCATAGCAATCGCGATTAAGCCATCTGGATTATATTTCGTTTCAGCAATATCAAGTTCTCTTTCGATAATTGTTTGTACCTTTGTATCAATCGTTAATTTTAAATCTAGTCCATCATGAGGTTGTTTAAAATCATCGGACATATCTGGCATTCTTCTTCCTTTTGCATCAGAATAAAATTGAACCGAACCCTTGTCCCCTTTTAATTCCTCATCATAATATAGCTCAAGACCCATTAGTCCTTGATTATCTATTCCCGTAAATCCTAGAACATGTGATAAATAACTATCGAAAGGATAATACCTCTTCGAATCTTCACCAATATATACTCCCTTTAACTTTAAGTCTCGTACAGCTTTTGCTTTTTCATTTGAAATTTTTCTACCTTCTTTAATACGTTGTATATTTACAATAGTTGAAACTTGTTTATAAATACTTTCTTTTGATGCGTCTAATACAGCTGCTAGTTTCTCTGCCGTTTCAGCTGGGTTTTCAACCTGTCTTGGAACGACGAAAACAGTTGGTGCACTTTTATTGGTAGCAATCGCTACCCCATTGCGGTCGACAATTTTTCCTCTTTCAGGCTCAAAAGGGATTTCACGACTCCATAATTCCTTTGCACCACTTGTTAACCAGTTTCCAAGAGCTAATTGCACATATCCTAATCGTATATCAATGACCCCGAAAATTATTATGCCAACTAAGAGTGTGATGACTAATCGTTTTCTTACTGTTACATTAGAAACACGCTTCACCTAAATGTTCCTCCTCTACAAACCCATTCTGGATATTTTAGGGACTAACCTCATTATTAGAAGCTTATGCTTGTACAGTTTCCAATAGAACAGAGGCATAATAAAAACAAAAGAGGGCTGAGCCCACCATACAAGTGGGATCAGCCCATTAAACAGCAAATCCTTATGAATCTTTTAATCGAGAGGAGTGTCTTCGTCTTTCTTTTTTTCTACTTTACTTTTTTGCTTGATTGTTTGTTCAGTAGATTGGAAATTAACAACTAAATGATCACCTTTTTTAACCGGTGAAGTAGGTTGAATATTTTGCTTAGTGACATAGCCGGAACCTACCATATTAAGCTTTAACTCTAGTAATTCAGCTACTTTCATTACATCACTTTTCGACCAATTGATCATGTTTGGTACCGTTGGATCTCCATCAGTTTTTAGAATAATTTTTTCCCCTTTTAGTACAGCTGTTTGCGGTCGAGGTAATTGATCAACCACTTTGGTTCCTGTTCCAAGTGTCACAACTTCATATCCTAAATTCCCTAAAGATCCTTTCGCTTCCTCTACTGTTTGCCCTGCTAGATCTGGAATTTTTGTTTGCTTGACCTTTGCCATTTTTTCCGGTTTGATATTCAAATATTGCAAACTATTCTTCATGACAGGATTAAAGATCATTGCTACTGGTTCCGACCCTGTTTCTGTTTCTGATAAGTGCGGCTTCTTCACAGCAACATACACAATCAATTCAGGATCATTCTGTGGGGCCATTCCAAGGAAAGAAAAAATATAATTATCCTTCCCTGTCATATATCCTCCCCCACTAGAATTTGGTATTTGGGCAGTACCCGTTTTCCCTGTAACAGAGTAACCTTCAATATTATAAATTCTTCCAGTACCTTTTTCACTTGTAACGACAGTACGCAGTATATCCCGAACCTCTTTAGCTGTATCTGAGCTAATTGGAGTACCCACCACTTCTGGTTTTGTTTCTTCTACTTTATCATTATTTGGATCCACAATTTTGTCTATCACATAAGGCTTCATCATTTTTCCATCATTGGCAACAGCCGTTGCCGCTTGTATCATTTGAATAGGTGTTACTGTAGTTCCTTGACCAAAGGTAGTCGTGTACTTCTCAATTGGCCAATTATATAATATATTTCCGCTTGACTCATTTGGTAAACCAATATTCGTTTTTTGACCAAAATGAAAACGATCTAAATACTTCCTAAAGGTATCTTGACCAATTAAATCAAGTAAATTAGCGAATGCTACATTGGATGAACGCTGAACACCTTCTAAATAAGTAATTGGTCCCCAGCCTCTTCCCCAGTTATGATCTTTAATTGGATTTGGAACATTTTTAACAAAATATTGTCCTGATTGATACCATGCATTTGGGTTAAATACACCCTCTTGTACTGCGGTTGCTAATGTGAAAATTTTCATTGTTGATCCTGGTTCAATTGATGATTCAACAGCTAAATTTTGCCACTGCTTTTCAATTCCATCTCTTGTCATCGAATTAAAGGTTGGTCTTTGTGACATTCCAAGTATTTTCCCAGTTTTGGGATCTGCTACAATAGCAACAATATTTTCTGGATTGTATTTTTCAACCGCCTTATTCATCGCATCCTCTAAAAAAATCTGGATTTTTTTATCAAGAGTTAAATAAATATCCTTACCATCTTTCGGCTTGGTCACCTTCTTTTTAGAACCAGGCAGTAAATAACGCCAATAATCACTTTCAAATTGAATTTTTCCATTTACCCCTTGTAGATCCTGATCATAAACCTTTTCTATCCCCATTTTTCCAGTTGTATTGACCGACTCCCCATCCTTCTGTGCATAGCCAATTAAATGAGAAGCGAATACACCATTCGGATAAAAACGTTTAGATTCACGGATGAACTGGATACCGGGCAATTTAAGCTTATCTATTTCATTTTTTGTTTTCAGCGGTACATCACTGCCCGCCTTACCAAATTCAACTTGTTTTGCACCTTTTTTAGTCAATATTTTATATATTTCGGCTTCTGACATATCAATATACTTTGATAATTCTGTAGCCGTTTTTTGAGGATCGGTTACATGATTTGGTTTCTTCGGATCAATCGTCATTTTCTTATCAAGAATCGCAACCAATCGATATGATGTAGTATCCTCTGCAATAACCTCTCCATGGCTATCAAAAATATTTCCTCTTTTTGCTTCAATAATATCTTTCCGTAAATGTTGTTTAGCTGCTTCTGTAGTTAATTTAGTGCCATTAACCTCTCCAGTGACCTGAATAGTTAGAAAACGGATGATTAAGATAAAAAAAAGCAGACCGAATATCAGAAATAAAACGGCCGCTCCTATGTTCATGCTAACTTTGCTTCTCTTCATTTCTCTTCAACAACCTTAACATTATTTTCATTTAATTTTAATCCTAATTCTTTCGCTTTCTTCCAGATTCGTTCATATGTACTCATATCACTGACCTGCATTTTCAAATCATCATTTACCTTTTTTTTACTTTGAATGGAGGTTTCTAGTCCATGAATGTCCTTATTAATAAAATAAATCGATGCTTGAGTCGAAATAATTTTGATGGACATAAAACATACAAAAGCAATAAATAATCCTGCAATCAGTTTTTCTCCAGGTGTAATTTTCCTTCTCTTATGTACAGGTTTTATCTGCGTTTCAGTTTTTGGTTTCGGTTGTACATATGTTTGTTGTTGTTTTCTTGCTAAGTTACTCAAAGAACTCCCTCCATTCAAACACTATTTTTAGTTAATTTTTCTCTGCAATTCTGAGTTTTGCTGATCTTGCACGATTATTTTCGACTAATTCCTCTTCTGAAGGTATAATTGGTTTTCTAGTAATGATTTTCAACTTCGGTTTAAACTCATCAGGAACGATAGGCAATCCAGGTGGTAATTCTGGACCTGTACTCGCTTCTTTGAAAATGGTTTTGCAAATACGATCCTCTAATGAATGGAATGTGATAACACTAATTCGACCTTGTGGATGCAATAACTCAATCGCATCTTTAAGTGATTCCTCGAATACTCCTAATTCATCATTAACAGCAATCCGAATTGCTTGAAACACACGTTTCGCCGGATGGCCACCCTTTCTTCTTGCTGGGGCTGGAATTCCCTCTTTAATTAAATCAACTAATTGACTAGTTGTTTTAATTGGTTCCTTTTCTCTAGCTGCTTCGATTTTTCTAGCAATTTGTTTTGAAAATTTTTCTTCACCATATTTATAAAAAATTCGAACTAAATCCTCATATGGCCATGAATTGATAACTTCATATGCAGAAATATCTCCTTCTAGATCCATGCGCATATCTAACGGTGCATCATGATGATAACTAAATCCTCTCTCAGGAGTATCTAGTTGTGGAGATGAAACACCTAGATCATAAAGAATTCCATCTACTTTTTCTACACCAAGTCGATTTAATTCGTCCTTTATGTAGCGAAAATTACTTTTTATAAAAACAACTTGATTTTCGTATTTTTTAAGTTTTTCTTTTGCATGTGCAATGGCTGTTTCATCTTGATCAAAAGCATATAATCTTCCTTCGGATGATAATTGTGAAACCAAGTATTCACTATGTCCAGCACCACCAAGTGTACAGTCAACATAAATACCATCAGGTTTAATATTCAGTCCATCGACTGTTTCTCTTAATAAAACGGTTGTATGTTCAAACATGTTGCAATCACCTTTCTAACGAATAGTAAATAGAGTAAAGTTAAATATCAAAGCCAATCATATTTTCCGCTATTTCCGTAAATGATTCTTCCGACTCTTCAAAGTAGTCTCCCCATAAATCTTTACTCCAAATCTCAATTCGATTAGAAACTCCCAAAACAATGCATTCTTTTTGTAACTGTGCATAACTAACGAGTGGGGAAGGAATATTAATTCTTCCTTGTTTGTCAATTTCACTTTCGGAGGCACCTGAAAAGAAAAAACGGGTAAATGCTCTTGCATCTTTTTTTGTTAAGGGGAGGGCTTTTAACTTTTCTTCTACTTGCTTCCACTCGTCCATTGGGTATCCAAATAAACATTTATCTAAGCCCCTAGTGATAACAAATGTCTCACCAAGAAGTTCACGAAACTTTGCAGGGATAATTAAACGTCCCTTTGCATCAATGTTATGTTGGTATTCCCCCATGAACATAGTACAAGCCCCCACTTTCTATAAATAATGTACCACATTCCCCCACCTTTCACCACCTCTTTTTAACTATTTCCTACACTAGCAAAAAATCCCTTCTTTTTTTTAGAATTTTTTAACTTCATTTTTAGACACATCTATGCAGTAATTGCAAAAAAACAGTAATATTAATGAATTTTTCGTCAGAATAAACAGGTCTTTTTACCCATATTTTTTAACAACAATGGCGAAAAAAGAAAAAAAATAAACTAGCTATAAAAGCTAGTTTATATTCGTATCAATTTATGTGTTCCATCAAATACATAATTTAATTTCATTATTTGACTTAGAAATTCTTCACCATATTTATTCATAAAGTAATAAATATTCCACAGTCGCTCTTGTGGGGCCCCATTCGGCCTTAATAATCTTTCCATACGATTTAATCTTTCAAGTGAGTTATCATTTTTTTGCATGGTCAGTAGGTTTGCTTTTCTTTGCAAAAATTCAAGCTGCTTTAAATGAAATTGCAAATTCTTTTCAACAATAGGCAATAAACTTTTATCTGCAGAATCCTTCAAATATTGGTATTGTTTTTCTAGAAAAACACTTGTCTCATCGATAATTGTTTCAGTCGTTTGGTCTTTAATTGAATTCCAATATTGCTGACGTTCTATTTCTAATCCATTACGTATAATCTTTTCAGCAGATAAATTCAAATGTTTGATATCGGATTCTATTGAACGCTCCAAAAAAGTAATATTAAGTCTTGGAATAATTGGGGGCATAAGTATGTTTAGACTTTCAAATGCAAGTTTTAATTCTCCCCAGTAGGCAATTTCACCTGGTCCAGCAATAAATGCTAAAGTGGGAAAAAGGCTTTCTTGCATTATGGGTCTCGTCACCACATTATTACTAAATGCTTCAGGTTTTTCTTCTAATAAAGTGAGTAAATCATCCTTTGTAAAGAAGCAATCACCACTTTTTCCCACAAATCCATTTTTAGCCTTGTTAAATTCTAATAGTTGTCTTTCATGACCATCATAATAAAATAGATTTAATGCATTTTCACTAATGTCAATTGTATTAGGAAAATCAAACCCATTAATTATATTTTGTTGTTTAAGAACTTGTTCAGTAATCTTCTCGTAGTTTTCAATCATGTTTCGAAAGAATGGCTTTTCTAATTCACGAAGTTGTTTATCTGCTGAATCAATTACTAATAAGCCATATTTTTTAAACATATCAACGACTAGATAGGTAAAAAAATCAACAATTGTTCTAGAATGATTAATGGCTTCGTCAATCGATTTCATTATTTTCTTTGTTTCTAGCGTTTCACCAAAATGCTCAAAAACCTTGTTTACCCATTTCTGCATATGCTCTTTGTCAAATTCAAGATCTGATACCATTCTTTTGTCAATTGGTCCTTCTGCATAACTGATTTTTTTAATGGATCTTTCACTTTCAGCATATACATGATTCACTTCCAAATAATCGTGATCTTCACCAGCTATCCAGAAAACAGGAATAACAGGACACTTTAATTTCTCTTCTTGTTCTCGAGCTAGAATAATAATAGAAATGATCTTATGAATGGTATATAAAGGACCTGTTAATAATCCAGCCTGCTGCCCACCGATTACAACCAAAGAATCATCCTGTTGCAACTTATTCAAGGATTGCTGGATTTCATTAGATTTAGGAAAACGATCCATATATTGTTCAATACATTTAACAAGTTCTTGCCTTGCAAAATTTCGATTATGTAAATCTTCCATCCTTTTTTTAAAGACAGTCTTTTCCTTTATATCATAATGAAAAAAATGATTCACTGGTTCCTCTTGTTCTAGATAAAGTGAAGCAAAACGATTTGTTGCTGGAATCGAAATATTTTCCAGTTCCATAGAGTCAATTCTCCCTTTCTTTACGCAATACTAGTATGGAGCTTATGTCGGCCCCACCATTAACGATAAACGCATACATTCTTAAAGAGTATAACATCACCAGATTAGAAAATAAAAAAACTTGCCTTCAAATTTTTTTAGCTCATAACAGAATCTAATATTCTTGAGGTCATTCCATAAACAAACAAAATTATATATATTGTGGTAAAAAATAAAAAATTCAATCTCCAAAACCCTTTAAAAACTCGCGAATACTCTATTTCATCTCGAACAGATCGGTAAAATACGACAAATACTAATCCAATCATCAAGATAATTAACATAATTAACCACAGTAAAGATTGGCCCCATATCCCTTTAATTAAAAAGTGTACGGAGATGATTAAAATTAGAGTAGTAATATCAATTGCTATAGACACTGCCCTACGATGATTTCTTGTTAATTGTTTTACTAGGATAAATGAAAGGAAATAGCCAAGAAAAGGGAGCATAATAAAAATTGAAATAAATGAAGACAAAAAAGCACCCATTCAATGATCCCTTCCTTTCTCTAATCCCTTTACCATATAATATAAGGTATTTGTTATCGGCAGTGGTATTCCTTTTTCTTGCGCAAGATTTAATATGTATCCAATAATGGCATCTATTTCGGTTGTCCTATGAGCTTTAATGTCCTTAAGCATGGAAGACTCATTATCTGCTGTATTTTTACAAACAGAAATAATGTCCATTAATAACTGATCCTGATTCATATGAGGAAATAAAAGGATGATTTCTTGATATAGTTCTCGAAAAAGCTTATGATAGTTTTCATTTTTGATTAATTCTCCATTTTTCACCTGTAGGATCGCCGTCAAAGGATTGATCATTGCGTTGACTAAAAGCTTTTTCAAAAGAACATCTTCATGGCTTTCATACATTCGAAAAGGGAAATTTAGAATCTCTTCTTTAACAAGAAATTGAACCGAATTTATCGGACCTTTATAAGAAGCAATATTGGTTATTCCTACACCATTATGGATAACCATCGTTTCATTTAATTTTAGCGCTCCATGTTCAATTGACCCAACAAAAATGGATTGATGTTTCAATTTATTAATCAATGTCAAATGCATCATTCCATTTTGCAAAAATAAAAGGGGAATCTTTGTTTCAATCTGTTGAATTGTTGGGAGAAGATCTTCTAATTGATATTGTTTCACTGCAATAATCATTAAATCTTGGCTGTTCATTTCCTCGCGTTTAACTGTTGCAGAAACGTTCTGGTTAATGTTATTTTGCCTCAATTGGACAGTAATTCCTTTATTATTAATCAATTTTGCCTGTTCTTCTCTACGAGGAAAAATAGTGACTTTAAAGCGTTGACTAAGGTAGGCAGCAAATAATAATCCAATTGAGCCTGCACCTACTATTCCGATTTTCATAGAATCCCTCGTTTATCAATGTAATATGTAAGACTATTGTATCAAATTGTTGTAAAAGTGGGAAAAAATAAAGGATTGTCTATATAAAAAAAGGTTGTTTTCCTATCATTTGTTACTTTTATAACAGCCCAACTGCCGTCATTTACACCAAAAAAAGGATTCAGCATTCTTATGGAGTTTCCACCTCTTTTCTCAAGGAAATGAAAGACGTAGCTGCTTTCAACTGATAGAAATTAGCTGAAACTTTCCTTAAATAGCAACAATGTTTGAAAAAAGAGTCTAAAAAAAAAGAGGCAGGCCTCACAAATAATTATCTGCTAAATAGAATGATATTCTAGATAATTATTTTGTGCGCAGGCTGCCCCTTATAAAAAACAACTCATTTTTATACTGGATATACAGGATGTTTTCTTGTACTAAATGTTAATTCTTTTGACTCATAATAGTTAAAGCGCTGGATAAGAACATTCCTCAATTCATTCGGTTGTACGACATCATCAACAATAAGCTCAGATGCTAATTTATAGATATCTATAGTTTGTTGATATTCTTTTTGCATTTCTTGTACATAGGATAGTCTCTCTTTTGGATCTTCAATTGCTTGAATTTTATTAGAATAAACCGCATTAACAGCAGCTTCTGGTCCCATTACAGCTATTTGTGCGGTCGGTAGAGCTATACAGCAATCCGGCTCAAATGCAGGGCCTGCCATCGCATATAAACCTGCACCGTATGCCTTTCGCACTATAACAGAAATTTTAGGGACAGTCGCAGAACTCATAGCGGCAATCAATTTAGCTCCATGTCTAATAATACCCGCTCTTTCAACCTTAGTTCCAATCATAAAACCTGGAACATCTGCCAAAAATAGCAATGGTATATGGAATGCATCACATAACTGGATAAACTTTGCCGCCTTATCGGCGGAATCAACAAATAAAACTCCACCTTTTATTTTTGGTTGATTGGCAATGATCCCGACAACTTTTCCGTCCATTCGAGCAAGACCTGTAATAATCTCCGGTGCAAATAGTTTCTTTATTTCAAAAAAACTATTCTCATCAATCAATGCTTCGATACATTCATACATATCAAAAGGTGCATTTTGATGCTTAGGCACAATCTCTTCAACTGTTCGCCCAAACTTTGGTTCTATTCCCTCAACTACTTTTGATTTCTCTTTAAAGTTTGCAGGAAAATAAGTTAAATATTTTTTCGCTGCCTCTATTCCTTCCTGTTCATTAGTAACTAGCATGTCTCCACAACCACTTACTGAACAGTGCATACGAGCACCGCCCATTTCCTCTAAGGATACTTTTTCTCCAATTACCTTCTCTGCCATCCTCGGAGATCCAAGGTACATCGATGCATTTTTATCTACCATAATCACAATGTCACAAAAAGCAGGAATATAGGCACCACCTGCTGCTGAAGGTCCAAATAATAAGCATACTTGTGGAATAACTCCTGAAAGTTTAACTTGATTATAGAAGATTCTACCTGCACCACGTCGATTTGGAAACATTTCTAATTGATCAGTGATTCGCGCACCCGCTGAATCTACTAAGTATAGTAGTGGGACTTGTATTTTTTCAGCAGTTTCTTGTATACGGATGATTTTTTCTACTGTACGTGCTCCCCAAGACCCTGCTTTAACCGTTGAATCATTTGCCATTACACAAACTGTTTGACCACCTATCTTACCAATTGCGGTTACAACTCCGTCTGCAGGTAAATTTTCCGCACTATAATTGGCAAAAATTCCATCCTCTTCATATTCCCCATTATCAAAAAGAAGTTTAAGTCGTTCTCTTACGAATAATTTATTTTGAATGGCTAATTTTTCATGATATTTCTCGGGACCGCCCCTTTTTATACGGTCTTTTTTCAGTGAAATTGTTTCCTCAGTATTAGAAACAGACATCTCTTCTCCCCCTTATCCTGAATTATTGAATAGTAACTAATACGTCACCTTCGTTAACAAAATCCCCGATGTTTACTTTTATTGCGGATACTATTCCCGCATCGATAGATTCGATTGGAATTTCCATTTTCATTGATTCAAGCATAATCACTACTTGACCGTTTTCTACTTTATCCCCACTATTAACCAATATATTTAGAACAGTTCCCGCCATTGAAGCAGTTATTTCCTTCATCCTCATTTCCTCCCTAATTCCTAATTTTAAGCTCTCATTTTATTAATTAATTCCGTAGTATATTGACCACTTTGAAAATTATGATCGTCTAATACTTGAATTAAATATGGAATGTTCGTCTTGATTCCTTCTATGGATGTTTTCAATAAAAATTCTTTAGCCTTAAGAATACAAGAATCACGGTCAGCAGCAAATATTATACATTTGGCTAGCATTGGATCATAAAATGGTGTAACCTGTAAACCTTCACTATATCCTGCATCAATTCTTACTCCTTCCACTTCTCCCCATGACAATTGTGTAATGAGACCGGGTGAAGGGTAAAAAGTTTTAGGATCTTCTGCATAGATACGTAATTCAATTGCATGTCCTCTCATGTCAATTTCTGCTTGAGATAATGGAAGCTTCTCTCCTTGAGCAATGAGTATTTGCCATTTTACAAGATCAATATTTGTTAACATTTCCGTTACTGGATGCTCCACCTGTAATCGAGTGTTCATTTCTAAAAAGTAAAAGTTTTCATCGTTATCAACGATAAATTCTACTGTTCCTGCATTTTCATATTTTACAGCCCTAGCAGCTTTTAATGCAGCTGCATACATTTCCTTTTGTGTGCTTTTCGATAAATTCGGTGATGGGGCCTCTTCAATTACCTTTTGATTTCTGCGTTGTACAGAACAATTTCTTTCATATAAATGAATGATGTCACCATATTGATCTCCAACTATTTGTACTTCAATATGTCTTGCACAATCTATGCATTTTTCAATAAATACATCTTCTGATCCAAAATATGCTTTTGATCGATTTTTGGTAGATTCGTAGTGTTGATTGAGCGCTTGCTCATCTTCGCAGCGAACCATACCAATCCCACCTCCACCGCCACTTGCTTTTAACATAATGGGATAGCCAATATCTTTTGCTAACTTCTGCGCTTCCTGTAGTGTTTTCACCCCATTTACACTACCAGGTACTATAGGAACACCAGCTTCTTTCATTAATTTGCGCGCATTGATTTTATCCCCCATTTTTTCAATTGTTTCAGAAGAAGGTCCAATAAATTTAATCCCACTTTTTTGAACCTTAGAGGAGAATTGACTATTTTCAGATAGTAAACCGTAGCCTGGATGGATTCCATCTACTTTTTCCTGTAATGCTATTTTTATTATTTCATCCATATTTAAATATGATTTATTTACCGGTGCTTCACCAATTCGGTAGGAATAATCAGCTGCTTTAACAAACGGCATAGAAGAATCTGCATCTGAGAAGACGGCAACAGTTTCGATGCCCATTTGTTTACATGTCTTAATAATGCGTAAAGCAATTTCGCCACGATTGGCAATTAAAATTTTCTTCATGTTCATCCCCCTTTCCAAAAAGATTATGCATAAGATTTATTACTGTTTCATAGTAAAAATTGCATTTATTTATTTTGGTTCAATAATATCAGGTCAAAGGAAAGAAAAACTCCTTCCTCTAACCATCAAATATAAAAAAGAAAAATTTCTCTCCCCATCAGTTATATTTCTACAAAATTTTTATATTTCCTGCAAAAAATGAAAACGTTTTCTATGCAATTTGAAAAATATATTGATTTTAGCTGCAAATTTTTTAAGCTAAACAAAGGTGCAGAATTATTTGCAATTTTGTTATATAATTATATTAATTAGTTTGTTTTATAAGAATCAATTCTTAATTATTTTATTTGATCATTTTGCAATGTGTTTTAATCATTTGATATTTATGCAAAAGGAGGAATTATCATGGCTATGAAAGTTGAGAGATTAAAAGTAAATTACAAGACACTTGAAGAATTTAAAATGTTTAAGGAATACGGTGTTCAAGAGTTGTCCATGCTTGAGGATTTACAGGAAAATATTATTGAAGATAATTGTGACTCTCCTTTTTATGGAATATATTATGGAGACAAATTAGTAGCACGTATGAGCCTTTATGAACGAAGTGCCAAATATGATCTTTATTTTGATCCTCCACAGAATTATTTGGAGTTATGGAAATTAGAAGTACTTCCAAACTATCAATTTAAGGGCTATGGAAAAGCACTTGTTGAATTCGCCAAAGAATTCAATGTTCCAATAAAGACAAATTCAAGAATGAAATCCAAAGAGTTTTGGGAAAAAATGGGCTTCCAAACAGTCACATATGATATGGATAGGGACCTAGGACAAAACCCATTAGTTTGGTACCCTTCCGGTGTCAAAGAGAAAAAAACAAACAGCTAAGCTGTTTGTTTTTTTATTCGCTATGTTGCAATGATAATTTCCGTGCCCTATCTAAAATGGCTATCATAGAAGAGTATTCTTTTTGAAGAGCTTCATAATCATTTTTTTGTTTTTCATATCTTTGTTGAAGTTCTTGATAGGAGTATTGTAATTGTTTTATTTGATCTTGTAGGATTAGATTTTCTTTTTCAGTATTATCATTAATCCCTACTTCATTTTGAAGTTGCTGTAAAAATGAAATAACTTCCTGAATATGTTGATTTATTTTTCCATTCTCTTCTTTTTTCTGATCCACATGTAAAGTTTCATTCAATGGTGGTTCAGATAGTTTATTTTTACCCTTCTGCTCTTTTCTTTGTTTTTTTGCTAGTTCAATTCCAGATTTATATTGTTTTCGTACATACGAGTTCCAACGAAAGCCACATGCAGCAGCCGTTCTATTCATTTGTTTCCCAACTTCTTCGAAGGCTTGAAGTTGTGTTCCGCCATCACGAATATGTCTTAAAACTACCTCTGCAAGTAATAGGTCTTCATCATGTGTCCATGCATCTTGTCGAGTTGATGACATTTCTATCCCTCCTAAAGCATTTTATTATTCATACATATGCGCTTAGTAGAAAAGATAGACTAAGATTGCATGAGAATTATAGAGTGGACTTTTATTTTATTTTATCATGATCGATCCTTAAACTTACTTACCTAGGTAGTATTTAGCAGCTATTAATTACTCCTTCTTTCTAGTACGGAATTTTTCGACGGCTTGATGATGTTCCTCTTTTTCCCATAATATCGAACAATTTCTAATTTCTTTTTCCATTCTAGATTGTAGTGCTGAATGTTCCCATTTAGACACGAGTGCCACTTTATAACACATTAATACATGTAAATGATTCTTTAATATATGAGATAAATAATCTTCTGCAGTATGAATATCAATTTTTTCAAAAACCTCTTGAACAAATCCTAGTTCTTTAAGCTGGTCTGTTGAATAAGTATTCGCTTCCAATAAAATTTTCATTGCTTCTTGTGGCGGTAATTTCTCATACAGTATCGAGGCACCACCCCAACCCGTAGTAATTCCCAATCTCCCTTGAATGAATCCCATTTTGCATTCTTTCTTAGCAATACGAAAGTCACATGCTGTAGCGATTTCACACCCTCCACCAACTGCAGAGCCATTAATCAAAGCTAATGTTGGTTTAATAAAAGTAGCTAATCGGTATAGAAGATTTCCCATTTTCGATAACATGGAAAACGCTTCTTCCGATGTTTTTAATTGGTGAAATTCATCTAAATCTCCCCCAGAGCAAAACGCTTGTTTTCCTGTACCCGTAATGACAAGAGTTTTTACTTGTTGATCTTTCTCTGCCCAATCTAATGCTTCTTCTAGCCCTTTTATTACATTGAAATTGACCGCATTCCTCTTTTCTGGTCGATTGATCCTCCATTCTAAAATTCCTGATGGATGTGAAGTAATAATGAAATCATCCATTTCCCCTACCCCCTTATCTATTAATTACAAATTTAATACGGAATAAAAAAAAACGTGAAGAGCCATGGTCTCTTCACGTTTTTCTGCCAATGAAATAGAAAACTCAGGACTATACCTTCATTTATTTCATTAGTCTAAAGGTATTAAGGTTACCCTTAGTTATTTACTACATCTTTGCCTTTATATGTTCCACACGCTTTACATACACGGTGTGCAAGTTTCATTTCGCCACAATTAGGGCATTCAACCATGCCAGGAACTTGTAGTTTGAAATGTGTACGGCGTTTTCTTTTCGCTGTTTTAGATGTTCTTCTAAAAGGTACTGCCATTCTTCCCACCTCCTTATAGAGATCACTGTTGTTATAAGATCCAATTATGCTGGTTCTTCAAATTATTAAGATTGTTCATCAAAGAATTTTGCTAATCCAGCAAGGCGTGGATCAATCTTCTTTTCTTTGTTTTCCTCGTCTTGTTTAACTTGATCTTCCGTTACAACTTCCCACTCAGTACCAGAAGGAAGATGCTGGTCATCTTTAGCTTGTTCACTAAATACCTGAATCGGAATTTCAAGTAGGATTAATTCTATAATGACAGGATCTAAATCTACTACATCACCCTGAGTATGGTGTATCTCCACATCATCCTCTTCATCATAAGAAGTAGAGGATTGGTAATGAAATATTTCAGTAGAATGAACGTCAATTGGATAATCCACATCCACAAGGGTTCTCGAGCAAGGCAATATTAATTTCCCTGTTATATGTAAATGAAATGTTACTTTCTCTGAAGTAATATTTGCATTCCCGATAACGTGAATAGGCGAAACATCTCGAATTTGAGGATCCCTATTTTTTAAGGCCTCAGTTAAATCGATTGTTTCATTAATATCCATGCTCTTACCACGATACTTTTGTAATTGAATTGTTGACCACTTCAATGAATTCACCCCAAGACAACAAAGGTAATTATAGCTTTCATTATACCTTTTGTCAATATTTTATCTTTACGCTATTTTGTGCATCATTTAAAACTTGCCCTATTCATAGTATTGTATATTCTTTTCGCTAAAATTCAACTATCTCGTATGCAAATCCTATCAAAAACATCATTGAGTTAATTGCATTGCATTAAAGAGTAAATAAAATATCATCATGGCAACACTGATCAAACAGCTATAGCCGTTGTCTAACACATAAGTAATAATACAATACATTTCTAAGGAACGGTGAACTCCTGCCAATCAAGTAGACAGTGGAAATAGTAATAGTGCTTAGTGTAGCTATAATCCTGTATATCAATAGGCTTATTCCGTGTAATTTATCTTGTTTTACTCTACTACAACTTAATCTACTCTCAGCTTTAATTTTACCCTCACTCCGAATGAACCGGTCTCCTTATCACCAGGCAATAAAATTCTATTGTACAATCTTCATCTACAGTCTAACTGTTTTGTGCTTGCATGAGTTCATATATCTTACGAGCTGTGTTGACATTTCTTATAGTAACTTGTTTATATAACTTGGATCCAATTATCTTTAACATTCCACTTTGGGTTACATTTTTCTTGTCAACAGACCAAAGAATCGCACCGGGAACATATTTTACCGTGTCAACTATTGGTTTGATGACCAGTTTCGTAAGTATAGATTCATCATCAATTTCATCCCATAAAAACATAACATCACTTTTCATGTCTTTGTCATTTTTCCATGTGTCAGGAATGGCGTTAATGATTGCTCTTACATCATCGATACTACGAACTACAACTTTAATTTGTAATCCGAAATCATCATGTATCGCGTCTTCCAAAATACGGGATAGTTCAGTTTGGGATTTACCTTTGGATGAAAAAATAATATTACCAGTATTGATATATGTCACTACATCTTTCATCCCGGCCTTTTCAAATGTTTGTTTAAGTACCTTCATGTCAATTTTATTTTTACCACCTACATTAATTCCCCGCAGAAGAGCGATATATACCATAAGTATCTTCCTTTCGACATTCACTTTTAATCCATAATATCTTATTAACTAGTCCTGATAAACTTAACCCTGCCAATATAGTTTAAAAAGATCATTTTTAAATAAGTTTTTTAAACATTATTTCATCTAAAGGGACAATTAGTTTAATGGTTAGTAAACTAAAGCTGCTTCATAACTTTCTAACCAGAAAAGTAATATTTTTGATATGTCTAAATTTTTTAACATCCATATACTAGTTTAATTGAATCGAATTTTATAGGCAATGATAAGACAAGAATGATTAAACCTAATTAAAACCATTTCACTCAAAATTGCTATATTTAGGCTGGCTATTCCTTTAAACCTAAACGCTTACATGATATATTTAGTCAAAACACTTTTTATTTCTGGAGGAAAAAATGAAAAGCACTGGTCTTATTGTAGAATATAATCCGTTCCACAATGGACATCTTCATCATGTTGAACAGGCACGTCAATTAACTAATGCAGATGTCATTATTGCAGTAATGAGCGGTAATTTTCTCCAGCGTGGAGAGCCTGCTATTGTTTCAAAATGGACAAGAGCTAAAATGGCATTATCTGCTGGAGTTGATTTAGTAGTTGAATTACCTTATGCCTTTGCAGTCCAGCATGCAAAAAAATTTGCATTTGGTTCAATCAATATCCTCAAGGCATTAGATTGTGACAATTTTTGTTTTGGAAGTGAATCAGGAGATATTGATGAATTTTATCAAGCATTAAATTTTATAAAAGTTAATCAAGTAACCTATGAAGAAAATGTAAAAAAATTAATGAAAACTGGAATTAGCTTTCCATCAGCTCTTACAAATAGTTTTACAATGATTAATCATCAAGGTGAGTTTGTCGATCTTACTAAGCCAAATAATATCCTTGGTTTCCATTATATCGAAGCAAATCATGAATTAATAACACCGATGAAAGCCTATACTATTAAACGAAAAAATGCCAATTACCATGATAAAGAGTTTTCATCATCCACTATCGCAAGTGCAACATCTATTCGGAAAGCTACTTTTGAAGGAAATCAATCCCTACAGAAAATTGAACAGTATATTCCTGACTCAACGCTTAAAGCTATGGAAGAATATTTATCTGAATATGGCTCGTTTCATCATTGGGAACAATATTGGCCTTTTCTCCAATATCGTCTACTAAATATAAGCAGTGAGGATTTAGAAGAAATATATGATATTGAAGAAGGACTGGAACATCGTCTACAAAAAATGGCTAAGGAATCACAAAGTTTTCAAGAATTTATGAATAAAATAAAAACAAAAAGATATACATGGACACGTCTCCAAAGAATATGTGTTCATATATTAACAAATACAAAGAAAAATGAAATGAAGAAGTTACACGATAAGATTCAATACATACGACTTTTAGGAATGACACACAAAGGTAGGGAATATTTAAATCATAAAAAAAAGGACCTTCCATTTCCGATTATCTCTAAACTGTCTTCATACCCAAATGAATTTGTTCAACTAGACGTTCGTGCAGCAAATATTTATGCTCAAGGACTAAAGGAGCCATACCGATCATCTTTATTTAAAATGGAGTATGCGCAACCACCTTATTATTTTAACTAAAGGCTATTACCGTCACGATTATTGCTTTTATAACCTAATGCCGAATTAAAAAAAAGAATAAGGGTTTTAGTGTTTACGGCTCTTTTCTCAGTGAAGTGAAGAGGAATGACGGTATTTAACTTATTTCGTATTAGTTATATGTTAATCCAAAGAAAAATGATGGTTATCTCGAACGTCACAAAAGTGAATGAGAGATAACCATTTGTCTTTCCTTTTATTTCAATGCTTTTAAATAATTTAATGCATCATCAAATGTTTTTACAGGTACAATTTTCATTTTCGTGCCAATATCTTTTGCAGCTTTTACAGCTTCTTTATAATTCGATTGAATATTTGGGTAAGCCTTTTTCATTTCTGGTGTAATTTCATCATCTGGGGCAAAAAAGATTTCGGCTCCTTCATTATCAGCAGCGACTACTTTTTTATCTATACCACCAATCCGCCCCACTGTTCCATCTGGATCGATCGTTCCTGTACCTGCAATACTATGACCTTTCGTAAGATCATTTTTGGTTAATTGATTGTAAATTTCTAAACTAAACATTAATCCGGCCGAAGGGCCACCAATACTTTCTGTTTTTAATTTTACTTTCGGATCTGAAATTATTTCACGATCATCGACAAGTCCTATTCCCATCCCGATTTTTCCCTCTGCATGATCAAATTTCGCTAATTGAATAGTTGAATTTTTTTCTTTTCCCTTCCTAACAAATGTAATCGTAATCGTATCAGCGACTTGTTTCTTTTGTACATAATCAATAAATTTCTCAGATGATTCAAAAGAATGACCGTCAATTTTAGTAATTCGATCACCAGGCTTTAATACTTTTGCAGCTGGCATATCTGGATACACATCAAGAACATAAACGCCTTTATAATTAGAATCAACAAACTTCCCTGCTCTAGAATATGCTACTTGAATAGCATTATTTTTCGAAGACTCCATTAAATATAATTGATAAACATTATACTCTTCTTCAGTTTGATCTTTATCTCGAACTTCATTTAGAGGAACAATATCTTCATATTTTTTTACTTTTGCAAGTAAATAATTATAAATATTTGCCCTTCCCATACGCACCGTAGTAAGCATTAATTTGCCTTTATCATGATAACCATTTTCGACCTGAACTACCGTGTCTAGTTCATGTGCCATGCCTGGCTTCTCTACATAAAATGGTAACTGATAAAAAGTAAGAGCTAACAAAATAATCAACACAACAAAAATTATACGAGTCCATATTTTACGTTTCATTCTCTTTATTCACCTTCCATTCCTCTATCATTTGCCTTATTTCTGGGATGAATTTTTTCGTTTCCTCTTCTCCTATCTTAATGATTTCTTCGATATTTGTAAAAGCACGTGAATCATAGTGTGAAGCATCTGGTTGAATAAAGATATCTGATGCACCCTCATGATTAGCCAAAGCCTCCATTTGAAGGATATCAATACTCTGCATAATCACATCATAAATATTTGTGATTTCAGCATCCTTTTTCACTCTGGAAACATCTACACCGATTATAATATCTGATCCCATCTCTTTAACTACAGATATGGGAACACGATCAATAACTCCACCATCAACTAATAAACGATCATTCACCTTTTCTGGAACAAATATTCCCGGAATTGATAAACTTGCACGAACTGCATCGGCAATTGGACCTTGTGCGAAAACAACTTTCTCTCCTTTGATTAAATCGGTAGCGACTACTTGAACAGGAATTTGTAAATCCTCCAAATTTTTATTATGCGTAAATGTTTTTATTAAATCCTTTACCCTATTCCCGGCAATAAACCCCATTTTTGGGATGGTAAAGTCTAAATAGTATTTACGTTTAAAAGCGGTAGAAATTTTTATTAGTTGTTCCATACTATGTCCAAAACTATAAAAAACAGCAACGAGTGCTCCCATACTGCTTCCTGCAAGATAATCAATAGTTATCTTATTTTCTTCTAAAACTTTTAGCACACCTAAATGAGCAAATCCGCGCGCCCCACCGGAACCTAATGCTAAGCCTATTTTTGGTTTCATCACCGATATCCCCCCAATTAAAGGATCATATTTTTCTATTAAATTTTCACTGTTCCTTACATATTATGGTCTAAAATATTTCTCTATGAGTATATTGAGTTATATGAGGACAAGTATAAATGTAATATCAATAGGGGAGGAACAAAGCTTGATACTGTCAAAACTTAAAACGATATTCTTAGCTTCAGGGGCAACTTTAATGGCTATATCCATGATTATCCTTCCTGAACAAACATTTGGAGCATCAGTAAGAGGCTTAAAAATTTGGTGGGAAACGGTGTTCCCTTCTCTTTTTCCCTTTTTTGTTATTTCTGAATTACTAATCGGCTTTGGTGTCGTGAAATTTATCGGTGTTATCCTAGAACCTCTCATGAGACCATTATTTAGGGTTCCAGGTGTTGGTGGTTTTGCGTGGGCAATGGGGATGGCTTCAGGGAATCCCGCAGGAGCTAAGATCACTGCACGATTGAGGCAAGAAAAACAGCTTTCAAAAATTGAAGCAGAAAGACTCGTTTCCTTTACAAATTATTCAAGTCCTTTATTTATCTTCGTTGCTGTATCTGTTGGTTTTTTTCACGATAAGAACTTAGGAATTCTTTTTGCGATTGCTCATTATTTAGGAAACTTTTTTGTTGGCATCATCATGAGATTTTATGGATATTCACGATATGAACGTATGACAGCAAAGAAAAGGAAATTTCCAATTTGGGAGGCAATTCGTGCCCTACATAAAACTAGGATAGAAGATAAAAGACCAATTGGTAAATTACTCGGTGATGCAGTCACATCATCCATACATACATTGCTCATGATTGGTGGATTTATCATTTTATTTTCTGTAATGAATCGATTACTCTATCACCTTCACATTACCGCTCTATTAGCCAGTGTTATTGAACATTTTTTCGCGATTTTACATTTTCCGAAACTGCTTAGTATTCCTTTTATATCAGGTCTTTTTGAAATTACAATAGGCAGTGACCTTATTAGTCGAGTTAAAGAATCAACGCTTTTCCAACAAGCGATATTAACTAGTTTTATACTTGGATTTGGCGGTTTTAGTATCCAAGCACAGGTAGCAAGTATTCTTGCACAGACAGATATTCGTTTTAAACCATTCTTTATTGCTCGAATATTTCATGGTATCTTCGCAGCTGTTATTACTATATTTATTTGGGAACCAGTTTATATTAAGCTACGTGAAACCTTTAATCCGTCAGTTACTCTTCCTGTCTTTGGACAAGATCAACAGGGTATACTAGAATATTTATATCATTTGAGCGTCCAGTTAGGTCCACTTATTACAATTACATCACTAATCATTTATATTTTGATTTATCAGAGATCCTTATTTTCCAATCAAAAAAAATAGACGCAAGTCTTGCGTCTATTTTTCCTTATATTTACTATATTTTTCATTTAATGCTCTTTCGACTTCAGGTGGAACAAGTTCAGATATGGAGCCTTTATACTTTGCAGCCTCCTTTACAATGCTCGAGCTTAGAAAGGAATACTGATTATTCGTCATAATAAAAAACGTCTCAATTTCCTCATTTAGAACCCTATTCATTGATGTAATTTGCATTTCGTATTCGAAATCAGAAACAGCTCTAAGCCCCCGAATAATCGCATTGGCTTGAACACTTTTTGCATAATCAACCAGTAAGCCTTGAAATGAATCAACAGAAACATTTGGAATAGCCTTGGTTACCTCTTCAATTAAATGAACTCTTTCTTCCACTGTAAATAAAGGATTTTTAGCTGAATTATTTAAGATGACGACATATACCTTATCAAATACTTTAGCAGCCCTTTTTATAATATCTAAATGTCCGTATGTAACAGGATCAAAACTACCTGGACAAACTGCGATACTCCCCATGTTCAATTCCCCCTTAGTCACCTTTGCCAATCGTACTATAAATAGAAATACTTATAATTCCATATTGCGCCTTTTTCACCTGTTCAAGTTCTCCCACATTGTCTGGCAATTGAATGTCTGAACTATGTTCACAAACAACGTAACCGCTTCCAACTAGTAATTTCTCCCTATCAATAATTTCTAGTAAAGAAATTAATTTCTGCTTTTTATATGGTGGATCTAAGAAAATAATATCAAATTGTATATTTCTTTTTATTATCGCATTTAGTGCTCTTTCTGAATCATTTCGATATATTTCACTTTGCTCTTCAAAACCACATGAGTGAATATTCGATTTGATCGTTTGATATGCCTGGTGATCTCGGTCAACAAAAATAACCTTTTCTAACCCCCGGCTTAATCCTTCAATACCAAGACCACCACTTCCAGCAAATAAATCTAATCCAATGCCTTTTTCAAAATAAGGTCCTACCATATTAAAAATAGCTTCTTTAACCTTATCAGTAGTTGGTCTTGTTTGATTTCCTGAAACAGATTTCAACTGCTTGCCTTTTTGGCTGCCAGAAATTACTCTCATTCAATTCACCACATTGCTCCTAAATTTTCATTTCTTATCCTACCACAATGTTGAAACATGGAAAAGCGAAATGTGAAATCGTTTTTCTGCTAATACCTTTTCTCAAACTTTCTTGCTAATTAAGAAAAGTTTGAACTCATAACTATCAGTTGCGACCGCTGTACCTTCATTTCACACAAATAAGTTGAAACTTCATAAGAACCTCTGAATCCTTTAGTGGATGAAGAGACTTTTTTTAAAAAAAAGTAACAAACTATACAAATACTGTCTTCTTCTAAGTAGTATACTTAATCCTTACAATTTTATTTTTTTGTTTTTGGCTACCTTAAAACATTATGTATAATTTTGCCGATGATGGTGATACTTTAATTAGCAACATCATTTTGCGATGTTGTTGCCAACCGCGGAGAAGACTTACGTTTCCCCATAAGTTCTTCCTCCGGTTTCTCCTCTCCCTTTGCCTTCTGTCCTTTACATAGGATATAGAAGGACCCTGCAGCGATCTGCAGGGTTTTTTATTATTTGACTCTTTATTAAATATTGTTCCCAGGGAAGTTTAAACAAATAAATATCGGTTGAAGACACCAACCTCCTTCTTTTAGCACCAGAAAGGAGTGATAAACTTCATATATGCTTTAATCAAATATTTGTATTTCTTTATTTGTTTCACTAATTTTTGTATTAAAAATTTGCTTAACCCAATTAATATCAATAAAATATTCTTGATTCAATTTAAAAAAAGGATTAGAGAGTAAACCATACTTATCCCCATTAAAAGTAAATGTTTTTCCTTGCAAATAAAAATGAAATTGATTTTCTCCACTCGTAAGTATAATAGTTTGTTCCTGTTCATTATTTTTTATCTCATAACCTAAAGCCTTAGCTAATTTTAAAAAGGAAAGGTATTTCTTATCTTGATAAGAATACAGATGCAACCCGCTTATCTCTTTTCCATTTACACTGATTGATCTTGGGTCAAACGTAATAAAAGGCTTCATTGGAAATTCATAGATATGATTATCTAAAAAAAATGTTGTGCCGTATCCTGTTGTTTTTTCAAATATTTGATCTAACTTTTCACTAGTCATATTTGGAGTTTCACTGAAAATCCTTTCTACCCAATGGTTTAACTTTTCCTCGCCAATCGTTGCTGTTAGGTTTTCGTACATTTTCTTAGCTTTATTAGAACCAACTGCTCTATTTAACTGCGCTGAAACAATAATATCTGACATCCACTCTTCTTTCGTTTTAAAGGTAAGAGTTAGCCTAATGACCTCTCGGCTAATTCGTTCCTCTATCTCTTGAGGTGAAGCGTTTGGATTCAAAATAAGAAGTGACGGTAGCAATGTTTGTGGATAGGAATTAGTCATTATAACAGCTATCGGATTAGGTTTTTTAATTAGTTTTTCTATTAGACTCATATTAATAGATGGGAGATTTATAGTTTTCTGATGATAAATTGTGAGCCAATCATTTATCTTTTCCCCCACTAATTCATTATTTTGCCAATAAAGATTGGAAGCCTGTCCTTTATAATCAAAAACAAAGTAATTAATCCATTTTTTTTGCTTTATCGTCGTATTATTAGAGGAAGTTATCCAGTTCCCATGCTTATATTGTTTTTCTATTAAATTGATTTTACTATCTTCTATTTTTAAAGGTGAAAGCTTAAAAAACCAATCTTTTAATAGGAAGGCAACCTGGTTTCCCTTTTCTTTTAATTCATATTGAAAAGTTATACGATCTGAATTGACCTTTAATTTAGACTTATTTTCATTTTCCCAGATGCATTTTTGTTGTTTTTCTCCAACAATACATTTTAGATTTTCAAGGCTACTTGGCCATTCGATTGAATACGTACCACTTGATAATGGGTGTATGACTTGCTTAATATAAAAGGTACGATTATTATGTTCAATTGTAATCGTTTGACTTGCTTTTTCTACTTCTTGCTTTTTTTGTCCACTTGAATATCCATGCCATTGGAAATAAAGTATACTACCGATGAAAATGAACAGAAAAAAAATCAAATATTTTACCACTGACTTACGAAACATCCTTTTTCCCCTTTAATTAATTATTTCTAATTTTATCTCGAATACTTCTCTGTTTGCTATCACAATGATACAATAATGAGGAGCTGTTTTTCTAGGTGTAAATATTTATTGGATTTTTATAGAATCTTATATCATTCATAAAAAAATAATAAAAAGAGGAAGAGAACATGTTACAACGTTTTATAGAATTAGGTGAAGGATACTCAGATATTTATGAACTTATCGAATTAGCAAATGCTAATCAACATCGTTTAGCACATTTAATGGCGTTACATACAACAATTGAAGAGAAACATATGACTTCCCTCGTTGTTGTTCTTCAGCCTACAGATCCAGGAGAGTTTCAGGCATTATATATTTGTCGTGAGGGCATTCCAAATCCACATATATTGCCAAATAAACGTTTTGATTTATTTAATCAGATCGCCGAGAAATTAGGCAAACAAATTATCGAAATCGAAGTCAAAAATTCGCGCGATTTCGCTGAAAATGCTTTATTTTATCAATATTTGATTGGAATTCTTAGACTCAATCATTATATTCCACCGATGCAATAAGTTCTTGTAATACTTAAAGAAAGGCTGTTTTCATATAGTTTATTAGTAGGTGTAAAGGATTCAGCATTTCTTATGGAGTTTGTAGCACTTTTCTCATGGTTGAAAGTGAAGTGTCTTTTAGCCGATAGTTATTTGTTAAACTTTATTTAAATAGCAACAATGTTTGAGAAAAGAGCCTATATAAATAAAAAAAGGTTGGTGCTTCACCAACCTTCTTATATTATAATCCAATTTTATAATCATACTCTTTTGCCTTATCTGGTTTTGAATTTTCATATTCTGTCTTTAAGAATGGCTTCCATGAAAGGTCTACTTTTCGTACAAATGGCATTGAAGAAAACTTTTCCTGCAATTCTTCAATTTCTTGTCGATCACAATAGAGAACGACGTATTTCATTCTTTTTGAAACATAATGAACATTTCCAAACCTTCTCAGAGTCTTTGCATGTTTTAAATTATAAAGCCAAATAATTAAGCTTTGTCTTTCATTAAACATATTTTATCCCCTTAATCCCTCATTCACATCATTTTAACATATTTTGCATATCTCTATCAATGTCAGAATCTTTTTTGCAAATAAACTCTGTATTGGTTACTAACTTTATGCAGAGCAACTACAACCTCCGCCAGAACCACATCCACCTGAACATGAAGACCCGGCATCGAAAAAAGGATTACCAGTTGGCACCTTAATATGAGGAGACACAGATTTCCCAACAATTACACTAATTTGGTCTAGAATATCCTGTAATGCATTTTCCGCTTTACGAAATGCAGCAACGTTTTCATCTAGATCCATTTCCCGCTTTGCTTCACGTGTCCTGATATTGATTGTTTTGTAATCCGGATGATATCGACCAAATCTTTGTACCTCTGAGTATAAATCTTTCATCTTAACAAATTCTTTTATTTTCTTCTGTGTCTGTAAATCATTGTTTAATTTAAAAAAGCTCTTTCTATATTCATCTGCCGCTTCAGATTGTAGCACCATTTCGGCTAACTTCTGAGCCTCAGAAATTATTTGTAATCTTTCCATAGTTGCAAGCAAAAAGCTCACCTCCAACTTTTATTTTACCATGTTTTCAGTGAGCATGCGAATGGTTGACTCTAATCACCGAGCAAATATTAAATATTAAATCGTTACATAGAATTCTTTTGATAAACCATGACTTTTATTATTTAACTTTACCACTTCAATTTTAATATGATGTACGCCCTTAGAAAGTCCCTTCATGACAAACGCAGCTGTATAGTATTCACCATGTAAGGCACCATCTACATAAACTTTTATTTTTCCACGTTCAACGTTTTTATTCATACCTGAAAATGAGATGCTTGGCACCATACACTCTACAAAGAGATCAGAGCCTTGAATTACATGTTTTATGGTAGTTCTGGGATTGGATTGTACTACTTTATCGTTCTCAGAGGCTTCAGCATTATAGGACTCTGGTTTTGGTATAGTTTGTCTACATCCACTCAATACAATGAGAAACAGCAATATTAAACAAATTAGACCACGCATGATTATCACTCCTTATCATTAGCATCTGCTAAACAAGGATTTTTACTCAAAAAAATACACATTTTTTAATGAAAAATGTGCGACAATTTGTATTATGTATGGCCCTCTCCTACATTTAGATCCATATATTTTCCCACCCTCATCATCCACGCCTAATGTTAATTTACGAAAAGTAATTATCAATAATAGAGGCTCTTTTCTTAAACATTGTTGCTATTTAGATAAGGTTTTAACTAGAAAAATATTAGTTGAAGACCTCAACTCTCCTCAACAAAATGAGAAAAGAGCTGCAAGCTTCATAGTTACGCCCGAAGCCTTGATTAGATGTAATAGTCGGCAGTTAGGCTTTTACAAAAGCAACATACTAAACGAAAAGAGCCTAAATAAATTATTTTTGTGAATATAGCCCTTGTAACATCCCCATCATCATTGATGCCATTTGAAGATTGCTTGAAAGTTTCTCGACACGCTGAGGTATTGTCTTTTCAAAAAAATGTAAGGAAGCAATTTCAAATTTTTTAATTTCCTCAGGATTTCTTGTCAACTTTCTATACCAAGTTGGTTGATTCCTCAAAAACTCTTTTAAATCATTTTTTGAATAAATATAATCAATTATTTCCTTTCTCATTTATCATCGCCTCCTTAATCTTTTCGGAAAGAAAATGGATTTTGTGTAGTATTTTGTGTAGTATTTACACTTGAATTTTGTCCTTGAAATTGGGAAAGTACCCCTTGAACGGAGGCAATTACTTGGCTCAAATTATTTAAATGATTTTGCATCTGATTAGCATCAACCCTTTGTATAATGTTCCCAATTTGATTCATCCATCCTCCACTTTTTGTTTCTTTTTTATTCGCTGTAGACTCTGAAGTTTCATTCCCTTCACTTTGAAATTTTTCCCAGTATGGATCTTCTTCTCCAAGTAGATACCATTCTTCATAAAGTTCTTGCAATGTATGATTTCCATTCCTGACATCTTGGATAATTTTTGGATGGGTTTTCACAAAGGCTTTAAATTTCTCAACTGAAGGGTGAAGTTTACTATTCCCCATAATCATTCACCTCATATATGATAAAGCTAACAATAAATAATATGTTTTGGATGAAGAGGTTTCCTTCAACATAACAACTATTCCCTTAAAATAATCATTGGATTTTTGCCTATCCATTAATAGAATATGATTGATTTAAAAAAAGGTGAGTATGTTTTCACTATTGATTTTATTTGATAAGATAAAAGAAATACTAAGAATAGTAAAATAATTCACAAAGAGGGATAACAACATGAAGGAAAATTTACTTGCTTTATTTAATGAATGTCTTCAAAATGCAAATGAGGATGATCTAAAGGTTATGTATCAGCTTTTAAATGGAGTCAAACGCAAACAGGAAAAGGTTAATTACACTTTTATTGACGGAATCCTACTTATGGATCGAGATATAACTGACCAGAAGTGTGAGATTACCATCCCAATTAGTGCTCTAACTGAAAATTCTTTACAAATTGTTCATGGCGGGGTAACGGCTACTATTTTGGATACAGCAATGGGTACATTAGCCAATAGTCTATTACCTACCGGATATGGTGCAGTTACATCCAACCTTTCAATCTATTATATTGCACCTGGAATAGGAGAATCTTTAAGAGCATCCGCTGAAGTTATACACAAGGGAACAAAAACTCTAGTCATTGAAGGTTCAGTTCATCGAAATGATGGAAAGAAAATCGCTCATTGTTCAGGAACTTTTTTTATAATAAAAAAATAACAAAAGGGTTTTTTCTTTCTCCGCTACTTCTGTAATACCCTTATTAATATTTTGCAATTATTTTCAGCTGTATAAGAAAGTATATGATGTAAACAAAAGAGTGGTCAAATAATGCGTTTTTGAAGTAAAAAACCTTGTATAGCCTCTACATGTGGAGTTATACAAGGTCCAATAACAAGCTGGTTTATTTTTCCCAGCTTTTCTCTATAAAATTTTGTGTATAATATTTTTGATAAACCCCAACCCCTATGTGTGTAAATTTACTTTCAAGTAGTGATTCCCTATGCCCCTCCGAATTAAGCCAACCCTCAACAGCTGATGGTCCATCCATGTATTGTGCAGCAATATTCTCGCCTGCAAGTTGATAAAACACTTGTTCAGAATCTAAGCGTTTCTTTAAGTCGCCATATTTAGGAGATTCATGTGAAAAATATTTTTCAGAGAACATATCCTTGCTATGTTTATATGCAACATCAGCAGTTTTTTGATCCCATTCTAATTTATTTAATCCAAACCGTTCACGAATAATATTAGTAAGATCAAAGATTTGTTTTTCACTTCCCAATTCAATTGGACGCCATTTCGAATCAACAATTGGCATAGGATCTACTAGACGTCCACGGTAGCTCATTTCATAGGGACGTTGTTTAATCAAGGTTTCCTTGTCCATAAAACGAACACTGGATAGTGTTCCTTTAAATTTGTCAAAAGATAATTGAGCATAAATAGATCCTAATTGTACTAATGGTCGAATATTTAAATCCTCTTCAGTAAGTTCAAAACGATAAGTTCCTTCTTCATA
The DNA here is from genome assembly GCF_017809215.1 of Heyndrickxia oleronia. Taxonomy (GTDB): domain Bacteria; phylum Bacillota; class Bacilli; order Bacillales; family Bacillaceae_C; genus Heyndrickxia; species Heyndrickxia oleronia. The sequence continues at coordinate 3,284,801 of NZ_CP065424.1, forward strand.
TTGAACAGTAATATCTGTATCCAAGAAGATATTTTGATAAATTTTTTGTATATTTTCTCCTATAGAAAATGGTGTTATATCATTATCTTTTCCGATAGCGTAAATGGTTACAATTTTCCCATTATACACTCCTACCTGGAAATATGACTCACCCGTATTATAAATCCACCATTCATAATCATAGGCGGACGGATCTTTTCTTATCGGCTCACCGAATTTTTTAATAATTTTGTTTGAAGATTCACCAATGTAAGTAGATATACCTACTTTTGGCCTTTCATATCCTTGCTTTAATTCAGAACGTGAATTTTTGGCTTGTTCATTATCCATAGGGGTTTCTTTATTTATATTGCTATCAAGAATAACACTTTCATTGTCAGGTTTTAAATGGAAATATAGACTTAATATAAATATAATAACGAGTATGATAAAAACTTTAAAAAGTGTACGCAGATCCGCCCCTCCTTCTAAATATTCTGGATATTCCAAGGAATATAAATTTATATAAAAAGTATTTCTACTATTTTATTTGTTTTTATTGATTCAATCTTTATTACTATACTTATTATAGCATTTATACTTTATGAATGGTTAGAAAAAAAGAATAGTGAGAATACATAACTATTTCTGTTATTGATTATAAAAATTTATAATCGACTCATCCTCTTTTTCTTTTAAACCATTCATGAATTTATTTCGTACGTACATAATATGACTAACGCTTTCTTAAATGTTGAACGTATTGACAATCACTGATTATTCACAATGTAGTCATTGCAAGAAAGATTATTTTAGACTATTATTAAACATGAGAGAATTTGGCTATTTTTTATTTTTGTTCTTTTTAGCATTAGGAGGGAAATAAGAGATGAACTTCGAGAACATCGGGATTCAATTATTTAAAGCAGATTTAAACAGACTAGATGATATTATGAAAAAATATGGTATGATCCGTGCAGAGCAATGGGATTACGAACGTGTTTCTTATGATCGTAAATTTATCATAAGAGAAGGAACATATTATCTTCGCGTACAAGCTTATGCAGTTGAAGGCGATGTTGATACGTTTGATGCACATATGCAGTTAATGACACCTATTTTAGGTAAACATTATTACCCACATGGGGTTGAGTATGGCGATGATGAGGTATACCCATCACATCTTGTTAAGCAATGTGAAGAATTACTAAATTCATTAAAGAAAGAAATAGAAGCATTTGCGGAGTAAGAAAGAAAGAGTGCAGAGAAGATTTTCTGCACTCTTTTTACATTTATTAATATGGAATTTTCCCCTAGCATGATTAAAGAACATTCTCTATTCCAAAAAAACTTTAATAAAGAAGGGATTAAAATCCTAAAATTGCTTTTATTACTGAGGTAGTTTCCCCTCCATGATAAAAAACATAAAGTAGAAGATAGACTACAACGCCGGTAATCGCAGTAAGAAACCAAATAATACTTGTAATAGGCCCTAACTTGCGATGGAACGAAATACGATCCTTATAACCGCTCCATAAAGAAATAATTCCAAGAACCGCGCCTATAGTTGCAAGACTGATATGAAAAATTAAAAATACTGTATAATATATTTTTAAATTGTCTGGGCCACCAAATGAAGTGTTTCCAATAAAAATAGTTCTTGATGAGTAAATTAGAAAAAATACTACTGCAAAAATAGCAGCGATTGTCATTGCTCTCATATGTTGATCTATTTTTTTCTTTCTAATTAAATTCCATCCAATGGCAACAAATATAGCACTAATAACAATACACGAAGTACTTATAGTAGGTAACACAGGAACTGACATAATTTCTCCCCTCAAAAGAAAATAATTAAGTTAAAATTTTATTCCGTTGGTTGTGGATGTTGTTCCATCATTGCTCTTTGCGTAAACTCCTCCGCTTCTTTTTGATCCTTTTTGAACCATGCATAAAAAATTCTTGCAAGGACAAATCCATAAATAACCTCTTGTACAAGTTTCATAATAATGGCACCTAATTGTTGATCCTCTGTTACTGGAAGCGTAGAGAATAATTCTGGTCCACTTAAATTTAAACCTGCTAATGTATCAGTAGGTACACAAAGTGTCATAGCCTGCAGCCATACTGCCCCATTCGAATAGGTTTCATATAACGGTTTTCCTGCAAATATAAGTATTCCACAGGCAGGTGTTAGTAATATTGCACTAGCAAATAGGTAACCTACCCGCTTAATTCCACTCAACTGTGTTTGATCAGGTAGACTATTTAATAATGGCCACCACATAAACAATGCAAAAATAAATAATAGCATTGTATACCCACCATGCAATGTTTCACTCATCTTAATTGTGTCAAATATAAATGGTATGTGATAAAAAGAGAATAAAACATTAAAAAGAACGACAGCTAAAATCGGCTTTGTGAAAAAAAGAAAGATTGGTTTAATTACTGGTAACTTTAAAAATGCCTCCCATAGCCAATTAGGTATACTTAACATCAATAATGGAGTCATGATAATCAATAAAATTGACATTTGAACCATATGATAGGTGAACATAATATGAGCTAATAAATCAATAGGAGATCCCTTCACAAGATAAAGAAGGATCATTGAAATTATAAAATAAATGGCCTGCTTTTTGGTTAATGGTTCACTATTTTTAAAATCTTTTCGCCATTTTATTGTTATCAGAAAATATAAAACCGTCATAAATAATATTGTAATTATAAAAAATGGACTCCATAGCGCTTGAAAACCAAATATACTTATAGGCAAATGCCTTCACCTCTTTTTTCCCTTGTACGCTAATTATAGAGTACTACCATACAAGTTTTTTATCTTTCATCCTTCATTATACTTTTGTCCTAACCAATGTTCAATCTTACCAGATGACAAGTTATTGACAGTTTTCATTTAAAACTTATGCACGCAACTTTACTACCAAAATAAAGGACTGTTTTTATAATATTTTTGGTTTTTATAAAAAGAAATACTGTAGGCCTTTATTCAATTTCTTATGAAGTAGACGGCTCTTTTCATAGTGAAATGAAAGACATATCAATTTAATTATTAGTCAAAACGATTATGAAATAAGCCCTTATAAAAGAGAATCCAATTCAATTTAAAAAAAATGTTTAAGGACTAGTACCGAAACGAGGATCGGACTATTTCTGAACCCGATCGTTAAATTAAAAAATCCAGTCTTTCGACTGGATTTTTTTTCTTACCACCAAATAATCGTGAAAAATGTTAACAGAGTTAAAAATCCCACTAATGCACCAGAATACATGAATAGCTGTGGAGCTTCATGACCTTTATGGCTCATATGCATGAAGTAATATAGTTGAAATATTACTTGCACAACAGCCAATAATAATATAAATGGAATGATAAACCATTTTGATAAATCCGCAGCTACTGCACCAAAAGCTATTAGTGTTAGTAATATCATTAAGATAAATGAGATTACTTGATACTTCATTTCCTCTGCATTCTTTCTGCGACGATATTCATAATCTACACGAGGGTTACCGGAATTTAATTGTTCATTTGTCATATTCTTATCCCACCATTCCCATTAAGTATACGACTGTGAAAATGAATACCCACACAACGTCAATAAAATGCCAGTATAAACTTGCAACGTAAAACTTTGGAGCGTTGTATAGACTTAAACCACGACCTGCATTACGAATCATTAATGACAAGATCCAACATAATCCAAAAGCAACGTGGGCACCGTGGAAACCAACTAATGTATAGAAGGCAGATCCAAATGCACTGCTTGTAAATGTATGACCGAATTCATGAACATAATGATTGAATTCATAAATCTCTAATCCTAAGAATGCAGCACCTAAGATAACTGTTACAAGTAACCATGCTTGCATCTTCTTAAAGCTATAGTTTTTCATATGATACATTGCATAAACACTGGTAATTGAACTTGTCAATAACAGCATTGTAGCAATAAATGATAATGGTAATTCAAATAGGTCTTTCGCATGTGCCATTGAAGGATCTGGTACTTTATCCTTTAAGGCAATATATGTTGCAAAAAGGGAAGCGAATAATACAGTTTCGCCGCCAAGAAATAACCAGAATCCTAAAAATTTATTTTTCCCTTCGAGGGTAGCTTTTTCAGGTGCTTCAGGCCATGTTTTTGGTGTGAATTTTTCTTCAACATGCATTTACGCCTTAACCCCCTTATCGTTATCATCTTCAATTAATTCTTCTTTATGAATGTGGAATCCATGATCATCTTTAAGAGATCGAATGAGCATAGAGCCTAAAGCTATAGCTAAACCAATAACTAAAACTGGAATTCCCCAAGTATTACCTTCGTCACGATGATGCATTGCACCAAAGGCTGCGATGAATAACCCGAAAGAAATAAATACTGGTAGTATTGATCCATTTGGCATATGGATATCACCAAGTGGTTCAGCAGGTGTTAATTCTTTCTTACCTTCCATTTTTTCAATCCACCAAGTATCAACTCCACGTACTAAAGGAAGTTGTTTAAAGTTATAGAACGGTGGTGGTGATGGGAGTGCCCATTCAAGTGTACGTCCATCTCCCCATGGATCGTTGCCAACTTTTTTATTACGTACAGATGTAATAACAATATTGATTAACATGACTATTACACCAAAGGCCATGAAAGCAGCCCCTATAGAACTGATTAAGTTTCCTGTATCTAAACCTTGGTTTGGAAGGAACTTCCAAATACGGCGTGGCATACCCATTAATCCTAAGAAATGTTGGATAAAGAATGTTAAATGGAATCCAATTAAGAATGTCCAGAAAGTTATTTTTCCTAGTGTCTCATTTAACATCGTACCAAACATTTTTGGCCAATAGAATTGAGTACCTGCGATTAGAGCAAATACAACACCACCAACAATAACATAGTGGAAGTGGGCAACTACGAAATAAGTATCATGATATTGATAATCTGCTGGTGCTGCTGCTAGCATAACACCTGTTACCCCACCCATTAGGAATGAAGGGATAAACGCTGCAGCCCATAACATTGGAGTTGTAAATTTAATATTACCGCCCCACATAGTTAATAACCAGTTAAAGATTTTCATACCTGTTGGAATCGCAATTGTCATTGTTGCAACAGCAAAGATTGCATTGGCTACCTCACCAAGACCAACCGTAAACATGTGGTGAGCCCAAACCATGAATCCAAGGAATCCGATTAAGACCGTTGCAAAGACCATTGATGAATATCCGAACAATCTTTTTCTTGAAAATACAGCAAAGATTTCCGAGAAAATACCAAACGCTGGTAGGATTAAGATATAAACTTCTGGGTGTCCAAAAATCCAGAATAAATGTTCCCAAATAATTGTGTTACCTCCACCGGCAACCTCAAAGAATTGAGCCCCAAACATCCGGTCAAAGGTTAACATAAACATTCCAACTGTTAATGGAGGGAATGCGAAAAGAATTAATGCAGATGTAACAAATGTTGTCCAAGTAAACATCGGCATACGCATATAAGTCATACCTGGCGCACGCATATTAATGATGGTAACTAAAAAGTTAATTCCCCCCATTAATGTACCAAAACCAGAAATCTGTAAACCTAATGCATAAAAGTCTACACCATGTCCAGGTGATTCAAGTGAAAGTGATGCATATGAAGTCCAACCTGCATCAGGAGCGCCACCTAAAAACCAAGATAAGTTTAAGAAAAGTCCCCCAAAGAAGAATAACCAAAAACCTAAAGAATTGATAAACGGAAACGCAACGTCACGCGCTCCAATCTGTAACGGCATGACAGCATTCATAAATGCAAATACAAGTGGCATCGCCGCTAAGAATATCATTGTTGTTCCATGCATGGTAAGAACTTCGTTATATAGGCCTGCACTAACAAAATTACTATCAGGAAATGCAAGCTGAATACGAATAATCAATGCCTCAATACCACCGATTAAAAAGAACAATCCCCCAGCAATCAAATAAAGAATTGCAATCTTTTTATGGTCTACCGTTGTTAAGTAGTCCCAAATGACAGCACCAAAGCCTCTTTTCTGAGCTTTACTACTCACAGTTAAACCTCCCTTTATGCCTTAATAACCAATTAATGTTGCACTTTTAAACCCATTAAATAATCTGCTAAAGCATCTAAATCTTGTTCATTTAGCTTATCTTTAAAAGCAGGCATTTCATTACCAGGTTTATATGCCTGTGGGTCTTTAATCCATTTTTTAACATTTTCTTTATTATGATCTAAAATACCTGCAACACGTTCACGTTCACCAAATGTTGTTAAATTTGGAGCTAGACGTGCTGTTTCAGGAGTACCGTTGTCTGGTGAAATAGCGTGACAACTAATACAGTTTTTCTTAAATATTTCTTGTCCTTGTTCTTCAGAAGCTGTTGTTGGTTGTACTCCATCCTTACCAACGCTCTTCATATCTTTAACCCATTGTGAAAAATCAGCTTGAGACATCGTTTTAACTTTAAAGTCCATTAAAGCATGTGATGGTCCGCAAAGCTCTGCACATTTTCCATAAAAAAGATTTCCAGCTTCTTCAGCTTTTTTGCTGTCAAACTTCAACCAAAATTTATTAATGTTATCAACATTCGTATCCATTTTTCCACCAACTGCTGGAATCCAGAATGAATGTTTTACATCAGAAGATTTTAATGAAAAATAAACTTTTTGATCAGTTGGAACAACTAAATCTTGGCTCGTTACAATTCCTTGGCCAGGATACTCAAATTCCCACCAATAAAGGTTAGAACGGACATTGATTACAAGCTCTTTCGGATTGCCATCTTTGTCTTTTTTCTCCATTGCCTTTGTATCACCAAAGTTAAATGTTGCTGCAACTGTTGGAACAGCTAGAATAACCAATAAGATAATTGGAATAACTGTCCATACAATTTCAAGAACGTGGTTACCTTCAACTTGTTTTGGAATCATGTTCTCTTTTTCTTTTGTACGTCGGAAACGAATGATAGCTGTTAAGAAAATTACTACAACTACTAAAATTACAAGTACCATTATACTTACGCTCAAAATCATTAAATCGAATTGCTTCTGAGCAACTTCACCGGCTGGCTTCAATGTTGATAAGAATGGCTCACCACAGCCGGAAAGAGCAAGCGCCAATACAGCAAGAACTGAGACAAGACGCCATTTTTTCAGCCATTGTTTCATAGCTTAATCAAACCCCACTTTCATTTTATGTCTTTTAGTAACAAGGACTGTTATTTATGTGGACTTCTTAAAATAAAGAAAGAATTCCCAAAGTTAAATGACGGTAACGATTACCATTGCTACAAATAAGATGGTTAGATAGTTTAAAGAATAGACAAACATTAATTTTGCCCACTTCAAATCATCTTTCATTTTAAACCCTGCAATTCCCATCACTAGCCACCCGATATTAAACGCAGTTGCTAAAATAACAAATGCTATACCAAGAGGCATGAGGAAAAATGGTAATGGTAGTAAACACGCTACCCAAAATACAATATGGCGTTTAGTCACTTCAAACCCTTTTACAACTGGTAGCATTGGAATGTTTGCTGCTCTATATTCCTCGCAACGTTTCATTGCTAATGCATAAAAATGTGGAGGCTGCCAGATAAACATCATTAAAAAGAGTACCCAAGCCATGATATCCAAATTGGGATCCACAGCTGCCCAACCAATAAGTGGCGGTACTGCACCAGAAATACTACCAACTATCGTATTACTTACATATAAGCGTTTTGACCACATGGAGTAAAGAACTACATAACTAAATATTCCTATAATACCTATAACTCCAGCGGTTATCGATGTAAAAAATAATAGAATAGTTCCAACAGTAATGAAGGAAAAACCAATAGTTAAGACTTTAGCTCCACTCATTTTACCAGTTACTGTCGGCCTGGATTTAGTTCGACTCATAATAGGATCAATGTCACGATCAATATAGTTATTAATACTACAAGATCCAGCTATAATTAGTGCGGAACCCAGCAATGTGAGAATTACTGTATCTAAAGACTGTAAAAAATGTTGATTGGTTACTACTAAAGCTAACCACATACCCGTAAACGTTGTGATTAAATTTGAATTGACAATTCCAATTTTAATTAAAGATAAAAAATCTTTTAATGCTGTTGTTTCTGCAACACCGGAGCTGTCAATTTCGATAACTCGACTGTTCGACATACTTCCCCCCCCTTTCTTTACAGCATTGATCCTCGCTATGTACTAGCAATAAACTTTTAACTAAGTGACTTTGTAAACAACATATATAATATTACTATAAAACAAATTTCCTTGTATTTCTATATTTCAACAAATTTTCGCTAATTGTTCACGATTACTATTATTATGTATAAAAGTAATATTATATATGTCATGATTCTAGTCAAAGTTTACCACAAACTACATAAAAATAGACTTTATAGTTGCTATCCCCCACCCTTTTTTAATCCATCAACTTCATATTAAAACATATCCGAGCCGATTTTTGTGACATTTTTCCAACGCTTTTATGTCTAAAATGTGTCTATTTGTACTCACGCTTCCTTATTATAAATATACTCTTAGCAGATTGTCCATGTAATTAACTCTAAAATACTTTATTACTAGTAAAGGTCTATGAATTGTAACATTTTATCGGTTGTCTTTTTAGCAGTAATTATGTACTATCATTAAGTGAATCAATTTTATTAATCATTCATTTGCATAGATAAATATTATAGAATGACAATTAGAAGAAGGTGAATAGATTGCATCGAGGATTAAGATGGCTCGCGACCTTAACGTCTCTCGGTATGCTCTTCGTTCTTATTGGCGGGGCATTAGTAACCAAAACTGGTTCTGAGATGGGATGTGGTAGATCGTGGCCATTATGTCATGGGCAGGTTATTCCGAGCCATATTAAAATAGAAACAGTTATTGAACTTGCCCATCGTTTAGTATCAGGTGGTGTAGGAATTCTATTACTCATATTATCAATTTGGGCATGGAAAACAATTGGACATAAAAGGGAAACAAAATTTCTAGTAATTTTATCTCTTTTCTTTTTAATTTTACAAGCACTAGTAGGGGCTGCAGCAGTTGTATGGGGACAATCTGACTTTGTATTGGCACTGCATTTCGGAATATCACTTATTTCTTTTGCCTCTGTATTTTTATTGACCTTACTCATTTTTGAAGTGGATCAAAAATTCGATGCTTCAAGTATCATTATTGATAAACGAATGAAATTTCATACGATTGCTGTCACAATCTATAGTTATATGGTTGTATACACTGGGGCTCTTGTTCGCCATACTCATTCAAGTTTAGTTTGCAGGGATTGGCCATTTTGCTTAAACGATTCTATTGGATTACCAACCAACTTACATCAATGGATTCAAATGGGACATCGTTTAGCTGCAGGGATTATCTTTCTATGGATTGCTTATATTACTTATTTAAGTATTAAACACTACAAAGATCAGGTAGTCATTTATAGAGGATGGATTATTGCATTTATTTTAGTCTGTTTACAAGTAATTGCAGGAGCTCTAGTTATCTTCACGAGATTGAATCTATATATTGCACTTGCACATGCATTATTTATTTCTTGTTTATTTGGACTTTTAAGCTATTTCATATTATTAATAGGTAGAAGTAATAGTAATTCAAAACAAACTAAATAATCATAAAAAAGGTGGCCCATTCTCGGCCACCTTTCCTATTATTCTCTATTCAGTTCAATTAATAAATCATTTGTTTGAATAGCTTCACCATTTTGAACGTAAATTTCTTTGACTACACCTGTAAACGGTGCTTGAACAGTTGTTTCCATTTTCATTGCCTCTGTTATCATTAAATGATCACCTTGATTGACTCTATCCCCTTTATCAACCATTAGTTTAATGACCGTTCCTGGCATCGTTGCACCAATATGTTGTTCATTTTTCGAATCTGCCTTTACTTTATTTGCAACAGCAGATTTAATACTCTCATCCTTAATGATCACTTCTCGTGGTTGACCATTTAATTCAAAATAAACAACTCTAGTCCCATCAACACGTGGTTGACCAATAGAGACTAATTGAACAAATAAGGTTTTTCCTTTTTCAATTTCAACTTCTATTTCTTCACCGAGCGTCATTCCATATAGAAAAGTTGGTGTATCAATCACTGAAATATTACCAAATTGTTGCGTGACTTTTTCATATTCTAAAAATACCTTTGGATATAATGCATAGGACAATGTGTCATATTCAGATGCTTCCCTACCTATTTCTTTAGATAGTTTTTCTTTTAGTTCGAGTAAATCTACATTCTCCATTAATTCACCAGGGCGAACAGTGATAGGTTTACGATCTTTTAGAATCACTTTTTGCAATTCTTTAGGGAAACCTCCAACAGGCTGACCTAAATAACCCTGGAAAAATTCGACGACAGAATCTGGAAAATCTATCTTCAATCCTCGAGAAAGAACTTCATTTTCAGTTAATTCATTTTGAACCATAAATAATGCCATATCTCCTACAACCTTTGAAGAAGGAGTTACTTTGACGATATCACCAAACATGCGATTCACTATTTGATACATTTCCTTTACTTCATCCCAACGTTCACCAAGTCCAACTGCTTTCGCTTGTTGTTGTAGATTACTATATTGTCCGCCAGGCATTTCATGACGATAAACTTCAGTATGAGGGGAATTCATACCACTTTCGAATCCACTGTAATATTTTCTTACATCCTCCCAATAATAATTAAGTTTATCTATGGAATCGATATTTATATTTGGTTTTCTTTCCGTACCTTCTAATGCATAAACGAGACCATTTAAGCTCGGCTGTGACGTTAGTCCTGACATCGAATTAAGTGCTACATCAACAATATCAACACCAGCTTCTATAGCTTTAGCATATGTGTATAATCCATTACCACTCGTATCGTGTGTATGTAAATGGATTGGAAGATCCGTTGTATCTTTTAATTCAGAAATTAATCGATAAGCTGCTTGAGGTTTTAAGAGACCTGCCATATCTTTTATAGCAAGTATATGTGCCCCTAAGCTCTCTAATTCCTTTGCGAGGTCTTTATAGTATTGTATGCTATACTTTGGTCTCATAGGATCATTTATATCCCCAGTATAGCAAATAGCAGCCTCGGCAATTTTTCCTGTTTGTCTTACTTCATCAATTGCTACTTCCATTGCTTTTACCCAATTGAGGCTATCAAAAATTCTAAAAACATCTATACCTAAATTTGCAGATAAGCGGATAAATTCACGGATGATATTATCAGGATAATTTTTGTAACCAACTGCATTTGATCCTCTAAATAGCATTTGAAATAAGACATTAGGGATTTGTTCCCTTAATTTAATCAATCTCTCCCATGGGTCTTCTTTTAAGAAGCGATAGGCTACATCAAATGTCGCGCCACCCCACATCTCTAATGAAAATAACTCAGGTAGTAATTTGGATGTTTGCTCAGCGATTTTCTGAATATCATGTGTTCTTACCCTTGTCGCTAATAAAGACTGATGAGCATCCCTGAAAGTTGTATCAGTTAAAAGTACCTTATCTTTTGATTTAATCCATTTTATTAAACCATCTGCACCACTTTGGTCCAGGATTTGCTTTGTTCCCGAATTAGCTTTCTCAATATGATTAATTTTTGGTACTCTACTTTTTTCAAAATTTGGTTTTTCGCGCTTTTCTAACCCTGGAAAACCATTAATGGTCACATTTCCTATATAGCTAAGCATTTTAGTACCGCGGTCACGGCTAACTGGAAATTCAAATAATTCTGGAGTCGTATCGATAAAGGAAGTATCATACTCACCAGTAATAAACTTTTTATGTTTTATTACATTAATAAGGAATGGAATATTTGTTTTAATCCCCCTTATTCTGAATTCCTTCAAATTTCTAACCATTTTTGCTGCCGCTTGATCAAAAGACATAGCAGAGGTCGAAAGTTTAACTAATAAAGAATCGTAGTACGGTGTAATAACTGCTCCTTGAAAACCATTCCCAGCATCTAATCGTACACCGAATCCACCACCAGAACGGTAAGCCATAATCTTGCCAGTATCCGGCATGAAGTGATTTAATGGGTCCTCTGTTGTTACCCTGGATTGGATGGCAAAGCCGTTAATTTTAATTTCTTCTTGGTTAGGTATACTAACTTTATCACTATGTAGTGAATGGCCCTCTGCAATCATTATTTGAGATTGGACAATATCTACGCCTGTTATCATTTCAGTAATCGTATGTTCTACCTGTACACGAGGATTAACCTCAATAAAATAAAATTGATCACCAGAAACCAAAAATTCTACAGTTCCTGCATTAACATAATTGACTTTTTTCATTAAATGGACCGCGGCTTGACAAATTTTTTCGCGTAATTGATCAGAAAGTGAAACACATGGGGCAACTTCTACAACTTTTTGATGTCGCCTTTGTACCGAACAGTCTCTTTCAAATAAGTGAACAATATTCCCTTCGTCATCACCTAATATTTGCACTTCAATATGTTTTGGGTTTTTTATAAACTTTTCAACATATACTTCATCATTTCCAAATGCAGCCTTCGCTTCAGATTTAGCACGAGAATATGCCTCTTCTACTTCTCCAGCATGATTGACTATCCTCATTCCGCGTCCACCGCCCCCTAGGGAGGCCTTAATAATAATCGGATAGCCATAAGACTCACCAAATTCTTGAACCTCACCTAGAGTATGAACAGGACCATCACTACCTGGAATTACTGGTATTTTTGCTAGTAGCGCTTGCTCCTTTGCTTTTACCTTGTCACCAAACATATCAAGATGATGGTTTTTTGGACCAATGAATGTGATCCCTTCCTCTTTACATCGAATGGCGAATTGGATATTCTCAGATAAAAACCCGTAGCCTGGATGAATTGCATCTACACCAGCATTTTTTGCTATTTCTAGAATCCCCTCTATATCTAAATAGGCATCAATTGGTTTTTTTCCTTCACCAACCAAGTATGCCTCATCCGCTTTAAATCGATGATAGGAACCTGAATCTTCCTTCGAATAAATCGCAACCGTCCGAATATTAAGTTCAGTACATGCGCGAAATACACGAATAGCAATTTCTCCTCTATTCGCTACTAATACTTTTTCTATCTTTTTCATTATTGATCTCTCCCCTTTGTATGATCATCCTGTTGGGCATTAATTTTGTTAATGAACCTTAAATCCTCGATGATTTATACTTGTCTTCTGCATAGTTGTGTGTTCCTGTTTCTTTTTATATTTTTCCTCATATTTAACAAACATAGATACATTAACTAACACACCAAGTGAAGCTGATAAAAGTAATAATGAAGATCCACCATAACTTATTAATGGTAAAGGTACACCTGTAATAGGGATTATTCCAGACACCCCTCCCAAATTAATAAATGCTTGAATACCAACCATACTTGATATTCCAATAGAAAGTAAGCTACCAAAAGGATCCCTACATTTGACGCCAATATATATTCCTCTTAAAACTAGATAAGACAGGCCTAATAAAACAAAAGCTACACCAAAAATGCCTAACTCCTCAGCAATAATCGCCATTATAAAATCTGTATGAGGTTCTGGTAGATAACCTAGCTTCTGAACGCTTTGACCGAGTCCTAATCCTTTAATTCCCCCAGTACCTAATGCTAGATAAGAATTATATAATTGAAAGCCTTCACCTGCCTTAGTACCAAAAGGATCCATAAACCCAGTAAAACGACCTATTCGAGTCTCCGAAAAAATTTGATCTTTCTTTAAGAAAATTACTGGAGAAAGAATAAGAACGACAAGAAGTCCTAAACCAAATAGCTTCATCATCGTTTTCAACTTCATCCCCGAACAAAGGATAATTGTTAAGCCAATAGCGAAGATAATACTAGCTGTACCTAAATCCGGTTGTATCGCTATAAGAAAACAAACAAATATTAAAAATAAAAGTGGTGGAATAACTCCTTTATTAAATTGATCAATATAAGATTGTTTCTTAGCATACACTGCTGATAAATAAATAATGACACTTAATTTTACAAATTCTGATGGTTGAATAGAGCTTGTCCCTAATCTAAACCAACTCTGTGCATTATTAGATACATGTCCGAAAACAAATATACCTGCAAGACCAATTATCGAAACTAGCATCATCAAGCCTAGAAATTTATTACTTTTATACATTTTATAGGGCAAGAAAGCCGTTATAAAAAATGCAATGAATGATAGAATTAGGCTTTTTACTTGTTTAACATAAAAATAGTTGCTTTCAAAATTATATCTTTGCACAGCTACAACCATACTAGCACTATAAATCATCACTAAACCAAATAAACAAAGAAGTATGTACACGATGACAATGGAATAGTCATAAGACTTTAAGATTTTTTTTAACATATTACCCTTCCAATCCTTTAGTCTATTAAAGGTATTCTTCAAAATATTTTTATTTCCTGCTAGAAAATAGCATTATTTTATTTCCAATTTATTCATTAAACATATGTTGTCCCCTCTTCTAATTTCAATAAAACTCATTTCATTCATCATTCTAATTGATAAAAATACTAAACAAATATTCTCTTTACCAATGGCTGTTTTCGTATAGTTTGTTACTTTTGTAAAAGATTCAGCAATTCGTATAAAGTTTGTAGCTCTTTTCTCAGTGAAAGAAAAGGTGTAACGGTCTTCAGCACATAGTTATTTATTTAAACTTTACATAAATAGCAACAATGTGTGGGAATAGAGCCTTTCCAATTTACTAACTAACAACTAAGTTAAAGTAAAGTGCCTCTACAAAAAAACTCAAACAATTTCTGTGAACTGTTTGAGTTTTTTATTTTAGCTGTTTGAACAAGATAGTTTTACATGTGATTTATCATTTGAGTAAAATGCCCCTACTCTATATTCATCAATAAGATAAATACAATGTATGTTTAGCCATTTATTTATTTTTTAGTGGAAGCATCATGTAGAGCGGTCAATTCTCTTTCTAATGAATCTAAAAGTTCCTTACCATCCTTTTCGTCCACTAAGCCTAATCGAACTGCAAAATCTATTTCACGGGATAGTCCAAACATTTGTGTATCCAATACTTCTTCATATAATGGACATTGGGGCATCGTTAAATTATCCATTTGGACTTTTATTAGGCGCAAAATTTTTTCTGCGTCTATCTTTAGAAGAGAATAGGCTTTTTCCCGGTGATCCATTTTAATTTCAGACGCCACGTTGATCCCCCCATTATTCGTACAATACAAAAGACAATCTTATCTAAAAATTTTACTCTGAAAACCAAGAAAATGCAAGGGAAACGTCTAGAATTTATTTTATTCAATCTATTTTACAAAAGGCGGAAAAATAAAAAATGTTCATGTGACAATCTATTATTTTAAGGGTATAATTTTCATAGTGTAAGGAGGCGGAAGAATTGATTATTCCAATTAAAGGGAAAGTTAAATTTCCTATTACTTTAGATGCTGGAACTTGGATTTTTGATGACCGAAAAATTGATCTGACCACATACTTCGATACCAATCAATCAGAAGTTGATGATAATGAGGAGTATACCAAAAATGTCGGACGGTTTTTTGATCGCGAAATAAAGGAAGGGGCTATTTCCCCACCCACACTAAAGTCTGAGCGTAAGTTTTTAAAGCAAAAACTTTTAACAGGTACATTCGGAATTCGTTTCGAACCTTTTTTAAAAAATGCAGAGCCGTTAAAAGAGGCGAAGCTTTTAGTACTGGAAACCGATTCAGATGATGTTCAAATTCCGTTAGAAGATGCTTACCAGCTTATATTAGCATTCTCAAAAGAGGGAAAAGCGTTAAAAGACGATGGACCAATCCATGTTATTTTTAGTGATGGTTCCAATCGAAATAACCCGATTAAATTTGTAAAAGGTTTTAGAGTAGAATAATGCAAAACCAAGCAGTAAAATGGTTTGCTAATCATTCTACTGCTTGGTTAGATGAATACATACTTAGCAGCAAATCTAATATTACTATTTTTTATTGGATCCATACAAAAGCTTGCTAGTTCAATACTATTTGGGTTAAGAAAATCAATTGGTTTCTAAAGTAAATCTGCAGCAAGCTGAGCTAATCCGGATCTTTCTCCTTTTAAAAGTTGAATATGCCCTGCAACTTTTTGATCTTTAAATTTTTCTAGAACATAGGTCAGCCCATTATTGTATTCATCTAAATAAGGGTGGTCTATTTGTTCAGGATCCCCCATTAATACGATTTTACTCTTTTCTCCTACACGTGTTAATATCGTTTTTACTTCGTGCTTTGTTAAATTCTGTGCTTCATCAATAATAATATATTGTTCAGGTATACTCCTCCCTCGAATATAAGTTAACGCTTCAACCTCGATGGAGCCCATCCCTGCTAAAATCGCCTCTAACTCACCCGGCTTTTTCGTATTAAATAAATATTCAAGATTATCAAAGATCGGTTGCATCCATGGTCGAAGTTTCTCTTGCTTCTCTCCAGGTAAATATCCTAAATCCTTTCCTACAGGAACAATTGGCCTTGCAACAAGAAGCTTTTTATATGAATGTAGATCCTCTGTCTGCATTAACCCTGCAGCTAAGGCAAGAAGTGTTTTTCCCGTCCCAGCTTTTCCTGTCATCGTTACTAAGGGGATATCTTGTCTAAATAGTAGTTCCATCGCCATTGTCTGCCCTACATTCCGTGGCTTTATTCCCCAAATTGATTCTTGATTATATACTAATTTTTTCAACATTTTTCCCGTTTCATCGACAATTCCTATAGCAGATGCCGAGCTACCTAATGCATCTTTAATTATTAAAAATTGGTTTGGATAAAAAGGATGATGAGTGAATTCTGATAATTTAATTTCACCTTTTTCATAAAATAAATTCAATAATTCTTTATCTAAATAGATTTCTAATAGACCTGTATAAATATGATCAATTTCAACGACACGATCATTTAGAAAATCCTCCGCTTGCAATCCTAATGCATCAGCCTTTACCCTTACTAATGCGTCTTTACTCACTAATATTACAGGTCTGCCACTTTCCTTTGTCCCCTCCTCTATAGCTAAATTTTTTGCAACAGCTAATATTCGATTATCATTCGTCTTTTCAATAAAAATATCTTGCAATTGTTGAAATGATCGATGATTCAATTCAATTCTTAGAATTCCACCATTTTCAAGGGGGATTTTTTCATGGAGCTTTCCCGCTTTTCTAAAGCTGTCAATCAATTTGGAAACTTGTCTTGCATTTCGCCCGATTTCATCCATATATCTTTTTTTGGAATCAACCTCTTCAAGCACAACTGCAGGAATTACGATTTCATTATCCTCAAAAGAAAATATGGAGTTCGGATCTTGTAACAAGACATTTGTATCTAGTACGTATATTTTCTTCAAATTGATGCCTCCTGCTCCTTATTGGATTATTCTATAATATGATTTTTTTCCTCATCCGGTTCAGGTGAAGAGGATGGACATTGCTAAAATATATGTCCAAATGTATAAAGATAGAAGAAAATTGCACACTAAAATTAAAAGTGGAGGTGTGGCAAATTGAAAAAAGCATTTATAGTAGGACTTACAATAATATTTATGACTGCATGTGCAAATAATGAAATGGGGCAAAATAATAATCAAAACAATAATAGAAATAGTGCTAGACCAATATCTGTTAAAGACAGTAATATTAAATCAGTTGATCGAAAAACAGGGCAAGATATTTCAAGAAGACTTGTAAAACTAGCTACAAGTGTGCCTAAAGTGAAGGATGCTACTGCTGTGGTTTTCGGCAATTATGCGATTGTAGGAATTGATGTAGATGATAATATTGACCGTTCTCAAGTGGGATCAATCAAGTATTCAGTCGCAGAAAGTTTAAAACATGATCCATATGGTGCACAAGCAATTGTTGTAGCTGACCCGGATTTCACCGCAAGATTAAAAGAGATTGGACAAGACATTCAATCAGGCAAGCCAGGGCAAGGCATACTAAATGAGCTTGCAGATATTGTTGGAAGAGTTATGCCTGAAATACCGAAAAATCTTGTTCAGCCAGAATCTCCTCAGAACGGAACAGAAAAACCTAAACAAAATTTAAATAACCAAAATGAAAAACAACTGAACAAACAACAAGAAAAGCAATCCAATTATCAAAAATAATGGCTCTTTACTCAAAATTTGTTGCTATCTACGTAAAGTATTCATTAATCACTATCGGTAGCAGACTGTTACATCTTTCATTCGACTTAATAAGAGCGGCAAACTCCCTAAGACCGTTGAATCATTTATTGGGTTGAAAAGCTGAGCAGTTGTACTTTTACAATAGCAACAACTTACACGAAAGCAGCCAAAATAATAACGGAAAAATTTTCAGACATTCACTTACATGATATACTAATTAAAATAGAATTAGAGGTGTGTTAGTGAATGAAAGTGAAATGTATACTCTGTGAAAAGCTTGAAACTATTGATGATGATTCAATTGTAGCTAAACGGTTGAGAAATAGACCTATTCACACCTATATGTGTGACGAATGCCATGATCGTATAACTAGAAAAACAAACGAAAGACTTCGATTAAAGAAAATAACAGATGAAGACGAAAACAGTTTATAAGAACTTTGAGGACTTGTATTTTCTTGCATAAAAAAAATCCACCTAATGGTGGATTTTTTTATACATCGTTTGATGCTTCTTCTTTTTTAAAATTATGTCGTCGAATTCTATAGATGATTAAAATTAAAGCTGCAACTACTAATCCTTCTGTAATTGGAAGGAATATAGCCAAAAACGTGAGTATTGTACATCCTAACACTAAAAATAGATACACCATAGCTGATTTTAGTAAAGGAAGTTTTTGAGCAAAACCTAGTTTAAAGACAAGTATACATAAGGCAACAATGGTTAAATAAAGCATCCACATCCCTAATTTAGGATATTCATCTACTCTATATAAACCAGCAAAAAAGGAAAGATGTTCTTGCACATTGATTTCAGACACCTTACACTCCCCTTTATAAAATTAATTTACTTCTGCATGTTTCAATTTCTTAGCGGCTTTTTCACGTTCATTTTTGTTTAAGATTTTCTTGCGTAAGCGGATGGATTCCGGTGTAACTTCACAATATTCATCATCATTTAGGTATTCAAGTGCCTCTTCTAAAGACATTTTTCTTGGTTTCTTAATAACGGATGTTTGATCCTTAGTAGCTGAACGGACATTGGTCGCATGCTTAACCTTCGTAATATTTACGGTAATGTCATTCTCACGAGTATTTTCTCCAACAATCATACCTTCGTAAATTTCAGTTCCAGGTTCAACAAAGATTGTTCCTCTATCCTCTACCTGCATAATTCCGTATGTGGACGCTTTTCCAGTTTCCATTGAAACTAGAACACCTTGGTGTCGTCCACCTACACGTCCAGGTTGCATTGGTTGATAACTATCAAATGTATGATTGATAATCCCATAACCACGTGTTAATGTCATGAAATCTGTTGTATAACCAATTAAACCACGTGCAGGGACATTAAAGATTAATCTTACCTGGCCATTTCCGTTATTGATCATATCTAACATTTCACCTTTACGTGAACCAAGAGATTCAATGATTCCACCAACATGCTCTTCAGGGATATCAATTTGTACTCTTTCAATTGGTTCACATTTCACACCATCAATTTCTTTAATAATGACTGTTGGCTTAGAAACCTGAAGTTCAAAACCCTCACGACGCATATTTTCAATTAAAATAGATAGATGTAGCTCTCCACGACCTGAAACAATCCATGCATCAGGAGAATCAGTATTTTCAACTCTTAAGCTTACATCTGTTTGAAGTTGAGAACGAAGACGCTCTTCAATTTTCCTAGCAGTAATATACTTTCCTTCACGACCAGCAAACGGGCTATTATTAACAATAAATGTCATTTGTAGCGTTGGTTCGTCAATTCGTAATGGTTGTAACGGCTCTTGATGGTCAATCGGACATACTGTTTCCCCTACATTGATATCTTCCATTCCAGAAACAGCAATAAGATCTCCTGCATAGGCTTCTTGAATTTCTTGGCGCTTCAATCCAAAGAATCCAAATATTTTAGTTACCCTAAATTGCTTAACAGTTCCATCCAGTTTCATTAATGCTACTTGTTGTCCTACATGCATCGTACCTCGAAAGACACGTCCAATTCCAATTCTACCAACATAATCATTATAATCAAGTAGAGCTACTTGAAATTGTAGAGGTTCTTCTCTTGTATCTGCTGGCGCAGGGATATGATCAATGATTGTATCAAATAAGACCTGCATGTTTTCATCTTGTTTTGTAGGATCGGCACTAGCTGTTCCATTAATACCAGATGCATAAATAACAGGAAATTCTAATTGATCCTCATTAGCATCTAATTCAATAAATAATTCGATAACCTCATCTACTACTTCCTCTGGGCGAGCAAAATCACGGTCAATTTTATTTACAACGACAATTGGTGTTAAATTCTGTTCTAGTGCTTTTTTCAACACAAAACGTGTTTGTGGCATACATCCTTCGTATGCATCCACTACTAGAAGAACCCCATCTACCATTTTCATAATACGTTCCACTTCGCCACCAAAATCAGCATGTCCTGGGGTATCCATTATGTTAATTTTGATATCTTTATATTGAATAGCGGTATTCTTCGCTAAGATGGTTATACCTCTTTCACGTTCAATATCATTTGAATCCATCGCACGTTCAGCAACTTGTTCATTTGTGCGGAATGTACCTGACTGCTTTAATAGCTGATCTACGAGAGTTGTTTTCCCATGGTCAACGTGTGCGATTATAGCTATATTTCGTAAATCTTCTCTTATTTTCAAAAGTTGTTCCTCCTGCCTTTAAGACCGACTAAAGTTAGTATACCAATAACTTATGTATTATATCATAGTTAATAATAAAACGCCAAATACATAGTTATCCAATCTTCTTTGCTAAAATCGACATTTTCAAGTAAAATAATAAAAGAACGTAACCATGGAGGCAATTGCGATGAAAGACATTAAGTGGATTTTCGTACTTTTTGCTGCAGCAGCTGCTGCATCTATGATTGGAATTGGGGTAGCAATCGGTGAAAAAAGTCTCATTGGTATCGTATTTTGCATTATTGCATTGATACTCATAATGGGATTCGGATTTAAAACAAAAGCTAAAATGAGACAAGAAGGTCGGTTATAACATCTAAAGAGGGATCCCAAAAATTCGGGATCCCTCTTTAATCATTTGAGGTATTAAAATAGTTTGTTAAAATTTCATTGTGAAGTGCCTTATTACTTACAAAAACCGTACTACTTTCTAATAAATTTAATGTTTCACCTTTGACTGTTGTAACTACTCCCCCAAGTTCTTCAATCAATAACTTGCCTGCAGCAAAATCCCAAGGAGAAAGTCTCATTGCAATATACGCATCTAATCTACCTGTGGCAACATAGGCAAACTCTAGAGAAGCAGCACCTAAAGATCTTGTTGCACGTGAATCTCTTACTAGATTGTGTAAATTTCCAACAGGAATATGTCTATTTGAAATAATCCAAGAAGAATTAATACCAATGATAGCATTCTCAACTTTTGTTGCTTCTAAAAGAGGAATTGGTTGTCCATTAAAAAATGCTCCTTTGCCTACTTCAACGAAATATAATTCATCTTGTACCACATCATAGATATAGCCGAATTTTCCTCTTCCGTTTTCATATATACCAATTGAAATAGCAAAATTGCGCTGTTGATGAACAAAATTAACCGTTCCATCAATCGGATCAATAATCCAAATAATTCCATCTTCCTGATTAATATCTTTCCCATGTCCTTCTTCGCCGACAATTCGATGATTTGGAAAATGTTTCATAATATTATTCACTAAAAATAGCTCTGTCTCTTTATCAATATTGGTAACAAGATCATTCCGATCCGATTTTGTCTGTATATTTAAAGTATGATTAAAAGAATCTAAAATATTTTCCCTTGCTTCTTTTAACCATTGTCTAACATATGTATCAATTTTTATCCAATCAGTCATGATCCAAGCCTCCATCACATGCTCATGTACCTCATAGCTTAAAGGAAAAATTTATGTAATTCAAGTAAATCACCTTATTATTACAATAAATTTGCGCTCACAAAAACGAACCCCATCTGTTTGATCTGGAACAGGGAGTCCGCAATCAAAACTTACATTGCTTTCATTTTTAATAATTCTTCCCTAATTTTCATGAGCTTTTTCTTTGATGATTCCTTTTTTCTATCATTATTTTCTTGGATGGCTTCAAATAGGACAGCTAGCTCATAGTCCATTTCAAGTCGTAATACAGCTATACGTTGCTGATCAAATTTTTTCTTTTTTGATGTATTCATTACTTGCTTCATGAACGTCACATCCTTTCGATTTATAAGTATTAACAAAAGCCGAAATATTCTGGATGTTATCTTTTTATATCTTATGTCGCGAAAATAAATCATGTAACAAAAATGTGTAAATGCCTAATGATTGGGCATTTTATTTAATTATTAGAATTGGTTATGATAAAATATTGTAAACATTGATATGAACACTATTGGAGGCTTTTTAATGAATTTCCCAGGTTTTACAGAAGAAGATTTTAATGTTTTTAAAATCGATGGCCTTGATGCCAGAATGGATCAATTAATCAAACACATTCGGCCAAAACTAGACTATCTCGGCAATTATTTTGCACCAACCCTAAGTGCATTGACTGGGGATGAAATGTTCCCTCATGTAGCAAAACATGCACGAAGAACCATTAATCCACCGAATGATACTTGGGTAGCATTTGCTAATAATAAACGAGGTTATAAGATGCTCCCCCATTTTCAAATTGGACTTTGGGAGACACATCTTTTTGTATGGTTTGCTCTCATATACGAAGCACCAAATAAAATAGAATATGGTAAAACACTTGAAAAGAATATTACAAACATACGAAAATCAATTCCGCCCCATTTTGTATGGTCAGCAGACCACACTAAGCCTGAAGCAATGATCATGGGGGATCTATCAGACGAAGAGCTACTAGCATTATTCCATAGACTACAGACTGTAAAGAAGGCTGAAATTTTATGTGGATTACATATTCCTCGCAATGAAGCAATAACTATGGATGGTGAAGAAATAATTAGCCGATTGAATGATACTTTTCAATATTTAATACCCCTTTATAAGATGTCTTAAACTAAGGCAGGTTTTCTAGAGCTTGTTGCTTTTAAAAAATTTCCTCCTGCTGGCTTTTACAAAACAACAAACTAAAAAAGCAACCATAAAAAAAGAAGAGGGTAACTTCATTGTTACCCTCTCATTGAAATCAAACTTCCAGTTTCGGATTCTTTTAATTTTTTTACAACCTGATATGAAGAATATCCGCTTTCTTTTTCAAATTCATTACAATATCTTTTCTCATCAGCTTTTCCAGGCACAATTTCCTTAAATCGACGATATTTCTCCATTAACTCGTCACGATTAATTCCTTTTTCATATGCCTTTTCAATTGCTTCAAAAAAATGGATTACATCAATGACCTCTGTAGTAGACCAATCCATAGAAAAAGGGTATTGATACTCCATTTCATCACCGTCTTTCAAGATGTATTTTCTATTTTTACTTTCCCCATTTTGTTCGGATTTCATTAGCCTCTTGGATCATGCGAGTGATTAACTCATTAACAGTAGGAATATCTTTTATTAATCCCATCACTTGACCAGCCCATGCAAATCCACTATCAACCTCTCCATTATATATATAATTTTTATTTGCTTGTCCACTAATATACTCTTTTAATTCTTCATAGCCACCATTATTTTTTTCAATTTCAAGTATTTTCTCAGTCCACTTATTTGATATTGCACGACCAGGAGCACCAAGTGTACGCTTTATCACTGTTGTATCTGTTTCGCCACCTGATAAAAGAGCATCCTTATACGCTGTTGCGGCGTGCACACATTCTTTGGTAGCAATGAATCTTGTACCCATTTCTATGCCTTCTGCACCTAAACTCAAAGCAGCCATCAACCCTCTTCCATCTCCAATTCCTCCGGATGCAATGACTGGAATTGATACACAATCAACAACCTGAGGAACTAAAACAAGAGTACTAATATCATTTTTTCCAAGGTGCCCTCCCCCTTCTTGTCCAACAACCATAACTGCATCTGCTCCCAATTCTTCTGCCTTTTGAGCTTGACGTTTTGCAGCCACAAGGACTAATTTTTTTATATCAACTCCTTTTAAATATTCAAAGAATGTTGCAGGGTTACCTCCTGTTACTGAAACTACTGGAACATTTTCTTCGACTGCAACATCGAGAAAATGTGTATAAGAACGTCCGTGCTGACCAATAGCAAAATTAACTCCAAAGGGTTTATGTGTTAAAGTTTTTACTTTCCGAATTTCATCTCGTAATGCCTCTGGGCTCTCAAGAGACATTGCTGTAATTTGCCCTAAACCACCCGCATTTGAAACAGATGAAGCCAATTCTGAATAAGCGAGATAGGCTAGTCCTCCTTGAATAATTGGATAATCGATGTTTAATAATTTCGTTATTCTCGTATTCCAATTCATAACTATATTCTCCTCATCCTTAATTTTTTTCAATTTCAACTGCTAAGGAACCTATATACTTCTATTTCTTCTCTGTTCATTACCCAATTTCCTTTAAATGAAGAAGATTTTATTTTCAAAGTACTTTATAAATGCTATAATTCATATGTTTTTGATCACAATAAGAAACAACTACAAGACTGACTAAAAGAGGTGTATAATTCATTGTCACAATATGAAACCCCATTGTTTACTGGACTCGTTGAACATGCAAAAAAAAATCCAGTACAATTCCACATTCCTGGACATAAAAAGGGAGCTGGAATTGATCCCGACTTTCGTCACTTTATTGGCGATAATGCCTTATCGATTGATTTGATTAATATTGCTCCACTTGATGACTTACATCAACCAAAAGGGATGATAAGTAAAGCACAAGAATTAGCTGCACAAGCATTTGGAGCCGACCATACATTCTTTTCCGTTCAAGGTACAAGCGGTGCAATTATGGCCATGATTATGGCTGTTTGTGGACCAGGAGACAAAATCATTGTACCTAGAAATGTCCATAAATCTGTCATGTCAGCTATTGTCTTTTCAGGGGCAATACCAATTTTTATTCATCCAGAAATTGACCCGAATCTTGGAATTTCACACGGAATTACAACAGAATCCGTGTCAAAGGCATTACAACAAAACCCTGATGCCAAGGGTGTTTTAGTTATAAACCCTACGTATTTTGGTGTTGCATGTGATTTAAAGAAAATCGTAGAAATTGCGCATTCATATCAAGTACCTGTCTTAGTCGATGAAGCACATGGTGTCCATATTCATTTCCATGAAGACCTACCTATATCTGCTATGCAAGCCGGTGCTGATATGGCCGCGACAAGTGTCCATAAACTAGGCGGTTCTATGACGCAAAGCTCGGTATTAAATGTAAAAGAGGGGTTAGTATCTTCAAATCGTGTTTCCACTATTTTAAGTATGCTAACCACCACTTCTACTTCCTATTTATTACTAGCTTCACTTGATGTAGCACGTAGAAGATTAGCTACACAGGGAAAAGAGCTTTTAGATAAAACCATTCAGCTTGCCCAAGATGTACGGTCAAAAATAAATACAATTGATCATTTATATTGTGTTGGTGAAGAAATCCTTGGAACAAAAGCAACATTTAATTATGATCCAACAAAATTAATTATTTCTGTAAAAGATTTAGGAATAACTGGTTATGATGCAGAAAAGTGGTTAAGAGAAGTTTATAATATTGAAGTAGAACTTTCCGATTTATATAATATCCTCTGCTTAATTACACCAGGAGATACAGAGCATGAGGCAAACTTATTAGTCAAAGCACTCCAAGAGCTTTCAGATCAGTTTTCTCACTTGTCAGGATCTGTGGAAATACAAGTCTTACTTCCAGATATACCAGTTCTCTCATTGACTCCACGTGATGCTTTTTATGCTGATACTGAAACAGTGCCGATTGAAGAATCTGCTGGTCGCATTATTGCTGAATTTATTATGGTTTACCCTCCAGGAATACCTATTTTTATACCTGGGGAAATCATTACAGAAGAAAATTTAAAGTATATTCAAAAGAATATTGAAGTGGGATTACCTGTTCAAGGTCCAGAAGACTTCGAGCTTAAAAAGTTACGGGTAATTAAAGAACATAAGGCAATAAAATAAACTACTCTATTCATCAACTAACGGATATTGTATATAAATGATTAATTTCTAGTATAAAGGAAATGGCAGCCAATTGGCTGCCTATTTATTATTATTCAAGTCCTCAGAAATTTCGCAACATGTTTTACAGTTAGAGTATAGAACTGTCACCTTCTCATCCTCGAAATGATCAATAATTTTATTACAATCCTGACAAACTAAGGTTCCCATTCTTGTTTCCCCTTTCTAATTAAATTAGGAAAGCGCTTTCTAACTATTTATATAATAATACATATTAAATGATTTTTAAAGGGTAATTTGTATAACATATTTATACATTTTCTTCAAAGAGTATATATTATTAAGCAAAAATAGTGACCTTAAAAAGTCACTACTTTACGAAAAGGGGGAAGGGAATATTTCTTGAAAAATAAATTGTAATAAAAAATAGATGGATAGACTGGATAAAGTAATAAAAAATGTAACACGATTTGATTTTACAATGATTCTAGCAAGGAGAAATGCTAAATAGAAAAAGACTATAAACACAATAATTCTATAGATCAAATGATCCCTGTCAGATAACCAAACAGCTAGAGTGAATCCACTCCATATCATTAATTGAAATAGAAAGGCAATGTATTTTTTCATCCTATCACCAACAATTTTTTGTTATGCTTACAAGCTTCTCCATTTTACTTTAAGCAATTACTCTTGTAATTATACTATGAACGTTAGATGGTATTTTAAAACCTAATATTACTTTATAAAAATAAAAAAAGGTAAACCATTGGTTTACCTTTTTTTAGAATAAATTATTTTACAATGTGAATTGGTGTTCCTAAAGCTACTTCTGCAGCTTCCATTGTAATTTCTCCTAAAGTTGGATGCGCATGAATAGTCATAGCAATATCCTCTGCTGTCATTCCTGCTTCAATTGCTAAGCCGATCTCAGAAATCATATCAGATGCACTTGCACCTGCAATTTGACCTCCAATGACCAAACCATCCTCTTTACGAGTAATTAATTTCAAGAAGCCATCGCTATTATTCAATGCTAAAGCACGACCATTTGCAGCAAATGGGAATTTAGCAGCAACTACTTCTAATCCTTCATCTTTTGCTTGTTTTTCATTATATCCAACAGTTGCTAATTCTGGCTCAGAGAATACAACAGCAGGAATACCTAAATAATCAATTTCAGAAGGGTGGCCGGAAATAGCTTCAGCAGCAATCTTACCTTCGTAAGAAGCTTTATGAGCAAGCTGTGGACCTTCAACAATATCACCAATAGCATAAATGCTAGAAACATTTGTACGACATTGTTTATCAATCTTAACAAGGCCACGATCTGTCATTTCAACGCCCACTTGTTCTAATCCTAATTCATCTGTATTAGGGCGACGACCTACTGTCACAAGAACATAATCAGCTTCAACAGTTTTTTCTTCACCTTTTACTTCATAAGTGACAATTACGCCATCTTCTTTTTCTTCTACACCTTTAGCTAATGCATTTGTAACAATTTCCGCACCTTTTTTCTTTAAGTTACGGGAAACAAGAGTAGTCATTTGTTTTTCAAATGCACCGGCAAAAAGTTCGCTGCTACCCTCAAGAATAGTTACTTCAGTACCAAAATTAGCATAAGCAGTACCAAGTTCAACCCCGATAACACCGCCACCAATAACAACTAATTTTTTTGGAACCTCAGGTAAATTTAAAGCACCTGTAGAATTAATAACGCGTTTAGAAAACTTGAATGTTGGGATCTCAACAGGACGAGAGCCGGTTGCAAGAATCGCATTTTTGAATGTATAGGTTTGTGCAGATGTTTCATTCATTACACGTAAAGTGTTCGCATCAACAAAATATGCTTCACCTTTAACAATGTCAACTTTGTTCCCTTTTAATAAACCTGCTACACCAGAAGTCAATTTATTTACTACTTGGCCTTTCCATTCTTGAACCTTAGAAAAGTCAACAGTTACATTCTCTGCGGAGATACCAATATCATCCGAATGTTTTGCTGTTTCATAACGGTGACCAGCAGTAATTAAAGCTTTTGATGGGATACAACCTACATTTAAACAAACCCCACCAAGCTCTCCTTTTTCTACAATTGTTACTTTTTGTCCTAGTTGTGCTGCTCTAATTGCAGCAACATACCCACCAGGGCCTGCACCAATTACTATAGTGTCTGTTTCGATTGGGAAATCTCCAACTACCATTTTTTACGCCTCCATTAATAATAATTCAGGATCGTTCAATAGTCGCTTAATATGGTTTAGCGCGTATTGAGCGGTAGCTCCATCAATTATACGATGATCAAAGCTCAATGATAATGCTAACACAGGTGCTGCTACAATTTCACCATTTTTTACTACAGGTTTTTCAGAAATTCTTCCAATTCCTAAAATAGCGACTTCAGGATGGTTAATTACCGGAGTAAACCATTGGCCACCAGCTGAACCAATATTCGTGATGGTACATGAAGCACCTTTCATTTCATTTGGAGCTAATTTACCATCGCGTGCTTTTCCAGCTAATTCATTAATTTCTTGTGAAACGGAGAATACAGATTTACGATCTGCATTTTTCACAACTGGGACTAATAAGCCTTTATCTGTATCAGCAGCAATACCAATATTATAATAGTGCTTTTGAACAATTTCACCTGCAGCGTCATCAATGGACGTATTTAATGTAGGGAACTCGCGTAATGCACTTACAAGAGCCTTGACAACATATGGTAAGAAAGTTAGCTTGATGCCTTTTTCAGCTGCTACTTCTTTAAATTTCTTACGATGTGCAACAAGCTTGGTTACATCTATTTCATCCATCAACGTAACATGTGGCGCTGTTTGTTTAGAGTGAACCATTGCTTTAGCAATCGCCTTACGAATTCCACTCATTTTTTCACGTGTTTCTGGGAATTCCCCCTCAGGAATAGCTACTTGAGCAGGTGTGACTGTTTCATTCGCTTGAACTGTTTCTGTTTGTTGTTCTGCTTGAACAGGTGCTCCACCACTTAAGAATGCATCAATATCTGTCTTTTGAACGCGGCCATTATTACCAGTACCCTGAACTTGTCGGATATTAACGCCTTTTTCCCGTGCATACTTTCTAACTGATGGCATAGCGATAACACGTTTGTTCGGATCTGCCTCTACAGTTTCAGCTGATGCAGTAACATTCTCAGGTGCAGCCGCAGGTGCTGAAGCCTCAACCTTTTCTTCAACTTTCTCTTCTTGTTCTGAATGACCGTGATCACCTTTAAATTGAAGTCCTTCATAACCAGGGGCATCAAATTTAATTAAAACATCACCAACAATGGCAACTGTTCCTTCATCTACTAAAATATCTTCAACCGTTCCTTCTACTGGAGAAGGAATTTCAACGACTGCTTTATCATTTTGTACTTCACAAAGAACATCGTCTTCTGCAACTTTATCGCCTGGTTTTACAAACCATTTAACGATTTCACCTTCATGGATTCCTTCACCGATGTCTGGTAGTCTGAATTCGAATGACAAGGTTGTTCACCCTCCTATTAATAATTCTTCTTATTAAGTGAATGGAGGCAGTTTAATAAAACTGCCTATTTATTTCAAATAGATAACCTAGAAGATCTAATTAAAATGTAAGTACTTTTTTCGCTGTTTCAATAATATCTTTATAATTAGGTAACCAAACAGACTCTGCTTGAGAGAATGGATATACAGTATCTGGTGCAGTCACACGTAATACTGGCGCTTCTAAGCTAAGAATCGCTCTTTCATTTATTTCTGCAATGACATTTGCAGCAATACCTGCTTGTTTTTGTGCTTCTTGAACAACAATCGCACGATTTGTTTTTTCAACAGAAGCAATAATTGTATCAATATCTAATGGACTTATTGTACGTAAATCAACTACTTCTACAGAGAATCCTTCTTTTTCTAATTCTTCTGCAGCTTTTAAAGATTCATGAACCATCGCA
Organism: Heyndrickxia oleronia; assembly: GCF_017809215.1. Taxonomy (GTDB): domain Bacteria; phylum Bacillota; class Bacilli; order Bacillales; family Bacillaceae_C; genus Heyndrickxia; species Heyndrickxia oleronia. Next base: position 3,315,045 of record NZ_CP065424.1, read on the forward strand.
CCATAAGTAATAATAGATAGATCCTTACCCTCACGTTTTACATCCGCTTTACCTAATGGAATTGTGTACTCTTCTTCTGGAACTTCCTGACGGAAAGAACGATATAACTTCATATGCTCTAAGAAAATAACTGGGTCATTATCTCGGATTGAAGAAATTAAAAGTCCTTTTGCATCATAAGGTGTAGACGGAATAACAACTTTTAAACCTGGTTGTTGAGCAACTAAGCCTTCTAAGCTGTCAGCATGCAATTCTGGAGTATGAACCCCACCACCGAATGGTGAACGGATTGTAATTGGTGCATGTAAGCTTCCTCCAGTACGATAACGCCAACGTGCCATTTGTCCACTTACTGAATCCATTACTTCGAATAAGAAACCAAAGAATTGAATCTCCGGCACTGGGCGGAATCCTTCTAATGTTAAACCAATAGCAAGACCTCCAATTCCAGATTCTGCTAATGGAGTATCAAATACACGATCTTCTCCGAATTCTTTTTGAAGTCCTTCCGTAGCACGGAATACCCCACCATTAAGACCAACGTCTTCACCAAATACTAATACATTTTCATCGTTTTTAAGTTCAGTTCTTAACGCATCGGTAATTGCTTGAAGCATAGTTAATTGAGCCATGGCTTATTTCGACTCCTTTGCTTGATAAATTTCATTTTGCTCTTTTAAATTATGTGGCATTTCTTCAAACATAACAGAGATTAAATCTGTTACTTTTTGTTTTGGAGTGTCATCAGCTTTCTTAATTGCAACTTTAATATCTTCTTTTGCTTGTTCAATTACTTCTGTTTCTTTTTCCTCAGACCATAGGCCTTTCGCTTCTAAATATTTACGGAAACGAATAAGAGGATCTTTTCTTTCCCATTCATTATCTAGGTCAGATGTACGATATTTTGTAGGATCATCACCTGACATTGTATGTGGACCATAACGGTAGCATAGTGTTTCTATTAATGATGGTCCTTCACCATTGATCGCACGCTCGCGAGCTTCACGCACAGCAACATAAACAGCTAGTGGATCCATACCATCAACTAATTGTCCTGGAATACCAGCAGCAACAGCCTTTTGAGCAATTGTTTTAGCAGCAGTTTGTTTTTCACGTGGTGTTGAAATAGCAAATTGATTATTTTGAACTACGAAGATAGCAGGAGCTTTATATGCACCAGCAAAGTTAATACCTTCATAGAAATCACCTTGTGATGAACCGCCATCACCTGTATATGTAATTGCTACTGCTTTTTTACCACGTTTCTTTAATCCAAGTGCAACCCCAGCAGTTTGAACATATTGGGCTCCAATAATAATTTGTGGTGGTAAAATATTTAAACCTTCTTGGATTTTCATTCCTTCAACATGACCTCTAGACCATAAAAATGCTTGGTGTAATGGTAAACCATGCCAAATGATTTGAGGCACATCACGATATCCTGGAAGAATGTAATCTTCTTGCTCAAGAGCAAAATGTGAAGCGATTTGTGATGCTTCTTGACCTGCTGTCGGTGCAACAAATCCTAATCGTCCTTGACGGTTTAAAGAAATTGAACGTTGATCTAAAATACGTGAATATACCATTCTACGCATTAATTCTTGAAGTTCCTCATCAGAAAGATTAGGAACTGCAGATTCGTTAACGACTTTGCCTTCTTCATTTAAAATCTGGAACATTTCGAATTGCTCTTCTATCTTTTCGAGCGTTTTCTTCGCATCGAATTGTGCCTTCTTAGTTGAAGCCATATTAAGTCACCAATCCTTTCTCACTAAAAAAATTAATTTATTTTTTATTACATACAAACTATAGGTTACCCAAAAACAAACCAGTGTACCATGAATTAATCAATGGATTAACCTTGTTTTTATGTAACCATTTTCATATTAATCTGATGACAAAAGAAATACCTATTCTATTCCATCATCAATGAATCTGTATTAATTCATTTACAGATTTAATTAATACAATTTCATATAATTACATTATTAGAGTACATCAAGTTATGAAACCCGTCAATCAATAAGTTTTTCTTTATAATTTACTTTTTTAATATAGTAAATAGTTCTGTATTAGCGCTTTCATTTCAACTGTACTAATCACATTTTTCATCTGTACTACAAAAACTTATACAGATTTGCAATCTAAATTAAAGGTTCTTTTCTCAAACTTTGTTACTATTAGGTTTTGTTTAATTAATGTAAATTAGGTGAAGATCGGCAAGGCTTCTCATACCGTTATAAAAGAACTTCTATCTTCATAATAAAAAAAGGGGCTGGGACATAACTAGCTTCAAATAGTGAAAAAGTTGAATTTGAGCGAACTCAAATTCAACTTTTTCTATTTTTGTGTGTTGATTCTTCTATTACCGTAGTTGTTTGGCCGTGAATTTTCTTAAATTCACGGCCATTAATGCGAGTCCCATTTCATTTTCTACCTTCGATTTTCCTCGTACAGAAAATCGAGTGAAACGCAAATTAGCCTTCAAGAATCCAAAAACCGGTTCCACATCGATTTTGCGTTTTCGATAGATGGATCTCGTTTTCTCTTCTGAAAGCTTCGCTCTCACATATACTTTTTGTTGTTCCCATTGTTCATTCACCATTAGTTTTCGATTGTTGCCTTCTTTCGCTTTTGTACATGATGAACGGAATGGACATCCCGAACAGTCCTCACACTCGTAGATCTTGAACCTTCGTTGGAATCCCGTACGATCAGTACGGACAGAATGATATTGAAATTCAAGACGTTTCTGGTTAGGGCATATATATGTATCTGTTTCTTCACAATACTGCCAGTTTTCGGGATTCAATGGGTTTTGTTTGTACTTTTCTTTTGCTCCTTCAAATACAGATTATACGTAATCAGTGCTTCTCGTTTTCTGTTCGAAAGGATATCATTATAGTTTTGTTCACTACCATAACCTGCATCTGCGACAATATGTTTCGGTAACACGAAATAATGGTTCTCGATTTCATCAAGAAATGGAATTAACGTACGTGTATCTGTTGGGTTTGAAAATAAACTATAGGCAAGCGTGTATTGCCCTTCTGTTGCGATTTGTACATTGTAACCAGCTTTCAATTGTCCGTTTTGCATATAATCATCTTTCATTCGCATAAATGTCGCGTCCAGATCTGTTTTGGAATAGCTATTACGTGTGCCAAAGATTTCAAAGTCTCGTTGGTATTTTTGTTTTCGTAAGACAAAATCAATCAACTGTTTACGCACTTGTTTCGGGTATTTGCGTTCACTTCTTAAAGCTTTTCGTTCTGGAACGTCTGATGATTCCTCAATTTGTTTATCATACTCAGCTACGACATTGTCCACTTTTCCAACCAATTGAGCGAGCTCTTTCAATGATAATTGTTCATCACCTTCCCGTTCAATTTCAGGTATAATTTCGTTCTCAAGTAGCTCGTTATATAGCTGGTTTGACCTTTCAATTAAACTGTGATGATATTTCTCAATCGATTTCTTCCAGACAAACGTAAATTTATTCGCATTTGCTTCAATCTTTGTACCATCAATAAAAATTGCTTCTTGATCGATTAGTTTTTCTTCGATTAATTGGCAACGAAATTGGACGAAACATTGGCGAATTAATTCTTTCACATCTGAATGAACACGGAATCGATTGATTGTACGGTAGCTTGGTTCATACCCTTGAGCTAGCCACATCATCCGGATACTGTCTTTTAATAAGGCTTCAATTTTTCGCCCTGAAAAAACAGATTGGGTGTAGGCACATAAAATAATTTTAAGCATCATGCGTGGATGATAAGCAGGACAGCCCTCATTTCGCAGAAATGGTTCGAAAACTTCATGAGGAATACTTTCAACTAGATGATGGATATGAAAGGCAATATCATTTTTTTGTAATTTTACTTCTAAATCTAAAGGCAAAACTAATTGATTCATGGTATAATTTTTAAACATAAGGATCCTTCTTTCTGATTTTATTTGGTGTGGTAACTTAATTTTATCAGAAGTGGTCCTTATTTTATTGTAAAAAAATCAAAGCCGGTGAAATTTTACTCGTCGTAAAATTCACCGGCTTTTTCATCTCAGAGGTGGGTTTTGTCCCAGCCTCACTTAATCAATATTTATTTTTGCAAGCTTATAAAATTTTTTCTTTTCATTATTAAATTTTTTTGTCTGTTCATTAAATTGTTCATTCATCTTTAATACCTCTGAATAGGCTTTATTTGTAATTTCAATTTGATTTTCTAAATCATCCATACTTACATCTTTTTTCATAAGAAGTTTATATAATTGTATATTCGTTTCAATCCCTTTGTTATATGCTTCATATAATCGGTCATGAAAAGCATATCGTTTTTCCATCAATTGAAACAGATCTTGAGCTTCTTTTTTCAGTTGTTTCGACTCGATTTTCTCAATGGGATCTTCAATTTTTGAGAATTCCTTTTTTGAAGCAATCATCGACTTTTGTTCAAGTTCCATCTTTTCTTTGCGTTCTTTTAAATTATCAAGGGCTAAATTCGCAAGTTTTGTCATTTGCTCCATATCCTTCATCCCTAGATCCATTATTTCTTCAAATATTTTTTTTTCCTTTGATTCTAACTCCGTTAAAGGCTTTTGCTGCTTTTCAAAATCCTTTTCTTTTACTACGGTTTGTTCCATAATATCGTATATTTTTTCTTCCGGGACAACTTTGCATCCTGTTAACAAGCCAAGAATTAGTACAAGCAGAAGTAAAAGTTTATATCGAGCCACGAATGTTCCCCCTTAAACTACAGTATATAAGCTGGATTGTTGTGAAGTAAGGCTTGTCCAAAAAATAAAATATATAACTATACCTATTCATTTGGAACTATCATATGACAAATTTTTTCTACTGGCATTATATTTTTTTGTTTAACTTTTTACTATGGATTTGGTATTCTAATCAATATGTAAATTAGTTAGTGCGAAGGGGGATATTATTATGATTACAATGAAGGATATCATCAGAGACGGACATCCAACATTACGGAAAGTAGCAGAAGATGTAAAAATGCCTCCGTCTAAAGAAGATCAAGAAATTCTAAAGAGCTTACATGAATATATATTAAATAGCCAAGATCCTGAAATTGCAAATAAATATGGATTACGTCCTGGCATTGGGTTAGCTGCTCCACAAATTAATGTATCAAAAAAAATGATTGCTGTTCACGTTATAGATGAAAAAGAGCAATTACATAGTTATATGTTATTTAATCCTCGAATTGTGAGTCATTCAGTTGAAAAAGCCTACTTGAGTAGTGGAGAGGGTTGTCTTTCGGTAGATGAGGTTATTCCAGGTTATGTTCATAGATATGCAAGAATTACGGTAAAGGCGAATGATATTGATGGAAAAGAAATTAAGATTCGTCTTAAAGGACTACCTGCCATTGCGTTTCAACATGAAATTGATCATTTACATGGAAAAATGTTCTATGATTATATTGATGAAAAAAATCCATTCACACCGATGGATCAGGCAATTGCCATTGATAGGTAATCATGATTAAGGGTTGACTACACAGGGAACTGACCCTAGGTAGACAACCCTTTATTCTTTAAATTCTAGATTAATTTAAAATGCTTTAAACCATTTGCAATTCCATTATTCATTACATCTGTAGTGACATAATTTGCATGTTGCTTTACTACATCAAGAGCATTGCCCATTGCAATCCCAGTTCCCACAGCTTCTAACATCTCAATATCGTTTAATCCATCTCCAAAAGCGTAAACATCTTCAAGTTTAAACCCAATCTTTTCAATCATCTTTTTGATTCCCTCTGCTTTTGAACCACCTTTTGGAAGTACGTCCATTGAAAATTCATGCCAACGGAGAAAGTAAAACTTCTTAAACTCATCAAGATAAAGAACCTCATCCTTTTCTTCACAAAATAAAAGTGATTGGTAAATTTCTCGACCCTTGTAGAAATCTGGATCAAATGAAGGATGTTTAATTTTTAGACTCTCAATACTGCTTCTAATAAATTGATGATTTTCTATATTAGAGGTCATTTCCTTTTCATTTAAAAACACAAGTGGATGTTTGTGACTTGCAGAATAATTGATGAGATTTTCTAATTCGGTAGGATCCAAAGGATTTTTATAAATGACTTTATTTTCAAAAACTACGTATTGACCATTAAAGCTCACAAAGGAGTCAATTTCTAATTCTTCACGTAGCTCTTTAAACATGAATGGAGCCCGACCCGTAGCTATTGCAACAAACACTCCACTTTCTTTTAACTTCCATATAGCTTCCTTTGTTGATTCAGGGAGTTTTTTATCGTTATCTAACAAAGTACCATCGATATCAAAAAATACAATTTTCTTCATTTTTTAATTCTCCTAACTATCTTTGGTTATATTCATTTAGCACATTGAATTTTAACACAAGCTTCTACTTTATTGAACTAATCCAAAAACGAAGGCTGTTTTCGTATCGTTTGTTGCTTTTGTAAAAGCCCAACTGCCGGCTTTTACACCCAATAAAGAATTTAGCGATTCTTATGGAGTTTGCAGCACTTTTCTCAGTGAAATGAAAGATGTAGTGGTCTTTTAACCGATAGTTATTCGTTAAAACTTTACTAATAGCAACGATGTTTGAGAAAAGAGCCAAAGCGAAAAAAGAATCCAAAATCGAATATTTCCCATAAAAACCCATGATAATACTTGTCTAAAAACATATAATACATATAAGAATCTTCCTGACCGACTTTACTTTCAGAAAAATAACATTAAAATAGAAGTAGGGAGTGATCTTCCATGTTAAAAAGACTAAGAAAAAAATTAGTCAAACAATGGAAAGATTTATTACGAAAGAAAAAATTAGTAGCATAAATGATAAATTTTTGCCTAAATAAAAAGTCCCTCAAAAATAAGAGGGATTATTCTATATCAATATGCCAATAACGCCCTAATTGTAAGACTTAAGGAGTACAATCAGAAACCATTTTGCAAAAACCTTAAAAATAACGCACAATGAAATGCATGAAAAAGTTGTTAACTTTTTATATAATAGAAAAAGTTACCTTTGAAAACGGAGTAAGGAGAGAGAAAGATGATTTATAAAGTTTATTATCAAGAAAACAAAAATGAAGTACCAGTTCGTGAAAATACGGATGCTATTTATGTCGAGGCAAGCTCAGAAAGAGAAGTTCGCAAATCTTTAAAAAACCGTCAAATAAATATTGAATTTGTACAACTTTTAAAAGGTTCATATCTAGAATATGAAAAGAACCATGCAAATTATGAAATAACGGAGACTAAATAAACAATATGAAATTTGTAAAAAATGATCAAACAGCCGTATTTGCCCTTGGCGGTTTAGGGGAAATCGGAAAAAACACTTATGCGGTCCAATTCCAAGATGAAATTATACTTATAGATGCTGGAATCAAATTTCCTGAAGATGAATTACTAGGAATTGATTATGTTATCCCTGATTACACGTATTTAGTTAAAAATGAGGATAAAATTAAAGGTTTGTTTATCACACATGGTCATGAAGATCATATTGGTGGAATTCCTTACTTATTGAGACAAGTAAATATACCAATCTACGCTGGTAAACTTGCTTTAGGACTTCTAAAAAATAAACTTGAAGAGCATGGACTTTTGAGACAAACAACTTTTCATGAAATTCAAGAGGATGATGTAATTAAATTTAGAAAGACTTCTGTTACTTTCTTTAGAACGACTCACAGTATTCCAGATTCCTACGGGATTGTTGTTAAAACACCTCAAGGGAATATTGTACATACTGGGGATTTTAAGTTTGATTTCACTCCAGTTGGTGAACCTGCCAACCTAACAAAAATGGCTGAAATTGGTAAGGAAGGCGTTCTTTGTCTTTTATCAGATAGCACAAATAGTGAAGTTCCTCATTTCACCATGTCTGAAAGACGTGTCGGTGAAAGCATTCAGGACGTTTTTAGAAAAGTAGACGGCCGCATAATTTTTGCAACTTTTGCTTCGAATATTCACAGATTACAACAAGTTGCGGAAGCTGCAGTAGCAAACGGAAGAAAAATCGCAGTTTTTGGAAGAAGTATGGAGGCAGCCATAAATATCGGACATGACCTTGGTTACATCCAATGCCCAAAAGATACATTTATTGATGCACAGCAAATTAATCGTTTACCTGCAAATAAAGTCACTATCTTATGTACAGGCAGTCAAGGAGAACCAATGGCAGCCTTATCCCGAATTGCTAATGGAACACATCGTCAAATCCAAATTCAACCTGGGGATACGGTCGTCTTTTCTTCTTCACCAATACCTGGTAATACTATTAGTGTAAATCGAACCATTAATTTACTATACCGTGCTGGTGCAGAAGTCATTCATGGTCCATTAAATGATATTCATACTTCTGGACACGGTGGACAGCAGGAACAAAAATTAATGCTTAGACTAATAAAACCGAAATTTTTTATGCCAATTCACGGTGAATATCGCATGCAGAAAACTCATGCACAACTAGCTATGGACTGTGGTGTTCCTGAAGAGAACTGTTTCATTATGGATAATGGTGAAGTTCTTGCTTTAACAAGTGAGAGTGCACAGGTAGCGGGCAAAATCCCTTCCGGAAATGTCTATATTGATGGAAATGGAATTGGAGATATCGGTAATATTGTTCTCCGCGATCGACGTATATTGTCTGAAGAAGGTTTAGTTGTTGTTGTCGTATCGATTAATATGGGTGAATTTAAAATAGCATCTGGTCCTGACATTATTTCTAGAGGATTTGTTTATATGCGTGAATCAGGAGATTTAATTAGCGAAGCACAAAATCTCATCTCAAAGCACTTAAACAAAGTAATGGAAAGAAAAACTTCTCAATGGACCGAAATTAAAAATGAAATTACCGACACTTTAGCACCTTTCCTTTATGAAAAAACAAAACGACGTCCAATGATCATGCCAATTATTATGGAAGTATAAAAAACGAAAAGGAACCACTCACTCAATAGTAGGAGATGGTTCCTTTTTTAGTTATATATAATAGTTACTGAGAAAGTTTTTTCTCAAATCTGTTGATATCCGAATCCGCACCGATAACAATTAAAATATCATTCTTTTCGATAACATCATATGCTTGTGGAGAAATAATCATTGAATTTCCTCTTTTAATAGCGACAATATTAATTCCATATTTAGCGCGAATATTTAAATCCACAATTGAATTACCAGTAATACGCTCATTTACAGCAATTTCAACTATGCTATATTCATCTGAAAGCTCGATATAATCTAACACATTATTCGAAACAATGTGATGAGCAATCCGTTTTCCCATATCTCTTTCTGGATGGACAACATGGTCGGCACCAATTTTATCTAAAACCTTTGCATGATAATCATTTTGTGCTTTTACAGTTACATTTTTCACACCAATTTCTTTTAACATGAGTGTAGTTAGTATACTTGCTTGAATATCAGCACCAATTGCGACGATAACATGATCAAAGTTTCTTATCCCTAGGTTTTTCAATACGGTTTCATCAGTAGTGTCCGCAATGACAGCATGAGTAGCAATCGATGCAAATTCATTTACCCGATCTTCATCAACATCAATAGCCATAACTTCCATTCCTTGTTCTGCTAATTCTTTACAGATACTACCACCAAATCGTCCTAGTCCAATGACGACAAATTCTTTTTTCACTTTAAATCCCCCACTATTAAAAGAGTTCCTAATCTTCCCCATTCTAGCATACTAATTTCATAAGGAGAAGATGACTGTCAAAAAATCTCGTTTCCTATTAAATATAGTATTAACCTGATGATAAAAGGTACTACATAAAGCACTAATATGAAGGTCGATGGATACAAAAAAAGAGAGACGAAGGATGTTAATATCCCTTCTCTCTACTTCTTGATTAATTGGTGTTGAAATGCATAAATGACCGCTTGTGTGCGATCCTGAACTTCTAGTTTACTTAATATATTACTAACATGAGTTTTTACCGTTTTTAGTGCAATAAATAATTGATCCGCAATTTCTTGGTTTGTCATGCCTTCAGCCATTAATAGTAGAATTTCTAGCTCACGATTTGTTAAATCATCATGTAATGGCCGTTTATTCCCTTGTTTCATTCGCATCATCATTTTCCCAGTAACTTGAGGCTCCAATACTGATTGTCCTTCATATGTAGAGCGAACAGCATCAGCAATATCATTCGCCTTTGATGTTTTTAACATATAACTCGTTGCTCCTGCTTCTAGTGCAGGATACACTTTTTCATCATCAATAAAGCTCGTTACAATAATTATTTTTGCCTCAGGCCACTGCTGGATAATTTCTTTTGTTGCTTGTATTCCATCCATCTCATTCATGACCAGATCCATTAAAATAATATCTGGTCGCAATGATAAGGCTAGTTCAACACCTTTTTGCCCATTTTCTGCTTCGCCAACAACTTCAATATCAGGCTGAATGGATAAAAAAGCAGAAACACCTATACGAACCATTTCGTGATCATCAACAAGTAATACCTTTATCATTATGACCTCATCCTTTATTTAATATAGGAATCTTCACTTCTATACTAGTTCCCTTTGCCGGAAAACTAATCATTTTAATCGTTCCACCTATTTCTGCTGCTCGTTCACGAATATTCTGTAATCCGTAAGAACCCGCTTTTTCTTTTCCCATTTCAAAGCCAATTCCATCATCTATTATTTTAAGAAGAACAAATTGATCTAATTTAAATAAGTGCAATTCTAACATTTTAGCTTTCGCGTGGCGTAGGGTATTCGAAATGGATTCCTGCATAATTCGAAATAAATGATCCTCTACTCCCTTATTTAGAATGACATCATCTATTCTCCATGTTACCTTCAAAGGAAGTTTAGCTGTTAATTCATGCAATAACTCCTCTGCCCCTTCTTTTAGGCTTTTTCCTTCTAATTGTATCGGTCTCAAATGAAGAAGTAGCGCTCTCATCTCTGATTGTGACTCATTAATTACTTCCTCAACTAATTTCATTTGTTTATTTGTTATTACTGGATCTGGATTAGGGTTATCATTGATAGCAGATAATAGCATTGTTGCAGCAAAAAGCTGCTGGCTAACAGAATCATGCAACTCTCTTGCTAAGCGATTTCTTTCCTGGGATAAAATCTCCTGCTTCATTTTTTCATTCCAGTCAGCCCGCTCATTTGCAAGTTTTTGCGATGCTTCAACTTGATCATCCATACGATTTTGAATTCGTTGTATTCTTTCGTATAACATTGAAATTTCATTTAATTTTTCAGGCTGTAATTTTGATAAATTAAATTCACCTTTCTCAAGTTCAATTAAGTGAGCATCTACGTCCTCTAACTTCTTCTTCATAATATAGCCAATAACTAATCCACAAACGATTCCTATAATAATACTAGTTACAATAATAAAAACAACGACAGGGACAAGAAAGATTTGTTGAAAAAATAATGCTTGATACCAGTCCGTTTGAACCGTTTGAATATAAATTGCTGAAATAAATATAGCGATAACAATGGAGAACGTACTAAAGTAAATTATAAAGGATTTTTGGATACTCATACGTGCCTCACCTCTAAATTTCCAAATGGTAATGAGGTGATAATCTTTATTTTTCTCGTTGTCTCATCGTAATTATCTGAGTAGTAAATTGTATTTTGATTAAAAAGATTCTCTTCTAAACCATATATATTTACATTTCCCGTAATCGATGAATGATTAACTGATATCGCTACATCATATGGAGTAAGCAATTGGATATTTCCAATCACTCCTCTAATAACTACAGTGGATTCTCCAATCGGAAGCATGGTCATACTAAGGTCTATGACCGTTGTACCAAGCCCACATTGAATATTTATATCATCCCATTCATAAATATTATTTTCAATTCTTTGATTACCAAAGAATTTATTTTTTATATAGGGTTGTTTTCGATTGATTTTTGATTGATTCGATGATTCTACTGTTTCTACCTTGATTATTTTTGGATGCTTCTTTTTTTTCCGATATCTAAATAAGAGATAAATTAATACACAAAACAATACAATTTTGAAAAACACTGTGGAAATAATTGTAATAACAAAAATTGAAATACCGACAATGATATAAATAGCGCCAGAAGATTTTGTGCTTTTCTTTTTACCAAAATAAATAAGTAATGCAGAAACCCCAAGAAACACTAAGGATTCAGTATTAAAAGAAATTTCAAATAAGATTCCGACAAGGGCAACTAAGATTAACCATGTTATAGGATTTTGTTCAGATCTTTTTCCCATGTTGCCTCCTTTTTGTCACTACTGACGAAATATTTTTAATTAGGTAGTAAGATACTCAAATATGAGGAACCTACTACCTGATTTCATTACTATATGCTTTTCTATATTATCATGAATTTACTAGTCATTAATAGTAGTTTCATCCTTTTTTAAACCTTTTTCAAGCTCTTTTATACGAGAATCAAACATCGACATATCATATCCTGCACCCATTCTAGTTTCTAAGTGATCTAAGTATCTTTCTGTTTCTTCAAATCGAGTATTAGCTTTACTAATAACAGAGTTATCCAGTACTTGATTCATTTTCTTTGTCACCTTAATTACATTTTCTCTACCCATCAGTTCTAATCTTTTAATTTGCATTTCTTTTAATTTCATTTTCATTTCTCGATGCTTTTTCTCTAATATTTCTAATTGTTCTACGGCTTCTCCATGTGCTTCTCGTAAACTAAGTACTTGCACCTTATAAAGTGCCTCCTCATCTATAGCAATTTGGTGGAGGGAGAGTTCATTTGCCTGAAGAGCTATTTCTGCTTGTTGACATCTTTTTTCAGCCATATACTCAGTTTGTTTTAATTCACGAGCAAATTCTTCTTTTAATAAATATTGTCTTTCGATTAACTTTTCTACTTTCTTAACTTCATTTTCACTTTCACGTAAGTATTGATTTAACTTTGAAATTGGATTTTTATATTCTTTTTTATCCATGGTATCATTTAGATCAGCCATCACTGTATGTTTAATTCTTTCAAATAAAGTAGTCATCATCATCGCTCCTCTATCACAATTCATTTTTTATAAATTTATCTATTTAGTGATATTTCTTTTGAATTTCATTCCATTGTTGGTCGAAACTTTCAAATGGATCATATACTTCCTGTTCAACCTTTACCTTTTCTGGTTTCTTCCAATTTTTATACACAACGTATAAAATACATAATGCTGCTATTCCAGCTACTGCTGGCAAGCTTGCAAGTACAGCAAATAGGCTGCATATCCCAACCATCGCCCAAAATAATTTACCGAAGAATGATTCAGTCTTAATAAACTGTTTAAAGGAAAAATATACTAACAGGAGACTAATAGCCATTCCGATTATATGACCTAAGCTTCCTAAAGCAACCATTACAAGAATACCTGCCAGTATAAACAAAAATACATTTTTCAATTTATACGACCTCCTTTCGTTACCATAATCATAAAAGAAATCATAAGTTTCCATAACAAACTCTAGATTTATTTTTGTATACGACCTAAGACGTAGTTTAACTCCCAAAAGGATTCAAGACTACAGCTCTTTTCTCTGTAAAATGAAGGTGTAGCGATTTCCAGTCGATATATTAGTTAAAACTTTGCTTAGATAACACCAAAGTTTAAGAAAAGGGCATAAAAAAAGAAGAAGATATAGTCTTCTTCTTATATAGCCTCTAACATTTTAAATTGTGCTTTTACTAGTCTGTAATACTCTCCTTGATACTCCATTAATTGATCATGATTTCCTTCTTCAATGATATCTCCATGATCAAGAACAAAGATTTTATCAGCCTCACGAATCGTAGATAGGCGATGGGCAATTATGACTGAAGTTCTTCCCTTTAATAACGTTTTTAACGCACGTTGTATTTGGACTTCTGTTTCAGTATCAATACTAGCAGTCGCTTCATCTAAAATAATGATCCGCGGATTAGCAAGCAACGCCCTAGCAAATGATAATAACTGCCTTTCACCAACAGATAATATATTTCCTCTTTCTTCTACTTGTGTTTCATATCCATTTGGAAGATTTTCAATAAAAGTATGGGCACCGATTGCCTTTGCCGCTGCAACTGCCTCCTCATCTTTCGCATCTGGACGACCAAATTTTATATTTTCCATAATGGTTCCAGAGAAAATAAATGTATCCTGAAGGACAACACTAATTTGACTTCTTAAACTTTTTAAGGAAATATCACGCAAATCATGGCCATCAATTTTCACGGAACCACTTGTTGGATCATAGAAACGACTGATTAAATTGGCAATCGTTGTCTTTCCGGACCCAGTATGCCCGACTAATGCAATAGTTTGCCCAGCTTTCATTTCCAAGCTCACATCTTTTAAAGCTTTTCTTTTATCATCATATGAAAACTCTACATTTTCGAACTGAATATGACCTTTCATATCTCCTAATTCGATTGCCTCATCCTTCTCATGCACAATCGGCTTTTCATCTAGATATTCAAAAATTCTTTCTGAGGAAGCCATTGCCATTAACAATTGATTATACACTTGACCGATACGAGAGATCGGTTCCCAAAACATGCCGAGGTAAAAAGCGTAGGAAACAAATTCACCTAGTTTCAATGATCCTGTTTGAATAAGATGAGCACCATACCAAATAAGAACGGCTGAACCAACAGCATTAGTTAATTCAATAAGAGGGCGGAAAAACGCATTTTTTTTCGTTGCAATTCGCCATGCCTCATAATTCTCTGTATTAACCCCATCAAAAAATTGCATATTTTCTTTTTCCTGTGTAAACGATTGTGTGACACGTATTCCTTGGATGCTTTCATTTAAATGCGAATTCAGTTTTGATTGTTTAATTCTCATAAATTGCCAAGATCTACGAATATTTTGCCTTAATTTTGTTGATATCAAGAACATGATCGGCAAGATAATTAAGACAGCAAGTGTAAGCTGT